>CAZRHJ010000008.1:0-54339 GCA_964600025.1 uncultured Rikenellaceae bacterium | reverse complement strand
GCGAAATAGACAAGATAGGCGAGTTTCGTTTTTAGCGGACAGTACTAAAACAAAAAAGCAAGGAATCTTCCTTGCTTTTTGTGTTTAGTAAGTATTTTATAGAAAAATACTGTTATTTTTTTATTTCACTGCGTAGTCTTTCTGCCAAACGCTTCATAATAAGAGTACCATCACCAACAATACCAAGGTCTGCAACTTTGAAAATAGGAGCAGTTTTGTCCTTGTTGATAGCAATAATAAACTCACTGTCTTCCATACCTGCCAAGTGCTGAATTGCACCAGAGATACCAGCAGCAATGTAAAGGTCTGGACGAACTGTTTTACCAGTTTGACCTACTTGTCTGTCGTGAGGAACAATACCAGCATCAACAACTGCACGTGATGCAGAAACTTGTGCATCAAGTACGTCAGCCAACTCGCTAAGAGCTTTCATACCCTCTTGTGTGCCAACTCCACGACCACCAGAAACCAAAACCTTAGCCTCAGTGATATCAATACCTTGTTTTTGTTCGCAAACACACTCTACTACTTTTACAGCAAATTTTGAACGGTTAAAATCAACTTCAACAATTTCAACTTCACCTTTACGGTTTGCATCAAATTCGTTGCGAGGCATAACGCCTGGGCGAACAGTTGACATTTGTGGACGGTGTTCTTTACACATAATAGTAGCCATAAGGTTACCACCAAATGCAGGACGTGTCATCATCAAATGGCCATCTTCTGACACTTCAAGTTTTGTACAGTCAGCAGTAAGACCTGTTGTCAAACGAGCAGACATACGAGGGCCTAAATCACGACCAATAGTAGTAGCACCCAACATCAAAACAGATGGTTTGTATTTTTCTACTATTGCAAATATTGCTTGTGAATAAGGTTCTGTTGTATATTGCTCCAAATCTTTGTCATTAACATACAACACTTTGTCAGCACCATAGCCAATTAATTCAGCTGCCTTAGACTCAATATTGTGTCCCAAAAGAACAGCTACTACTTTTTGACCAAGAGTGTCAGCCAACTCACGTGATTTTGAAACTAATTCAAAAACAACACTCTGAATGTTTCCGTTTCTTTGTTCTGCGAAAACATAAATATCTTTATATTGATTAATATCCATAGCTATTCTTAGATTATAAATTTCTCTTTAAGTTTACTTACAATGATACCTACTGCCTCTTCTGTATCAACTTCATACATCTCGCCAGCAGATTTCAAACCTTTTGTAAATGATTTAGCAACACGAGTTGGAGAACCTTTCAAACCCAAAGTAGCTTCATTAACAGTGATATTATCAACACCCCAAATAGTTACTTCTTTGTCAAAAGCATCTACGATACCACCAACAGACATATAACGTGCTTGGTTAGCCGAAGCAAGTACAGTCAAAAGTGAAGGCATTGGAGCTGTAACAATTTGGTAACCATCTTCTGTTGCTTTTTTGATACGAAGTTCTTTACCGTTAATCTCTACGTTCTCAACGTAAGTAACTTGTGGTAAATCCAACAATTCAGCAATCTGTGGACCTACTTGTGCAGTATCACCGTCGATAGCTTGACGACCTGTAATAATAAAATCATATTCAAGACTACGCAAAGCACCTGCCAAAGCGTTAGATGTTGCAAGAGTATCAGCACCAGCAAATTTGCGGTCTGTTAGCAAAATAGCTTTGTCAGCACCCATTGCCAAAGCCTCACGCAAAGCCAAATCAGCTTGTGGAGGACCCATTGTAATTACTGTAACCTCTGCACCAAATTTATCTTTTAGTTGGAGAGCCATTTCCAAACCACCTTTATCGTCTGGGTTGATAATGCTTGGTACTCCATCTCTAATCAATGTACCAGTTTCTGGATTAAGTTTAATCTCGTTAGTATCTGGAACTTGTTTTATACAAACAACTATTTTCATATTTGTAAAAAAGTTAAATATTAATACTACTTCAATAAATTGCCAGAAATAACTAATCTCTGAACCTCTGAAGTACCTTCGTAAATTTCTGTGATTTTTGCGTCACGCATCATACGCTCAATAGGGTATTCACGTGTATAACCATATCCACCGTGTAATTGAACAGCTTTTGTAGTAACCTCCATAGCTGTTTCGGCAGCAAATAGTTTAGCTCTCGCAGCAGGAACTGTATATGGCTCGCCATTGTCCTCGCAAGTAGCAGCAGCACGTACCAACATTCTTGAAGCCTCTACTTTAACCTCCAAATCAGCTAATTGGAAAGCTGTATTTTGGAATGCAGCAAGTGGACGACCAAATTGTTTACGTTCTTTAACATATTTTACAGTTTCGTCCAAAGCTCCTTGGGCAATACCCAATGCTTGTGATGCAATACCAATACGACCTCCGTCCAAAGTATTCATTGCAACTTTGAAACCACCGCCAACTTTGCTCAATAGGTTTTCTTTTGGAATAACACAATCTTCGAATATCAATTCGCAAGTAGCAGAACCTCTGATACCCATTTTCTTTTCTTTCTTACCGATAGAAAATCCGGGAGTATCTTTCTCTACGATAAACGCAGTGATACCACGTGTGCCTTGGCTCTTGTCTGTCATTGCAAACACAACATATACGTGAGCATATCCAGCGTTTGTAATAAATATTTTTGAACCATTAAGTCTGTAACCACCTTCACACTCAACAGCAGTAGTTTGTTGTGCAGAAGCGTCTGTACCAGCATTAGGCTCAGTCAAACCAAAAGCACCTAACCACTCTCCTGAACAAAGTTTAGGAAGGTATTTAGCTTTTTGCTCTTCTGTACCAAAATGCAAAATAGGAGCAGCACACAATGAAGTGTGAGCAGATACAATTACACCAGTTGTAGCACAAACTTTTGAAAGTTCTTCAACTGCCATAGAATACATTAGGTTTGAACCACCTGCACCGCCATATTGTTTTGGCATAGGGATACCAAAGATACCCAATTTAGCCATTTTCTCTACGGTTTCGATTGGAAATCTTTCTTGCTCATCAACTTCTGCAGCAAGAGGCTTAACTTCCTTTTCAGCAAACTCTCTAATCATTTGCAAGAAAAGTTGCTCTGTTTTATTTAGTGAAAAATTCATATCTTTAAATTAAATTGTAATACCACCATCAACACTCAAAACTGCACCACTGATATATGCAGCCTCATCAGATGCTAAGAACAAGTATGCACTTGCAATTTCTTCTGGTTGTCCCAAACGATTAACTGGAACTTTTGCTTCCATACCTTTAAGAACTTCCTCTGGCATTTTAGCAACCATATCTGTCATAATAAATCCAGGAGCAACAGCATTTACTGTAACGCCTTTACGACCGAATTCTCTTGCCAATGTTTTTGTCATACCAATCAAACCAGCTTTTGTAGCAACATAGTTTGCTTGGCCAAAGTTACCATACAATGCAACAACAGATGAAGTGTTAATGATACGACCATAACCAGCCTCCAACATATAAGGAGAAACAGCTTTTGTAACATAGAATACACCTGTCAAGTTCACATCAATAACAGATTGCCATTTCTCAGCAGTCATTTTTTTGAATGTACTATCGTTTGTGATACCTGCATTATTGATAAGAATATCTATTTTGCCATATTTGTCAAACACACGTTTAGCAGCTTCCTCTACGTGTTGCAAATCAGATGTATCAACTGCATCAAACTCAACGTTCAAACCCTGAGCTTTTAGTTCCTCTTCAAGTTTTTTACCTTTCTCAGCATTTCTTGCCCAAAAGATAACTGTTGCACCTTCTTGTGCAAATTTAATAGTTGCAGCTTTACCAATACCAGCACTACCACCAGTAATAATAGCAACTTTTTTGTCTAATCTTTTCATATCAATGTGTTTTTAAAATTCTTAGATAAATTCTCTATCATTTTTTAATTTTGCCAATCCATCAATGCAAACTTTACCGTCCATTGTCTCCAAAGTACATTTGATTGATGCACGGTGTTTTGTTGTATCTACTTCTGTAATAACAAATTTTGCTACATAAGGAGTATCAACAAACACTGGACCTGTAAATTTCATTTCTTGATACATATAAATTGTACCCTCACCTGGGAAAGTTGTTCCAAATACTTTTGAAAAAACTGCACCAGACAAGAAACCGTGTACTATTGGCCTTCCAAATGGAGTTGTTTTGGCAAACTCTTTGTCTAAGTGAAGAGGGTTGCAATCGCCAGAAATCTCCGCAAATTTCTCTACATCAGATTGTTTGAACGATAACTCTTCTTGGTAAGTATCACCTAATTTTAGCATAATAATTGTTTTTTATGAATTGTTAGAACATTGGAATTAGGTCGTCTGCAAAAATCAATTTTGCACCTGTTACCTCTTGCATTTGTTCTTTTGTGTATTCTGGGCTAAGCTCAGTTACCAAAAGTCCTTGTGGAGTTGGACGCATTACACCGTACTCAGTAATAATCATATTAACTTTTCCTGCTGCTGTCAAAGGCAAAGTACATTCTTCAAGAATTTTGATACTTCCTTTTGCAGTATGTTCCATAGCCAAAATAACGTGTTTTGCACCAGTTAGCAAGTCCATAGCACCTCCCATTCCGGGAGTTTTTTTGCCTGGGATAATCCAGTTTGCAATATTACCTTTTGCATCAGCTTGTAATGCACCTAAGAAAGTAACATCTACGTGTCCTCCACGAATAAGTGCAAATGAGTCTGCTGAATCAAAGAAACAAGCACCTGGGACTAAATCAATATGCACACCACTTGGGTTGATAACATCTGGGTTAATAGATGCTTCGTCTTTACAAACATCACCCATACCCAACTGTCCGTTCTCTCCTTGGAAAGTAACATCAAATGATGGGTCGATAAAAGCAGGAATTAGTGTAGGTACGCCAATACCCAAATTAACTACATATCCGTCTTTTACTTCTTTTGCACCACGACGTGCAATGATTTGTCTGGCATTTAGTTTTTGCTCCATATCTTTAATATTTTAATATTTATCAATTATTTGTTCAAAGTTAAGAAATATTTATTTTATTTCATACCTCTCTTTACCATTTCTTGTGCCACAAATGATGCAACGTTATCTGCATAAGTATTTACACCAAAACCTGCGTCATAACCAAGTTCTTTTGCAAGTTCGTGAGTGATACGAGGGCCTCCACAAACAAGTATCATCTTGTCACGCAAACCCTCTGCCTCCATCATCTCTACAAGTTCTGTAAGATTTTGGATATGAACATCTTTTTGTGTAACAGTTTGTGATACTAAAAGTGCGTCAGCTTTGAGTTCTATTGCTTTCGCAATAAAATCTTCGTTCAAAACCTGACTACCCATATTTAGGGCATCTATCATCTCGTAACGTTCCAATCCGTAATGACCAGCATAACCTTTCATATTCATAATTGCGTCAATACCTACTGTGTGTGCGTCAGTTCCTGTACTGGCACCAATAATACGCAATTCTCTACCAATATTCTCTTTGATATACTCGTCTGTTTGAACCATATCCATAACATCACTTTCTACTTTTGGAACGTGAATAGTTGTGAAATCAACTGTTTGGGCACAAGTTGCATAACAGTTAAAAAATGTATAGCCCTTTGTAAGTTCTTTATAAAAAGCAACTGCTGGGTTCTCAAAACCCATTTTTTTAAGCAGTTGTTTTGCTGCCTCAATAGCCTCGTCGCCACAAGGTACTGGCAAAGTAAAACTTATTTGAGTTTTACCATCGTTCATAGTATCGCCATAAGGCTTTATTTGTGTCAAGTCTAACGTTGTGTCAAACTCTCTTGCTTCCATTGAATATAATCCGCCACTCATAGTTTTCTTATTTTTTCATTAATGCAATAAATGGATTTTCGTAAACATCTGATTTAGGTGAAACACCTGCCAAACCCTTACCTCCATCTTTTGGTCGTTTAACATCGCCAAATTTACCTTTTTCCAAAGCATTGAACAGTCCCTCTGATGCTAATTCCTCTAACAATACAATAGAGTTTTCAAGAACCTCTTTTGCACGTGTTTGCATAATACCATCTTTTTTGAATTCCACATCATCGCCTATTGAGTGCATATTATTAAAGATGTATTTAGCATTTTCGATAGCAAGGTAACGGTCGCTCATAAATGGAGTATGAATTGCTTCTGTCATCATACCAAGTAATTGCAAACCTTGTCCAGTCCAAATTGCAATTTGGTTGAAAAGTGCATCTTGAATGTGTCCTCTGAATATGTTACCAGTCATAAATTTGGTTGGTGGCATATATTTCAAAGGAGCTTTTGGGAAAATCTCACGAGTAAGCTGTGCTTGTGCCAATTCGTACAAGAATCCGTTTTTAAGTGTCGGTTCCATCTCAAATGCGTGGCCAAGTCCCATTTGCTCTTCTGGTAGTCCAGCGTTAAGTGCAAACTGTTCGTTGATTAAGTCACTTGCAAGTACTGTGTGAGCTTGTTCGTAAGCGTCTGCTGTTGTCAAGTAGTTATCCTCACCAGTGTTGATAATAACACCTGCAAATCCATTGATAATACGAGAGAAATACTGGTCAACAATAGTACGTTGCATATTAATATCACGGAACAAAATACCATACAAAGCATCGTTCAACATAACATCAAGTCCTTCCAAAGCACCCATAACTGCAATCTCTGGCATACACAATCCAGAACAGTAGTTACACAAACGAATATAGCGTCCAACTTCTTCTCCAACTTCGTCCAATGCTTTACGCATAATACGGAAGTTCTCCTGAGTTGCAAAAGTACCACCAAATCCTTCTGTTGTAGCTCCAAACGGAACGTAGTCCAATAGTGATTGACCTGTTGTACGAATTACTGCAATAATATCTGCACCTTGACGTGCTGCCGCTTGGGCTTGAACAACGTCTTCATAAATATTACCTGTTGCAACAATTACATACAAATAAGGTTTAGCACCTTCGCCAATAGTTGCTATGTAGTTCTCACGACGACGACGATTTGCTGTGATACGCTCTATTGCTGCATTAACATATGGTTTTAAAGCATTTGCACGTGTAGCATCATCTACAACTGGTATTTTTGTAATGTCTATCTCGTTTGCTGTTATCATCTCGGCAATTTCTTGCGGAGTTTTGCCAGTGTGAGCCACTGCATTACCCATAAAATAGATAACGCCATTTGATAACATTCCGTTGTTTTTAATAGAATCTACCACTATGTTTGGAAGTGGAACTTCGTTCGCATCTATACCGTCTATTCCCAATAATCTACACAAAGTTCTCTCGACTGTAACGGTAGTGTATCTATCCACAAAATCCTGAACATCATCAGCAATTTTTTTGGCAACCCCTCTCGCATAATCAACACGAGAAAAATCTATTCCTAATTTACTTGCTCGTTGCATCATTAATTAATTTAATTGTTTATATATGTTTTCGCCTTTTCTAAAAAATCATTGTTTACGCCCAGCATACGTGCTATTGTTATAGCCTCCTGTGGGACATCTTGATTACTACTCTCTTCCAATGAGTAATCTATATATTTGTTGATATTATCAACTGTTATTTTTTCGTTCAAAACACTGTTGGTAATTCCTTTTACCCTTAGGCATCTACACTGTGATTTAATCCCCGAATAATGGGTAGTTATAAGTGCCGATGTGTGTTGTGTTTTGAAAATATCTATCAGTGCAGACACTATTGCAACACCCTCTACTGGGTTTGTTGTGCGTGCAGCTTCGTCAATTAGCACCAATATATCTTCGCCATTTTCTACTCTTTGTATTACAGAATCAATAGATAAAATTTCTGAGCCAAAAGATGATAAACCACTGTAAAGTGAGCTTTTGTCCGTAAGCGACAAAAAAACATCTTGTTTTGGGCATATATCTGCCATTTTGGCAGTTACATACATTCCAAACTGACACAATAACTGGCAAAGTGCAACACTACTCAATGTAACACTTTTTCCAGACATATTTGCTCCTGTTATCAGTACTGGTTCGTTAGCAAAATTTATATCTACACATTGATACTTTCCACCAGCTAATTTAACTCTATCCGCTACAATAGGATTAAATATTTGGGTGTATTGAGTATTTTTGCAGTGAATATTTGGTTTTGTCATTCCTTCGTGTAAGTACAAAGAAGTGGCAGCTATTAAATAATCCACCATTGCAATTTTTTCTATTACTTTGAGCATTATAGGTGCAAAAGGTCGCAATTTTTGCGAAAGTTCTTGCATTACCATACTTTGAGCTATCTCAATTTTTAAGTATAATTCGTCTAATTGGTCTTTTGGACAATCTTTGACTTGTACTCTCAAATCTTTTAGTCGCTCAGAATAAGCGTCATAAATATAAAAACTCACAGAAGATGTGTTCATTGGGTCTAATATTTCGTAAACCTCTTTGATAGACGGTATCTCAACTGTTGTATAGTTAATTTTTCGTAGAAAATCAGAGATTTTTTGGGCATAATACGCCAACTGTTTAACCTCAAATAGTTCTATTTCGCTAATTACTCTACCCTTGTTAAGTGTTGCTATCGAACCCCTTACATCTTTTATGGCACATATAAACATCTTGATATTTTCAATATCTCTGTTTATATTTTGCTCTCTGCATTGCAACATACTCTCTTGCAAAAGATATAAATCATCAAGTGATTGAGTGTCGCAAATATATTCTCTGTCCAAAAACATAGCTCGTCCAACAAAAGACGAAAACTCCATTTTATCGACAATATATTTGAGTGCATCAAAACTCTTAATCCAATCCTTTACTCGCATTTTACAACTTACTAATCGTTTTTACATCATATACACTCTGTCCGATTGCTTGTGAAAGCTCTGCACAAAGTTTTTCGCTCGAAACTTTATAACCCAATGGAGAAATTGGATTAACACACACTGCCATAAGTTTTGAGCTATTTACAACCGAGATTTTGCCACCTTTTCGCAAAAACATATCGTATATACGTTTTGACAAAAATAGTTTTGTGAAATCTCTAACCACAACCTCTATTTCGGAAACAAATGGTTGTAGTGATAAAAATTCTAATAATGTATCATTGACAACACCCGAAAAAAACAACCTTTTACCTGCATCAAACAACTTATCTTTTTGATTTTTTAGCGTAAAAATGGAGTCTATATCTGTATAAATCAGACCTTCGTCTGTATGATTATAAATTCCTCTTCCTGCCATATTCATTTGGTACGAAAACTCGGAAACAACCTCTGAAATTCGTATCAAGTCAATCTGAAAAGCACTTTTTGATACTATATCGTCTATTCGATTTGAAACAACTGCACCTGTCGAAAAAACTAATGATTCGGTGATAGTCGGAGAAGCTATTGTAACTCTCGACAATGCTCCATCAACCACAACTGTATCAACATCATAGCCTTGTAGGCGTGATATGTGTTTTTTGAGAGAAATGGTGTCAGCTGGTCCTGCCAACATTATTTTTCCACTATCCAATACTTTTGCTGTAACCAATCTTCCCAAAGCTGTACTTTCGTGCGAAACATCATAAATCTCTGAGTGTAGCTTACGCATTTTGTAGAATGCTTCACAAGTCAGAAAATATGTCCCATTACATAGTGTAATTTCTGGTTTTTCGGTTTGTGTTACTTGGTCTTTTTGTTCTCCGTCAATTCCAATAGACGTAACAGCCAAAGTTTTGTTTGATAGTGAAGCCCTTTGTAGAAAATAGTTCATTGCTTCGGTCTTACCACTGTTTTTGTCGATACCGACAAAGGCAACACTTCTACATTTCAAAATATCATCTACAAAAGGCATATCATTATTAATTATTTTTTGTTTCTCTCGTTACGAGCCAAGTGTTCTGGTTCAAGGCTAAGAGCCTCGTTATACAACAAACCAGCAACGCCAACTTTTGAGCGTTTGTTCTCAAAATCGTGCTGAGGTTCTTTTGTTGGGTCGTAATCTGTTGGTTCTGTATAAGTTGTGATAACACCTTCGAAGTTACGCAAAATAACTTTACCATTACCTTGTGAGATAAGGTAGTTAGGCATAACTGGAATTTTACCACCACCACCAGGAGCATCAACAACAAATGTTGGAACTGCATAACCAGATGTATGACCACGAAGTGCCTCAATAATCTCAATACCCTTAGAAACAGTTGTTCTGAAATGGTTAAGACCCATTGACAAGTCACATTGATATACATAGTATGGTCTTACACGAATTCTAACCAAACGGTGAACAAGCTCTTTCATAATAGCTGTCGAATCGTTTACACCACGCAAAAGTACAGATTGGTTGCCAAGTGGAATACCTGCATCAGCAAGTCTTGCACAAGCAGCAGCAGACTCTTCTGTAATCTCGTTAGGGTGGTTAAAGTGTGTATTCAACCAAACTGGGTGGTATTTTTTAAGCATATTTACCAACTCTGGTGTAATTCTTTGTGGAAGTACAACAGGAGTACGTGAACCAATACGAATAATCTCTACGTGAGGAATTTGACGTAAACGGCTAATAATACTTTCCAACATTGCATCGCTAACAAGCAGTGCATCGCCTCCCGACAATAGTACGTCACGAACCTGTGGTGTACGTGCAATATATTCTATTGCTTTGTTGATACGCTCAACAGGAGATTCGCAGTCGTGCTGACCAGCAAATCTACGACGAGTACAGTGGCGACAATACATTGAACACTGGTCTGTAATCAAGAACAATACTCTGTCTGGATAACGGTGAGTAAGCCCTGGTACTGGTGAGTCAGTGTCTTCGTGCAAAGGGTCTAATTGATCCGCCTCAGACTGGATAAGTTCGGCAGCAGTAGGAATACTTTGTTTACGAACTGGACAATCAGGGTTGTTTGGGTCGATTAGCGAAAGATAGTAAGGAGTAATTGCCATACGAAGTGATTTCAATGACTCTCTAACACCATCTTCTTCCTCTTTTGTTAGTCTAATGTATTTTTTTAACTCTTCAAGAGTTTCAATTCTGTTTTTAACTTGCCATTTCCAATCGTTCCATTGTTCGTCTGTAACGTTTGGAAATAGCTCGTTTCTTCTTGAAATAGACATAATTTTAATTAAGCGTATAGTTCTGTGAAAATTTTACGTAGAGCTTCGCTCTCTCTTAATTCTTGTAGTGTAATTTCAGCGTGTCCCTTAGTGTAACCGTTACCAACAATCATTGTAACATCACTACCAACACCCTCAGCTCCCAAAGCAGCTTTTGTAAAGCTTGTAGCCATTGAGAAGAAGTAAACTACACCAACGTTTTTAGTACAAAGAATACTTGTCATCTCTGTATCTGTAATGTTTACGTTGTTGATAGTTACATCACACATTTCACCGTTTGTAAGTTCTGTGATTTTTTCCAAAACTGAAACTGGTTGAGTTGCATCAGCAGAGAATACATAGTCGCAGAAACCAAGGTCTTGAAGACGTTTTGTTGAACGTTCACTGTGGCACAAACCAATAACTTTACCAGTAACACCAGCACGTTTTTTAGCCTCGTAGCAACAAAGCATACCAGATTTACCACCAGCACCAATGATAAGAACTGTATCTCCTGGTTTAACAAGTTTTGCAGTTTGGGCAGGAGCACCAGCAACGTCAAGTGCAGACAATGCTAAGTTTTCTGGAAGGTCAGTAGGGATTTTTGCGTAAATACCACTTTCAAACAAAATAGCTTTACCGTCGATATCAACTTGGTCGATGTCAGGACGGATATCTTTGATTTTGTCGATACGAAGTGGAGTCAAAGACAAAGATACCAAAGTTGCGATTTTGTCGCCTTCTTTCAAATCAATTTTGCCTTTAAGTGCATCACCAATTTTTTCTACTGTACCTAACAACATACCACCTGAACCTGTAACAGGGTTGCGGTGTTTACCTTGTTTTTCTACAATACCCATCATAATTTCAGCAATTTTTGCTTTGTCGCCACCTGCTTGTTCCTCAATTTGAGTAAAAGATGCAGAGTCGATATTTAGGGTTTGAACGTCAATCAAGATTTCGTTATCATAGATTTCGTCCATATTGTTATCTATTTTGTTTGCTGGTTGTGGAAGAACACCTTTTGGTTCTATTACACGGTGAATACCGTATTTGTTACCTTGCTTTTGCATATCTGTAATGTGTTTTATTTGTTTATATTAATGTTTATTGTAAGCTAAGAATTTTGCGAGCTTCGGCAGGAGTAGCAATTTCTCTACCAAGTTCTTTTGCCAAACGAACTACTTTTTCTACTAATTCGCCATTTGATTTTGCGATAACGCCTTTTGACAAGAATACGTTGTCCTCAAAACCAACTCTAACGTGTCCACCGTCAATAATTGCAGCGGCAGCCAAAGGAAACTCGTAACGACCAATACCTGCTACTGTGTAAGTTGAATCTGCTGGAATTGAACCACGCATAAACATAAAGTCACGTAGTCCACCATCAATACCACCGTTTACACCCATAACAAAGTCAAAGTGAATAGGAGTTTTGATAAAACCTTTTTTTGAAAGGCGAAGAGCAGCATCAATCATACCTTTGTCAAAAACTTCTACCTCAGGTTTGATACCTAATTTAATCATTCTCTCGCCAAAGTATTTGATTGTGTTTTCTGTATTTACGAATACTTCATCACCACCAAAGTTACAAGTTCCACAGTCAAGCGTTGCCATTTCTGGCTTTAATTCTGTTGGTTGCAAACGCTCGTCGTTAGACATACCTACTGCACCACCTGTTGAAGGTTGGATAATAGCATCTGGACAAACCTCTTTGATAGCATTGATAATTAATTCAAATCTTGCTTTATCTTGTGTTGGAGTACCATCGTCCTCACGTACGTGAAGGTGGATAATACTTGCACCAGCGTCATAAGCTGATTTTGCTTCTCTAACAAATTCTTCTACTGTGTAAGGTACTGCTGGATTATGCTCCTTAGTAACCTCTGCACCAGAGATAGCTGCTGTAATAATTAATTTTTCCATAGTGGTAGATTATTTTCTTTGACAATTTTTTGGAACTACACAAGTACCAGTTGCTCTACATACAACAACTGGTTCTGCAAGAACATCTGCTGCTGATGCTGAAATATCTGTACGAGGTGCAATAACTTTACGTGCCTCAAATTTCATTTTGCGTGAAGAGTTGCCTACGTTTGTGATTTCGCCAACTGCCTCAATATAATCACCTGCAAATACAGGAGCTAAAAACTCAACGCTGTCGTATGCACAGAACAAACCTTCATCACCATCATTTTGGATTAAAAGTTCTGTGGCTACGTCGCCAAATAATTGCAACATTCTTGCACCATCTACTAAGTTTCCGCCGTAATGAGCATCGTGTGCACTCATTCTTAATCTTATCATTGATTTCATATTATCTGTATTTTAAATGATTATTTTTGTGATTGAATAACGTAGTCAATATACGCTGCTGGAGTGTGAATGAAATTAGGGTCTAATTCGCCAATTTCTTTGATTTCGTCTATCTCAACGATAACAACTTCACCAGCAGTAGCCATAAGTGGGTTGAAGTTACGAGAAGTACCTTTGTAGATAAGGTTACCAGCTTTGTCGCCAATAGATGCTTTGATAATAGATAAGTCAGCTTTCAAAGGTTTTTCAAGAATGTACTCTACTCCATCAATAGTCAATTTATCTTTGCCCTCAGCATAGATAGTATTTAGACCAGTTTGTGTCAAAACACCACCAAGACCAGCACCACCAGCTCTTACTCTTTCAGCCAAAGTGCCTTGTGGACAAAACTCAACGTCAAGTGTGCCTTCGTTTTTCATATTTACCGAAGTAGCATTTAGACCAATGTATGAAGTAATCATTTTTTTAACTTGACCGTTGCAAATTAGTTTACCTATTGCAACATTATCATAAGCAGTATCGTTTGAGATAATAGTAATATCTTTTACTCCTTTTTTGATAATTTCATCAATTATTGTTTCGGCAAAACCTAATTTTAGGAATCCGCCAAACATAATAGTCATACCGTCTTTAATTAAAGGCATAACTGTTTCCAAACTTGTTACTTTTGACTTCATAAGCTCAATTATTTATTTTATTATTATTTGTCTTTTTAGTATATTCGACTAAACACTTTACTTTTTGCAAATTTATTTATAAATATCGTATATACAAAGCTTTTTTGTATTTATTTTTCACTTTTAAGTTTTGTAAGTGTTAAATAATTCACACAACACAAAATATTTCACACTTGTGTTATTTTAAAACACTACTGTTTTATTATAAACATTTATATGAAAAAAGCCACACATAAAGGTGTGGCTTCAATGATTTGAAAAAATACTATTTTAAGATATTTATACTATTTATTACTAAATAAAACTACTTCATAAAACGCAACATTTGCCATTTTTCGTAGTGAGTATTCAAAACATATTTCAGCCCAATTTCCTCGGCCTTTTGGCGAAGAATATCAATATCTGATTCCAAAAATCCACTAAACGAAATTGTTGCTCCTTCGTTCATAACAGAGTAATATTTTTGCATATCATTTAGCAAAATATTACGATTGATATTTGCCAAAATAAAATCATAGCGTTGGTCTTTGAGCAAAGAGGCATCGCCCACAAAAATAGACAATTTGTCTTGAACATTGTTAGATTGAGCATTTTCTAAAGCATTTTCGTAAGCCCACTGGTCAATATCTATGCTATCTACGTGTTTTGCACCCAACATTGCTGCCAAAATCCCCAATACGCCAGTTCCACAGCCCATATCCAAACCAACTTTGCCTTCTACTCCAATATTAAAAATATCGTTCATCATCAAACGTGTGGTTTCGTGGTTACCTGTACCGAAAGACATTTTTGGCATAATCACTACTTCATATTCTACACCCTTCGACTCGTGAAATGGAGCAATTACCCAACATTTTTCGTTTATCTCTGAGGGTGAGAAATTACTTTCCCATAGTGCATTCCAATTTTGTTGAACTATTTCTTGTTTTTCGATGTTTTGGATAGAATAAGGTTTTTGGGATAAATAATGTTCGATATCCTCTTGGCATTTAATCAAAATATTGTCGGGAATATAAGCAAATAACGCTAAATCTTCCTCCACAAAACTCTCAAAACCCAAATCCCCTAACTCTGCAATTAACATTCCACTATCATCGTCAGATAGGTATTTATTAAATGAAATTTTATATTCTACGTAATTCATAATTTTAAAATTTTCTACAAATATACAAAAAAATAGGTCGCTTAGTTAAAGCGACCTATTATAATATTTAAAAAATTATTTATTCTGCCAACCATTTTTGGATTGTAGCCCAAACTTTGTCTTGCATTTCTTGTGGAAGAGTTGCAATTCTTGCTCTGTGGCTACCCTCTGGGTCAAGACACATCATCATATTAGTTTTGCCTTCAAACAAGAAGTCTTTTGGAGCAGCTGCTGTCCAAGGGTCCCACTCGCCGTAAACAAAAATCATTTTAGGGTCGTTCTTTTTAAGGTAGCTATACATATCTTTGTGTAGCTGGTGGTTGAATTTTGCATTTTTAGCATCTTTTGGCAAGAAGATTTTGTGCAAATAACCTTTTGTAGATTTAATAGTCATAAGACCTTTAAAAGGCTTAACATCATAACCATAATAACCTAAGTCTTGTGCTGCTTGAACAAAGAAAGGAGCTGTATCGCCCATATTTGCAAAATAATCTGCACCACCAGATGTTTTTGCTATCTCGTTAAACAAAACTTCGTCACTTGCATCAAGTGCAGGAATAGTTTTGATGTCGTTGCCCCATTGCCAGAAAGCAAATGGATATTCTAATACACAGTAATCCAAAACTGCATCAAGTGGAGTATCTTCAAACTCAAATTTTTTCTCTTCAACAAATTTTTGTAGCATTGGAATCATTTTTGCTCTACGACGCAAAACTTCTTTTTGGAAATCAAGAATAATTTTACGTTGCTCGGCAGTTCCAGCTACATTTGCCAAAAATGGCTCGTGACGACCGTCTTCAACACCAAAACAAATTGGGCCTACGTATGGAACAGAAATATCTGCATCATTTGGGAAATATGTTTTGTATAACATTGTTGTTTGACCACCCTTAGAAATTCCTGTTGTGATAAATTTGTTTGTATAGATTGTTCTAAGTGATTGGTTGATTTTGTGAAGGTCGTTTGCAGCGTTAAAACCTGTCATATATTTCCAAGGAGCGTTTGGAACACTCTCTGCAAAATAACGATGCTCTACAACTACTAAATTGCAACCTAATTTCTTAGAAATCTCGTCACGGTATGCAGGTCTTTCAGCATATTTTGCTGTATATCCCTCTGTTACGAAAACTACTGGAAGAGATAAATCATTGTGTGATACAAAGAAACGCTGTGTAAATGTACCAATTTTTGGATTTTTTGGGTCGATTAATTGAGTAATTACTACTTTGTACTTTTCTTTGAAAAACTCTGTATCCATAGCCTCTACCGAAACTACTCCTTCAAGAGATTTTAACTTTTTGTAAAGCTCAGTTTTGGCTTTCTTGTTTGTTGTTTGTGCGGCATATACACTCGAAGTTGTAACACCTAAAAATAGTAGCGTTAATGCTACTAACATAATTTTAGAAAAATTAACCATATTAAATTTATTATTTTTGATTGTTCAATTTCACAAAGATATGATTATCTTTGCTAAATATCAAGATAAATATTAAAAGATGAATTTGGAAGAAGAATTACAGGATTATAAAAGTTTTCTAACTCTTGTCAAAAAGCTGTCACGCAATAGCGTAGAGGCTTATATGTCAGATATTAACGAGTTTTTTGTTTATCTAAAAGATAGCGATTTGAACCTCAATATAGAAAACATTTCTCACGAGATAATCGAACAGTATTTGATACATATTTCCAAAGACAATAATATTATAAAAAGTTCGCAATCACGCAAAATATCTGGAATAAGAAGTTTTTTTAATTATCTGATGATTTACGACAAAATTGAAGAATCTCCAATGGACAAGATTGATACTCCAAAAATCAATCGCAAAATACCAGAAACTATTTCATCTGACGAACTTATTAGGATATTTGATAGAGCAAAAGAACATACAAACTGGGTTGGACTTCGTAATCTTGCAATAATTGATACGCTTTATAGCACTGGAATAAGGGTAAGCGAATTGGTTGGACTTAAAAACAATGATATTTTTGCAAAAGATGGATTTATTCGTGTGGTGGGTAAAGGAGATAAGGAAAGGCTTGTTCCTATCAACGAAAATACTCTTCAAAATATTCAAAATTACAGAAATAGTCTGGGGAATATTTCTAATAACGACACTGTGTTTCTGAACAATCGAGGTAAAGCACTTACACGAGAAATGATTTTTATGTTAATCAAAAAACTATGCAGAGAAGCTGGTATTACAAGAGCTATTTCTCCACATAGTTTTAGGCATACGTTTGCAACAGATTTGGTAACAGCAGGTGTAGATATTAGGTTATTACAAGAAATTTTGGGTCACGAAAGTATCGTTACAACCGAAATATACACCCACCTTGACACATCTTACAAACGACAAGTTATTGAGGCTAATCACCCTCTTAACGACAAGCATTAAACACCCTTCATAGACAATGATAAGCGTTTTCGTTCGGAGTCTATTTCCAAAACTTTTACTTTGACTACTTGGTGCAGTTTTACTACCTCCGTAGGCGAAGAAATAAACTTATCGCACATTTGGGAAATGTGTACCAATCCGTCTTGTTTGATACCTATATCCACAAACGCACCAAAAGATGTAATGTTTGTTACGATTCCTTCCAAAACTCTGCCAACTGTCAAATCCGAAAGGGAGCTAACATCTTCGGCAAATTCAAACGCTTTGGCTTTGGTGCGAGGGTCTAACGAGGGTTTTTCTAATTCCTTGATAATATCTCGAAGGGTTATTTCTCCTACTTTTTTGTCTATATATTTATTTATATCAATATTTTCTAAAAGAGTTTTGTTGCCTATCAACTCTTTGCAGTCCACCGATAAATCTTTTGCAATTTTGCGAACCAAAGCATAGTTTTCTGGGTGTAGAGAACTTGCGTCCAAAGGCTCTGAACCATTTTTAATTCTCAAAAAACCTGCTGCTTGTTCAAAAACCTTTTTACCCAAACGTGGAACGTTCAAAAGTTCGGCTCTGGAATTAAAATCTCCATTTTCAGCTCGGTAAGAGGTAATGTTTTTGGCAAGTGTTGCACCAATTCCAGAAATATAAGTCAATATATGGTATGACGCTGTATTTAGGTTCACTCCTACTCTATTTACGCAACTCTCAACCACAAAATCTAACTCAGATTTGAGTTTTGACTGCTCTACATCGTGTTGGTACTCGCCTACTCCCAATGATTTTGGGTCGATTTTGACAAGTTCTGCAAGAGGGTCTATAAGTCGTCTGCCTATCGAAACTGCTCCTCTAACAGTTACATCATAGTCTGGAAATTCCTCACGAGCCACACTCGATGCAGAATAGATTGACGCTCCGTCCTCGCTCACCACATACACTTCAATATTTGTATTAAAATGAATGGATTTTATGAGTTTTTCGGTTTCTCGTCCTGCTGTTCCGTCGCCTATTGCTATGGCTTGAATTTTGTAGGTTTCCACCAATCGAGATATTTTCTTTTGTGCCATTGCCCACTCGTTTTTGGGTTCGTGTGGGTAAATAGTTTCGTTATGAACCAAATTTCCATTTGAATCCAAGCAAACTAATTTGCAACCAGTCCTAAACCCCGGGTCGAGTGCCAAAACTGATTTTTCGCCCAAAGGTGAGGCAAGTAGCAACTGTTTAAGATTTTCGGAGAAAATTTTGATTGCACTGTCATCTGCCTTTGATTTGTATATGCCACGTATTTCAGTTTCGATTGAAGGGGATATTAATCGTTTGTAACTATCAATTATTGCAGCAGATTTGTAAGTATTTAACAGTGTAGTTTTGCTATAAAAACTCTCCAAACGCTGACATATTTTGTCAGTATCTATATTAAATTTCAAAGACAGCTCCCCCTCATTCTCGCCTCTAAACAGTGCTAATAGTCTGTTTGGAGCTATTCTTTTGAGTGCTTCGTCAAACTCGTAATAGCCAGAGAATTTGGATTGTGCTGACATTTTGGATTTTACTGCTCTTGAACTTACAATGGCTTCACGGTGGAAAGTATCACGAACAATAGCTCTGATAGTCGAGTTTTCGCTAACCCATTCAGCTACAATATCCTCTGCTCCGTTTATCGCTTTGGTGGTGCTATCTATACTATCGTTAATGAATTTGTGAGCATAAGAGTCTATTTCACGCTCTGAATGATTCATAAGGTATTTTGCAAGTGGCTCTAAACCTGCCTCACGTGCAATGGTAGCACGTGTACGGCGTTTTGGCTTGTAGGGCAAATACAAATCCTCCAAAACTTCCATATCCGTAACCTCCAAAAGTCGAATATGAAGTTCGTTTGTCATTGAACCACTTTCGGTGATTGTGTCTATTACAAATTTACGACGTTTTTCGAGTTCTGTAAATTTATCAAAAAGTTTTTTGATTTCGCCTAACTGTACTTCGTCCAATACTCCCGTTGCTTCTTTACGATAACGACTGATAAAAGGAATTGTCGCTCCCTCAGACATAAGTTTTAGAGCATTATCTACTCTCCACTGCTCTATGTTAAGCGACAAAGATATTTTATTTTCTATGTTCATTTTATGTGCTATTTAGACTGCGAATTTACTAAAAAAAATCGAGTATAAAATTATTTTATGTACGTATAAATAAAAATAATATAAAATAAATAATAAAAAAGTATTAATATATTAAATTTGTTTATTAACTTTGAAATACTACAATCAACTATTATGTTCAAGAAAATCATTAACTTCTATGTTGAAGGGTTTAAAAGTATGACCGTAGGAAAGAAACTCTGGCTTATTATTTTTATTAAACTCTTCATTATGTTTGGAATTCTCAAAGTATTCTTTTTTGAGAGAACCCTGTCCGATATGAGCGAATCCCAAAAAGCTGATTATGTAACAGAACAACTTTTACAAAAATATAAAAACAACTAAACTATATTGACTATGGAAAATATCGACGCTTTAATGGCAGTGGATTGGTCGAGAGCACAGTTTGCACTTACGGCTATGTACCACTGGATTTTTGTACCTCTAACTCTTGGCTTAGGGTTTCTGTGTGCTATAATGGAAACTATCTATTTTGTTAAGGGGGGAGATGAAACTTGGAAAAGAATAACTAAATTTTGGATGAAACTATTTGCCATTAACTTTGCGATAGGTGTGGCAACTGGTATAATTCTTGAATTTGAATTTGGGACTAACTGGTCTAATTACTCGTACTTTGTAGGAGATATTTTTGGAGCTCCACTTGCTATCGAAGGTATCTTTGCATTCTTTATGGAAAGTACATTTCTGGCAGTAATGTATTTTGGTTGGGACAAAGTATCTAAGAAATTTCACTTAACTGCGACTTGGCTTACTGCAATAGGTGCAAACCTTTCGGCAGTATGGATTTTGGTTGCGAATAGCTGGATGCAGTTTCCAGTGGGAATGAAATTCAATATCGAAACATCTCGTAATGAAATGGTAGATTTCTGGGCAATGGTGCTATCGGACAAATCTATCACTACTTTTACTCACACCGTAACTTCTGGTTTTTTGTTGGCAGCGGTGTTTGTTGTATCTATATCTGCTTGGTACTTAATTAAAAACAGTAATATTACACTTGCAAAAAAGAGTATTCGTGTTGCTGCTATTTGGGGGATTATAAGTGCAGTGCTTGTGGCTTGGACTGGTGATAATTCGGGATATGTAATGGCAAAAAATCAACCTATGAAATTTGCTGCTGCCGAGGCTTTGTATGACGGAGGCAAAAGTCTTCCATTATGTGCAGCAGGGATATTAAACCCAGATAAAACACCAGAGCAAAAAGACGAAGAAACATTTTTGGCAGAAATATCCATTCCAAATATGCTAACTGCATTGACTTTGCGTGGTGAAGATAGATTTATCCCCGGAATTAATGATTTGATTTATGGCAACGAGGAAAATGGTTTGATTTCTACTCAGGAAAAAATGAATCGTGGCAAAATAGCTATCGGTAAATTAAATGAGTACAATACTGCAAAGAAAGCAAATGACAGAGCTAAAATGGCTGAAATAAAAGAGCTTTTTGACGGCGAAACTCCTCAAAGTAAGGAATTTATCAAAGATTATTTCAGTTATTTTGGATATGGATATTTTGACTCTCCTCTTCAAGCTATGCCAAACGTTGCAATGATATTTTATAGTTTTAGAATTATGGTAATGATTGGTTTTTATTTGATAGCAATGTTTGTGGCAGTACTATTTTTGAGCTACAAAGACGCATTGCAAAAATATCGCTGGTTGTTGTGGATATTTTTACTATCACTTCCATTACCTTATATTGCAGGTCAAGCAGGTTGGATTGTAGCAGAGGTTGGTCGTCAGCCTTGGACAGTTCAAGATATGTTGCCAACAATGGCTTCTATATCTAATATTAGTGGAGATGCTGTTAAAACTACATTCTTCTTGTTTGCTATTTTGTTTACTGTGCTTTTGATTGCAGAGTTGAGTATTATGATTAAGCAAATCAGAATGGGAGAAAAAATCAAAGATTAATAATTTAAAAATAGATTAATTATGGAACTAACATATATATTTTTACAACACTACTGGTGGTTGATGATTTCTGTTTTGGCAGGGTTATTAGTTTTTTTAATGTTTGTTCAAGGCGGACAAACTCTACTCTTCTCGGTAGCCAAAACCAAAGAAGATAAAGACACTATTCTGGAAGTTATGGGACATAAATGGGAACTTACGTTTACCACATTAGTTACTTTTGGTGGAGCATTTTTTGCATCATTTCCTTTGTTTTACAGTACAAGTTTTGGTGGGGCTATTTACGTTTGGTTACTAATCTTGTTTGTATTTATTATTCAGGCAGTTTCTTACGAATTTCGTTCAAATCAAAACAATTTCTTAGGTGCTAAGACCTACGAAACATTTTTGTTTATAAACGGTCTTTTGGGTACTATATTAATAGGTGCAGCTGTCGGAACATTTTTTACTGGCAGTGAGTTTTTTGTAGATAGAGCTAATATTGGTAATATCACCGAAGGTTCAAATGTAATTTCTCAATGGAAACACCCATTAAAAGGCCTTGAAGCAATTTTTGATTATCGCAATGTAGCTTTGGGGCTTGCCGTAATGTTTTTGGCAAGAATACTGGCTATACAGTTTTTGTATAGACTTAAAAGTGGTAACTCGCTAATACCTAAACTCAAAAAAACATTGATAATTTCTTCTTGCCTATTCCTTGTAACTTTTTTGACTTTCTTGATTTCAATTCTATTCTCAAAGGGTTGGCAACACGATGCTATGGGTGTTATCTCGCAGGTGGATTACAAATACCTAACAAACCTAATTGAAATGCCAATAATCGCAGTAATTATGCTGGTAGGTATTGTATTAGTGCTTTTGAGTTTGTACTTGTCTGTTTTCAAAACTTCACGCAACGCAATTTGGGCAGGTGGTATAGGAACAGTATTGACTGTTATTACTTTGTTTTTGATTGCTGGTTGGAACGGAACAAGCTACTACCCTTCTACTTTCGATATGCAGAGTTCGCTGACTATAACAAATAGTTCTTCGAGCGAATTTACACTAAATACTATGTTCTATGTTTCACTTTTCATTCCCGTTGTTTTTGCATATATTTGGTATGCAGTAGCACAAATGCAAAAGAAACACTAATTCACAATTAGTCCTGTCTGCAAAAAACGAAACTCGCCTATCTTGTATATTTTACCGATGCTCTGCCTCACGTACGTCAGTACGCTACGTTATGACCATCAGCAAAATATCCTAAGTTATTAGAAGTTTGTGTGATTTAGAAAAGATAATTTACAAAACAAAAAAGGCAAAGAAAATTCTTTGCCTTTTTATATTAATTGACTAAAAAAAGCGTAAAATAATTTACGCTTTGATTTTTTTAAAGTAAGAAATTAAAGAATGCCTTTAATTTTTTCTTCTAATGCTTGTTTAGTTGTTGCACCAACTTGTTTATCAACTACTTTACCGTCTTTGATAAAAATAACAGTAGGGATATTTCTAACTTTGTACATTGCTGCTACGTCATCATTTGAATCAACATCACATTTACCAATCATAACTTGACCATCGTATTGAGTTGCCAATTCGTCGATAAGTGGAGCTACCATTCTACAAGGACCACACCATTCAGCCCAAAAATCTATAACTACTGGTTTGCCAGATGCTACTACCTCTTCGTAGTTTGCGTTTGTAATTTCTAATGCCATAATTTTATTATTTAAATTTAATTAGTTCTATATACATTTGATGCTACAAATATACAAAAAATATTTATATTACTTTATAACTTATACCCAATTTTTCAATCTCGTTAAACAACAGAGAGTTTGTTTCGACACGGAAAGTATTTGAAACCAACGGTAAAGATACTCTCTCTTTTAAATCATAAATTTTCATAAAAACGTTTTTATTACCTGGATAAGTATTCAATACCGAAGTTAATTTTGCCGAAAAATCATCATCTATACATTTTATGTTAATAGCAAGTTCTATACCATTCAAATTTTCGTTTAACTCCTGCATTGAAGTTATAGAATTAATAATCGGTTTGTAGTTATCTTTTTCAAATCTTTTGCCAATAGTGCCACTAACTACAATATATGTGTTGGGATAATAGTAATTACGGAATTTGTCAAAATCTTTGCCAAAAATTGAAAATTCGTAAATACCGTCATAACCACTCAATAACAATTTTGCATAATATGTGCCAGTTTTTGTAGGTCGTATGTCTACGTTGTCAATAATACCTGCTACATTAAATGTTTTGTCTTTATTCTCATCTAAATCATTAAATATAGAAAAAGATGAACGAGCATATTTGTTTATCAAGAATTTATAATCATCAAGCGGGTGAGCTGACACGTACATTCCAATAAGTTCTTTTTCACGGTGAAGAATATTAATCATAGACCATTCAAGCCCGTTATCGACTGGTAATTCTGGACGAACTATCATATCGGAAGTATCTTCAAAATCTCCAAACAATGAGTTTTGATTGGAACTTTTTTCTTGACGATACACAATCCCATAATCTATCCATTTTTCCATAAACGAAGGCTCTCCCTCACGGTGTGCTTTGAACAATGCACGATTAAAACCGCTTAAAGAGTCGAATGCTCCTGCATCTACAAGATTTTCAACTACTTTTTTACCAACCAAACGACTATCTATTCTTTCTATAAAATCAAATAAATCTTTATATTTTCCATTCTGTTCACGCTCCTGAATAATAGATTCAGAGGCAGCCGTACCAATTCCCTTGATTGCCGAAAGCCCAAAACGAATATTCTCGTCACTACTAACAGAAAACTCCAAAATACTCTCATTGACATCTGGCACTTTGACGGTTCTTCCCATTCGTTTGCACTCGTCCATAAAGATTGATATTTTGGAAATATCAGAGAAGTTTCTTGTCAAGATTGCTGCCATAAACTCCGAAGGATAGTGAGCTTTTAGGTAGGCTGTTTGGTAGGAAACATAAGCATAACAAGTAGAGTGAGATTTATTGAAAGCATAAGAAGCAAACGCTTCCCATTTTTTCCAAACCTCTTCACATTTCGCCTCATCGTAGCCATTGGCAACTGCACCCGAAATAAAAACCCCTTTTAGGTTGTCAAGCTCTGCTTTTAGCTTCTTACCCATAGCTTTACGCAAGCGGTCTGCTTGACCTTTTGTAAAGTTTGCCAATAATTGGGACAAAAGCATAACCTGCTCTTGATATACCGTAATACCATAAGTATCTTCAAGGTATTTATCCATATTTGGCATATCATATTCAATAACTTTATCACCTTTTTTACGAGCAATAAAATCTGGAATATACTCGATTGGCCCAGGTCTATAAAGAGCATTCATTGCGATTAAATCCTCAAAACGGTTAGGCTCTAATTCTCGCAAATACTTTTTCATTCCACCAGATTCAAACTGAAATATACCAGTTGTGTCGCCCTTGGAATAAAGTTTGAAAGTAAGCTCATCGTTCAAAGGAACAGCATCAATATCTATATCAATTCCTTTTGAGAGTTTTATGTTTTTCAGACACTCTTTGATGATAGAAAGGGTTTTTAGACCCAAAAAATCCATTTTTAGAAGTCCTACACTTTCAACATAGTGTCCGTCGTACTGCACTATGTTCAAAGGAATATTTTTGTCTTTCGAAACAGGAATATAATTCTCTAAATCATCTTTTGCAATAATAATACCACAAGCGTGTACACCAGTTTGACGAACAGAACCTTCGAGTGTAGTAGCATATTTTAGTGTATTGCGAATTACAGGGTTTGGGCTATCAAACTCAGCCTTGAACTCTGGCACTTCTTTGATAGCTTTGTCCATTGTTGTCCCGGGAGAGTCAGGAACCATTTTTGACAAACGGTTACTTTCGTCAAGTGGCAAATTCTGAACACGTGCCACATCACGAATAGCATTTTTTGCTCCCATTTTGCCAAAAGTAATGATATGTGCAACACGAGATGAGCCATATTTTTCGACCACATATTGCATAACTTTTTCACGACCATCATCGTCAAAGTCAATATCAATATCGGGCATTGATATACGTTCTGGGTTTAGAAACCTCTCAAAAAGCAAATCATATTTGATTGGGTCGATATTTGTAATCCACAGACAATAAGCAACAGCACTACCTGCGGCCGAACCCCTGCCTGGCCCAACCGAAACACCCATATCACGACCTGCACGAATAAAATCCCATACAATCAAGAAATAACCGGGGAAACCCATTTTCTCGATTGTAGAGAGTTCAAACATTAAACGCTCCATTATATCGTCTGTCATATTTGGATAGCGAATTTTGGCACCTTCGAGTGTCAAATGCTCCAAATACTGGTATTGTTGGGCAATGGGTAATTTATTTTCTGCATCAAAATCTTGGTGCCAATTTGAAGAATTTTCATCTACAAGTGTTTTTAATTCTTCTTCGGTCTGACACGCATCAATCAATTTATATATATTTTCTGTTTCAGCTACCAATAAGGCTTTTTTATCGTCTTTTTTGGTTTGATTAATTGTTGTTTGAAACGTAACTTTGTAACTTTCTTTGAGTTTTGCAATATCTATAACAAAATCATCTGGCAATGGAAAGTTTGGCATAAAAGGCTTATGGTCAAGGTTAATTTCCTCAATCTTTGATGCTATTTCCATTGTGTTAGTAAGAAGTTCTGGATTGTTTGGAAACAATGCAGACATTTCTTCCTCAGATTTCAGATATTCCTCGCCAGTGTAGTGCATACGGTCTGGGTCGTCAAGACTTTTGCCAGTATTCAAACAAATTAGGTGGTCGTGAGCAACTGCATCTTCGGCATTGATAAAGTGGCTATCGTTTGTAGCAATACATTTAATATCTAATTTTTGCCCAAGTATAAGCAATTCTTTGTTTACTATTGTTTGGTCACGAAAAACATCTGCACCAATACCAGGTATTTTAGATTTTGCTAATTGTAATTCCAAATAATAATCATCTCCAAATAGGTTTTTGAACCAAAAAGCTGATTCTTCGGCTTTTTGCAAAGACCCGTGCAGAATATGTTGTTGTATCTCTCCCCCCAAACACGCTGAACAACATATCAAACCTTCGTGATATCTTTCTAAAAGTTCTTTGTCAATACGTGGAGTATAGTAAAAACCTTCGGTATAGGCATAAGACGCTAATCTGATTAGATTGTGGTAGCCTATCTCGTTTTTGGCAAGTAGAATTAAGTGGTGTCCACTTCTATCCTCACGCTCGGTTTTGTTGTGTCTTGATGTACGAGCAACATAGCACTCACAACCCAAAATTGGTTTGATACCAACTTTGTTTGCCACCTCGTGGAAGTTCTTAACCCCAAACATATTACCGTGGTCGGTAATAGCTAAACTCTCCATTCCAAGCTCTTTGGCTCGTTCAAGAAGTTTTTTGATATTTGAAGCTCCGTCTAATATAGAATATTGTGTATGTACGTGAAGGTGAGTGAATTGTGCCATTTTTTCGATTTTTACTATCCGCAAATATACTCAATAATTTTATAAAAAGCTAATCTTTATTTATAACCTCACTCCCACAAAACGTACAAAACCTACGATTAGAATCAAAGGACGAGCGTTTGCCACAGAATGGACAAAACTGAATTGTTGGGGGTGCATCTTTACGGTCTATAATAGAAGTGGAACTATTCAAAGATGTAATTATTGGCAATGCAGATGAATTAGGATTGTTTGCTTTTACCTCGTTCATTTTTTTAATAAATGCACTCGAAATAATACCAGCAGGAAGAGCAATCATACCAATTCCGACAAGAGAAATAACTGAGGCTAAAATTTTGCCTACTGGTGTGATTGGATAAATATCTCCATATCCCACAGTTGCATAAGTAATTACAGACCACCACATTCCCTGCCCTACGCTATAAAACACCTCTGGCTGAGCTTGACTTTCGATATAATACATTATTGTTCCAGAAAAAACCACAACTATCAATGCCATTAAAGCACCAAAAAATAATTCTTTTGCAACTGATTGAAAAACAGATATAATAAATCTAAATGTTTTGAAATACCTAACTAATTTGAACAGCAGTGCAACTGCAAAAATAATTCTCATATTATTTCCGATATTTTCTTCCACCGTATCGTAGTTGATGAAATATATAACCGAAAAAATAATTGGAATAATTGCAAAATAGTCTATAAGCCCCATTAGCGAAATTGAATATTTAAACCTTGCTTTGAGTTTTGAGCAGTTGGGATAAACGACTGAGGCAGAAAAAAGTCTAAAAAACAATTCTACAACATACATTATCAAAACGAAATACTCGGTAAAATGTAGTAATGTACTGATATTTTTATTTGATTTTACAGATACTAATAACACAAGAGAGATATTAAAAAGCAAAATAGCAGAAACCACCCAAAGCAGAACATTATGAATGGTACTATAACGCTTTGCAAGCCCGTTATCGCTACCATTTAGTATGGTATCTACTATAAGTTTTTGTTTGTCGTGGCGTTTTTTGATGTATGCACGAACGTTTCTGAAATTATTATTCAAGGGGTTTTGATTGAAATTCATATATAAGTGTTTAAACACTCCAAAAGTAGTAATTTTAGCCCAAGATATAAAAAAAATCAAGTAAAATATTTACTATAATAAGATTTTTACTACCTTTGAACTTATGAAAATAATATCTTGGAATGTAAATGGTATAAGAGCAGTAATGAACAAAGATTTTATTGCTCAAATGAAAGCTCATAACGCTGATGTATTGTGTGTTCAAGAAACAAAAGCACAAGACAGTCAAGTTATTGAGGCTTTGAAAGAATTTGACGGCTATCATATTTATATGACTTCTGCTCAGCGTAAAGGCTACTCTGGCACTGCCGTTTTGTCTAAAACACAACCTCTTTCGGTTAATTATGGTATTGGTATTGACGCTCACGACACAGAGGGACGTGTGGTTTGTGCCGAGTACTCGGATTTTTATTTGGTAAATGTATATGTTCCAAATTCTGGTAGCGAACTTTTGAGATTGGATTATAGACAAGAATGGGACAAAGCATTTTTTGATTATCTAAAAAATTTAGAAGCACAAAAACCAGTGATTGTGTGTGGTGATTTTAACGTTGCACATAGTGAAATTGACCTTGCCAGACCTAAGGCAAATTACAACAAATCGGCAGGGTATATGCAACAAGAAATAGACGGTATGGATAGATATACGAAAGGTGGATTTATAGATACTTTCAGATTTTTCTACCCTGACAAAACCGAAGCCTATTCTTGGTGGTCGTACAGAGCAGGAGCAAGAGCAAAGAATATTGGTTGGAGAATTGATTATTTTTTGGCAAGTGAATCCCTAAAAGACAAACTAAAATCGGCTTTTATACTACCTGAGGTTGTTGGTTCAGACCACTGCCCTATCGGAATAGAAATCTAAATAAATTAATATAAAATGAAGAAACTTTTTTTACTTTTCATTATTTCTGTTTTTGCGTTTAGCTGTGCGAACAAACACGAGGTTGATTTGATTGTGCATAATGCAAATGTTTATACAGTAGATAATGATTTTGCAAAAGCAGAAGCTTTTGCCGTTAGAGATGGCAAATTTATTGCCGTTGGCAATAACAACGAAATTTTGAATAATTTCAAAGCTCCGAAAACTATTGATGCCAAAGGCTCTGCCTTGTATCCCGGTTTTATTGACGGACACTGCCATTTTAGTGGTTATGGCGACAATATCACTCGTTATGCAGACTTGAAAGGTTGTAAATCTTTTGACGAGGTGTTGCAACGTCTTGAAAAACACAACAAAACTAACAAATCTGAATGGTTGCTTGGTAGAGGTTGGGATCAAAACCTTTGGGACAATCCAGTTTTTCCTGATAACAAACGTCTTTCAGAGATGTTTCCAGACAAAAAAGTTGCTCTAACTCGTGTTGATGGCCACGCAGGTTTGGTTAGTGAAAGTGCTTTGAAGGCGGCTGGACTTACTGCAAACACAAAAGTTGAAGGCGGTAAAGTTATGGTAGATAAATCAAATCGTCCAACAGGCGTTTTGATTGACAACGCATTTAGCTATGTTAGAAGAATTATTCCAAGCCTTACTCGTGAGCAAAAAGCTCAAGCTCTGCTAAACGCCCAAAAGAATTGTTTTGCCGTTGGACTTTCGGCTGTAAGCGAAGCTGGTTCGGCTCTAAATCAAGTTTTGCTTATTGATAGTCTTCAAAAACAAGGTAGCTTGAAGATGAAAATGAACATTATGCTTTCGCCTACAAAAGCAACTTTGGAATATTTTTTAACAAAAGGAGTGATTGAAAAAGAAAGATTGACAGTTCGTTCTATTAAAATGTTTGCTGACGGTGCTTTGGGTTCTCGTGGTGCTTATATGATTGAGCCTTATAGCGATGATGCTAAAAACAAAGGACTTATGCTTGACTCAAAAGAGGCTTACAAAGAAGTTTGTCAAAAAGCTTTTGATGCAAACTATCAAGTAGCTACTCACGTAATTGGTGATGGTGCAGTTCGTGAGATGCTAAACATTTATGGCGAAGTTCTACAAGGCTCTAATGACAGACGTTGGAGATTAGAACACTCTCAAATTGTTAAACCAGAGGATTTTCAGCTTTTCAAAAAATATTCTATCATTCCATCTATCCAAAGTACTCATTGTACGTCTGATATGTTTTGGGCAGTGGATAGAATTGGTGAAGAAAGACTAAAAAATGCCTATGCTCAACAAACTCTTTTAGACCAAAACGGTTGGTTGATTAACGGAACAGATTTCCCTATCGAAAATATCAACCCAATCTATACTTTTTATGCAGCAGTTGCTCGTAAAAACTTAGAGGGCAAACCAGAAGGTGGATTTCAAATGGAAAATGCTTTGAGCAAAGAAGATGCCTTACGTTCTATGACTATTTGGGCAGCAAAAGGACATTTCGCAGAAAATAGACAAGGCAGTATCGAAGTTGGTAAAGAAGCTGACTTTGTGATGCTTGACAGAGATATTATGAATGTAGAGGAAGACAAAATTCCTACTACAAAAGTAACTGCACTTTATGTAAACGGTGAGAAGGTTACCGAATAGCATTGTTTGCTAAAAGTAGCTTGTATTGCCTATTTCGTTGATGCTCTACTTTAAGAAATACGAGTTTTGTTTTTAGCAGACAACAATAAAAAAAATAATTTGAGAGCTTAACATTTTTTTGTGTTAAGCTCTCTTGTTTTTATTATCTTTGTGGTAATTCAATAATTTAAATATGTTTTATATAATACTATCATTATTTTCAATTCTCCTTTCGAGTTATATTTGTTGGAGTTTGGTAAAACCGCTTATGCTTTCAAAGAAAAACAAAATAATTCTTTGTCTTGGTGTACTGCTCATTTCACTATCCTACCCTTGTGCATTTCTTTTTACAAAATATCTGAATATTGCCTCTGAAAATATACTTATCGGTTTGGGATTTTTGTCTTTTTTGCTTTTTCTAACTATTATCAAAGATATTTTTAGAATTTTTGCAAAGATTTTTTCAATCAAAATATATCATAATTATATCTCTGTTTGCATATTAGCGTTGTCGTTAATAATGACTATTATAGCTCATATAAATGCTACTACACCGCAAATAAAACACGTAAACATACCCGTATCCACACAAAATTTAGTTGGATTTAGGATTGTTCAAATATCGGATTTGCATATAACGCACGAAACAGATACCACTTGGCTCAACCTAATTGTAGATATGGTAAATAGCCAAAGTGCAGATATTGTGGCTCTAACGGGAGATGCAACGGATATGAAACTACCTGACAAAAACAATAAACTCAAAGCTCTCGAAAAAATCAATGCTAAATATGCTAAGTTTTATGTGCTTGGTAATCACGAATATTTCACTAATCAAGCAGAAGAGTGGCAGAGTAAAATGAATTCTTTGGGTTTTACTTCTCTACTAAACCAAAATCAAATAGTAGACTACAAATCATCAAAAATTCTTGTGGCAGGTGTTACAGACCAAAGTGCAGCAAGATTTAAGAGTGAAGAACCTAATATTTCTAAGGCAATCAAAACCAGTACGAAATATGATATAAGCATACTTCTTGCCCACCAACCACAAAGCATATACGAGGCCTCAGAATTGGGCATAGATATTCAACTATCGGGACACACTCACGCTGGGCAGTTTCTTCCGTGGAATTTTGTAGTTATGTTGGTTCAAGACTATTTCAGAGGTCTATACAAAATTGGTTCAACACACCTATACGTCAATCAAGGTACTGGCTACTGGGGACCACCAATCCGACTTGGTAGCATTTCAGAAATTACAGTAATTGACTTAATTTCAGAAAATTAAGTCAATTATCTTAGTATTGAAAATCAGAAAATTACTTATTCATTTATTGAGATAAAAACGTTGATTGGATAAATTCCGACAGACCTAACTTCCAACATTTTTTTCATTACAAATTCTGCTTGTGAGATTTTGTCTTTGAAACCTTTAAGCAAGAAAGGATTGTCTTTAAGGCTAATATCCACCATAATCTCGTAGCCTACGTGGGTCGAAGAAATATGTTGCTGAGTAACTACATTTAATTTTCTGACCATATCTTTGATAATTCCGTATCTCACAAAAAGTTCTTTGTAGCAGAATGCTTTGATGTCGGCAGGAGTTACTATTCTGTCATTTGTCATCAAATTGTATTTTGTCAATGCTTGTTTTACTTCAATAGATTCTGCACCTTTTGTTGCCAAAATAGGCTCCATTATTTGTTGAGTAAGCACGGGATTTAAACCTTTTGGGGTATCAAATTGACTGGTAATATTCAGAAATTTGTTTATTTTAGTACCATTTGTAGTCAGATAATCAATATGATAGCTAATTTTCTCGTCCAAATCCTTTCCATCTTTTTTGAGCATAATATACACTCCCGATACAGCTGTTTCTCGCTGTTTGTTCACTTCGTCTTTGACAACTTCTAAGATATTTCTAAGTTGTTTGATAATACTACCATTCTGCAAATGAAGCACATTTTGGTAAGCATAAAAATCTGAATTAAATTTTGTAACAATAGCATTAGACAATTTTATCAAACTGCTAATATCAAATCTGTCTGTATCAATAGTTCTTAATACTATATTTTCTCCATTAAACAACTGCTCATTGTTTGGCTGTATAAGAAACAAAAATTCTTTGTCATCGCCACCTTTGTTGCTATTAACTCTAAAAATTGGCGAAGATGACGTTAAATTTGCCTCGTGGATATCTGCATTAATTACTGGTACGATATTAAATATCAAAGAATTTTCGTCAAACTCAAAATCATCATTTATACCAAAAAACTCAAATTCAAGTTCTATCAAATCAATAGCATCTTCATTTTTGCCAACAAGGTAAGAATCTGAAAAATAAAACACACGTGTATTTTGCTGTGCAAACAAATCAAACCAAGTATGTGAAGCATTGTAAATCAATGTTTTGTTATAAATCATTGACTCAATAGAGAAACACGAAGACAAAGGCAAGTTAGAGTAATCCCAAGGCTTGACAAGCTGCATTTTTTGGTTTTTATACGTAATCTCTAAATCTTGAAAATTTGGATTTTTTATGTAAAAAGAAATATTTGATAGGTCTTTGATAGGACTACGAAACTGCAAAGCAACTTTCCATCTTCTGCCGTCAATCCTTTTAACATATTTAATGTTATTGTGGATTATTTTTGTTTTCAGAAGAGGCAAGAAACCAAAATCCGAACCTTTCATATTGAAAGATTTATCAGAATCAATCATTAATTCTGTTTGGTTATCATTTAGATTAGTAGCTAATAATGCTACTGCTGGAACGGCACTTATCAAATTATCTGGCACAAGCATTTTGGCAAAATCCTCCAATAGATTTCCCTTCAAACGCTCAATTTCATAATCAAATTCATTAGACTGGTATGCTAATGCCATAATAAACATAGAAAATATAGGGTCTTTTTCAATCCCTTCTAATAGTTCTTTATGGTCGCTCATTTGCCACATTCCAACTATTTCTTTCAGTAGCTCATCTGCTCTGTTTCGAGTGGTAAATAATGTATGTTTCATTATATTAATCCTTTTTTAGTCCCTCCATAAATTAACTCCATACTTTTATGGTTGTTTTATAAGAATATTCTGTATTTGTATTAACAATAGTTCCTATAATATCCACATAGATAGTTCTATGCTCACGGATATAGTTCATTGCTACATTCACATCTTTAAGACGCTTTTCGTATTTCTCGATTACATTGCGACAATCAATCGCAAAAGTATTTATATTCTTTGACGAACCACTTATTTTCTTGTTATAGTTGTCAACCTCACGTTGCGACTCATATTCACGAGTAGTGTTGTAATTAATCACACCATCATATTCGTTTATAATTTCAAAACGATAAGCATTGATATTAAAACCAAAATCTTTGTCTACTACACACGTACCCGGGGCAGTAGATAGAATTAGCTCTATAAACATATCAATAGATTCTCTCTCCGTGTGGCAACGTTCGAGCCTACCGTGCAAGGAATCAATATTTAAAGGTATTTTTATACTCATAACACGTTTATTTAATTACACCTAAATAATTGGCATAAAATCTTTTTTCTCGTCTTCTACTGGCACATATAACGCTTCGTATAGCTTGTCGTAAAGCGATACAAACAAGTTTTCGCTAAGTCTGTCGTACAATTCATCACCAAGAGATTGTTTTAGAGATTCTCTAAAATCATTGTTCAAATAATCCGTCAAAACTGTGTAAAGATTATCATAAATATCTTTTTCAATCATTGGTTTTATTTCATCAACCAGTTTTCGATACAACTCATCTCTCAACTGCTCATACAACTCTTCTTTAACCTCTCGTTTCAGTCGCTCCATATCAATGGTTTTGTCCTCCAAAACCACTTTATCAAGAATAGACGATGCAGCTAAAATATAATCACCTACAAACTGTAAGCGTTCCAAAATATCATATTCACTACCAATTAGATTGTTTATAGGTGAATTTGTATTTGGTTTGACAATATAGTAATAAACTGCTTGTTCTATTTCTTGTAACAGGTCTAATAAATCCCTAACTCTCTTGTCTGCCCTAATATTTTGAAGTACAAAAACATATCGTAGCAATACCTGTTTAGCCTCCAAAGACTCTAAGTTTTGATGCTCTGCAAGGATAGTAAGTCCATCAATATATTTTTGGATAAATTCTCCATATCGAGGCGACGAAGACGCAAACAAATAAGGAGGAATATAATTCTCGTCAATAGAGAAAATACCATCATCAACTTTGAATTTTAGTATTGGCAACAAATCAACCTTTTGTTTGATTTCTTCGAGTGTCAAAATCAAATATTTGTATTTAGGTCTTAAAAGTGGAACATTATCATTAGTATATGCTATTTGCTCTCTGTCAAACGAAACTGTCAAATAATATTTGTCCCCATATAGCATTGGAATTGGCACTTCTACCGATTCGTCAGCCTGAATTATACTACCAGAAGGCAGTAATGCAGTACAAACAAAACGATTAATTTCTAATTTCTTTCTAACAAAAGCAGCATTAATCTCAAAATCATCAACTGGCACTATACCAAAAAGATTTCCAGTAGATATTTTTGCCAAAATCTGCTGTCGAGAATCTATATTTTTGTCAAAAGTTATAAGTGTTTTAGAATTAATTTCTAAACCATCTTTCCAATCAATTTTAGAATTTATATTCATCATAGTTATTTTTTAGTCCTTATATAGGAAAGATTAATCACCAATATTTAAGTCATAATTCAAGGTCATTGATTTGTTCAGTGTGTTTTCTGAAAAATCTCTGACATAGAATTCTGTATGTAAGTCAAAAGGAATAAACCATTCTCTAATAAAATCAAAAAATGGATTTAGTTCGTTTATCAGTTCGTTGTACTGAGCATTTGTCATTTGTGGGATATGCAGTGTATATTCTACTTGTGGTAACGAACACGCCTCCCAGTGACTTTGGGTATATCTACCTTTTTTCATATCTACTTTGCAGTCCAAAAGTACCGAAAGTACGCTTTGAACAAACCCTATATCACCACGCAACTGCTTAGAGAACAATACAAAAGGCAGTATATAATCAATATATTTATTCTTTATCTCATTAGCATCAATCTCATAATACTCTTTAAGAATATAATACAGTTTATTGTTATGGATTTTTGCAATATTTGATTCCAATTTTAAATAATTTCGCAAATTCAATGTGTCTATTGGAACAAATAAATCTTTCAATAATTCTTGACGTTTGCGTTCTGCTATCGACACATTTTTTCGAGCTTTTGGAGAGGTATTTGCACCTAAAAACTCGTCCTTATTTGCAAGAAACCCAGGAGGTAAAAGTTTCAAGAAACCATCTCTTGAAAGTTCAACAATATTATTATTAGTATCCAAATCCATAATATCATCGCTGTAATTTCTAAAGAAAGTACCTTTGTTCTTTGCTACCCATTTATCAGATAATTCTGGATAAATGTAGTTCAACAAAACCTCTGCTTTTATATTTTTTCCATACATAATATATTCTTCTTTTTGGGGACAAACAAAAACTAAAATTCTCCACAATCTGCCAAAGCTATATGAAACTCTCCTTTACTCGTTGTAACACATAGCACATCAAGATTTGGCACACCTAAATCTCGTAGACTTAACTCTTTGTAAGGAAAATTGCTATCAATACAACAATATTCCTTTTGATACATATCACTGTAAGCTATTGATTTTAATACTTCATCTCTTTCAACAAAATCCACTACTTTGTAGCTTGGACATTTCAGATAAACTTTCACATTTTCGTTAGATTTCTGAATTATATAATCCACAAATTTGAAATTCAGTAATGTTATCTCCGCACTCTCAGATTTTGTTAGTAATTTGAGTCTTTGTATTACATCACAAACCGTATCATCTATTGTCAAATCCGAAGGTATTATATCGTCCCAAAGCTCGTGCATTGGACAATCATCATCATAGGCTTTGAAAGATAAAATCTTTGAAGTCAAATGCTCTCCTTCCCAATAAAACATTTTTCCACATAGCGAAGTAAATTTACCTTCTTCAAGTTCTTTCTTGTGAATAAGTTTGAGTGCCTCTTGCACCTCTACTGCTCCTATAATAGATGCAATAACAGGAGTTGTGGCTACTCTATCATTCTCAAAATTACGTTGTACTACACTTGCACAAGAAATTCTAAGTGATATATCTCGCAAAGAATGTTCTCCCAAATTACAAGCATAACAATTCTCTCCGTGTTTAAATACCCTAACCGTACCTTCCAAACCGTCAATTCCTCCATCTACCCAAGGTACTCCTGCTCTCAGACACAATCTATTGAGAAAATAGCGTGAAAGTCTGTTATCCAAACAAGATATAACAACATTCATCTCTTTTATCAAGCCCAATCCTATATCATAGCGTATATCTCCTAAAATAGGGTGAATTTTCATTTCGCTATTAAGCTCCATTACTCTTTCTGCCAAAACTTCAACTTTTGGTTTTTGTAATAGTGCATCTTGCTCTCTAAAAAATACAGACCGTGTTAGATTTGATTTCTCAACAATATCAAAATCTACTATATAAACCTCTGAAACTCCAAACAACGCCAAGTTTTTGACAACCTCATTGCCCAAAGCTCCTGCTCCAATTACCATTACTTTGGCAGATTTTACGCTTTGGATATTAAACCACGAAAGTTTGGTATATATATCCTCTCCCCAAAGTTTGTATTCTTGTGGCTCAACTTCCATACTATACATCTTTTTCGATATAAGTCAAAAGTGTACGCCCAATCTTGAAACTATCGCCGTGATACAATTTAACTTTGCTATCAACTGGCAATTTTTTGCCGTCCATATACACACCATCTTCGAGAATAACAAGATATTTGTAACCATTTTTCTGGATTACAGATGCTTGTAGTGGCATTATATCTGTGCTTAAATCCCAAGATAATTGAATATCACAATCAATAGATTTACCTATTACAATTCTATTTTCTTTGTTTTTGCTCCTAAACCATTTATATATTGCTATGTCAATAGGTTTGATTGCACCCTCTACACGCAAGAAATATCTACGTGATTTAGGGAATGTAACCGCAAGTGAAATTGCAAAACCCAAAGTATAAACAACATAACTAATAAGCAGAATAAATGATTGGTCAAGCTGACTGTTTATAATATAAATTCTAATCAATGAAGCAAGTATTCCAAATACAATAGTAGCAGCTATACCCCACAAAACGTGTTTGCGATTAATCCCTACTCTGAATGTTATAATATATACCATAGAAATACCCATCAATATAAATCCCAATACGTATATCAATAGTGAATTATATGTAATTCCTAATGCAATAGATATAACCGATGCTAATAAGAATGAAAAATATCCACTCAAAGTTGCAGTTAATACTGTCAAAATAATTTTTAAAATTTTGTCCCATTTGCCTTTTAACATCAATATAGAAAGGAACAGTGAAATCCAAAAACTGAAATTAATGCCATACAACGGCAAGTTATAGACCTGAGAGATATATGTTGCAAAAATTCGACTTTTGTCATCAGCGTCCAACGTTGTGCCGTGAATTGCATTTGCCAGATTAGTTAAAATAAAATCTGAATCAATATGAATTAGAGGAGATAGCAAATAAAAACTAATCCAAGCTGCAACACCCGCCAAAACACCTGCCAAAAGCCATTTCATAAAGAATGGAGCATTGTGATAATCTAATAAATTTTCTTGATTATAATAATGGCTTCCTGTTTTGCAAGATTCTCCATATTCTGGGCATTTCTGACCGTTCTCGTCCCAACAATCTTTATGGACTGTATGGTTACATTTAACTACTATTTCATCACCTACTTCAAATGGAGCTTTGCAGTAATAACAAGTCTGTTCAACAGTACTACCATTGTAGCTTCCGAGTGAGTTTTTGTATGATGTTATATATTTTTTCTTGAACCAATAATATAAAATGTAAGGATAAATTACTTGAAAAAACAAATAAATGAACAACATTAAAAATACTGCTTTGATTATTCCCGACAAGAACAAGAAAGTCTGTGGCTTAGCATCAACTACAATAGGGTCATAAATACTACCCAAAGAATATTTAACATTGTCATTTATAATCTTATCCTCTTTTTGATAAAAAACAATATACAAACTTCGAGTATTTCCACTAAACACTTTACCGACAGGGTTTTCAAATACTAATCTGTAATCAAAAGGTATTTTGTCTATAAATTTTGTCAATATATTTTTGAAACCATCTTGGAACTCAGCCACATTTTGGTATTTGCCACCTGTGTTTTGAGCCAAAATACTCAAACGGTATTCAGCATCAATATTGCTCAACAAAACCAAGTCCTCGTCTGCAACTTCGGTTTCTACATCAAACAGAATTTCATTATTATCAATCTCATCAAAACTCAGATACGAAACAGAGAAATGATTGTGATGTTTGTTGTTTTGACCAATTTCATTAATCTCTCGTTGGAGTTCAAAGTGCTGTTCATCAATAGGTTCACCATTCTCATAAACTTTATCATCAGACATTACAAACAAGAATTTCTGAGAATTATTCAGTTCTTTCCAAAAGTCAAGAGAAGAATTATTTTTATAGTACTTTGGTTTTGCCCCTTTCATTTCGTCTATTTTTGAAAGAATAGAACGATACAAGAATTTTTGACCTTCACAAGGGACAAATTTGTTTGCAATAACATAATTATCTACAAGCATTGTTTCTGACAAACCGTCATTGCCCATAAATGCTATATACAAATTATTATTATTGAATATTTTGTAAATCTCTTTTACTATTTGTTTTTGCGTTGCTATTTGTAAGTCTGTTAAAGTTAGGTCTGCAACTATTAACAAATGCATTTTGGTATCAACTAATTTTTCAAACACAAAATTATTGACACCAATCAATGTTGGTTGAGATTGTGGGTTGAAATAATCTGTCTTTGAGCTTTTCTCAACAACTACAATACTATCTATATCCTCGTGTAGGGCTTTAATAATGTTATCTTTGCTGATTTTCAAATCAACATACATTTTTTTGTAATTCTCGTCAAAGAATACAGATGATTTCAGAATTTCATCATCTTTTCCCTCTACATCTTCGCCAATAAATTGATTAATATCACTACACGCCATAAATAACAAAGTAAATATGGCAAACATTGATTTTATGATTAAATTATTCTTCATAACGATAGTTTTTATATTGTAGGGTAATTATGTTCCCCTCCCATCATTTTTTTCATTTCATTTGCACTTTTTCGCATCTGTTTGATATACGATATTTTGGTTTGAACCATATTCAAAAACATTAGTATGATTCCAACTGCTGCTAAACCGTATAAGTACTCTTTAATTCTTGCAAAAAAAGTTTTGTATTCTTGTACTTGAATTTCTTCGGACAAAGTTTGTATTTCTACGAATTTTGGTTCTAACTCTTTGAGTTGATTCCCAAATTCATTTGGATATTTGCTCTCAATAGATTTAGCCAATTCCCACTTCGCTTGTATATCTGTAAAGACTATTTGTTCTGAGGCCTTTAATTCCTCTAATTTCTTGGAAAAAGTTTTTACCAAAGCATAAGATTTAGCTTTTTTGAGAGTAGAATTATAGTATTTAGTCTGACCCAAAATACTTATCATTGCATCATTAAAAATAGGTTTTGATTTAACCACATCAATTCTTATTTCTAAACTATCTTTTATATGTTTTATTTTTGTTTCAACATCTACTGTCAAACCTATCAAATAATTGTCCTCTGAAATTTTTTCGGCAATTTTCTCAGAATAATTACCCCACTTTCTATCCAAAATAGTGATACTTTTTTGAGCCTTAGTTATATTTTTCTCGTTTACGTAAGACAATCGTGAGGAAATTTTATTAACATAGACTAAATATTTTTCTATATCTGTCTGAATATTAAACAGTTCTGCTTGTTGGTCTATATATGATAGAGTATCTATCTCTGGTGTTTGTTCTTCGGCATTTTGAGCAAATACATTACCAGTCAATGCGAAGCTAAAAAGCAACGCAAATATACAAAATCTTGATTTGGTAATTTTGTAAATATGTCTAAACACGCATTTCATTAATTACTAATTTACTTTACAAATTTCTCTAAACAGCGAAACAGCTTTTTTGTAGTTTGCAACAACCTTTATAGCTTTATCACTCCTAACCACAGATTTTTGTATCAAAGCATCTACATCTTCAATAATATTATATGTTTCTGTATATAAATCTTTTTTCTCGACAAGGATAGACGACAACTGCCATTTTGCAATATTATTATCAAGTTTTGTGGTTTGTTGCTGAACATACACATAATCAATCTCTTGTTTTTGGATTAGTGAAGGAATATCATAACCAGTAAGTTGCAACGAATCCACATATCCGTTATAAAGTCTTCTGAATTCGGCAATATCTCCACAAGCATTAATTTTATCAACTTTTGGGTAAGTAGATATTATCAAATCTCGCATTTTGTTGTATTCTAATGCTCTAACAGTGTCTTTAACCTCTACATCAAATTTCTGAATTAAATCATCATAATTCTTTTTGATTAGCGTATAACGCTGTTTTTCAAATTCAATTTCTTCGTCTTTCTCAAAACACGGATTGCGTTCAATGGTGATATTATAAACTCTATCCATATCTTTTAGAAACGGAATTTCGTAACGTTCTTTTTGTTTATGAGAAATATTCTCGATTGTCAAAATTTCATTAAATCCAACTTGAACTTTGGTTTCTTTGTTTAGAATATCAAATTTGCGTTCCAAAAACTCATTTATCAAAACAGATTGATACTCTTGTGCTTGGAGGTTGGTATATGAAATCCAATTCTGGAACTCGTAACTACGTTTTTTTGTATGGTATTTCTTGAATAATTTTTTAATGGATTTACCAATAATAAATTTTGTTTTGGGGTTAAACTCAACAACATAAGGCAATTTTGCAGGGTGCAACTTGCCACAAGAAATTATGTTTTTGTAAATAACATTTGTATCAAAAACAAATAAATTATCGTAAGAAATAATGCTTACTATCAAAGAGTTTTTTGGCTCATCAAAAACAAACTTTGCTACAAGTTCTATGTTTTTTTCGCCATTTTCTAATAGAATATGGTCACTAAACGATTGTTTATCAGATACTTTAATCTCCTTTATAGTTTGGGCTTTTGACGAAAAGCACACAAATAGCATTAAAGAAAGTAATAAATATAATTTGTTCATAATTAATAGAATTTAAGACTGGAACACTAAAAAACTAACCAATCATTCTGCTCTGCTTGTTGCCTAACCCACTGAGCAACTTTCAAATCCTCTGGATATGGAGCTTCAAGGGTGGCACAATATCTTTCGTAGCTAAGATAACTTGCAACACGTTTGATATACCAAACAATGTCTGTAAAGTTATCTAATTTATTCAGACAGACCCTTCCTGCCATCTCTCCGAAATATCGGATATTGGGGTGCCAAGGGTGCGAAATTTCTTTTCCATTTTCGGAAGTTTTGAACACAAATTCAAACGGAGCGTCTGCACAAGGATATGCTGCTGGAATAAAGATTTTCATAAAAAATTCATTTGCAAATATCGGAACATTTACCACGTTACACTCGTTTAATTTATCAATATCCTCTACTCCACAAATTGATTTTATATGATAATGTATGGTATATTCTACTGGCAAGCCACTAAGATTTAGTTTATCTATTTGATAATCTATATCATCTCTTTTGCTCAAACCCTCGTCAATAGATTTCCACTCATTAAAAAGCCTTAAATTACGACCTTTTAGCTTCTCTACGCACAAACTTTTTATATCAAAATCCATATTTAAAAGATTATCCCGGAAATGGATCTGGCACAACAAAAATACTATCACCGTTATTCACGTTGTAGTCTGCTAAGGTCTGCTCTGTACGACCTATTTTGGGTCTTAGAACTCGTATTTCATTTATCGTGCTATCTTCTTTTCCAAAAAAATACTCCAAAGGAGCACCACTTGCATCAACAGACGGAAAATCAAAAATCATTCTACCGTCCTCGCCTATTGCGTGTCTAAGATTATACATCAGAGAGTTTAGAGTTGAAAAACTATTTGCAACTTTAAACCTCACTGTTTTATCTTTATATTTTATATCCAAATAAAACTCTTCCATAATACTCGATATTATTACGTTATAAATGCAAAGTTAATAAAATTTAGTAATAAACATAATTATTTTTGGTTTTATTTTACTATATTTGTAAAAAATTAAGCAACACAAATATGACAGTAATAATTAGATTTATATTAATATCTATTATTTTTGGTTTTTGTAGCAATTATCACTCTTTTGCTCAACAAATAAAAGTTTTGAACTTCAAAAAATCAAAAGAAAAACTTGTCCAAAAGGACAAGCAGAATGCTACTGTTATATTTGAAACAACCGAAGAGGGTTTTGAAGTGCTATACAAAGGGGAAAAAGTAAAAAGCAACAATGTAGAGGGAAAATTAATAGCAACACTACCCCACAAAAGCACATATTTCAGCATAAAACACCCAAATTATGGCAAAATTGATTACAAACTACCTATTAAACATCTTGAAAAAGCTAAGGTTTATGGTGCTATGATTGTTTCAAATGCTACTGACAAAGAATTTAAAATACAAAAACAGTGGCTAAAATTGGATATAAATCCTCAAAATGCAATAGTATTCATAAACGATACTATTGTGAAAACTAAAAATGGAAAAATACAGTTATTGTTAGGTTTGGGAGTTCAACACTTCAAAATACTTTCTCCATTTTATGAACCATTTATAGATTCGGTAGAGATTTGCGAAAACAAAAAGATAGAACAAAAAATCAACCTTAGACCTATCTATTCGTACATTGAGATAAATTGCAAAACACCTAATTCAAAAATTTATCTAAATAATAAATATATTGGGAGTCATACAGCTCGAACAAACAAACTAATTGCAGGGTCTTACTCTTTGAGGGTTGAAAGTACAAATTACGCCACTCACTATTCTCAAATAAATATTGGCAAAAACGAGAAAAAGAGTTTGGATATTGAATTAGACTATAAAGCAGGGTTTGTGCCATCAAACAATCCAACTACACAAAACAACAACATTAGTAAAGCAGACTCTACAAATGTAGAATTAACCGAAAACACAGTAAAAACAAACACTATTTCGGATATTAAAATCACAACTAATGATACAAAAACAGAGATTTTGATAAATAGAGAGAATGTAGGCACAGGATTATGGAAAGGGAATTTAGAGAATGGGATATATGCTCTTCAAAGCAGAAAAAATGATTTAGAATCAACTCCAATATATTTAGTTGTTGATAATCAAAAGGATATTACTCTAAATTTGGATTCTCCATCTGCAAGTTATGGAAGTCTAAATATTGATTGCAATGTTACTGATGCAGAGATAATTATAAACAGAACACACATTGGCAAAACGCCATTAATAATCCAAAATTTGCCAACAAACACAAGTTATTATATAACAATTCAAAAACAAGGTTATAAGCAAGAATCAAAAGAAATCAAATTAATCAATAATGATATACTGAATATCAAAATAAATTTAAAGAAGAAATAATCTTAAAAAAACAATAATATGAACTATAAGATAACTGAAATAACAAGCGAGGCAGACAAAAAAATGAACGGTTTTGCAATGATATTTTATTATAGATGCCTAAATATTTGCGTAAACTCCGAACCTGCATCACTACTTTCTACCACAGTCAATGGTCAAAACATTGAAGATATTGCAAAAGTTGCAAAGCCTGACGATAAATCGTTGATTGTGTTCCCTCTGGAAGACTCTTCGCTATTCAGTCTTGCAAAAAGCATTAAGCTCGAACACCCTGAATTTAATATAGAGGAAGAGGTGATAGATTGTGAACCAATAGAAGAACTTGGTATTGGCGACAAAAAAGTATATTTGAGATGTATTATGCCCGAGATAGACACAGATAGATACGAAAATTATAAGACATTATTGGAAACGCTATACAGCTCAGCAAAAGCTAAAATCAAATTAGTTAATGAGAAATGTGAATTTCAGATTACTCGATTAATTACGTCTACCCCTATCGAAGATATAGAAAACGGCAGAAAAGAATTACAGAAATATTTTGACAATTACATACAATTATGCGACAAATTCAACAACAAAAAAATTGAAGAAATTGAAAAAGCATACAAAGAATATTTGAGCAAACAAACTGTAAACAGCCAACAACAGTCAGAAATGAATCTCAAAACAGGATTTAAGATTGAATAGAGGATTTCGTGAAAGATTGTGATTTGCCAATTACTCCTCCATTTTTTGTTGTTTAGCTAAAAATGGAGGTAGTACTAACTTATTTTGATTCCAACGATTTTCCGTAGTACAAGTGGCTGATTTTATGTCCATTTATTTGAACTATATCTGGCAGTGTCCCCCAAAGTTCAAAGCCATATTTTTTTAGCAAAGCAATACTTGCATCATTATTTGCCAATAGAATTGTTAATAATTCTGAGAAGCCATAGTTTTTTGCCTCTCTTAACAAATATTCCATCACAAAGCTACCACAGCCCTTACCTTGAATATCGTTTGACAAATAATAACTTATTTCTGCAACGTGTTCAACTGCTTTACGACCTATTCTATAAGCCGAATAGTAAGCATATCCCACAGCTTTACCTTCAAAAGTAACTGTAAAAAGTGGATATTGGGAATTGTTGTGTTCATCAAACCACGCTCTACGTTGTTCTGTCCTAAATATTTCTGTATCACAAGTACAATAGCCTTTTTGTATAGCTTGGTTGTATATATGTGTCAATGTTGGCAAATCCTCCAACTTCGCTCGTCTTATTATAAACTCCATTTTTTTTGCAAAATTAAAAAAATGGAAACAAAATCACAAGTATTTTGTTTCCATTTAATTATTATATACTGAATATCATATTGTTATATATTATTGTCCGCTAAAAACGAAACTCGCCTATCTTGTCTATTTCGCCGATGCTCATAACTCACGTACGCCAGTACGCTACGTTATATATGCAAAATAGCCTAAGAGATCCGAGTTTATTGGGAGCTTGTAAGATTTCGGAAAGATAAAAATTTTAAAAATCATTTTTCCAAGCCCCTAATAAATTAAAACACTGTAATATATTATCACTTAATCCATTATAATGATTTTTAAAATTTTTACCGGACAGCAATAATTGTTATATTATTATTTTCCTTTTGAATTTTCAAAATGTCCCGGCATAGTAATCGAGATATTGCCACCCCACATACATTTCAATTTGCTATCACTCATAAGTGCAGGCATTCCTCCCACTTTTTGTTTTCCTCCCTTAGTCCAAGGAGCTACGGTTACTGGGATACAAGGCATTGGAGTAAGTACACCCATTGCAGCAGCAGTGGCAGCGGCAACAGTTGGATTAGACATAGAACGACACATTCCAAAAGGCAAAATATTTACCATAGGCACAAAATCCATAATATTTGCCTTAAATTTCATTTGAATCATTGGACGCATAGGCATTACAACCAAAAGTGATGAAGGAGTTATTCCAAAACTACATTTCAACATTGCACCCATTGTTACATACTTAGCCATAATATCTTTTATTTTTCAGATTTCAATTCTTCTTCTTTCAGTTTTGCATTAAGTTTGGCAGAAGAAGGCACAGACGGAACAGAAACACCTTCGGTAGTTGCAGGTGATTTGAATGATTTTGAGACTTTCATACTATCCATATCAATACTTCCACCTTTTACGTCAGATTTAAATGTAGATTTACCAAAAACAGTAGTTGTGCCATACAGTTCGAGTTTCGAACCAGATAGAGCCGTATCTCCCCCAGCTAACTGTACAACTGCCTTGTCTTGTTGCAGTTCGAGAGTTTTCTCTGCCATCACTGCAATTTCGTCAGATGCAAGTTGAATTTGTTTGCTTTTGAGTTTTTTATCTCGACTACCACCAAACATTTTTTCGGACACAAACAACAATGAACTGCCCAAAGCAATAGACTTTTCTTTTGGTTCTTTATTGTCATTACTACTGTCAGATTCTTTCTGTTTTTCCATATCCATAGACTTAATTTCCAATCTCTTGGCATTAAGTTTTATACTTCCGTCAGCTTTTCCGTCAGTAGTTGTAGATTCCAGATTAATATCTTCACTTCTAAGATTAATCTTACCTTTTTTGGTAAGCATTTTTTCTTTTACCTTATCTTTTTCTGTTTCGTAATCAACTGCTTCAATATTTATGTTTTTAGAAACAAGTTTTATTTCTCCCTCAGCATCAAAGTCATATTTTGAACCTTGTTCTTTGGTGTTTGCACTGCTCAAAGTAATGTTTTCGGCATTGACCGTAAACATACTGTCTTTGATATACGATGATTTTTTATTGTCTGTTGCGACAAAAGACGTTTTGTTTGCACGTACAAAAAATCCAGCTCCATTAATATCTCTCACATTACCATCGCCGTCAGAAGATGAATTTATTATTTGTTCAGATTTAAGAGAAATAAACGTACCATTTGGTTTAGTTTTATAGCTTGTTTTCTTTTTATTCTCTTTGTCTATCTGTTCTTCGACTGCATCTTGGCATCTTGTTAGTTCAGCAAGTTGTGATAAAGCTGCAAAATATCCGTCCATTGACGATTCCATATCAGTAGTTAGAGATTTTATAGTAGCTTGCAAATCCATAACATCATTAAAAGTCGATCTATACGACTGTAAATCAACATCAAGAGTTTCGTCCTGCAACAATTTTTTCAAATCAGACATAGACGCTTTTATCTTTTTCTTGTAATTATCAACCGATGATTTAGAATCTTTTATGTTGTCAGTTATGTTTTTCTTTTTGGAGTTTAGGGCTTTTAACAGCGACTCGTTTCCACGACTTGCATTGATATTTACATAAGTATCCGAATCTATTGTAATCCCTGTGGTTGATGTGGCAACACTCGCATCACTTATAAATGCTTTATCTGTATTTTCACTATTTAGGACTATTGATTTTGCTTGTGAAATATGTTTTGACACAGAACGCAAAACATTTTCTCTGCCATCTATACCTGCATCAACAGCAATATCACAAATAATCGGAGCTTTGGTCGTTACACGTCCAAAATTCTCGTTAGAATCCATCACCCCTTCCAAATTAACATTATTGCCACGAATTGTAACCTTTGAGGCAGAAGAAGAAAACATAGTTCCTGAGTTATCAACATTGCCTATTATTATCTCGGGAGCAGAAAGAATTATTTTGCTTTCGTCCCTCAAATAATAACCTTTATTAACACTATCGTTTATCTGTTTTTTTATATACTGTATTTCCAATTTGCTTCGGCGAATTTCCTTTAAATCTTTGTCGATATTCTTTTGAAAAGAATCCAAAGAATCTTGCCATTTTTCAAATTGTTCTAACAATTTTTGCATTCTCATATCCTAAAACTTTTTAGTTTATAATTCATTTAAAATATCCGTAATTCTATCTCTAATTGCATTTCCACCGTAATAATTATTCACAGAATCTGCCTCGCCCAAATGATGAGGTTTCATTTCTCCTGCATCGTCCAAATAAGAAACAGCATTTTCGGCATTAGCAAAATATATATTACCTCTTTCCAATGAACTTAGTTTGATAACAGAATCGTCAAAAGCATCTTTTAAACCACCAATATCGTTAAGAAACTCGGTTGCAATATGAATACCAAATCGTAATCCTCTGCAATGTTTATTTCCTATTTCAACATTTTCAAATGTAAATCTTCTAATAAATTGAGAATATTCTGCTATTAAATTGTCAAGACTTTTAGTAGAACTCAACTTAAAGTTTTTAAAATCAATAGATTGGTTATTAGCATCAGTAAACTCTGTATCAAATTTAAGTTCTCCACCAGATAGATTAATTATATAATTTATGATAATTAATTTTTTGATTATTTTAAAATTATTTTCGTTTGCAGTGGGTATATCAAAAATCTTTTCTACAACAGGTAGTAATTTATTGCTTTTTGTTAAAAATCCTTTAATTTCTTTCTTAACATCATCATCTGCTTGATTATCAGTCAAAATAGTATCAAATCTTTTTGCAGTTCCTTCTTCAATTAGTGAGTATATATCAACAATTTCATTTATTATTGAAGCTAATTGATTAAATACTCCTACAACTAAATTAATATTTCCAATCTGAACTGGTGTAGCATTATTAACATCAGCAATTTTATCTAAATCTGCATCGGAATAAACGCGATTATTTTTTAGCTTAAATTTCTGTGTATTTTCATCAATATTATTAGTATCATTTGGAATTTTTGTATCAAAATGCTTAACAATATCATCTATATCTGTATCATTATCAAAATTTGGAACATTAGCATTAAATAAATTAATAAAGTTATCCAAGTTTAGTATATTGGCATCATAAACAGCTTTATATGCACGTTTTTTTTCTGCAATCTCTGCTCTTTTATGTGGTGTAGAATTTTGAAAAATACTATTAAGAATTTCGTTTAATAAATTAACACTTGATATAATATCCTTATTTGTATATTCACTATCAACAAGTGCCACTTCACCGTCTGCCACTTCATACATCATATTGGTTGCAGACCTTATTTTCAAACTTCCATTTACGGGTTTAACAAGTGCTTCTATGGCACATCTAAAAAAAGATAAATCAAAGAAAGTCCCAATAAATTCTTCAATTTTAGATTTAAACATATCAGCTGCAACATCTCTCTTTTTTTTATCTTTTGTAAACATAGAATAAGATTCTAAATTAACACCAGAAATTAAATTTAATCTATTACCTGCTTCAATCTTTACATTCTTGCCACTAATAGATATATCTCCATTTGGAGCAGATATATCTATACCAGTAAAAGCTTTTACGCCAACATTGCCTACCGAAGATTTAATATCTACACTTCTGTCAGTAGTGGACATTCTGAAAGAATAAATACCATATTTATCTGTAAATTCAATATCCCCATCAAAGTCATCATCATTAATTCCATCTATATTCTCTGGCATAACGTGTTCGTATATGCTTCCAAAAGAGGCCAAGAAATTCATAACTGAACTACCCTCTCTAAATACAATTTTTTGACCACTGGCACAAGAAATAATTTTATCTCTAACAAAAGAATCATAACCTAAAATATCCGATTCTGTGGAAAATAACGAACCTGCTACATAAGGAGATTCTATATTTCCATTTTCGTATTTAACAACTACCTCATCTCCAATAGACGGCACAAAACTAAATCCGTAACCATTTGTAGCATAAAGTGTAGATACTCTTATCCACGGAGATGCACTTTTATATTTTGATTTAAAACTACCTTTTATATCTTCTTTGACTCCCGAGATACTATCTTTTATTATACTATCCTGCCAAGGATAACAAATTCTGACTCTATTAGCACACAAAGGGTCTATATTGTCTACAACAAATGCAGTGTGTGTAGTTGCTTTTTTTACAGTATCAATCCTAAGCAAAGAATATTGCTCAGCATATTCATATTTAACAACAATAATTTCGTAATTATATTTGTCGTTTTTAAGACTTATTTGTTTGTCAATAACAACATAGTCAATTTCCGATATTTTGATTAAAGTTCCTAAATAAATATCTAATGGTGCGGTTTGCAAATCAAGAATTATAGTGATTTTTTCTTCTTCACAAAGCATTGCATTGTGTCGTAAATTAGCAAAGAATTCTGTTCCATAAGTACTACTGCCATCACTATACGTTACACCTTCAATTTCCTTATCATTGTCATTATCGTCTTTGGTATGCGTATGTTCGTGATACAAATCGTTATTCTCATTTTTTGCTTTAAGAGCATCAGTTCCACTAAAAATAGAATTTAATCCAAGTGCCAGAACCATATCGGTGTAGGAACGCTGTGCCACAATATCAGTAATAACTTTAAAAGCAGATAAATTTGGGAAATACACATCTGACATCTCTGTATATTTCTCATTTTTATTTTTGAATTTGTTTGCCTTGTACATTTCATCGCTACCAAACTCTGCATTTACGACTTTTGTAGTGTTATTACCTTCATCTCCATAGGATTTTATTCCATCAATATAGTTATTCGTCACATATTTGCTCTGTGGTTTAGATACAGTACTATTCAAATTAGCTCCTAATATATAAGCCCCTTCTTCGCTAAAAGTTTTGTTTTCGCTACTATTCCAACCAAAACATATCTTATCTTCTAAATCATCAAAATACATTGCATTACCATACTTGCTCGATACTCTACACAAGTAATCGTAAGTGCTTTCGTTGTACTGAACAGAGTAAGGAATTTGTAGGTTGTAAGAGTCGTTGATAGTCGTAATATACGAGTCTGCTCCCAAACATTTTTCAACTGTATTTTCGTAAATTTTACTTAATTTACTACCCACAATACACTGACTATGTAGGTCTTGCGACATATATTTATCTCGGCTATATGCCACTAACTTCAATATGACTATATCTGTTTTTTGTTGAACAAAAGAAACATCAAATATTACATAGGATTTTGTGATACTTATATCTTTTTCATCTTTTGTGTTGTAAACATCTACTGAAATATATTTCTCTTTCAACAAACTAACCAAAGCACTTTGAATAGAAAAAATATTAACTTTTTTGTAAGTACCTTTTTCTTTTTCTTTTTCTTTTTCTGTTTCTAATTTTTTCTTTATACTCTCTAATTCTGAAATAACATTTTGTATGTGCGACGCTTCTGGATTTTCGCTATAATCTGTCTTAAAGTCTTCTAATGGACTACTAATAATTATATTCATAACTATTTTGCCAGATTCAGACATTTCATTATGATACTCAATATCTTCTAAATGATATGAATAGCTTTCTAAATCTTTTGTCCAAGCTGATGTACTATCAATAATAGAAAAACATCTATTTTCTTTTGAAAAATTAGTGTTATTATTGGTAGCATATTTACCCTCAGAAGACATATCAAGAGACATTATAGTATTATTAGTACTACTATCATCTTTTTCAAATATATTTATTTTTAAATACTTTTTCATATCATATAATTTTAAATAGCCTTAATTGTTTTTGTATTATCCATTTAAAATTCCTTTTAACACGCGCCAAGTTTCTACGTCACCAACTTGTTTAAGTGCCGAATCTAAATCATTCATATGGTGGGTTTTTAATTGACCTCTATCGTCTAAATATGATACCACACCTTTACCATTTGCAAAATAAATATTTCCTTTCTCCAATGATTTTAGATGTATTGCAGATTCATCCCACGCCTCTATCCAACCTCCCATACCTTTTGAAAATATTCGACCTATGTATTTTAATTTACTATCATTACTTTTTAAAGTAACACTACCTTCAAATAAATCTATATATGGAGAATAAGTATTTACTAAGTCGTTTATTGGGTCACCAGAATCCAACTCGAAATCATTAAAATCAGTAATTACACCACCATTTGCGGGGAACTCTGTTTTTACTTCAAACATATCACTAAAATTACTAATAACATATTTGATAATAATTATTTTTTTTATTTTTCCAAAGTTGTCGGCTTCATTTTGTGTGTCCATTTCAAAAATTTTGGAGACAACTGAAGGTAATCTCCCAGCGTGAGTCAAAAATCCCTGTATTGCATCTTTAACAGCATCTGCATTAGCATTTATTATATTTGTAAGTTTGTCAATATCAACTTTTACACTTTTGCACAGCTCCACTATTTCATTTATTATAGTAGCCAATTTATTTAAAGTATCAAGACAAGTGGCTATATCTCCACCAAAAGAAGGCTCAACATTATTTGCAGTATTGATTTTTTCTAAATCCTTAGCTGAATAAATACTATCGGTTTTTAGTTTGAATTTTTGAGTATTATCTTTAATATCCTCGACATCATTAGGAATTTTATTATCAAAATCTCTAATAATACTTCCAATATCTGTATCTGTATCAAAAGTAATGTTTTTTTCTTTGAAAAAATCAACAAAACCAGTCAAATTTTGAGATTCAGTATTATAAGCACGAGTATACTCTCTCTTTTTATCTTCAAGTTCTTGTCTACCGGTATGAACTGAATTATTAAAAATACTATTAAGAGTCTCGTTTAAAAAACTAAGTTTTTGTTTGTAATCACCATTAGTCGATACATATTTTTTCTCTACAAGAGTTACCTCCCCTTTTGCTACCTCAAACATCATATTTGTATTTGACCTGATTTTTAAACTTCCATTTACAGGTTTAATAAATGCTTCAATGCAACATCTTATGATAGTCAAATCAACAAATCCACTGACAACTCCTTCAAAAATTTTATCACCTAATTCTTTAAAAAATCCTGACCAAGAGAAATCATAATCCTCTAAGTTTAAACCAGAAGATATTTCTAATTTATTTCCAGCTTCGATTGTTACGTTTTTTCCACTAATTGTTATATCTCCATTTGGAGCAGATATATCAATACCTGTAAAAGCATTGATATTTACATTTCCAACAGGGGATTTAATATCAACACTTCTGTTTTTTGTGGACATTTTGACAGAATACATACCATATTTGTCTGTAATTTCAATATCTCCATCAAGTTCATTATCATTGACTCCATCAACGTTTTCAGGCAAAATATGCTCATAAAGACCACCTAACATAGAAAGATGAAAATTAGTGGTAGAACTACCCTCTCTAAATATAATTTTTTGACCACTGGCGTTTGAAATAACCTTGTCCCTAACATAAGAAGAATAGCCTTGAATATCCGATTCGGTAGAGAATAACGAACCTGCAACATAAGGAAATTCCATATCATCATTTTCGTAATTTATTATAACCTCATCACCTATTGAAGGAACAAAACTCAAACCGTTGCCGTTTGTAGCATAAAGTGTAGATACTCTTATCCACGGAGATGCACTTTTATATTTTGATTTAAAACTACCTTTTATATCTTCTTTGACTCCCGAGATACTATCTTTTATTATACTATCCTGCCAAGGATAACAAATTCTGACTCTATTAGCACACAAAGGGTCTATATTGTCTACAACAAATGCAGTGTGTGTAGTTGCTTTTTTTACAGTATCAATCCTAAGCAAAGAATATTGCTCAGCATATTCATATTTAACAACAATAATTTCGTAATTATATTTGTCGTTTTTAAGACTTATTTGTTTGTCAATAACAACATAGTCAATTTCCGATATTTTGATTAAAGTTCCTAAATAAATATCTAATGGTGCGGTTTGCAAATCAAGAATTATAGTGATTTTTTCTTCTTCACAAAGCATTGCATTGTGTCGTAAATTAGCAAAGAATTCTGTTCCATAAGTACTACTGCCATCACTATACGTTACACCTTCAATTTCTTTATCATTGTCATTGTCGTCTTTGGTATGCGTATGTTCGTGATACAAATCATTATTCTCATTCATTTCCTTTTTGCAGTCTATTTTGAATAAAAGATATGAAGTCAGAACAGAAGAAGCCATATCAAGATATGAACGTTCGGACAAAATATCGCTTAACCCACTAATAATAGTATTTCCTAAAATATAAGTATCCTCAAAATCTGTGTAGTTCTTATTTTTTTTTCTATACCCAATTTTTTTGTACATTTCATCGCTACCAAACTCTGCATTTACGACTTTTGTAGTGTTATTAC
>CAZRHJ010000007.1:0-55828 GCA_964600025.1 uncultured Rikenellaceae bacterium | reverse complement strand
TTTTTAAAGGTATCGACCATAATTTTATTTAATTTTCACTTGACTTTACAGAGTAAAAAGTTTTATAATATAATTAAGAAAATTAAAAAAGAAAAAGTTTTTTAATTAACATTATATATAATTTTATCTACAAAAAATTAATTAAAACACTTGATTTATAATAGTAAAATAGTTTATAATTATATTATAAAATAAAAAAGGAAAAAAATATTAAAATTTAGTTTGACGGTGAAAATCGTCCCTTGGCTCATACAAATACACAAAGTTGAGCAAAAATCACCAACCTTTCTTGAATTACTGTTGCCATCAGTAATTCTAACTTTGACAGTTTAATTATATATAGATAGTCTTTCGATAACTACGAGGAGGATTTCCCATAATGGAGAAAATAACAAATCTAACAGAACTAGCAAATTATCTAAAAACAAACATATCAGAAGAGGATTTGTTTACAGTAGAGAACGAAGACACAAACGCAGACACGAATTTTCAACGTGGTTTTGAGTCCGGGTATGCTAATTCGTATGCAAACTTGTTATGTATACTTGACCCCGAATACAAAAAGTATTTTGATAGTATAAATACAAATCAAGAAAAATAGTGTTTACAGACACTATTTTTTTGCGTTATAATATTTATATAAAATCTTTAATAAGATTTATTAATGAAAGGAATGTATAATATGAGAATAATAAATGAAATGGGAATATGTCCTATATGTCATTCTCATGTTCTAGAGTACGGGGCAATTGAAATGGAAGATGACGGAATGTTTTATTATCCATGGATATGCGACGACTGTAAAAGCGAAGGAGCTGAATGGTATCGAAGCGATTTTGCTGGACATAACCTTATAACAGAAGATGACGAATACGAGTTAGATCAAATAAGTAAAGAAGACATTATAAAGATACAAAAGGCGAAAGGAGTATATAAATATGAAAGTAACAGAAATACTTAAAAAAGAGTATGAAAAATTAGCGGATGACTTAAGGGGCAAAGTAGTATATACAGAGCCAGAGATTAAGTTTATAAATTTAATTAAATTAGCTGAAGAACAAGGCTCGTTTGATAGAAAGCAGTATGTTTTCTCAGACGATGTTGATACGATATACGACATGCTTAATTTTAGTATCGGTTTATCAAGCCTATGGAAAAACTTTCGCGAAGAACATCCAAAAGCCGATATAAGAGAGGTTAATGAGGTTATAGTTCAATATTTAATAAACATGTGGGGCCTAGAAAAAATTTCTATTCCTATTGAAAAATTCAGAATAGAAGGCGAGGAATAACAATGTATCATAAACAAGAATTTCACTTGCTTTCCCCTTTACAGCTTAGTAACAACAAGTTAATAGACAAGCTGCAAGAATTTAATGCGATGCTTTGCGGTGGAGCGATATTATCCGTCTTTACTAATTCCAAAATAAATGATTATGATTTTTATTTCAGAACTAAAGATGACGCTAACAGTATGTCTCGTTGGCTTAGCGACAATGGATATGCATGCGTTTTTGAAAGTGATAATGCACGTTCGCATAGTAAAGATATAAAAATACAAATTATGGGCATTAAAAATCCAGACTTACTCGCTAAAAGCCCAAATCATATATTTGATGTATTTGATTTTACATGTTGCATGGGGGCTTATGATTTTAAAACTAAGTCATTTTGTCTGGATTCAAAGTTTTTGACGTCAATAGCATCTAAAACTCTTGAGTTTAATCCTTTAACTAAATATCCTATTTGCTCGTTATTTAGGACTATTAAATACCAGCGCAGAGGGTTTCAACTTAACGGATTAGAAATGATAAATATAGCAATGTCAATAAACATGGTTGATATTCGAACCTATGGCGAACTAATAACTCAGCTTAGAGGAATAGACACCGAATTACTAAACGACTTTTGCGAGACCATAAAAGATAAAAAAGAAGAGGAGTTTTCAGTTAAAGATTTTTTCAAATTATTTAATAATTGGCGAGATTCTTTATACGACTTAAACAAAAAAACAGCTATACCAATAACTACTGATGGTATACCGAATATTTCGTTTTCCGATCTCGATGCATTGTTTCAGTCAATGAGAACAATGACCGAAAATGAACAATAATTATTTTACCTTTGAAAGGGGAGACGACACAATAACAACGAGTCATACTTTTTCTTACGGAACGGACATACATAGCGTATGGAGTGTCGTTAATGCACAAGGAAATGTTTATGTAAGAACGGATAATCACGAATATATAGAAAGAAATATCAAAGAGTCGGAAGAAAAACTTGCCCAATTAACTGGTGTAGCAAAAATAGTTGAAATTGCTGTCATTGAGCGACTTAAAAAAATATTAAAGGAGTTAGACAATGTACCCAGAGATTAGCTTTTTACTACGCTTTCGTAATTCATACGATGGTTTTATGTTTAATCAACCTTTCGAACTTTCAGTCCGCGATCCTCATCATCTCTCAGCGCTAAATTTTGACATCTCGTTTCAAGGTGATAGTTTATACATAGGGGGAAATTATGCTGGTAAGGTACCTGTTATAACTCAGATGATGAGAGTTCCTTATGGATCCCAGGCAGTCGAAGAATCACAAGTATTGACAGAATTGGAAAATTACTGTAAAATCTTAGATAGTAAAAACTCAAGCGGAGTTAGCGGAATTGTAGATAAACAAGTAACTGAAAATATTAGAAAGATTATAATGGAGGTCAAACAAAATGTATGATATAACAATTAGAACAAAATATCTTATTGGTGCAACAGTATATTGGACCGATATAAACAATACCAATCCTGAAATTAAAAGTGGGCTTATTACAAATATTCACATATATAACAAAAACCGAACTTGGGTATGGGCTTATGAAATTGACCGTAGTCCTGTATGGTTTTTAGAATCAGAACTGTCTGACTCTCATCTTGAGGCATTAGAACAATGGAACTCAAAACGCAGAGGAGTGATTAACTAATGAACAAACGTTTCATAGAAGACTATACTCTTTCTGTCGAAGAATGGGAAGTTGGCGAGGAAACCACACAAATGGTTTCGGTATACAACAAAGAGGGCCACTATGTGGGAACACTTAAAGATGCAGAATTCTTATTAGTTGAGAGAGGCCTTACTAAGCTACAACCCGTAGACAAAGAATCAAAGGTATGTCAGATAGGACTTGACGTAAGAGAATGTAAATGGTATGGCTGGTCTCATCGAGCAATGTTTGGATTCGGTGTTGGTGACAGAATAACAAAAGACTCGGCTGGATTTAAACCATCTAGCAAAGAAGAGTTTATTGAAAAAGAAATAAACTTCTGGTCAGATGAATACAAAACTGTTACTGCGGAAAATGTTACTGACGAAGGATTCGACTTAGTCTATCATTATAATGATGATGTTCCAAATGAGGAATTAAAAAATAAAACACACAGTTCTTACGTATGTTTTCCCAAAGAGTGGGGAAAAGGCGAATGGACAGCGCTTACCTTAGAAGAAGCGAAACAAATGGCAAAGGATTTTGCCGAGGAGGTTTAACTTATGGCAACAAAAGCTTACGGCGAACAAAAATTTTATGAAGGAGAACCGCTTATGGAAGAAAAAACCGTAGTTGCTCCACAAGAGCTAAGTTTTACTTATGATATGCTTAGTAGATTTGTGGATTCAATATCAAAAACCGAAGAGGCTACTAGACTGGCAAATGCCAACGAAGATGAAAGCAAAAGCAAGTATTGGTATCTAAGTGGACAAATATCGGCTTACGCAAGTGTTAAAAATGTGATTATAAATTACCTTACTACCGTAAGAGACGAATTGGTGCAATCACAAAAAGGTACGAAGACAGAATCAGAACCAATACCAGCGTCAGAGCCCGAAATCGAGATTCTTGATGTTGAAAACGAGTAGTTTGGAAAATGTCGAAGCCTATGAAATCAAAATTATTTAAAGGAGGAAAAACCTTATGGGGGAATCAAAGTATACAATGAATAATCGCCTATGTGATGGCCTAATGGCCAACGACCTTAGCACAATTGACTTATTAGCGTTTCAGGAACGCCTTAACCGCGACGAAGTCTTTCGTGCCGGCGTAGCAAACTTCATTAACGAAAAAATTTATGTGCACCAAAGCATAAGTGGTGTTATACCGTTTCAAACTTATGCGCGCAGTCTTGGCAATGGCCTTATGGAGTTTTTATTAGACATGTCAGCTCCATCAAATGCGTATTACATCATTTTTGATATCACGCCCGAAGCCGAAGACCTTAATGTGCAGCTTACGCGCACGGACAACGGCATTGTAGCCGAACCTTATGCAGAAAATGCGTATTGCGTATTTGGCGGCGCTTACGAAGCGCTTATAACAGCACCGGGATTTGAGGACACGCTAGTCGTATTTGACACAGCCACAGATGCCGATGACCGCACCGTGCGTATTAATATTGAACTTACGCCGGTTATGGCGGAATAATCGAAAGGAGCAAAACCGCATGGCAAAATTTAGAAAAAACCGAGCAAAAACATTTATTGTAAGTGGCATGTTTCAATTCTTAGATGAAAAATCGCCTTGCCTTAAGTATTGTCAAGTTAGAACCGTAGCATGCAGCAAGGCCGATGCGTATATAAAAGTGCGCAACATGGCAACACATCAAGACAATATTGGTCGATGGATTTTGTACACAAATGTGCGCAATGCCTAAAACTTAGGGGCTTGGTCGATGGTTTTAGTCGGTGTGTTAATTGGGGCTTTGATTTTTATCGATGTGTTAATTTGGATTTTAATTTTTATCGATGTGTGTAGGTCGTGGGGGCTAAAAACGAACAAATGTTCGCAAAAAAGGCGAAACACACCCCCGGGTAGGGTGTAAAGTAAATGTAAAGCGAACACCCGTTTTGGTGCTCCCGACCGAACATATGTTTGCCTTACACTTGATATTTTTTTACGCTCAAACAAAAAAAAGACTTGACTTTTTTAAAAATCAAGTTCTGGACACCATATAGTAGCAAGTGCAAACTGCCCTAGGAACAAGTAAGTCCAACCCATAATTATTAGCATAGCACCGAAATTACTCTCACTTGCTATATAACCATATTTTCCGCATAAATGATATATTACTATATCTATTATAACTATTATTGCCACCTTAACCCAAGTTTTTAGTTTTCTTTTCCCTTTTTTCATTCTCTTTTCCTTCTTTCTATATATATTATAACATAGATAGTTTACAAAGTCAATAGTTTTTTAAAACTTTTTACACTTTTTATTGTCTTTTTCTCACTTATCTATATATATTATAACATATATACTATACAAAGTCAATAGTTTTTCAAAAGTTTTTGCATATTTACATATAAAAATTACCACCATACCAAAAATACGAACATATGTTCGCTTTTTATACCAAATTTTGGTGCCTATTTTTTTAGTGCCTACTCTCTCATTATAATAATTATATCACATACCACCCTAAAAGTCAATAGTTTTTTGTAAACTTTTTTAAATTTTATGCTTGACTTTATAGGTCGGTTATGGTATAATAATATTATAAAGTAAAGGAAATAAAAAAAAGTTAGTGTAAACTTAAAAAACTTTTAAAAAAGACTTGACTTTATATAGTATATATGAGATAATATATATAGAAAGGAAGTGAAAGAAAGTGAAAAAAATTAATGTAGAAACAATTGTTATAAACACATTCGCAATTGTTAGTATGTTGTCGGTTATCGGTTTAATAGCATTTGCTTTTATTGAAATATTTACAAAATAATCAAAAAAAGTATTGACAATTTAAAATATCTATGGTATAATTAATATAGAAAGTGAGGGAAATAGATATGGCAAAAGTTGAAAAAATAATGGTTAAAGGTGTAGGACTTAATGAAAACGAAAAAAAAGTTTTTGATAAAGTCCAAGCATTAGGAAAAATTACTCCTAATAATATCGAACAAGTAGCAAATGAACTTGATAAGTCAGTAGCAAGTGTTAGAAGTACACTAGCAAGACTAAACAAAACTTATGGTTTAATATCAAGTAAAAAAGACTTGTTTAATGAAAAAATATTAACTGTTTATGAGATTGAATAATCAATCTCTTTTTTTTGGTGTAAAATACGAACATATGTTCGCCACAGTACCAAAATTACCACCGTACCAAAAATACGAACACTTGTTCGTGTATTTTCTTTTCTTTTTTTAAGAAAAAAGTGTTAAAAGGTATTGACTTTATACTTTATAAATGATATAATATATATGTAATCAAGAAAGGAAATGATAAAAGTGAATTACAAAGAAAGAACAAAAAAGATATTACAAGAAAGGGAACGAGTGGCAAAAGTTAGTTTAAGCAAAAAATGGTATGGTATGCTAATAGATACCGAAACATTAAATGATGATAAACTAATCATTGAAATAGGTTTAGTAGTAGTAAACAATAACTTAGTAAAACAAGAAAAATATAATGTTATAGTTAAAGAAGTATGGGAAAATAAGGAAATGTTATTAAATCCAATACAAAGCCCAGTTTTACCAAATGATAAAGCAACAACTACAAACTATGCACTAGAAAAAATTGCACTATGGGAACAAAGAATAGAAAAAGGCGAGTTGCAAGTCAAAAGTATATGGGAAATAACAAAAGACTTAAACAATATGATAAAAAAATATGATATGAAATATTTTATAGCATACAATGCAGGTTTTGACAAACAAGCAATAACGAACACTAACAAAATATTTAATGTTAAGTACTCAAAAATAGAATACTTAAAAATAATTGATATATGGTACTTAACAAATGTTATTACAACAACGAGAGAGTACACAAAATGGTGTTTTAAAAACAATTACTTAACCGACAATGGCAACCCAAAAACAAGTGCGGAAATAGTTTATAGGTGGTTATCATATCAAAATGGTTTTATAGAAACACATCACGCAATTGACGATATGGAAATTGAACTTGAAATATTACAAGCAATTAAAACAAAAACGAGTTTAATAAGTGGTTTAAAAAATATGTTTTGTTATTACAATTTACAACAAAAAAAATACTACAAAAAAAGTAAAGAAAGTTAATAAAAAGTATTGACTTTTTTTCTTTACTATGGTATAATTATAATAGGAGAGTATGCACCAAAATTTTGGTACGGTGCGAACAAATGTTCGCTTTTTTGGTATGGCGAAGAACATATGTTCGTATTAAAACACCAAAAAATAATTTTAAAAAAGTATTGACTTTTGTTTTACTTTATGTTATAATATATATAGAAAGTGAGAGAGATATATGAAAAAATTAGTGTTTGATATGGATAACACATTAGCCGATTTTGATATTACTGAACCAAATGCACTTAAAAGATTTCAAACCGAAAAAGACTTTTTTACAAACTTAAAACAATTAAATAATAATGCAACACTTGTTAATCAAATGATAGCGAAAGGAATTAAATGTTATATATTAAGTGCAAGTCCAAACGAACAAGCCGACAAAGATAAAATTAAATGGTTAAAAAAACACATACCTAATTTAAAAAGACATCAAATAGTTTTTTGTAGACTAGGCGAGAACAAAGCAAAATATATTAAAGACTTAAAAAATGCAGTTTTAATTGACGACTACACGACAAACTTGTTAAAATGGGTTGCTAGTGGTGGTAAAGCAATAAAATACTTAAATGGTATTAATGGAATAAATGGAACAAGTGCAAAAAATGGCATAGCGAGTATTAGCGATGTTAGAGATATTATAGAATTATTATAATATCTTTTTTTTGGTGCTTTTTATACGAACATATGTTCGATACCACCATACGATTACCACCATACCAAAAATACGAACATATGTTCGGTTTACATTTACTTTACATAAAAAAAGTTATAACTTTGTAGTTATAACATTTTCATTTCTAAATTTAAACGGTGTTTTTAGTCCACTACCCATAGGCATATCAATAAACTTTTCCATCGGCATACCTTTTACTAGGTTTTTTGCTTTTATCTTATCAAGTTGATTTTTTCTAGCAAGGGTTACGATGGTAGAAGCGATTTTTAAATCAGCCTTTTCCCATTCCTTTCCCATTGCTTTCCCTATTTCTTCTCTACTAGTTAAGATATTAGCATATTTTAACATTAGACTTTCAGTTTTAGTAAGCATTTTATCACTTTCCTTTCTTACTTACATATATATTATAACATATATATTATAGTAAGTCAATACCTTTTTTACTTTTTTATGCTAAAACAAAAAAAACATATATATAAAATGCAAAAAACTTTATTTTTTAAATACGAACAAATGTTCGCTTTTTTCGTATGGTGGTGGTTTTGGTGAATTTATACGAACATATGTTCGGGTGCAAGTAAAATAAAAAAATAGGTTTATACCTATTTTCTTTTTTTATTCTTTTGATTTGCTTTTGCTTTTGTTAAGCCCAAACGAACATCTTTTCTTGCTTTGCTTTCTTGCTCGTACTTATTTCTCGTTGCTCTTCTTTTTGCAGGTGTCATTGCCATTTTTCATCACTTTCCTTTCTTTCTATATATATTATAACATAGGTAGTTTTAATTGTCAATAGTTTTTACTTAATTTTTTCAACTTTTTGTAAAATATTTTCTGCGATTTCTTTCCATATCTCAATGCTTACTAGGACACTCTCGTGCATTTGCACTATTTTCCAATTATAATCATTTAATGGTAAACTTACAAACTCGCTATTGTTTTCTTTATTAAAGATACATTGAATAAACATTTTATCATTTCCTTTCTTTCTATATATATTATAGCATATATCTTTTAACAAGTCAATGCTTTTATTAAAAGTTTTGGCGGTTTTTATACGAACATATGTTCGCACCATACTACCACCGTACCAAAAATGCGAACATATGTTCGCTTTACATTCGCTTTACACACCATACCGACTTTACATTTGCTTTACACCAAAATTTTGGTGGTTTACAGGCGAACATATGTACGCTTTACACTTAATTTACGTAAATAAAAAAAGCGATTACTCGCTTATTTCAGTTTGTGGCTCGTAGCATTTTACGGCTCTGTCGCCAACTAGTTTTGGCTCGGCTTTTAAAAGTCCTTGCGTTTTTTCTAGTCTAGCAAGTGTCGCCCTAATTGCATAGATATTTAACTCGCCAACTTGATTTTCTAAATCATTAGCAGTTGCCTTTCCTAATTCAACAACTTTTTCATAAACTGATTTTTCTTTTAAAGTCAATTCCTTTCCATTAACTTTAACTTTTTCTACTTTTGCCATATATATCACTTTCCTTTCTTACTAGGGTTTGCCTAGTTTATGGCTTGTAAGTCTTTCCTTACTTACATATATATTATAACATATAGTTTTTAATAAGTCAACACTTTTTTGCATTTTCTTTTAAAAACTTTTGATATAATTTTATGTATGTATCTCTTACTTACATATACATTATAGCATTTATATTTTAATAAGTCAATACTTTTCGATCATTTTCTTCAAAAACTTTTCAATTAGATCATAAAAAGAAAATGAAAAACTTTTGCTAAAACTATTGCAATATCTTTTAATAGGTGGTATAATGTATATAGAGTTAAGGAAAACAACCTTAATTCATAGGAAAGGAAAGTGAAAAAAATGAGTTTTGACTTAACAAGTCTAGTACCAAGAAAAGATTTTTTAGATGTAAGTGGTATTTATGCCTATATTGAAAAGGAAACGGGAAGAATATTATACTACGGGAAAGCAAAAAGTATCTATACAAGACATAAAAGACATATATCTAATATGAAACTAGGTACTGAACCTAAAAGATTATCAAGTATCTTAAATAAAATAGGTATAGATAATATATTGTTTACTATTGTAGAAACTTGTACTATTGAAGAACTAGACAAACTAGAAAAAGATTATATAGTAAAATATAATCCAACGGGAAATACGCAATTAGCAATACACGCTTAATTGCTTTTTTTTGGTACAAATACCAAACAAATGTTCGCTTTACACTTACTTTACACCGTACCAAAAAAAAGACCACGGTACCAAAATTTGGTGCCCCCTACCTCTCCCCTCTCTCCCTAGGGCCCGCCCCCTACCTCTATGCCAGGGAGCTGGGAGCTGGTACTTATCACACAGGGAGCTGGCAATAAGGAGCTGGCTCACTGGAGCTGGAATCTGACTAGGTAGCTCTTAGGAGCTGGAGCTGCACATATACCAAAATTTTGGTGGATTGGAGCTGCTAGGAGCTGGAACAGGGAGCGAAGCGACCAAACCCTATGTATATATATAATAATACTTTCCCATCTTATAATAATTATAAACCATCGCGCAAGCTAAAGTCAAGTGTTTTAACTAAACTTAGGATCATAACTTTAGGTCTAATTTTAACACCAAAAAAAAGAGAGGATTTCTCCTCTCACTTATTCCCCACCTTTTGTCAAGATGGGATTGGCTTACTCAGCGTCTGCTTCGTCTGCTGGTAATTCAATACCATCAGCAACAGCGTAAGTTTTAACTGCTTTTTCGTCCACTAATGCCATTTTTTCAGCTAAAACTCCGTGAGTTTTGCTTAATCTTGCCATAGTGCTTCTGATTGCAGGAGTGTTTAAGTCTCCTACTTCGATTTCAGTAGCAGCAACGAATGCACCAGCGTTAGCAACAGCCTTTAATACAGTTAATTCCTTTTCAGTAAGTTCTCTTCCGCTTACATTGATTTTAGTTACTTTAGCCATTTTGTTCACCTTACCTCGGTTCTCCCTCGGTCCTTTCTTATTTTTATTTTGAACGGCTCCACTCTCCAAACCTTAGGCTGAGAACCCTTAGGAAAATAGGAGAGTCTGTGCGTTGCTAATTAGTCAGTTTTGTTTTTTCTTTTCTTTACAATTATATTATATCATTGAACGGGAGTTCTAATCAAGTCTTTTGACTCATTTTAGCGATTAAAATTTTTATTGCCGTCCAATGTGAACTAAGGTTGACAAATGGTACGCACGTGTGCTCTTGTCATACGCTTCTATCGTGCTGTCCAGACTTACCGATAGGCACTGCTTAATCTAATTTGTCTTTTTTCTTTATTACATATATATTATATCATTAGTTGACACCTTGACACAAGTCTTTCGGCTCATTTTATGATATAAATTTTTTATTGGGAGGTTACCCTCTGATACGCACACAAGCAACCCGGGTATTACACTACTGTCCGTAGCCCCTGCTAACATCTAGGCTCATGGGGAGATAAGAGGTCGTGCAGCTTATGTGCAGATCACAGGATAATCTTTAAGATAAAGTGCAATGCTATCAATCCACTACAATCTTGCCCCTTCACTTAGTGGTGTGTCAGGACTGCCCGTACGTTAACCCTATTGTTCGGCTGGGGCACGCATTGCTTTTTGTTTTTCTTTATCTTATAAATATATTATATCACTTGTTGTATGTTTTGTTCAAGTCTTTTTGAAAAGTTTTTGTAGAGAAATTTTGTCAAGTGGGTTTGTCTTTTTGATGTCTTTTCTTTCTTTTCTAATATAATTATAAACCCAAATGGGCCCTAAGCGCAAGTCTTTTTATTAAGTTTTTTTATTTTTTATTTTGGTGGCTTTGGACTTGACAAAACGTACCATTTTATGCTTCAGAAGTCAGTCGGACAAACAGGGTTCAGAGTTGCCCTCCTCCCCGATTCAAGATTATAGGTAGCTCCGTATTCAACCATAGCCCCCTTTTCTTTTACATACTGCTCCTCCGGTAAGCATGTTTCAACGGTGAAACATCTAAAGCTGGACTCTCCATGCTGCTCCCAATCGTACTGGATTAGCTTGTTGGGATGTTTCCCGGTGCGTAGCAAGTGTTTGTGTTTTCCCCACCTGTTTGATAGCGGGGTAATAGAGCTGCCAATATAGCGGTTCCCAGTGATAGTGTTTTCGATAATATAGATGATAACAAGATTGTCCTTATTTCTTCTAGCCAATTGACACTCCTCCTAAATTGTTTCACTAGTGAAACATTCTACATACATTATAGGATAGGGTGAAACATTTTGTAAAGCCCCCAAAGACACCAAAAAAAGCCCCCGGATTATTCCGAGGAGCTGGGTGGCCCCGCATTAAAGGGAGCTGGGAGAGCCTGTAATATAAGGTGAAAGTGTTTACAGAAGGGGGCGGAGAAGGGGTCTCCAACCCAACCCCACTATCTACCTAAGTTCACCACTTTTCCCCATAAAACCAGTCTTAGACCAACCCATACACTTTCTGTTGGGTTTTTCATGGGCCCGTATATATAAAGGATAATTCTTCTTATTCTTTTTACTTACTAGGACCTGAGAGTTCATAGGACTCGAAGTTAGCTCTACAAAATAGACCAGATTAGCGGTTCTTCTCTTTTTAGCACTCTAACCTTAGCTTGTCCCCTAAGCTCAACCAATAAGTCAATCTGCTGATTACTAGATAGACACATATAAGCTGCATTAAGGTCAGCCATCTCATTTACCCCTACATTCTCTATAAGCAATGTAAGCGTATTAGTACACTGTATAATAATACAGTCTTCAAACTGCTCCCACTTCATTTCGTTAGCCTTAACCACATAGCCTTCTGTATAGCCATTCTGAGTGATACATAACATAAGCCTTTCCATTATATATCCTCCCTAGGGAAACCCGCATAAACTTTCATGCCTTCGGTTGAGGGTATGTTAAAAGTTTTGCCTTGTTCAAACCTATCAATAAGGGTTTTATATAAATAGCTTGCTCGAGCTGGTTTAAGGTTGCTAAGCTCGAGTACGAAATTACGTGAGCACAAAATTGCTACGGTTGTGTCATTCTTTAGTCTTACTTCGCCCGTGTCATAATAATAAGTTAGGACAGGATCGGGCAACACTTCACAAGTAAAGCGTAAATATTTTAAATTGTGCATACGTCTTCCTCCTACGCGATTATCATAACACAAATAAACATAATCTGTAAAGTATGACGGCGTATGTATGCGATGTATATTTTATATTGTATATTTTATATGTATATTGTATATATTTATATTGTATATGTATATCTTATATTGTATATTTTATATTGTATATTTTATAATACTTCTTCACTCAACTACCATATAGTAAGCGAGAATTTTTAATAATACACTTTAAGCAACAGGTAAGGAAAAATCCTAAATTTTACTTAGCTTGACATCTGTCTTTAGCATACTCTGTAATAGTGCCGTTTTCTCCAACGATACCATACGCGTTGTGCTTCTCGTACGAAACATATCCTTCGGTTCGTGATGAACCTTCCGTACATATCATGCGCCTGGTGCTGTGCTGTGCCATCCATCCCATTAATATGAGAAGAGCTAGCCCTAACACAGTGATCTTGCGCAGATCCGCTTTTTTAATCCTATCCCACAATCGGGAGGGTAAGCTATCCTCGACAATCTCTAATGGATTGGTCTCATGTACCGAATATGCTGCTCGCACTTTGCGAATATCCATATTATACCTCCGTTTAAATAAAAAAGCACAGACCGAAGTCCGTGCTTTATCTATAACCTTTAATCTCTTGGACTAAAAATATCTTTTAACCGTTTTGTCGCCATTAAGCTCAACTTTGGAATTTACCATTCCTAAGGTTTTGTCTAAACGAGCTAAACTTGAACGCACTGATGCTTCAGTTCCGCAAGCTTCTGCAACAGTTTGAACTTCAAATAGTTCTGATGCTGTAGCTCCGTTTTCTAATGCTTTTACTGCTTTTAATACAGTATCTAATTTAACGGTTAGTCCGTTTTCTAATACTTGTTTTTTTGCCATAAATTTTTGACCTTCCTTCCCTGCTTGGAGTTGCACTCCGTTTAGGCTATATCCCACATTATACACCTAATAATCACTTATCAAGCCTTTCTCCCCGAGGGGTGGAATGAGATATAATCTAAACGCAAAGCAACTCAGAGGAGTCGCCAGCGTGTATCAGAGGATACCCACACGGGTAATCATGATACGTCCACATAAGAACCATGCCTACTACTCATCGGCTGAGCCTTTCTTATGCCTAAGGTTTTGCCTGTGGGAGCTACAAAAGTCGCTCCATTTCATAGGACTACTAACGATAAATCACTGCATAAGGTCAAGCCCTATCGTGTTAACCCCGTTAGTACTTTGTTCTAATAGACAAGTCTATTGTAGAACCTGAGTGTTATCTCGGTTAGCCTGATTTAACTAAGAGATTGCTAACTAACTCTTGTTGGACTTACGCACTGACTGATGGGGCTCAGTTGGATAGTACTGCCAAATGAATGAGTTTTAGACTTATGCTAGGTTCTTTTTACCTCAGGTCCGCTTGTGGTGTTGAATAATCCTACACAAACTCGAACGCAATGTTCTTTCTTTGAGGTTTACGAACTCATTTCGCTTTTCTCATTTCTTAATATAATTATAAACTATTAAACGACCTTTAATCAAGTCTTTTTTATAATTTTAGGTAAATGTTTCTTATTTAGTAAACACAAACGCCTTGCAGGTACTCCATTCCTCGTTCGATAGATAATCACTTCCACTACTACATTCGTCTTTCTCCGCTCTGGCTTCGCCATCGGTGATTAGCCCAATGGGAAAAAGCTGTGTGTGCTTATGCTCACTAAATAAGAAACATTTTTTCTTTTCTAAATATATTATATAATAAGTTGGTTGCTTAGTTCAAGTCTTTTTTGTCTTTTTCAGCATTTTCTTCGTCTTCAGCAGTTTTGCTCTCGTATTTAACGATCTCCCTACCATCTATTTTGATAGAAAAATGAACATCGCTGTTTAAAAGAGCTAGGATAATCACAATTACAACTACTACGCCGATAAACTCAAACATAATAACCCCTCCTAAACGCTATTTTTAGCCCTTCTGAGCGTTATTAGCTGCTTTGGTATAGATTATACCACTTCACTAAGTAAGCTTTCGCAGAAGGTCATTAAACGCACTAAAATGTGCTTTGATAAATAAACGATAAACGCTCCTCACGTTAATTTCTATTAGCTACGCATTATTCAGCCACAGATGAGTAAAGACCCTTGCAGAGTTGCAAGCTCTACGCTTTCTTTACCCGCACCGAAGTGCCGAGACACTGAGAGGATTTGTTTCCTCCACGTTTCAGGGGCATTAGGATTTTCTTCTCTTTTTAAGAAGTAAATTACTTGGATAACCCATCCAAAACTAATTGCTTGTTAATCATAGTGCACTACCTTCCCCTACTCCGACGACCGTCTTATCTTATAGCCATATTGCTATGACGTCAGGTGCACAAGTCCCGTCTAACCTTCAAGTTCCACGCTGAGTTGTTAAGCTCCCGCTTTCCTTGTCTACACGCTCACAGAGCTGTCAAGATTAAGACCGATAAGTTTAGTCTGCCATTGCCCACTAATAAAAACCACTAACATCGTCTTCCCGATCCTTTCGACCAGTCAGTTGAAAGTATTACTACAATCAACGAAGGTATTCAGCTTTGAACATCTCTGCCCGTTGCCTGCTCCTCACACGCAGTTATCCATACCGTGCTTGCAGTCGCACAGTCTGTCATATGGTTTTATCGTTTATTTGTCAAAGAACACTTTAGAGCAGAGGCAATCCCTACACACCCTCTGCTGGATATAACCCGAGGACCGAAACCCCACACGATACTTCTCAAAAGAAGCACTTCTTATATCGTTGCCTGTCGCTGGATTTACCCTCATCCCGAGAAGCACAACTTTTTTCATTGCTAAGGCTTACGTGCCAGGCACAACTTAACAACTTATAAGTTCTTTTTTAAGGCACAGAGAGAACACCTCTAATGAAATGAACCTGTTCGCCTCCAGCAAAATTAAACAAAAGAGTTTAATTTAACAAATGGTGGTCTCACGACCATGTATACACCCTTTAACTTTAAACCCAAAGGGAATAATGGTTATTAGCCTTTGCTCGCTAATGAGCCCCTGCCTTGTCAGACCACAGGGTCGCCGTATGCTTTTTTCTATCGTGCATACACACTACAGGCTCTGCTCGAATAGCCTCGATCCAGTTAGCTTTGGTAATCTAACACCTGTGCATTCTTTTGCAAGGTACTGTATAATCAAATACGCACTAACCTTGGTTCCGTCTATACCTGACGTAGGTCGTAGGACTTAAGAGTCCAGTTCTATATATCAATGGTTTTGCGAAGACCGAAATCTTGCTTTTACCTTTTATAGACAATGCACTACCTAACATTTAGTAGTAAACTACATGGCTAGCTTGGTAGGTATACGCCAATTATTTGGTTTCGGGTTAATCACCCGAGCACGATTCCGCACGTACAAGACGGTATTTGTCAAGGTAGCTAACCTTCCCCTTCACTGGTATCTTTAAAGTCCATTAGAGCAAAGCTCAGGCAAATGGGACTATCCTCTTCTTTACGTCCTTTGTATATATTAACCCATATAATATACACGGCGTGGACGAGTGCTGAACATATGGTGTATAATCCACCTATGGAATTCAGTAGAGATAAACTCTTTTAAGAACTCCAAGAAAAGCACCGTAGAAAGTGAAATAAAACCAATGCTTTTCTTGCAATCCTTAAAGGATTGTTTTAAAAGAAAGTGAAAGGTAAGTTTTTATTACGCAATTTTTTCAAACTTACCGAAAAACTATGCGACATTTTTTCTTAATGTTTGACCATTCTTGATGGATTGATACATTAATGGCTCGTTTTCCGTATATATCAAAATGAATGCCTTATTTAAGTAAGTTTTAGTAACCCAATAATCAAAACTTACAAAATAATATGGGGCGATTTCTTAACCTAGGGTTAATGGTTCGCTTTCCTATATATATTTCAACCAACCCCCTGATGAGCCGATTGTCTACTTAGCAGAACTAAGTAGTTGATGTAATTCGCTTTACCTAACTGTCTGATATTATTGCAATCAGTTGAAATTGGTTGCCTCGTCGCCCACTCGGTAGGCTTACATCATAACTATTTTTTCTTTCATTTCTATAATAATTATAAACTATTTCATATCCTCAAATCAAGTTTAATAACTCAATTTGACTACTTAAATTTCATTCGGTATGAAGTTTATAAGATATTAACACCGCAAGTCTATGGCTGTGTATTTTTTGTCAAAGACAGAGTTCACACTTAGTAATAACTATCTGCTTTTGTTTTTACACCATAAACTTTTTTATTTTTTCTTTTTTTCTAATATAATTATAAATCTTATTGGGACTAATAATCAAGTCTTTTTGAAGATTTTATGTAAATAAGTTTGGCTTTCTCAGGTCTTCTTAGACTTCCTAATGCAATATTAATGACCCGTGGTGCATACACCACACTCCTATTACCGTTCCCTTGTCTTTTGGGTGGCTACTCTTTCAGTATCGCTATCCTCGCATACACGATTAGGCTATAAGCCACGCATTTGATACCTAATTTCACTCCAGATAGGTGAGATAGCTATTCAGCTCAGCCGCCTCGCATATGTTTCCATATGGTTTCCCTCGCCTTAAGCCAATTTCTTATTTACTAAATTAATTATAATATATATTACTTGCTTCACGCAAGTGTTTTAACTAATTTTTCCTCTCTAAAATGTATTGGGATACAATAGAAAGGAGTGAATGGAAGTGCTTATGCATTCCGTAATACTCTCTAAAAAAGCTGGATGGCGTAGAGAGTATTACGCAAGACACAAGCCTCGCGTGTAGGAATTTCTTCCTGCCCACACCACACAATCCTATTAGGCGATTGTGTTTCCTGAAAGGTGATAATCTCCTATATAGTTCCCTTTTGCATCAAGTAACTTACCTGCTTTGCTATTTCCCTTTTGAATAAGGGCGTGTCTTTTCACAAAGCTATCAAAAGATGCCTTCATTTCTTTTTGAAGACACTCTCCAACCCCACTACAATACTTAGTTCCAGTTGGTGATACCTCCTTAGATAAAAATTCAATGAAATAACCATATTTTCTAGTCATAATTATCATTCCTTTCTTTTTATGCGATTATTGCGAGCCAAGCCGAAACTTGTTGAGATTAAATCAATATATAAGTTTCCATACGTTCAGCATAATTACCGCTCGCTCAAAGTAATTTAATAGTTAATGAGAGATTTACTCTCCTCAATCCCAACAATTATAATACAACTCTTATTGGGATTGAGCAGAATAATTCTGCCCCTATTTCTACTAAAACTAATTATAGTTTTTTTCTTTATTTATAATATAATTATATATTACAAAGGTTGTTCTTGTATAGTCTTTTGACTAAAATTAGGCATTAAATGTTTGCAAGAGTAGTTTTCAGCCCCTCTCCTTCGCTAAGCGATATGCTTTTTACACCAACAAACATTTAATTTTCCACTGGGACGGGTTCTAATATGACCTCTCATGTAGCAAACTTCTTTATTTCAAGTGGCTTCGCTACTACTACACGTCTTAAATACCATAGGTACCTCGTGAGGCCCGCCTTAGAAACAATGTAGCTGGTGGGTATCGGTTCAACTCGCCCTACAGGCACGTCCCTTTTCCAATTCATTGGCTCTAAGCCAGGTCTCCGTCGAGATAGGGCTTCAACCTGTCACGCAAGAAACTCCTGCGTGGGAGGAATTGAACCTCCTCAGCCCTATTATTACTTGGCTCTCCTAGTACTTGCTCATCCAGCGAGTTCAGAAACAGCTGGAGTTATTGTAAGGTTCAGATACGCTACTTTGTCTGATTTCGGGGTTTACCAGTAGCTTTCCCTGACATCTTGAGAGATGCTTATGAAAAATAAGTTTAACATATTAAGATGTTTATTTGGAGCCACCCTCACAGCAGTTTTCATCTCTGCCTCTTACGTCTGGGCTTTACTGTGTTTAAGCCGTCCCAGAATAGCTATACGAATGCCTATGCCCTGCATCCCTTCGTACCTGGATTGCAATGGGTCGGTTCTTCCTTCTTTGGCTCACGGTGAGAACACACTAAACGGTTGACCGTGGTTTAGTTACCTAAACTATTGATAGAAAATAGTGACTACATCCTTAACTTATCACGCCCAGTCATTATCCACGCTTATTGGGATTATTGTGATAAGGAATACGCTTTAAACGCTTTTCGTCGTAGCTACGCAGCTCTCTCGGAGAATGACTGCTGCCGAGGGATCAGTCCCCCATCCTGGTTCTTGTGGTTCAGGACACGATTTTTCTATCTCATTCTGCTACTAAGTAACATTTTAGAAAATATACAAAGAGTATATTCTCTAAAACATCACTTAATGTCTACTGACTGGATTGGTGAGAGTCGAACTCACTATCTTCACACATTATTAGATAATATATGACGCTTTTCCGATTAGCCTCAATCCGCAAGCAATGTTTTTATTACATAGACCTATGTGCACTGGCTATGTTCAAAGAGGAACTTCTAATCAAGTGCTCCCTGCTTCTCAACACTTATAGGAATTTTAGCTACCCTTACCTACTGGGCCGATGTTCTTCTATGCCACACATCTATGACGCTTACGTAAGTCCAACTTACTGTTACATTCCGAGTTAAGGGGATACTCAAGTTGGTAAAGAATTGCCCAATTTGGCTCCTCGGCGAGCACAGCGATGGTTTCTATACAAAGCAACCATCAAACATTGACCTTTTCAGAGTTGGTCTTCTCGGTATTTTACGTGCTTCTTTAACTTATCACCAATGACTAGCATAGTAGCTAATAAAGACAGTGTTTATGCCAACACGCCCGCTCAGGCTCACGGGTAAGCTGTTTTTGATTAAAGTGGTTTATACCCCTAACCACTGGAATTGACTTAAAACATTCTCGGTTTTAAATCTCCTCTAATATCTAAAACCGAAGTTTTAAACATTAGGCGAGATTTAACAACGCCTTTTGTTTTTTTATTCTTTTTTGTTTTTCTAAATATATTATATAATATTAAGATAGCTTTGTTCAAGTCTTTTAACTATTTTTTTCTTCTAAAAGTTTTAAAAGTTGTATTTTAAACACTTCTTTTTCAGATAGGGAACGTCCACCGTCTTTGATTTCACTAACCTTTTTTTTCAGTATTCCTAATAAATCGGCATCTTGAATATGGAATGGATCATTATTAGCGCATTGAGCATTTATATAATTGAATATAATTTGACCAATTCTTTGTTCTGGTAAAAGGATTGTTAGTTCTATAATTAATTCTAATATCTCTTTTCTTACCATTTTGAATCCCTCCTTTATTTATTAAATCTTTTCTTTTTTTCTAATATAATTATAAAATGAAAAGGGACTTCTGTTCAAGTGTTTCAATTAAATTTATGATGCAAAATTTTTTTCTATATTTTTTGGAGCGGGTAGAGAGAATCGAACTCTCGTCTTCGGTTTGGAAAACCGACATAATAGCCGTTATACTACACCCGCAGTTAATGAGTATCAATAAAGATACTCGTTCTCTAAATAAACATAACCATATATGGTAAAACCCATAATAGTTATCCACAATAGCCAAAACATAAATAGAGTAAATCCTCGCCAAAAGCTGGATACCGCCAATGCCTCGTCAATCGTTTGATTTTGTTTTATTGTAATCGTATCTCTTCCGTCCCAAGATCTTAAATAACCGTCAGCCGTGTTGGCTTTTATTGTCATAAAAAACTCCTTTGGAGTTGTATAATATTTAAAGCGAACCCTACTACTCTTTTTTATAGTAGTAAAATGAGAGTCATAATAACCGTTGAACTTATTAATATTAAACTCTCTGTTCAGAAAAGATACAGTGGTAGCCCTATACTTCCAACTATCCACCTTGTCCCATTCCCAGTATGTTTCTACTCTTGTGCAAGTAGAACATCCGTTGTCATTACAATTGCAAGAATACGTTACCACCCTTGTTTTTTGAACATAATGTTCCTCAACTTTTTCTAAATAAAGGAACTGACCATCAATCTCAGCAAGAGATACCGGATCTTTTGTAGAGAGCTGGCCATAAGCAACTATATCTCCAATTCTTGTATCCAATGCATGATTAAACATATCAACATTGTTGTCTATTCGCAACGCGACTGCCTGTCGCGCCTCTTTGTTATCGAAACCGTCTTTGATTTTATTGCTAATTGTCATTCCTAATGATAATATCAAAAACAATATAGCAGTTGAAACGGCTATTTCACGCCAAGTTATGCGAAAGTCATAAAAGTCGAAAACTACTTTATTCATCCCACAAATTTTTAGGTGCGTCTTCGTTGTTTTCATAGTTTAAGTATGGAAAGTTTTGCTTATCATATCCAAAAATATTTAATATAATATTATTAGGGAATTTTTTTGTATATCTATTATATTCCTTAACATGATCATTGTATGCTTGTCTATGAGTTGCTATCAAATTCTCTGTGATAGAGGTTTCTGTCATATAGTGCTTGTAGTTGTTTTGTGATTTTAATTCTGGGTACGCCTCAACGACTGCCTGAATTATAAGCCCCGCTTCCTCAACATTCCCACCTGTAGCTTTGCTACGAGCCTCCATAACTTGAGTTAAGGTATTCTGCTCAAATTTGTTGTAGGATTTTATTGCATCAACTAGTTGGACTATAAGATCTGTTCGTCTTTTTTCTTGCACGGTTATTGCAGATTGCGACGTTTTAACTTGCTCTTCAATACTTATCGCACGGTTATTTACTCCTGCGAAAGAGCTGACAAAGAAAATTGCTATTGCGGCCACAACACCGAGCGTAATTAACACTGGTTTCATGTGCTTGTTCATAAAACTCTCCTTTCATTGTTTTAATAATAAATGGTGGAGCCACAGGGATTCGAACCCTGGACATCTACCTTGCAAGGGTAGCGCTCTAGCCAGACTGAGCTATGACCCCATTTATTTTGTGCGAGTTTTCTGTTTTTCTTTTACTAGATCGATTTCTTTATACCCTAGCTGTGTCGCTGTTTCATTCAACTTATCAATTGGCATACCTGGTATAAATAGTCTGCAAGCCGCTTCAAACGCCAAATTATTTACCATATCCTGATTCCCTTCTAGTTGTGCTTTTGCTATTAAGTCTGGAATTTTCACTAATGGAATTGTATTAAGTTGTTGCATAAATTTTCTCTCCCTTCAAAAAAACAAATGGTCGGGATAGCAGGATTCGAACCTACGACCTCTTGCTCCCAAAGCAAGCGCGTTGACCAAGCTACGCTATATCCCGATGTGGTCGCAGATATTATCGTAAACTGCGAACGTACGTTTTTCACGTAATAGCTCCTTGCAAATGAACTACTGTATATATACTCTGAAACACAATAGGATTGTGTATTCATTCTTAATGGTGCTCGCTCAAGGACTCAAACCTTGGACCTCCTCCTTGTAAGGGAGGCGCACTAATCAACTGTGCTAAGCGAGCATACATGGCGGTCCCAGGGAGAGTCGAACTCCCGTTTTTACCGTGACAGGGTAACGTCATAACCGTTAGACCATGAGACCATTTAAACGATATACTGAGATAATCCTTCATTTAAGGTAAATTGGTTAATTTAACCATTACAGATAAACTTCGTTTTTTCTTTATTGGTGATCCCGCCGGGATTCGAACCCGGGATACCTCCGTGAAAGGGAGATGTCTTAACCGCTTGACCACGGGACCATAAAGACAATGGCTGATTAAACCTTTAGACCTGTCAAGCCTGTATGCAGTCGTCCTCGACGTGCTATTATGGCGCATACCCCAATACTCACCTAGTCCCCAGCATAGTCAATGTGAGTTTCAACCTTCCTATGCAGTCCAGCGATTTTAATCACGAGCAGCTGACTAGCTCGGAAATAACTTTGGAGCCGGCCCTACGATTCAATAGGGGATCCCCGGCATATATTTACCCACATTTCTTTAAATAGCATTCCTGCTTGAACCTCAGCCTTATGTTTCCCTGTGGACGCTAGTTGGCTCAAGAAATGTGGACAGATAGTAAGCTCTAGTCGGTGGAAATACCGTATACTATCCGTGTCTAACAAATTAATATGGTGCCGACTGTAGGAATCGAACCCACAATCTATACATTACAAGTGTATTGCCTTACCGTTCGGCTAAGTCGGCATTTAACGAAGATTAACTTCGTTTTTTATTTTCTAATTTCTTCTACCCATGGTGCAGTTTTTGAACTGGCTATCCAGCCCGTTCTCCTGTCCGAAAAGATAATTTTATACCACATATAGTTATAATCACCATCATATATTTCAATAACTTCATATACATCGTTCTCAACTGCCTCGTAAAGACGATCCCCTGAGGAATTTGCTTGCTTACGCACATTGATAAACTCAGTTGTCACCCTCACTTTGAGTATAACATCTTGTTGTTCTAATTTATGAATTCGGGCTAATGAAATTAATTGGAATATTATAATTCCAGTGGCTACGCCTAATAAGAATAAACAAAATAATTTTTTCATTTCGCTCTCCTTTCTTATATAATAATGGTCTTTTGACCTAAACAGCTTGGTTGCGGGTGTGAGATTTGAACTCCTCCTATGGGTTATGAGCCCATTATGCAACCAGGTTACACCTCACCCGCGATATAATAATTAAGGATTGCCGTCAACGGCCGAGCAACTTATGAACCTTCGCCGTAATATAATGAAGTTCAGCCTTATTTTTTTTCTTTTCTTTCTTAATTTCTAAAATAATTATAATATATTAAGCCACTCTTATGCAAGTGTTTTAGATAAAATTATTTTGCTAAATTATGTTGTAATTGTTTTCTCTTGGATCCATACGTTAATGTGTCTCCAATCATTGTCATATATATAAAAAGAATTCTTTGGTGAAGAGGTTGGACCTCCAATGTTATCACTACAATCAATATCAACAACCCAGTCATCTCGATCATAGTCATCTTCAAACATTTCTGCATATTCTTTAGCATACAAATTTTGAAGACGGGTCTCGGCTTTATTGCGTGATAAAAATATGTCTCTAACGTGCAATTCTCGTCCGTCCCAATCAACGTCAGATATAATCATATATATTTTTCTGTTTCCAAATATTTTACTCATACAATCAAATCCTATCTGTAAGTTTTAGTGTCATTAATAGATATGGGAAATGCCCCCTTACTAATAATAACGATATTATCTCCTTTTATTGGGGAATATACCAATTCCACCCTGTCATCACCATTATGGGGCTTTTCTTCCCGATAAATATGCATCGCATTTTCAAAATGTTTGAATACGATTTCGTTACCATATTCTGATGTTTTAGTATTATAGTGTAATACATAAAATTCTGGTGTCATTTTATTCCTCCTAAAAATTAAATGGCGCTGAGAGTAGGATTCGAACCCACGGAACGGTCACCCGTTCGCTTGATTTCAAGTCAAGTGCCATAAGCCAAACTCGGCCATCTCAGCAATCATGGCGCTCCAGAGAGGACTCGAACCTCTGACATCTTGATTAACAGTCAAGCGCATCTACCTACTGAGCTACTGGAGCAAATATAATGGAGAGAGTCTTAACCTCTAGACCGCTCATCTATCTACGTACTGAGACATTTCATCTTCAAAGTAATCAACTGTCTGAATCCTGTCGTTCGGTAGGAGCTGAGGGTGGATTCGAACCACCGTTCTCTCGAGTTGATGAACTCTACCTCTTTTCTAATAGGTCTCCCTAAAAGAGCTCTCCGTTTTTTATTATTTTATTAATTAGTTTCTGGTTGTTTATAGCTTCTAATTATGTCTTTATTATTTTGAAGATTGGTTTCTACTGTTTCTAAAGCTGCGCTTACTTTTGCTAATTCACCTTTTAGGCGACTTCTTATTTGGCAATTTAAACTTCGCATCGCTCTATTATAAGCAATTTTCTTACCACGATTAACGTTAAACTCATCTTCGTTTGAGCACAGCGCTTTACCAATATACGAGTTTTCGTACCAGTCTTCTAAACGGCAAATAACAACTTTGTTGGCTTCATCAACAAAATACTGAATTTCATAAGCCTTTGTTAAACAAGCATATTCTCTCATCGTTATTCCTCCTTTATTTTTTAAAATGGTGGGTTATCTAGGAGTCGAACCTAGTCAGCCGAAACAACTGATTTACAGTCAGCCCCGTGTCCCTAACGGAATACTAACCCATAATATAAATTATTATTATGAACGGGTGGGGATTTTCACCCCACATAGTTATTTTTTCTCATTGGTCTTATCCTTCACTTTTGTGTACTTTTTGTGGTTGCCAATGAAGAGATTTTAAAGATATGCCGTCCGTACACCGAACTGAATAACCCTTTCTCATCTGCGTCTACATATTCCGCCACCGATCATTCAAAACAAGTATATACTTCTTGGCGGTATATAAGCGCACACTCGTAACAAGATATTTATTTATTGTCGCTATCTATAAACGATGCATAGTGTTTGCTCTATGCGTTGCATATCAGCATCTATTTATAATCTACTGACTGAGTATATATCATTTCAACTCAGATTTCAGTTATAAACTAAATGGTAGTCCAGGTAGGATTTGAACCTACGACATCTGCCGTATCAGAGCAGCGCTCTAACCGAGCTGAGCTACTGGACTATAAAATTGGCTGCCCACCCTGGGCTCGAACCAGGAAATGTCAGAGTCAAAGTCTGATGTGTTACCATTTCACCAATGGGCAATAAAATAAACTAATATAATTCTTTTTTTTACGGCAAAAGGTTCTGCAAAATTGATATACGATTGTTTTATTTTTATGAGCATACTTCCGACAGATAGGCTAGCTATAGGTTGTTATATTATCGGCTGGCAATATGTTTATTATAGCAATCATCCTCTGCGGCTTCTATCGCAGAAGTCCATTCAAAACTATCCTGCTTTGTTGTTTCATGAATTGCCATATATTTTGCAGTGACGCATTTATCATAGTCGTTTTTATTATACTCTGCTCTATTTCGTATTTTTTCACATCTATAATAAGCAGTTCCTGGTGTTAAGTCTAAGCATTTACTATACATTTCTAAGCCGAAGTCTTTTCGCTCGCGATGCGATTCCAAAACACGCATTCCAAAACCAACAATTATACCCAATACGATACCCAATAGGATAGCCGATAGAATAGCCGTAAAAAAAGTTTTTAAAGCCTTCATAATAATCTGTCCCTCCTTTAATAACTGGTGCATCTGGCTGGACTTAAACCGGCGACCTTTCGATTATCGGTCGAATGCTCTAATCAACTGAGCTACAGATGCATATTTGGTGGGAGGAGAGGGAATCGAACCCTCATGACCTTTCACAGTCGCCAGTTTCTAAGACTGGTCCGTCTACCTATTCCGGCACCCTCCCGTTAATAAATTGGTGGACCTGTTAGGACTTGAACCTAAAACCTTCGACTTATGAGGTCGCCGAACTAACCAATTGTTCTACAGGTCCGTTTAGAGCAAGATATCTCCTGCTCAAAGTGCTTGTACGTAGACTAGGCCAAGATTCACACTTGTTCAACCGACTGTTACGGACTAATCATATATGGCGTCGAGTACTGGATTCGAACCAGTGGAACCCCTAAAGGTTCGACAGTTTAGCAAACTGCTGGTTTAAGCCAACTCACCCAACTCGACACAATGGGGTGAAATAAGAGAATTGAACTCTTATCTTCTGCGCCACAAGCAGACGTTCTACCATTGAACTAATATCACCAAGATACATGTGGAGCGGTATGCGAGATTTGAACTCGCCTCTTCGCCTTGGCAAGGCGAAATAATAGCCAATATACTAATACCGCAAAACTCTTTTTTATTTATAATATAATTATAACATTCAATCTATCCAAAAGTCAAGAAAAAAATTAAAAATTATCTCCTTTTTTTCTCTGGTCTTTTTTTAAAAAAATGGTGGCTGACCTAGGAATCGAACCTAGATGTCTGGATTTTCAGTCCAGCGCATTGACCGCCTTTGCTAATCAGCCATTAAGAATGGTGGGTGCGGTGGGAGTTGAACCCACAATCCCGAAGGCCAGCGATTTTAAGTCGCTGATGTATTCCAGTTCCATCACACACCCGCATAGCAAGCAATTACTCGCTTGCCTTAAAATTATAGATTGGTTTTATTATATCTATTATTTCAACCGTGTCTTTTATGTTGTCTACAATTTCTTGCAAACTTTTATAAGCAAAAGGAGCTTCATCTATTGTATCAACCCCAACCGACGTTGTAAAGATACCCGTCATTGAATCTTGATAGTCCTCAAGATTAATAAGTTCTTTTGCCTTACTTCTAGACATTAAACGACCTGCACCATGAGGAGCTGAGTCATTCCAGTCTTTATTACCCTTTCCTTTTCCTAAAATACAGCCATCACGCATATTAATAGGTATCAGTAATATCTCATCTTTCTTTGCAGATATTGCACCTTTACGTACAATATTACTATCTAAGTCAATATAGTTATGTATTGTTTCAAAAGAGTTTGTCAGATATGTTCCGATATTAATACCGAAGTATCCTTTTAAAATAGCCTCTGCAATAGATTTTCTATTCTTAATAGCAAATTCCTGGCAGATCTTCATATCATGCAAATAATTCAACCTGTCTTGTCCTTCCAGGTAGCATAATTCTCTTGGAATATTTAAAGCATACTCTTTGCTTACTTTTTTTAACTCTTCCTCTATCAAATGCTTTTCTCCTGATAGCGTTAATTCTTTGATTATTGCTATTTTATGCTGATTTGATATTTTTCCTTTTTCTTGTATATATTTTATCGCCTTATCTTGATAAATGTCTGCCACTTGTTTTCCCAGGTTTCTTGAACCAGTATGAATAATCAAGTATTTATTGTTCTCTTTATCAATATCTATCTCTATGAAATGGTTTCCGCCTCCAAGTGTGCCAACACTTTTCAATATGCGGGAAACATTTTTTAGCTCCTTAAAACAAACAAGCTCTTCTATTCCTGTTATTTTTTTTTCTGTATCATGTACACTAAAGCCAGCGGGAACTTTTTCCCTTATTGTGTCATCTAGTTTTTTTAAATCTAAATCTATCTGTCCTAGATTGACGGTCAGCATCCCGCATCCAATGTCAACACCGACTATATTTGGAATTACCTTGTCTCCCAAATCCCCAGTGAAGCCAATTACACAGCCAGCGCCAGCATGAACGTCTGGCATTATTCTAACTTTAGCTTCTTTGAAGGCGTCTTGTTTTAATAACGTATAAATTTGTCCCAGTGCTTCTGGTTCAATATTTTCTGTAAATATTTTTAAATCATATTTTTCCACAGCTTACGCCTCCTTTTTATTTATTATTATTTAATACCTGCAAATTAATAGCGCCCAGGTAGGGATCACTCTATTAAATGAGCTTGAAGGGCATTAAATTTTTAGTATCGAGTTGCAAAAGGTATTTCTATCACAACTACTTTTACTGCTTTATAACAACTATGTTCTTTAAATAGCTTCTCTGCTTCTTCAAAGGCCATAAATGGACTTCCATAGTATTTTGTATTTTCTAATCCGATGGTACAAAAGTCTTCTATATCTGTATTGTATCTAACTTCTGTTATTACCCACCTTCTAGGAGTGGTATTATTTTCCAATGTTTTTAATATTAAAAATTCTGGTATCATTATAATCATTCCTTTCTTATATAAGAATAATACTCGTTTAACACAATTCATTGAGCTAACGAGACGTTGCTACCTATCCTTCCCTAAATAAACCATTACGGTTGCTATAGGAATCCATATCATAAAAAGCAAAATTTTTGTAAGATTATAATAAAGACCTCTATTTTGCTTTGTCCACTTTCTTGGATCATAGCAGTAACAAAAACAAAGCCATCGTATTAATTGAAAAGGAAGATTTTTGCTCGATGTGTTTCTTGGTTTAAGAAATCTATACCAAGGACCACTTACAAAATAATTTGATATTGTTAAATCACCAATCATCATATAATTTCTCCTCTCCTCCATTACCACCATAATGATAAGAACTCGTCTTTAAATAATTTCATTCCTTCTTCTATTTGTGGTAAATAAACCTCAGAATAAAGTCGTTGATACTCATCAACCCCGTGAGTCGCAATTGCCTCTTCCCATGGTCTGTCTCTATACAATTCAAATGCAGCAATCATTTTGTCGATTTTCGTAAAATCATACTCTATCATTTGAGAGGCCTCTTTTTTATATAGATAAAGCCTTGGTATAATAAATTCACATATTGAATAGTTCAACGAAAAGCATTCTTCACTATATGGATTACTATATATCCTTTGTCTACGTCTCATCCTACGCTCATATTTACTAAAATAGTCTTTTAATCTATAAAACATATTATACCTCCTATTTAATTTCTACCCCATAATGATAAAAATTATTTACTTCATATTGAGTATATATTTTACCTTTGTAGAGATTTTTATTTTTATTTAACAAGCCTTTTTTATATATTTGCTCTAAATGCCATACAATTTGTTGAATTGTAAATAGTTCAGTGTTATCAGCCATCTCTTTTGTAAAAGCACTGCCATGAAACTCATCTGTCAGTAATTTAAGCACGTTTTTTTCATTCGGTGTTAATTTACATTCCGCTAAATTCATAAGCACCACTTCTTTCTTTTTTTCTATAATAATTATAAAATATTTTTCATCCTTACAGCAAGTCTTTTTGCTTATTTTATCCAAAAAATTCTGGCTCTGGCTCATTATTAAACTTGCAACTAACTTCAATCCGTGTTTTAGCGGTTATTCCACTATGCACATCAGTATGCACAAGTCGATCCATATATGGCTCCATATCGCTGTCATCGTCCAATATAACAAAGTTTGTTATTTCGGGATGTTTTTCCAGATACGCCTTAATTTCCGTACCTCTATGAAAAGAGCTGGAGCTGGGTGTTTTTCCTATTATCTCAATATCACGACCAAGACCGGAATTATAAAGACATTCTTTCGTTTCTGTGCAGTCTTTGTCATCACCAAGTCTCCATGTAGATGAAATAACTATCTTAGCATCGTTGTCACGGCATATTTTGTCTAGCCATAAAGTTGCTTGAGTATTACTCACTCTTTTGTCCGAGCGATCGCATAGGTCAAAAAAATACCCGTCAGCTTGACGTAAATCAGCGTCTTTTAAATGTGCCGGAATCTCCTTATAAATCTGTAAGGTATTCACGACCCCGTCAATATCAGCGAAAATAACACGCATATTAATCATTCCTCTCTATCTTCCAATCGCACAGAGCGACGTATACGCGTGGCTCTAATAATTTCTTATAGAAATCAGCCCAGTATCGTATCGTAGCTTCTTTAAGTGTTTTATATATGAAAAAAGCTTCCTCTTCGGTGTCGGCACGCCGTTCAATTCGCTTGCCATCTGGCTCGCATACGCGAACTACATATTTACCATAACGTCTACCAACACCAATGGCGTAATTACCCCTGTGGTTGCGACGCAGCGTCAATAATGCATTTAACCGCTGTGGTACAAAACAACATGTGGCAGGTGAATATATTTTATTATTTTTAATTAGTATGTCCTTGTCTAATTGCCACTTCTCGTTCGTGTCGGGATAATGTTCAACATACCATTGCGCAAATACTTGATAGTTAAGCCACTCTTCACATACTTCACAGCCCATATACTGTGGCTCTCGTCTTAAAGAAGCCTTGCTATAACATCTTTTAAGCATAGAGGCCCAACACTCATATATTGGAGATAGGGTATAGTCTTTGGATACAAAAAATGGACCGTCTCCAATATAGCCTTTACCACACACTGTTGGTTTGGTCATATCTCTGACGGTCCGCTTATTATTTACTTTCATTATATTGTTGCTTTCTTTATGGAAAAAAGAGAGACTTTATCTATAATGAGAGCCTGCACATCGTCAGTTATTCCTAAATGATTATATTGGAAACTTGGTTTCCCTATTAAAATTTGTCTAAACATAATATCTCTCCTCCTATTTATATATTTTGGAAGGTTTTTTTATTTATTTTTAATTCAAGTGAGGAAACCTTACGAACCTACCACTCTATCTGGGAGCGACCCAGACACCAACGCTGTTGCGAGATATTAAAGCCTCCTGAATAGATATGTCACCATACTATCCGCGCTCAGGTAGAGTTAGGCTTATATACTGATTATTTTCAAATCAGCCCCATCTTTCGGATATTGACGCTTACCTAAGAAAACACCTATTAGCTCTTTGCGTGATTACCCCCTGTCATCGTCATCATAGCTTTTATATCTCACATTCTGTCAGGAAACTACCTGAACATCTCGAACCCTCAATTGCAGTGCGAGAGCTGACTCCGCCGTCCGTTCTGCAATTAACTGAATGTCGGTTTGTTATACGTGAAACCGAAAAATATCCAGAGCTTTAAGGAAAATCTCTCAACCATAAGCACATTCAGCTGTGCCAATATTTTATTCCACCTTCTCGTAAAGGTCAAATACATCCTTTTCTGTAGCGTCAATATCACCATGTTCGTCTTCAAATTGGCTAATTGACTCACCATACCATTCCCAATTATCAACACCACCGTTTGTTAATGCCATGTAGACATTTGCGGTTGTTAATAGTTCAATCATAGTTCCAACGGGAACCTTTACATATTTAGTCATAATTATTCTCCTTTTTGGTATCAGTGATAGGATTTGAACCTATGACCTTGAGCGTATGAAGCTCCTGCACTACCTCTGTGCTACACTGACATAAAATGTAGGCTCCAATTCCTACTTGCTGATATTCTCCTGTATTTTATCTACTAACATTCACCAGTACCTTCTCAGTTCCCCGTTAACTTGGTCAAAGTAGCAACCACGGGCGGGATATTATACGACGATTCCTATTTCTCAGAACCGAAGACGAACGGTGGAACGCAATCTCCACATCCTTCTGTTGGGACCAACGCAACTTGGCGGGCTTCCTCTCATCTGCTAATATAGCTCACAGAAGATTTTTTCAAGGACCCTTGAATTATCTATAAATAATCCTTACCCTACACTTAAAGCCTCATACAGTTTAACCCAGTGCAATATGACACTCATCATAGAACAGCGTTTCAACTCCTGGCGATGGATTGAGTACCATCTGCTGTGGTTTTTTTCTACTTCGCTCGATTTATTTTTAGGATTTGCTTTACGGCTCGACGCTTTTCACGGAACCAACCTAAGGGCTTATTAATAATACGCCTCTGTTTGAGAGCTGTCATTAAAATTAATTATCTACAAACTCTCACACAGAGAAGTATTATTTCTCGCTGTTGCATATAAAATCATATAATTCATATTCGTTTTTTAAATATATTTTTTTACCGTTCTCTTCTATGATTGGATACTTTCGGCAATCTTTGCCCCAGTTCATGTCATATATAAAATACTCAATATCAGACCAATCCTTTTGAGACCATGTACCTTCTATAGCATATACCTCTTGTCTGTCGTCCATCAAATCTTTTAATAAGTTGATTATAAGAGAAGATGCTTTTTCATTATGAAAACCACCGAAGTCTGGAGACAATTCTTTTAATGCTTTGTCTAGATTCTCTTCTAGGTGAACAATCTCTTTTAACTGCTCCATATAGTCTACAAATTTTTCTTGACTAATCATAACATTCTTTCTCATTCCTGTCAACCTCTTTTCTTTTTGGAGGTGCAAGTAGGATTCGAACCTACGATGTAGGAGTTGCAGTCCTATTTCTTTAGCCTCTTGAATATTGCACCATAAAATATTCACTTTTCTTTTTTAAATTATTTATAATATAATTATAACAAAAAACTCTCAAAAAGTCAAGTCTTTTTAATAATTTATTATACATAAATTTTGGTTAGACTTATATTTTAGAGTTTTTTCGTTTAACAAAGTCTATTATAAGCGATAAAAGTGCTTAAAATCAAGTTATTTTAGTATTTTTTTACTAAACTAGTATAAAAAAGCGTAAAAATCATTTTATATATAAATGATTAAAAAAATAATTCATAAAGCTGGGATTTGTAAACTTTTAAAAAAATAAAAAAAAACTTGACTTTTGCTCATAGAAATTGATAAAATAAATATAATTATATTACGGAAGGAGTAGATTAATGAAAACATTTACTGTAATAACTACAATGATTAAAGGATATTCAGGAGAGTATGATGAATATAATACAGAAGAAATGCATACCATTTTGATTCCATCAAGAAATAATAAGATGAGAGAAAACATCGCAGACTTATTAATGGAGTTTATAGACAATAGAAACAATGACCGACACGGCTGTTATGAAGAATCGAGATCGCATCAAACCATGTCTTATGAATATAAAAGTAAAGTTTATTCTTGCGGTGGAATGTGTGTGGGTGGAGAACCTTATATATTAAGAGAGAAGAAATTTGGATATAGAGATGGTGGATCTAGTCATTTGCTTGTTTTTGCCTATGACATCGAACAACAGGCCAATAATCAAGCCGACAAAACAAATCTATATCAATATATGTTGAACGGTACTTCCCCTTATGTTGGAGACGGCTCAAGATATGCCGAACTTCTCGATACACTGCAACGTCGCTTTAACTATATTCCTGTATATGAGATAGCAGGTTTAGAAACCTTTTGTCTTCCTGGCTATGACTATAGAAGTGTAGACAGAGAACCAATTCCCAAAATACAGTTTGTAAGCAAATCTGTTGAGCCAATGATAGAACAAATTCCCGTTTGGATAAAAAAGACGGGAGAGAATATAATTAACCAGGCCTATGGCGAAAGCGAAACTTTTGAAAATATCTTTGGGGAACCAAGGTTTAAACAAGGGGGATTTAGTAATATGGAAATGCGACGCGTTTTTAACCGATTTGAAATTAACCACGATGAACTTGGCATGTATGGCTGGGTTAAGCTAACCAAGTATTTCGTATTTGGCATAGGAAAAAACTGGACTGAGCAACCAAATGAATAACTCTATCATAAAAACGGTTACTAAATCTGGTTGCATGGGAGAATGGGTTTTAAAATTTGAGTATAATAATGGAATTGTGCACAAAGTTGCTTTTGCTAATAGAGCTCATATGGAAAGAGCAATAGAGGTAATAAAAGATATAATGTCTCAGCATAATACCGTGATTGAGATTAGAGAAGAAAATTGTGATACAAAATAATTTCAAAAAGACTTGACTGTTTCAGGTCTTTTTTTATATAATTGTATTATAAAAGAAAAAACACTCGGGGCTGCTTAGGTTTCGATTGCAGATAAGTGGTATGAATATCAAGTAGTAGGCAGATACTCAAAAGGCAAAAAACAATAAATGCAAAATCATTTATTTCTAAACTAAGAGGGCTTTTTGGTCCTCAAGCTAACATAGTCTTAGCATAGTTTCGTTGATTATATGAATGCCTATGGCATATAATTGGCGTTTTTGAATAGGCTCGCACGCTGGTGGAATGTCGAAGAATTAGCAACCAGCTGTTAAATTGCAGGGCTAATTGGTTTACTGTATTGGTTGTTGGTAGCATTTACAGATAAGCGACAATGAAAGGAACCAAATAAAACTTGTAAAATAATATTTATACAAACAGTTTGTAAGACGGGGGTTCGATTAAGTTAATAGTCGACTTGATAAGTAATTATCAAAGAAAAAGTAAGCTCAAGACGGTGAAAGCTAAGGGAGCAATCCTATGCCGACGCTGCGCTAAACCGACAGGAAACTGTTGGGTAACGCCCAGAGACTCATAGAATACCTAAAAGCGTGAACTCATGGTATCACTAGGATGGAAAAAATCATAAGATTATTTTTCATAAATGCTTACCTCCTATTATGGATATGATGCATATGTACATCATATCCTACGTAATGGGATGAAGGAATAGTCCGAACTCAACGAAAGTTGAGACAAATTCGTCCCCCCAGCTCCACCATTTGTTTATAAAGAGGTGAAACTCTATGAATATAAAAACATTTCCACCTTAGGTGGAGGTGAAAAGAATGTCTAAACTAGAGACAAAAATCAAAGGAGAAATCCTAAGAGGAAATTGCTGGTATTGTGATTATTTAACCTGCTACAATAGAAAAAAATTTAGTTTACGAAATGGTTTCCATTTTGGAAAACAAAAAATTTGCAGACATGCACGCAATGAGATTAAATCATCATCAGCAAAAAGAAGACTTAGACAAGAGTTAAAAAAAGACCCACAAAATCGCTTTTCGGATTTGTAGAAAATGATGCCTGGTAGATTATGTGGGCCTGCACTATTGCCGCCGACTCATCCATTGCCAGGGAGTGTGGATGAGGTTATTTTAAAAAGGAAGGAAGGTATATATAATGGCAGAAGAACTATTTGAAAAACTAGGTTATAGAAAATCAATTCACGATGACAGAATAATTTTTGTAAAGAAGTGGGAAGGAGACCACTGGGAAGATGATGACAAATCATACACCGAAACAATCCAATTTTTTATAACAGGAGAATGGTTCCCAAAAAACTCTTATATAAGAGAAGTAATTGGTACAAATGAAGACGGTTGTCGTTTTGAATATACAGATATTGAACCGGTTTCAGTTGAGCTTCATAAGGCAATGAATCAACAAATTATAGAACTAGAAAGAAAAGAGGTTTAATTATGTCAGTTGTAGTAGCAATAAAATATAAAGATGGGGTAGCCATCGCAGGAGATAAGCAAACTACATGGGGAAATATTAAAGTGGATGGTACTGTTAAAGTAAAGCAATTTGATTTGTCTAATACAGCAATAGGCTGTGTGGGAGCTGCGAGAGATTGTGATATTATATGCTCTCAGGACGGACTTGTAGATGCAGCAGATGTATTAAAACGAGTTCGGATAGATAGTAAATATGTTATAACTCGCGTTGTTCCAAACATTTTTAAAATATTAAAAGATAATCACCGTATCATAGACGAACGAGGAATTTATACAATGATTAGTACGATGATGTTTGCGACATCAGAGGATATGTTCATCATAACCGCAGATGGTGGAATCTTATCTAAAAAAGATTTCGCCGCAATAGGGTGTGGTCAAGACTTAGCAACTGGATTTTTAGAAACAATACCAGATATACATAAGTTTACAAAAAAACAGGCTGAAAAAGTACTTGAGGCTTGTATCAAAACAGCTTGTAAAAATGATGTATATGTTAATGAAAACATAGATTATATTTTCTTAGAAAGAGAGTGATTATAGATGAGTAGAGCAGTGAAGTGTAAAGCAACTCAATTAAAATGTCCTCAATGCGGCAACATAGCCTCAATAATGCGAAAAGAAAGCAGTTTGAGAAAGGTTGGTCATTTAAAAAAGCTCTATTGCTTTATATGTAAAGAAGAAGTTAATCATATTGAACTGCACGATGCAAGTCTTTATGATATAAACGAAGACTACGATCTTACTCCAATTAATAAAAAACAAGATAAAATTAGAGTAATAAAAAGAATAAAATTAGAAGATGTCGAATGATGTCTTTCTTATATGGCCTCGTAGCTCAATTGGATAGAGCACAGCGCTACGAACGCTGGTTTGTTGTGAGTTCGAGTCTCTCCGAGGCTGCCATAATTTTATAGGAGGTTAAAATGAAAGAAACCGAAAAACAAGAACAGATGGAATGGCTACAAAACAACATCAAAGAACTAAAAAAAGAAATGAGTAGACCGTCCTACAAAATAAAAGATCTGTTTAGAAAAATTAAATATCATATAACTTATAATAAAAAAGATAAAATAAAACACATTCCTTTTCATAAATGCAAAGACATCGATTATATAGATATTTGTTTTGAAAACTGCGAATGGGCGCGAGTGCATAGAGAAGAAATAGGAAATTTCTATATGTCTAATATTCAAAAAACCATTTCTATTTGCTCAAATGCGGTGATAGAGTCATACATTGCCGATACAATTTATCTAACAATAAGAAAAGAATGCGCGGATAAAATAGAAACGAGCTTCGGACAATATTTTCCAGATAAGGCAGACCTGACAAACAGAGTTATAAATAGCAATGATATAACAAGTTTTAGAATATGCTATAATACCAATGAAAAAGAAGAGGTAACTGTTCCTTGGAGCGGTGATGACGATTATATAAATCCAGGACAAACTTGCAGAATAGAGTTAGATAAAACAAGTAGAACTAAACAAGAATATGTCGTAATAGAAATAAAGCGCAAGGATGTTAAAAATGTCTAAGCGCTTCGTTTCTTCTGATTTACATTTCTATCATGCAAATATATTACAATATTGCAATCGACCGTTTGCGTCGGTTGAGGAAATGAATAAACAGTTGATAGCTAATTGGAACAAAGTCGTCAGCAAGGACGATATAGTATACGTATTGGGAGATTTTTGTTTTGGTAATAGAGAAACAATTATAAACATTACCAGCAAATTAAAAGGTCGAAAGATATTAGTATACGGTAATCACGATCATACGAGTAAAACCGTTTTTAGAGACGCTGGCTTTGAAGAAGTATGTGATTACCATCTTGTTATCGGCAAAAACTTTATCCTATCTCATCGTCCACTGGAATTAAATCTAGGTGATTTTTATAATATACATGGACATAAGCATAGATTGCCTCATGAGGAGGAAGTGAGTCAGCGACATTTTGACATAGGTGTTGATGCGAATAACTTCACTCCTGTGCTCTTAGACGATGTTATGAATGAACTGTTAAAAAGAAATAATTAAAAAGTGTAAAAAGACTTGACTTTAACAGGTCTTTTTTTTTATAATTATAGTATAAAATCTTTTAAAAGGAGAAAAGTATGAAAAGAGGAAAACCGGAAATAACGGAGGTTATATTTACAAAAGACCATTTAAAAATAAGATGGATTTGCAAAAACTGCGGTTTTGGAGAGTTAGATCTTTTTTCTATCTCACAGACAAATGGTTTTGATGTATATACGGAGTGTCTAGGTGAGGCGTTTTATAAAGAAATATTAGAAGCTCTGCCACGCTTTTTATTGAAAGAATCTATTATTAAGGAGTGAAAGAATGGAGCTAAAAATAATCAAATGGGTTTCATGGGAAGAGGCAGAAGAATATCCAGATGTGGATGCCTCGTCTTACGATTTACATGAAGCCATTTTAGTGAATACTTTGATTGAAAAGGGATATATAATGTCCGGAGCAACACATCAGGGAATTGGAGTTCCCATATTTTCCGATGGAACAAAATTAGCGTACTCAATGCGTTCTTGGGGCTCAATAATGGCATCCGTAAGGAATATTGTTGAGAAAACAGATCATTATGACTATATGAGCTTTTATATGCTGGAAGAAGAAAGAGAAATACTTCCCTAGGAAAGGAGAAGATTGGTGATGAATGATGATATGAAATTACGACCTCTTTCTCTTGATGATTATCGAGGGCAAAATGAGGTTAAAGAAATGTTATCTATGTATATTAATGCGTCTATCATTAGACAAGAGGGATTAGACCATATAATTCTATATGGGGGCCCGGGACTTGGAAAAACCACCTTGGCGAATATTATCGCCAACGAACTTGAATTATCAATTCATACAATAGTCGCATCATCATTAAAAGGTCCGAAAGACATGCTAGAGCTTTTAACAGGCATTGCTGAGCCATGCGTATTTTTTATCGATGAAATACACAGATTACATCCAAAGATAGAAGAGGTTTTGTACTCTGCTATGGAGGATTATAAAATAACCATTAAAGAATATGGCGATGTTGTCCAATATGAGCTACCGAGATTCACGCTAATAGGCGCTACAACACGACCAGGTATGCTTACTGGACCATTGAGGGATAGATTTCCTATTCAATTGGAATTACAGCCATATACAAATACAGAGCTGAGAGATATCGTAAAGCGCTCTGCTTATGTTATGGGGACGGATATTGACGATGAGTGTGCCGACATGATAGCAGTTCGAAGTCGCGGAGTGCCTAGATTGGCAAATGGCTACTTAAAAAGAGTAAGAGACTTTGCAACTATATTAAACAACGATAATATTTCTAAAGAGGTTGTAGACAAAACTTTTAAAGGTCTTAATATTGATAGCAAAGGCTTAAACAACAAGGATAGACGCTTCTTAGATACCATTATCAATAGATTCAAGTTTGGCCCAGTAGGTATTGAACCGCTGTGTGCTGCGCTAAACGATGACAAAATAACTCTAGAAAATACCGTGGAACCGTATCTAGTACAACTTGGTTTTTTAGAAAAAACAACCAGAGGAAGAGTGGCTACAAAACTAGCCTATGAATTCCTAAAAGATAATAAGTAAAGGAGGCAAAATTATGCCAGAAGAAATTAAAAATGAAGTTTTAGAAGAAGTAATTAATGAGGTAATCGAAGAAATATCTGATGAGGAATCAGACACGCCAGAAATAGAACTTACTGAAGAAGAAGCTGAGAAAGCCGCAAAAGGAGTAAGTCAGTTGTTGCGTTTTATGAAAATGAACCGCCCACTCAAGGAAAGACAGCAAGAAAAAGTAGAAAAATACAAACTGCAAAAAGCCGAGCTTCCGGAGGGGCATTATAAAATAGCACAGATTGAGAACAAGATAGCTCTTTTAGAGAAAAAAATTAATCCAGTGGTTATTTGGGAGTCTTCGAAAGGAACTTATGTTAAAGAAAAGCAAAAACAATGAGAGTTTGCATAGAAAAGCATATATAAACTATTCTCATTACTGTGGCTATAAATATGCTGGTACGTATAGTAGATATCATGGCAAGCCCTGTTGGAATAATCTTTTTCATCTAAAAACCTTATATTATTTTTTAAAATGGCGTTTTTATGAGAAGGAAATATTAAAACGCTTGTATAAAAAGTCAAAAAGACTTCAGAAAACGGAGAAGAATAAATTAAAATAAAATAAGAAAAGAAAAAAACTTTTCTTTGATATGATCGAGATAGCTTAACTGGTAAAGCGCGCTTTCTGAGCGAGTTCAGAGTTCAAATCTCTGTCGGATCTGAAAAAAATATGCAAAAATATAGCGACATAAGCGGAGCAAGCGTCGAAATCCCTCGGGATGAAGTGACCAGAGCGGGTCTTAATTGCAATATTTTTTGATGGTTCTGTATGTGGAAGCAGGGTAATATTTATATTACATTTGGGTTCGATTCCTACATCACTTGGCATATTATTGCACATAATTGTGCATTATGGGTTTTATGGTATGATAACCAACCGTGTTTGCCCTTGAAGACAAGAGGTTATTAGGTGACGCCCGGTCTCCTTTAAAATCGGGGCGAAGATTTTGCGGATTTAGATACGCTTAAACAGGTAAATCCGCCACTTTTGTAAATATAGCTTAATGATAAAGCATTTTTTGAAAAGGATGGAGGTTTAATTCCTTCTATTTACACCAATTAGGTTGAGACATCTCTGTCTCATACTACTAATATATAGAACACTGTTAAATATGCACACCTACTTGTGTGGGCCACTGCATTTTTATATATATTATTATCGACCGGGCATAAGGAAGCGGTGTTGATGCCTTATGATAAACCCTTTATTACAGAAAGGGTCCCATATCTATCCAACTAGAGTGTTAGATGGTAAGCTATTCAAGCCAGAAAGCTTGGGTGTCCCAGTTCGAGTCTGGGTGAGGAAGATAAAACAAGACCTCTCAGTATGCGCAACATGCTTTGAGGCACTATTATTGGTAAACACATCTAACGATGTTTTTATATATAAATGTAAATGGAGGGAAAGAAATGTTAGAAAAACACAATCTTGTAATTATTTGCAAGGATTGCGGAACTGAGTTTGACTTTACTACAAGAGATCAAGAGTTTTACGAACAAATGGGATTTGACAAACCTGTAAGATGTAAAGAATGTAGAGAAGCGAAAAAACAATATAGAGCTGCGATTGAACAAGAGCGACAAGAAAACGAAAACAACTAGATAAATATATTGCAATGTATTTATTACGCGCCCCAGATGCACGCAAGGCTCTGCCTGGGGCTTACGTCTTATGCGTCGACAAGCGCCTTGCAAGCCATTATTTTGTGATTGGGCTAATTAGGTTTGTAAAAACAGGAGTTGATAGTCCGTCACGAGAATATGGAATTTTTATAACTATTATGTTAGAGGAAGCCGAGAGATAGGTTTCTCTAATTTTTATAGGTCGATGGTGTAACGGTAGCATGACGCTCTCCAAAAGCGTTGGTTGGGGTTCGAATCCCTATCGGCCTGCCAATAAAGTTGATTAAAGAAGAAGGAGGAATACCTTATGGAATACAAATATAGACAACCAAAGCCAAAAAGAGAAGAAAAAAGCGATGATGGAATTAGATATAGAACAAAATCTGACAAACCATATGAACTAGAAGATTGGCAAAAACAACTTAAAATTATATCTAATAATTTTGATAAATTTAATGCACGGGATCACAAGTTCTTTGAAAACGAGTTTGCAAAAATAAAGGAGAAGTAGAAAATGTTTAAAAAACGAGGAAAATTAAAAAAAGCTTTCACAGACTTTGAAGCACAACTAACCAACCACTGTTTAGTGGAAAAAAAGTGGGAAGAATTTAAACAAGAAATTGTCACGGAGCTACAAATTCAAATGGAAGAGCGCACTTGCGATAATTTTCAAATATTTGATATTAATGATGGCAGTGAATATGATATTCATATCGTAGTTGCTGATAGTGTTTTTAATATGTACGCGTTGTATGTTAAAGTACTAAGACAAACTAATGAGGCTGAAACGAGTTAAAAGACTTGTTTTCAGCCTCTTTTTTCTTTTATAATTTATTTATAAAAAATAAATTAAAGAAGGAGAGAGAGCATGAAACACAATATAATTGATATTATGAAAGACTTGCGACCCGGTCATATTTTAATCGCATCAAATGGTAGGGAATATGTTTTTGAGGAAGCAAAAAAAACTCAAGCTCTTTTAATTGACAGAGAGACAGGCAAAAAAGTTTTCCTTAAAGGAATGGTAGAATTAACACCGGATATTGATGTAGAGTGGGCAGAAAAAATTGAAGAAGAAGCCATTAATGAGTTTCTACAAACAAGAAGGGTTCAAAAAATGAAACCGGGACAACACTTTATCGCTTCTAATGGAAATGAGTATATTTTCGTGAAATTTAAACGAACCAAATTTGTTTGTATAGACGCTGACAATAAAACAGATTATTTTGACTGTATAGCTAACTTTGTAAAAGATGAGCTGGAAAAAAACACCGATCTGGGTGCAAAGTGCATGTATTGCGGGAGTTTCAATTTTCATAATAGTCCCGAGATACTATGTCCCGGGTGTCAAGAAACATTTGGACATAGCTTGTATTCAGAGCTATAGAAAGGAGAGAGTACTATGTTTACTAAATATCAACATATAGAAAGACTGGGAACGTCTGAAACAGATGGTATATTAAATGGTATGTGTTATATTACTCCTAAAATAGATGGAACAAATGCATCTATGTGGTTCGATGCCGGTATAAAATTTGGCGGTAGAAACAGAGAGTTAACCCCCGGAAAGAATACCGATGAAAGAGGATTTGCCGCAAAATTTGGAGAAGACGAAAGAGTTATTAGATTTTTTAATGACAATCCTACAATTAGATTATTTGGTGAGTATTTAATTAAAAATCATATAAGAACTTATAATGAAAACGCCTGGTTTGAATTTTATATCTTTGACGCTTATGATGGAGAAGATATAATACCATATCCAGAAATGAAGGCTCTTATAGAACCATATGGGCTAACAGTTATTCCAACACTTTGGGAGGGAGAGAATCCAACCGAGGAAATACTAAATAACTGTTTAAGTAAAACCGGAGAATATTTATGCACAGAAGGCGTTGGTGAGGGTATTGTAATTAAAAACTATAACTATAGAAACAAATATGGACGTCAAACATGGGCAAAAATAATTACACAAGAATATGCTTCTTCACACAAAGTGAAGATGGCTCGTATGCCAGCTGAAAGAGCTACAGAGTGCGCCATAGCAGAAAAATATATGACACAAGACTACATAAAAAAAGAATACGCCAAATTCATTGAAATAATTGAAAAAGAAGGATTGGAATGGGGCTCTAAATTAATTGCTCGCGCATTGCATACGATTTGGCATGAGTTTCTAAAAGAAGAGGCTTATAATTTCGTCAAGGAGTTCAAAAATCCAACAATAAACTTTAAGATATTACAAGATGAGTGCTTTGATAAAATCAAAAAGATAATTTTAACTTAAAGACTTGTAAAATACAAGTTGTCAATATTATAATTATAATATAAAATAAAAAAGGAGGAAAAACTATATGCAAATTCCATTATTAACAATTTCTAGTAATCTAGAGAGAGAGGATCTTTTAAAACTCGTTGCCGTTGCTTATGCATTAGAAAACTATTGTGAAATAGATGAACATGATGAGGATATGTGTGACTTTGATGGTCTAATAGACAGCAATGATGATTTACTCATAGCTATTCAAAACACGTTGGCAAATGTTGATAGAGCGTTTTCAGATGAAGAAGACTATTACGACGAAGACTATGATGATGAAGATTACGACGAAGACTATGATGATGAAGATTACGACGAAGAAAATTGCTCATGCGACGAATGCGTAGCAATAAGCAATCGTGATAAATCATTAGCATACTTACGTGAACAAGGCTTTGATACATCAGACTTAGAAAATTAATTCTTTGTCTTTTCTGAGCAAATTGCGGATATGGTTTGCTGAGCAAGGACAAAGAATTTTTTTAGTTTCAAAATTTTTTTGTAAGACTTGATTTTTTATACAAAAATAGTTTATAATTATATTATAAAAAGTGAAACAATATTAATTAAGAAGGAGCGGGAATATGGAAGAGATTTCTAAAAAAGCACAAATAGTAGTAGAACTTTTGAAAAGACTTGGAGCAACAAACGCCGACGGTAAAACAAATATATACGCTATTCTTGAAAAGTTAGAAGAAACTGACTTAAAAACAATCCTGCCTAATGAAGATGAATACGAACTAGATTGTATTCGTTGTGAAATGAGTCAGAAGTCAGTTAGTACAACTTTGGCTGGGCTAGTCAGAAAAGGAATAGTATATAAAACAGGAGTAAACGCAACTAAAGTAAACGACAAAATGGTAAATTTAAGAAGTTATTATTTAGTTTAATACATTAGACTCCGGCACGACAACCGGATACCGAGGTATTATCTAGTTAAATATAATAATGTTTTTAGCCGTAGCGGGTTTCTCATTAAAACCCAACCAGTTATCATACTGGAATTAAATGATTAAGATGTCAATTAAACTTCAAGTGAGTAGGAGCTGATTTGTTCCAATAGCTTGGTTAGAAGTTGTAGTTTAACACAAAACCGTATAATATTATATTCAGAGTGAGATAAAAGCATTGTGCCGGTTGCTCCCCATCCGCTTGAGGAATGGCTCAAGATAGGGAAATCATGTTTGACGGATATAATATTGATGTGAGTAATAATGTAATCTCACCAATTTGACATCCCTTATGCGAGTTTAGGTAGAATAAAATCAGTTCAATTCTGATTGCTTGCACCGAGAAAATGATTGGAGGCTTTAATGAAGAAGTTATTTAAAGTTAAAGGCAGAAGATGGTCGGTTGAAACCGTACCTTCGGATTCCGAACTGCTAATTAGACAAGGAGAACCTTGCTTAGCACAAATATTCTTAAAAACAAGAAATATTTACATTGACGAAGTATTGCTCGAAGATGAAGATAGTTTTTATGATACTTTAATACATGAATTAACACATTGCCATATTGAGTCTTACGCAATAGACAGAAGACAATTTCGTGATGAGGAGTTTATCTGTGAATTCATGATGGCGTACGGGGCGCAAATAGTCGATCTTACGCGAGATTTGATGCCTTATTTTTTTGAAAAGAAATAAAAGAATATCTAAGGAGGTAGATTATTATGAAAAAAACCTATTTTGCATTTAGTGATGTTCATGGATATTATAACGAACTTATGCAATCTCTAGCAGAGGCTGGTTTTGATTATGATAATCCATCTCACGTCGCCATTTGTATTGGAGACTGGTCCGATAGAGGGCCTGACTCCGAACTTGTTTATAAATGGTTAAAAGAAATGGAAGAAAAACAAAGATGTATTTCATTGCAAGGAAATCACGATGATTTCTTGATTGAATTTTTAGAAGGCCCAGTAAGCAATTTCAATTGGAGATTCAATGGCTTAAATACTACGCTAGATTCCTTTTTAGGAAGAACAAACAGTTTTTTCTCTTGGATTTTAATAGACAAAAATTTAGACCAACAAAAACTAACCGCTGAAGATTGGAATTCACTTTGGTATGAGTGGGGTGCGTTGGCGAGAGAAGAAATAAACACAACCTATCCAGAATTATTAGACTGGTTAAAAAATCTTCGTCCGTATTTTGAAATAGAAAACTACATATTTACCCACGCATCAATACAGTCATATCAAAACTGGAAAGAACCCGAAAAAGGCTGGAACTGGCACCATTGGGACAAAGGACATTTTATAAATGAGCAAATCCTAAACACCGACAAAAAGATTGTCGTTGGTCATTTTTATACATCTCATTTGCGAGAAATGCACAATCTTGGCAGTAATACAGATAATTCCATACTGCATGGTCCAGACAATCAAAAAATATTCATAGACGGATGCGTTCCTGTAACGGGCAGAGTGAATATTTTAGTAATAAATGATAAAGAAATAGAATAAAAATGTTAAAATAGGCTCACAAAACCTATTTTTTTATTTTATAATTATTTTAATAAAAACGAAATATTATTTTCAACTTGCTAATAGGTTTACCGAACGTTGGTGAAAATTATCACAAAAACGTTATATGATTTTATAATGTAAACCGTCTGATATACGCTCAGCGTCTACTGTCGACCAAGTTTGTTTTGTGATAATGGTAAGTTAACTCAAACGCTATGAAGAATATTGGTATTTAGAATCCAATCCGTAATATTTCTTTTTATATATATGTTGAAAGCGTAGGCTACATGCATAATGTCCTTAGGGACAAAGGTCATGTAAACAGTGTAATTCTGTTAATCGACTCCGTGTTTTTTCTGAGATACACGTAAAACTCTCAGATGCTATTTTACGTTCCGCGTGTGTGACTTTGTCACTTTTGAGGAAAGTAAGTAGTATGGTGCAGTCCATATACTGTCGGTTGACATCGCCGCCGTTAAAAATGATGTTAGGGTATATCACTAGCCCTTGGGTCGAAGCGGACGTTCCGTTGTGATGAGGTAGTTTAGTGCCATGACGGTAATGGTATGGCCATAGGTTAAAGAGATAAAAGTGATGTGGATTTCGGTCATTCCGATAAGTTGGTTCGTATGAATCCAATCTTGAACGGTCATCCCGACCCGTTGTTATTATCTTCTATAGTCATTTTAGGGTTCAATTCCCAAACTACGGTAACTCTCACAATAGTTACATTTACAGAAAGTAAGTTGTTATGATACAATAATCCTGAGGTGTATGAAAATGTTTCAGGTTGTATATACAACAAAACACGAATCAATAGAGAAATTTATTGTAATTCAAAAATTAGACGAGTTATTGAGTTTTATTCAATTCAATAAACTATCGCTACTGAGCATTCCAGCCAATGAAGAGGGTTTTGATATAGCAGATTTTATTTTAACTAATAAAATCCAGATTGATACAATCCATATATACGGCGAATTACTAAATAAGCTGAAGATCTTCTTCTACCTGGCTAAGGAGTATCAGGAACTTGGCTTTAAGAAAAATATAATCTTTAAGCATGAATATTTAGACGGAATGCTTAAATAGCACCCCGTCTTATTTTAAAAATAAAAATATAAGAGAAAGACTAAACAAAAAAGAGTAATATCTTTTATAATTAAATTGTAAAATTAAAAAAGGAGGATTGTATCAATGAAAAATAAAAACATTGCTGTGATATTTGAAACAACAGAAGATGTAAACATCGGAGACAAAGCAATTGTTAGTTTCAGTAACTTAATGCAGCGATACGAGCTTAGCAAATTTAAAGCAACTCAGCTGTTATACGAAGATATAGACTGGGACAGTATGGACAAAACATTGTATTATATTGAAAATAAAATTAATGCACACTTGTATATACTGGACGAGGAACTAGAATATGCAAACTTGCTAGATCGTACTGAAATGACCGTAGTATATGCAGACAACAAAGGTTTTGTAATAGCGACGGCATTACCAGAAATATCAGAGTTAATAATTCATTGCGAAGAATTTGGAGACTATGAATTAGACTATGATAACAACATTGAATCAACAATCAATGATGATATAATAGATATATTCTGCTTCGGTGAAGAATTGTCGGAAAAATTAGAAGATATTATAAGTGTTAAAGAAATTGACGCCGGATGTCTATTCAAACTTCCTACACGAAACACGGCAGAGTTAATCGCAAAAGAAAAAGAACAAGAAAAAAATAAGGAGGAAAAGAACATGTTCCAAGATTTAATTTTCGGTGGAAAAATCGATAACGGTCAATTCCGTATGTCAATCAATGGTTTAGCAGTTCGTGGAGCCGAAGGAAAATATTTTACTTTCAATCCAACAACCAAAGAACTAGTTGAAGTATCAAATGGTTTCTTTGACCAAATGAACGATTTATTATTCACCATGCCAGCTTTAGAATTAGAGAAAGGAGATATTATTATTCATCAAAACAAACCTTATTATATAACAGTTAGCGATAACAATGTAATTAAAGGTGCGAGCTTTATTGACGCTACAGAAGATGTATTATTACCTAAAACTAACCTTTTCGGTCAATCATATTTCATCAAAGTGTTTAACTGCTTAGGAACAAATAATATCTTAGGAAGCGATATCACATCAAATCCTACATTGGCTTATGCTTTAATGGGCGGAAAAGAAATGGATTTATCTAAAATCTTAATGCTACAAGCAATGAGCAAGGGAGAAGGAATTGCAGATTTCTCAAGTAATCCAATGATGTTAATGGCTCTTATGGGCAAAGACAACGGCGGAGATATGAGCGATTTTATGAAAATGCAAATGCTTACTTCTTTATCTAAAACAAAAAAAGCTAAAGAAACGAAAAAGGCTGAATAAGTCTTCTTCTTTAAGAAAATAAACTAATATTTCAGTTTGTTTTCTTAAAAAACAAGACTTGTAAAAGGAGGAAAATCTAATGAACAAAGAATTAAATTATATTCTTTTATATGGAAACGTGGTAAAAGCAAATCGTAAAAAAATAATTATGAAGTTTGGGAATGGTAAAATAAAAATAATTACAGAAAGTCCCGACATTTGCTTAAAAGATTTAAAAGAAGGATACACGGTTCATATTGCTGGCCGACTAAGACAGGGTTTTATAAAACATTATCTTATTGCTGACGCGGTATCAATATTAGACAAAAAGCCACATAAGTTTCCGGGAGTGGATTTCTAATGGAGCTAAATAAAAAATTAAAAATTTCGTTCACCTTAGTGATTGTTTTTATGATAAGCATAATAATATTCGCAGCGGGCGCCCTTTGGAAAGAAGGAGAAATTAAACGAATAATAAAAGAAAATGAAAGTTGCGTAAACAGCAAAAAAGACATTGAAAATAAATATAACGCACAGGAAGAAAAAGTAGAGGCATTGTTTAAAGAACTAGAAGAAGTAAAAACTGCTTTAAAAAAAAACTAGAAGCTCGAACAAATATACAATATAGACTCACGAGCTTCTTTCCAGAGGAAACAAGTAACTGTACTGGTTCTCTTAAATGTATAGATAATTTTCAAATCAACGAACATGGCTGGTTTACCTATGAAGGTAGGCTTGTGCTAGGAGCAGCTACAGTATATGGAGAGTTTTATACAAAACATGACTCAAAGAAATATTTTAAATATTATGACATAGTAACAATAAGAATTGATGATGTGTCATACGAAGGAATTATATTAGATACATGTGGCGCATGTAGTTTTATAACACATGAGAATAGATTGGATTTATTTGTTTCATCTAAAAAATATGGCATAGACAGAGGATATCGAGGAAATAATTCTATTTATGTAGACTGGTAGGAGGTTTTTATGAAAAGACTCATTGTTGTAGCAGAAGAGATAGATGGTCATAGCGCAAGTTATGGCATAGTTACGACAACTCAAAAAGCTTTTGAAGAAGCACTTCATAGTCTATTATACTATGAGGATAAACTTATATATGAATTCTCTGGAGAAAACAAGGAGGCTGATAATATAATCACTCAGTATTACCAGGGAGATTTAGGAGAATTGTCAATAACAGTAATTTGTTTCAATGCATACAAAGAAATAGAAAATAAGTTTTACTATAGCAGAACAGGGTAGCCTTTGAAAAAAAGAGCTACTCTTTTTTTGTTTTTTGTCTTGAATAAAAATAGAAAAAAGTTTTATAATTATAATATAAATAATTATAAGAAAGGAAGATTACTATGTTGAATGGTGTAGACTGTCCTTGGTGTGGAGGGGTCCAGACAGACGAGGACATAAAAGACAATTATTCCTGCTGTATATATTGCGGCGAAATAGTAAATTTAACCTTCGAAAGGAGGCGTCAGAATTATATGCTAGGACTAGATTGTAGAGATCCAAATTATTATGAAGACTACTGGGATGAGCGCTATGATGCATGGGGAAATACACTTCAGCCTCAGGCGCTACCGGCGCCAAAAGAAACAAACGAAAGGACGGAAAAGATAGAAATGCAAACAGATGAAATAATTAAAACTTTTATTATAAGAGTTGCCACGCCAATAGATTTCGCTGGTGTTATGGAATGTTTCGAAGCACTAGACGGTGATATTGCGTTGATAGAAATGTCTCATGGAGACGATCAACCAATAACAGATATACTTGAAACATCAAATGGGCAAAAATTAGCAAAAAGTTTAAAACTAGATAAAGAAAAACTTTATGAATACAAAATAGAAGTTTCTTTCATAATGGGCACTGATGCAGAAAAACTCGCTATTGTAGCAATGATATTCGACGCTTTTGATTTAAGTATAATAAGAGAAGAAGACTCTACTTTTATAATAGCAAGCAATAGAGGATTGGCCAAAGGGTTAATTGATACAATAAACTGTGAAGAAAACTTGACACCAATTTTATCTCGTTTTATTACAGGATATGAAAAATATTTAATATTATATAGTTGGCTAGATGTTTATGGACCAGGAGAATTTACAACAGCGAAGGCCGAGGATATTATGATTATGGGTTCTCAAAAAGAATTAATTCCATTTTCGGCAGTAATCGGGAAAGGAACTGTGTTTCCAGAAGGATTCTTGGATATGTTAACAAGTGAGTCGGAGCTACAGATATCAGCAAGCATAGAAGACAACGATATATATTCATTTGAAATGATGTTAGATACCATATACGACGGTCTTGGGGAAGCTGCCGATGAAATAACAATATGTTCAGTACGAGGGTGCGATGAATATATCTTAAAGAAAGGGGATAATATTAATGAAGATGATGACAGTCAACAACCAACATATTAAAAAACTCTTGTTGTCTAGCCCAGGGCTTTATAATGAAAAAGGACTTAACTCGGAACAGATAAAATGGAGAATGGAAAACAGTCGAAATGTTCTTGGTTTGATAGGAAAGACGGGGTTTTTTGGCAAAGCCAAACAAATGATTTTAGTAGAAAAAGAGGAAAATGCATATATGCTACTTTGTCCAGCAACGAGAAAAGACGCATATCCAAATTTTCTATATGATATAATAGATATAGATGAATTCTGTAGAAACTTTCCAGTTAGAGCTTTTGTGTATGATGACGAAAGAGATATAGATATGGATATATTATTTGATGATTTACAAACTCTCAAAAACAAAAAAGCAAAAGGTTTTATTGAGTTTAGAAATAACGAACCATTTGTATATGAGTTAGTTATAATATAAGGAGGTATAATATGATAAATGATTTGATTGATATAGGTTCTTTTTCGGAAAGGCTTGTATTTGATTATTTTATTGTTCTTCACGAAGAGCCATTAGAGCAATTTGGAGAAATTTTGAAGGACGCATTGGGAGAAAGTTTTCTATTATTACCGAGAACTTCATTTACGAATGGAACAACCTTCTATCATTCATCTCTTTGTTTGATATATACTCCTAAAACAGCATATGATTTAGATATAATCACAAACAAAATAAAAAGTATTAACTATAATATTAAAACTAGTATGCCAATCTTGAGTAATGGGAATGTTGTCATGAGGGAGCGACCAAACACAATCACAAGAGACAAAGATATGAATTCACAGTATTTAATAGGTTATACCTTTAATGATAATAAGTACAAATACTATCTTTCAATGGGCAGTGACTTTACATCAGTGATTTCTATGTTGGTAACAAGAGTTCCAAAAGTGACTCTAGACAAACTATTTTCGGGAAAAACAAACGATGGATATAGAAATGTATTTGAGTTTAATAGATTTAAAGTTAGGGATTTTACTCTTGGATCTAATAAGATAATTGTCTCTAACGGAGCAAACACTATAGATAATATCGGAGATGCTTCGATATGGAATATGATAAGTGGAACATGGCTTATAAATGTTTTGCCTGATTTTACTTTTCCAGGAGAGACGAGTAAAAACATAAGAGGTGTTAACGAACAATATTATGGTTTATATAAACTAATGCTCTCAACAATTATTCCGGAGTCACTAATAAAAGCAGCACACGAGTGTGGTTTCACCTATAATCACAAGGGGAAAGAAAAAGTGTCAAAGCAAGGAATGATACCCGGAAGCAATGATAGAACGCTTATGATTAAAATAATGCGAGAATATTTAAGAGATGCGACTACTGGAGCATCAAGAGTGTATTTTGGCGATAGAATGACCGTTGAGGAAGTTTTAACTGTATTTAATGAATCACGCATTAAAAAAGATAGAGAATTATTAAATAAAAGATATACGGAGTGCGTTCAAAATATATTAGATTGCAATAGAGAAATAGCAACACTGATGAACGACATAGCGGAAATAGAGGCTCGATCTCAAAATAGATTACCAATACCAATAATCGAGATAAAAAAAGAGTGCTTGAATCAATTCTCTCTTAATGAGTCCGTATCAAAGTACGGAATAATGAGAGGAAATTATAATTACAAGGGGTATGAACTTCCATTAAGAGTTTTAATAAAAAATAAAAATGGAATACCTACTATAGAAATTAATAACGCAATAATGGAGGGAGAGATTTAACATGAATTATTCTGACTTATGTTCAATAAAATTACCAAACGATAATAGAATATTGGTTGATTTAAACCAGGGATTTATTGAAACTATGATTTTTGGTATATATGGAATAAGAAGTTATGGGAAGTCAGTCGTACTGCAAGGCGATATTCTGGCATCTCGTGGGTTAGATTCTTTCTTTTCGTATGATTATATGAGAACAAGATTGCAAGATTTTGACTATGTGTTCTTTGTGTATAAACGCAAGGACAGAGAAGAAACAATAAAAACCAATTTTAACCGTGCCATGCGTATGAGCAAAATGTGGGGAATAAATAAAGGAATTCTTATAGATTATAATAGATTTATAGAACAAACTTTTACCCCTGAAATGTATAGGAGTATTTCCAATTTTTATAGTCTTATTTTGAAAGATTATGATTTCCAAATATCGCATATTAAAGATATGAAATCACTGGGAATGCTTAAGTCTCGACTGGAAAACAGAAATGCCGCTATTTCAAGATTAATAGCTGATAAAAAAATGATTGATAAAGAAAGAAGCGAACCGCAAAATGTTGGAATTAAAAAAGCCATAAAGACCATTGAAAATATGTCTTGGATAGCCAATGTAAAACAACATCCAAAAGGACTCGCTTTGCGTACGAATCAAATGCAGATGAGTCTGGTGCCAAACATAGGATATAGCTTAGACACGGATCTAATCGCAAGACGAGCAAGTTATTATACCATTTTTAAAAACCAATGTCTGGGTTTAAACTTTGTTTCTCCAGACGCCGAGTATTTGATACCATATGATATGAATGTAGCTGCATTAAGTTCTGGTAGTGATGATGCGGTAAAAAAATGGATAAGAAATTCGCTTATGTTTCAGGGTATGAACCCACATATGGGTCTTGGAGGTAAGTGTTATGGTGAATTTGCATCTGGAATTTCATCTGCTCAAAAATATGGAATAGATTTTCTTATTATGAGTCTTGAGGGCTTTTTAAGAAGCGCCAATCTCCAAGATTCTGCTGGTAAATGTGTGCTTAACATGCCAATGGGAGATGTCAACGGAAACATTACGTGTTGGCCTTACATAGATGAAGTTCTCAATAAGTTTGGAATAGCTTATAGGGGACGTCGAGATTATAAAACATATTTAAAACTAATTAAGAAATTAGAAATAGCTATGCGAAATAATCCAAGAGTAAATATAAATAATTTAACAACATGTATGAGGAGTCCGAATAAGCAATTATTTGATGCAAATCTCCAGCTTATTAAAGAAAGAGAACCAAAAGTTTACGAACAAATACAAAAAAGAATAGCGGAAGGAGCGGTGCTATAATGGCTATTAAAAAAATTGAAGTCAGCAATGAAGATAAATATAAATTATACGCATTAAAGAATGCTTATGATAAAATGAGAGCGTACGTTGATCTATGTGATTACGAAATAGGTTGGCACGGTCTTATTAAAAAACTTGATAATAATAAGGGATATATGTTAACTGACGTATACCTTCTAAAACAAGAAGTTAATAGCGGAACTTGTGAAATCGATGAGGACGCAGAGTTAGAATATTTTAATGGGATGACAAAAGAGCAACAAGATGAGTTTATGGTTATTAATAGACTATGGGGTCACTCTCATAATACCATGGCAGCTTTTGCCTCAGGACAAGACGATTCACAGGGTAGAGAGCATGCAAAAGACGTTGATGATTTTTATATTAGACTTATTACAAATAAGAAAAATGAATATTATATAACCATTTACGATAAAGAACACAATATAGAAGTGACAATTGACGAGGTTATCGTTTATGACCCAATCAATATTGATATCAGAGCTCAAGTTAAAAAAGAGATAGAAGATAAAGTAAAGGAAAAGAAATATACTTCTAGTTACTCTGGCGGTGGTTATAATTATCAAAAAGATAAAGATAAAACAACCAATGTTGGAAAAGGAGTTGCCTCAGCTACGAAAAACAAAGTCAACCCAACAATTAGCAAGTTTAATATCAAAGATATTTTTGACCACAAAGATTATAAAATAAAGCTATTATTCGGTTAAAACACTAAACAGAAAATAGCTTTTCCGTTTATAATTATTTTAATAAATAAGAAAGGAAAAGATTTTATGGAAATGAATTTATCACGACATATAAGTGTATTTAATCCCGAAAAAGTAGAACATCCTATCCACATTATTGGTGTTGGGGCAACGGGTAGTTTTGTGGCTATGGAATTCGCACGAATGGGTGTTAAAGAGCTATATATATATGATTTTGATGGTGTAGAAATACACAACATCCCGAATCAATATTATGACACAGAAGATCTTGATAAGCCAAAGGTTGAAGCATTGACCAATAAACTGAAAAAGATAAACCCAGAGATAAAAATAAATATTTTCAATGGTATGGTATATCCTGAGCCAAAAGAAGGCATTGAAGGAAAATATATATCGGATATGTCTGGTTATGTTTTCTTGTTGGTAGACAGTATGAAAACACGAAAAGAGCTATTTGAAGCAGTGATAAAAAATAGGAAACAGTTTATACAGTGTTGGGAAAGTCGTCTTGGTTCAGATCAAGCAAGAGTTTACTGTTTACCGATAGAAGATAATTTTAACTACAATGATTATCTAACTAAACACTTCTACGACGATGCGGATGCGGAAGTCAGTGCTTGTGGTACATCTATAACTGTTTTACCAATTGTTATGGCAACTGCATCACTAATGATATCTCAGTTTATAAAAATAGTCATGGAAGATAAAAACGAACCTTATATAAAACACTTCTCGTTATTTGATAATATGTATAATCTATATACAGAAAACTTCAACGAAAAGAAGGAAGAGGTCAAGTCGGTAACCGTGGCTAATGGTGACATAATTTTTTAAACAAAAAATCTTCAAAAAGTCATTACAGAAAGTTGAAACAAATTATATAATAATATTGTAAATAATTAAATAAAAAAATTATTTAATAAGAAAGAAATAGGAGGAAATAATATTATGAACTTACAAAGAATCACAGTTGAAATCAACAAATTACCATCTACAAGAAAGAACGTTAATCTTTATGACGGGGACACAGTTGCAAGAGCTCTAGCAGAAGCTTTCGGAGACGATAATTATGCTACTTACAGTATCACTGTAAACGGTTCAAGTGCTGGATTAGACACAAGATTACACGAAGGAGATAGCATTGCTTTAGCTAAACAAACTAAAGGTAATGCTGATGAAGTAGAAGCTACTGACGTTGAAGCTGAAGTAGTTCCTACAGAAGCTACTGTTACTCCAGCTGCTACTGAAGAAGTTGAAGTAGAAGCTCCAGAAGTTGAAGCAGAAGCTCCAGAAGCCGAAGTAATCGAAGAAACACAAGAGTAATATTGATTTTATAAAAGACTTGCATTGCGAGTCTTTTTTTGGTGCTTTTAATATATTTTAAGTACTTTTTTAAACAGGTTTTATAAGTACTTTAGAGAGTCAAAATTTTTTTTAATATAAATATTCGTTTTATTATTTTTGAAACAAAATAAATACCTTTAAACACCAAAATATGGTAGCATAAAGGTATTTTTTATTTTAAAAAATTTTTTAAGCATTTTTAATATTGTTTTTTTGTCTATATAGAAATGGTCAAAATTACTAGTTTAAAATTTTTTAATATATTTATATTCAAAAAACTTTTTAAA
>CAZRHJ010000006.1:0-62585 GCA_964600025.1 uncultured Rikenellaceae bacterium | reverse complement strand
ATTTTGCTGATGCTCATAACGTAGCGTACTGGCGTACGTGAGTTATGAGCATCGGCGAAATAGACAAGATAGGCGAGTTTCGTTTTTAGCGGACAGTACTAAATAATTATCTAACAATAGTTTCTTCACGATCTGGTCCAACTGAAATAATTTTCACTGGAACACCACATTCTTTTTCGATAAACTCAACGTAAGTTTTGAATTCTTGTGGGAAATCTTCGTATTTTCTAACTTTGTTAATATCACATTTCCAACCTTTGAACTCAACGTATTGAGGTTCGATATCGTCTTTAACCTCGTAAGGAAAATCTGTTACAATCTCGCCATCAGTTTTGTATGCTGTTGCAATTTTGATTGTTTCAAAATCGTTCATTACGTCAGCTTTCATCATAATTAACTGTGTAACACCGTTAATCATTACAGCATATTTCAATGCAACTAAGTCTAACCAACCACAACGACGGTTACGACCAGTTGTTGCACCATATTCCATACCAATACGAGCCATATCTGCTCCTGTTTGGTCAAAAAGTTCAGTAGGGAAAGGACCACTACCAACACGAGTGCAATATGCTTTGAAAATACCATATACATCTCCAATATTGCGAGGAGATACGCCAAGACCAGTACATACACCTGCACAAACAGTGTTAGATGAAGTTACAAAAGGATAAGTACCAAAATCAATATCCAACATTGAACCCTGAGCACCCTCAGCCAAAACACCTCTATTATTGTTCACACAATCATAAATATAATGTTCTGAATCAATAAATTCGTATTGTTTTAGAGTTTCGATACCCTCAAACCATTCTTTCTCATACTCAGTAACATCAAACTCAAAATCCATATTTTTAATCATCTGGATATGTTTGTTTTTAAGTTTCTCGTAACGTTCCATAAATTTACCAGAAACAATATCACCAACACGCAAACCATTACGGCCAGTTTTGTCCATATAAGTTGGGCCAATACCTTTTAGAGTAGAACCAATCTTCTCTTTGCCTTTGCTTTTTTCGCTTGCAGCATCAAGGATACGGTGAGTAGGTAAAATCAAGTGTGTTTTTTTAGAAATCAACAATTTACCAATAGGTTTTCCACAAGCTTTAAGCTTAGATAATTCATCGGCAAAAATTACTGGGTCCAAAACCACACCATTACCAATTATATTTGTAGAGTCCTCACGAAAGATACCAGAAGGAATCGTGTGCAACACATATTTTGCACCGTCAAAAATAAGCGTATGACCAGCATTTGGGCCACCTTGAAAACGGCTAATAACCGCATAGTTAGGTGTTAATACGTCAACTATTTTACCTTTTCCTTCATCACCCCATTGGAGTCCAAGAACTACATCAACTTTCATATTTAATGATAATTTATTGATTAAAAAATTATGCTTTCAAAAAGCGTCGTAAAGATAATATATTTTTATTAAGTTTGAGCCACAAAAAGCCCAAAATAACTAAATAATTCTAATTTTTGTTGGTTCAATTTTTATTTTACCAGATTTCAACAATCCACCGACACCACGTTTAAACATTTTTTTGCTCAATTTAGTAATGTCATATATTTCCTCTGGCGAACTTTTATCTCCCAAATCTAATTCTCCGCCATTCTCGGTCAATAGATTAAGGATTACATCTGCGGCATTTTTAATTTGCTTGATACCAACTGGCTGCAAAGAAACATCTATTCTGTTGTCTTCCGTAATTTTGGTAACATAGGCGGTTAAAATATCTCCAATTTCCACAGTCTGGAAAATTTGATTTTCGTAAATCATTCCCCAATATTTATTGTTTACTGCCACCCTATAACCCAATTCGTGCTGACTAACAACAACAATCTCAACTTTGTCCATTGGCTCAACATCAATCAAATTATTAGACAGAAGTCTATTGAGATTGGTAGTAGCAACTATTCTACCACTAACTTCATCAACATACACGCCTACAACATACCAAGAACCAACTTCGATACTGTATTGCGAATTTGAAAGTGGAAGAAACAAATCTTTGGGAAGTCCCCAATCCATAAATGCACCTATATTGTTTTTATCAATACATTCCATCAAGGCTATTTCACCTGCAATGGCATAGGGAATATCGGTCGAAGCGACCAATCTATCTTCTGAATCATAGTAAACAAAGACTTTTATCTCGTCTTCTTCTTTGGTTTTTTCCGTAATATATCTGTTTGGCAAAAGAACTTCATTTTCGTCTTCGTCAATCAAATATGCTCCATTTTGTGTAAATCTTTTTACACAAAGAGTCTGAATATATCCTGCTCTTATCATTATTTAAAAATTATAGTACAAAGGTAATTAATTTTTACGGATAAAAAATTTTATTCCGCAAAAAAGATAACATAGTACTGTAAAACAATACTATGCGTAAAAGAAATGAAATTATATTTCAGTATATTTAGAGAGTATCTTTATCAATGTTATACCATTTGTTGATTGCTTTTAGAACAATTATCAATGCCCAAACAGCAGCAAGCCAAGTTATCCAAATATTGTCAGGGTCACCAAGTAAGTTTACAAAAGTCAAAATTAGCATAGAAGAAATATAGATTGCTATATCTCTAATTACTATCTTTTCAAATTGTTTTCGTGAGATTTTGTGTGATTTTTTCTTTTGTTCTTTCATAACAGTTATTTTTAATAGTTTTACAATATACAAAAAAAATAAATACAAACAAAACAAAAAATAAAAAAATAGTTCATAACGATAGTTTTTGCACCTTAAAAATCATATAATATTATTAGTATTGTCCGCTAAAAACGAAACTCGCCTACCTTATCTATTTCACCGATACTCATAAACTCAGCGTACTGACGTACGTGGAGCAAAGCATAGGGAAAAATAGGAAAGATAGGCGAATTTCGTTTTTAGAAAACAGTACTATAATGTATTACTTTTTTCTTAACACACATTTAAATTTATTCATTACAGTAGCTTTCATATCAGATTCAAGTAAATAATCTACTGCAATAGTTACGTGTTTACCATTCACATCAATATCTATAATATTGCCAGCAAAAGTATATTTAGCAGGCAGTGGTGCACCACCCATCATTGGCATATTTGCAACACAAGTTCCGTCTGGATTGAATGTAAATTTAGCACCAACCATCATTGGAGAATTTGGACTTTCTGTAATTTCCCAATTTCCATAAACATTTTTCACATCAAAGTTTTTATTTTGCTGAACAACACGCACTTCACGGACGTTTGTTTTGTTAAAAACTCTAACAACACCCTCACGTACAGCCTCAGTAGTATTCTCTGAATCTACAATAATTTTGAAAGTAGCTTGTGGATATTCGCTATGCTCAGGGGTAACTTTAACCCAATCTTTACAAGCGTCATCAACTACCACATCAAAAGGGTTGTTTGCAGTAACTTTAATTTCGTCTTCGCCACCAGAAATAGGTAACACAACCAAAGTTTTGTCTAATTCTGTGTTCAATGCCTCTTTAACAGAGCTTTCACAAGAAACCAAAACCATTGCCAATAGAGGCAACATCATCAAAAATTTTTTCATATTCATTTTAATTTTACTTTATATGCGTACTACGCCACAAAAGTATAAAATAATACTGAACTTGCAAATTTTTAAGGCAAAAATATAATTTTTTATTTACTAAATAACTGTTAAGCCTCAAATCTGACATATTTTATTGACTATTGTATAACAGCTGTATTAATTTGACATTTAGCCACAACAACGGTTATTTTTTCTTAGCCAACACAAATTTGTTCAACAAATACAAAGAAATAATAGTAACAACACCCATACTTGCAAAAATCAACCAAAGTGTTGTAGGTTGGTTAAGTTCGTCAATGAATTTCACATAAAGTTTTGGACCTACCAAAAAACCTACTCCACTACCAATTACACCATACAAAAACGAATATCCCATATATTGAGCCTTTTTGTCAGCAGGTGCAATTTGTCCTACATAAGAGATGAATTTTGGGTGAGCAGTCATTTCTCCAACAGAGAAAATAGTGATACTTACCAAGAAAACCCAGATATTACTTGCAAAAGCCAAAAGAGCCAAACCAAGTGAACCCAATGCAATACCAACAAGCATAGTAGGAAGAGCTTTAAAATTACGAACAAGCGACGAGATTAGTAGTTGTAAAGAGATAATAGTAAGAGAGTTCATTACAGTTACGTGTTCTACATCAAAAGTCCAATTTGGGTTTTCGACAAACGTACTCAATACTCCATTTACAAAATTATTCAACTCAGTTTTGTCGATATGGTCATTCAAGAACCAAAGTACAGAACCATACATTTGGAAATACATAATCCAAAAACCCGAATAACACACAATAAGCAAAACAAATTTATAGTCTTTTAGCACATCAAAGATATTCAAGAAAACTTGTTTGACTGTTTTGTTACTTTTTGGTCGCACAGGTTCTTTAAGCACAAACAAACTCACCAAAATAAGCATACCAGTACAAACAGCTGCAAGAATAAACACATAGCTATAAGACATTGCTTTGAGGTAAGGCACTAATACCAAAGGGAATAAGAACGAGCCTAAGTTTATACTCCAATAAAATATACCAAATCCAAGCGAGGAATTATTCTCATTCGTCTCGGTAGCAATAGTCCCCGAAACAACGGGTTTAAACATACCTGCACCAAGTGCAACAACTGCCATACTACCAAACATTAATGTATAAGTATTCGCCATACCCGAAAGAGCATAACCAGTGGACATAATGGCAAAAGCCAAAGTCAAACAAAGTTTGTATCCATAGCGGTCAGCAAATACACCTGCAATAATTGGGACAAGGTAAACCATTGGTGTAATTATACCCAAAATATTACCAGCTTGAACCTTAGAAAGAGCCAAACCTCCATCGGCGTGGCTAAGTGTTAGGTAAATTGCCAAGATAGACATCACACCATAGTACGAGCCTCTCTCGGTAAATTCCATAAAAATAACAGTCCAGAAGTTCTTTGTAAAGGACTTGATTCCTGTTTTGTTTTTCTCCATTTAATTAATTAAGTTAGATTATTATTTTACTTTAAATTGTTCTGAATTAGTAATTTTCTCGCAATATTTACATTTCAAAGCCACATTTTCTTTATCCACAACCTCAAAATGAGTATTTAGATTTTCACGATTTGTAACACACACTGGATTAGCACATCTAACTATCCCCACAACTTCGTCTGGCATTGTAAGAATAAGCTTTTCAGTAACTTTAAAATCTTTGATATAGCTAACGTGAGCCTTTGGAGCAAAAGGAGTAATTTTAGAAAACTCACTTTGAGGCATTTCCCAATCCACTATTTTTATGATAGCTTTTTTGCTAATTTTTTTACTTTTAAGATTAGTCCCAAAAGTAATACGATTTTCTATTTTGTTCAATCCCAAAATTTGCATCACATCAAACAAGTTCTGTGATGGAATATGGTCTATAACAGTACCATTTTCGATTACACTAATTTCAAGTGCAGATTTTTTATATGAGTCCATTTCTTTAAATATTATTATAGTCCGATAAAAAATTCAGTTTAGGCGGACAGCACTATTAAAATATAAATTTATTTAACCCCTAACAAATAAGCAATAATTGCCATACGAGTAAACATACCGTTACGAGTTTGTTGAAAATAATATGCCTTTGGATTAGAATCCACATCAGTATTAATCTCGTTCACACGTGGAAGTGGGTGAAGAATTTTCATATTGTCTTTTGTGTCCGAAAGCATATCATTACACAATATATATTCATTTTTCACTCTTTCGTATTCCATCAAATCCGAAAATCTTTCTTTCTGAACACGAGTCATATAAATAATATCCACCTCATTGATATACTCCATTATATCATAAGTTTCGATAAATTCCATATTATGCTGACGCAAAAATATTTTGTATTCTTCTGGAAGTTGTAATTCTTTTGGAGCTACGAAAGTAAATTTTGCACCAAAATGCGAAAGTGCTTGAATAAGTGAGTGAACAGTACGTCCATATTTCAAATCACCTACCATCATAATATTTATTCCATCAAGTCTGCCCTGAGTTTTGATTATAGAATAAAGGTCGAGTAAAGTCTGAGATGGGTGTTGATTAGAGCCATCACCAGCGTTCACAACTGGCACATTTGCAACCTCACTTGCATATCTTGCTGCCCCTTCCATATGGTGTCGCATAACTATCATATCAACATAGTTCGAGATTGTACAGATAGTATCATTAAACGACTCGCCTTTTGTTTGGCTTGTGTTTGTGGTATCCGAAAAACCTATCACCCTTGCACCCAATCTGTTAATAGCACTTTCAAAACTCAAACGAGTACGAGTTGAAGGCTCAAAAAACAGAGAGGCTACTACTTTACCTGCCAAAAGTGGCTGATTGGGATTAGCCTCAAAATCTGCGGCTAAGTCCATAATTTTCAAAATTTCTTCTTTTGAAAAATCATTAATTGAAACTAAACTCTTTTTCATTTTACTTAATTTTTATATATAGAGTTACTGTAAGTATTGCAAACATTTATTACAAAACTATATTAATTGTATTCTATAAATTGTAGGTCAATACCCAATTTATCTTCAAATTTATTTTCTATTTGTTCTCTATAATCTCGTCTAACAGAGAATTTTATTTCACAAGCATTATCAAAATTTTGACTTGAAATATCAACTGGCAAATCTTTGAGAATTTTCATAACACTATTCATTTCCAAATATCCAAAGTTCAAAACAAAATATGCTTTTACGTCTTTTTCGACTATCTCTGCATTGTTCAAAACATCTTGTGTTGCTTCTTTATATGCTTTTATCAAGCCCGAAACGCCAAGTTTTGTGCCTCCAAAATATCTAATTACTACTACCAACAAGTTAGTAACATCATAGGACACTAACTGCCCTAAGATTGGTTTACCAGCAGTAGAAGACGGTTCTCCATCATCTACCATACGAGTTTGTTCCCCCTGCCACCCAATGCGATAAGCATAGCAATGATGACGAGCATCATAATATTCTTTTTTGAGGTTGGATATAATGTCTTTGACTTGCGAAGCATCAGAAATAGGATAAGCAAGGGATATGAATTTACTCCCTTTGTCTTTGTACAAACCTTCCGAAGTTTGATTAATGGTTTTGTAAGTATTTACCACGTTCCTATTTTTTGGATTTTAGCAAAATTACAAATTTTTGTTGGAACTAAGAAAATATATTTAATAAAATTTGCTATATTTTTTTAATCTGCCAATATATGAAAAATTTTGACTATTTTTGCAGTTTATTTGAATACGATATTTATGGAATTTCAAACATATATACTTCCCTCAGGGATTAAATGTATCTTAAAACATACTCGCAACGAGGCAGTGTATTGTGCTTTGATGACAGGCACTGGCACACGTGATGAACTTCCGAGCGAACACGGTATTGCACACTTTTTGGAACATATGTTTTTTAAAGGTACTGCCCACCGTCGTCCACACCACATCAATTCACTTTTGGACAATGTTGGAGGCGAACTAAATGCCTATACAGCAAAAGAAGAAACAGTGGTACACGCAACCGTACTCAAACACGATTTTGCAAAAGCAGTAGATTTAATTACAGACGTGTTTTTCAACTCAACTTATCCACAAGCCGAGATAGACAAAGAAAGAGGGGTAATTTTGGACGAAATAAATTCCTACAAAGACTCTCCTTCGGATATGATATTTGACGACTTCGAAGATATTGTTTTCAAAGGCTCTTCACTTGGCAGAAATATTTTGGGAACTAAAAAAAGTCTAAAAAAAATAAAGACACAAGATTTTTATAATTTCACACAACGCAACTACTCCACTACCAAAACAGTTTTTATGGTAATGGGCAACATATCATACATACGATTTAAAACTGTTTGCGACAAGTTTTTGGGAGAAATTCCACTCAAAGAATCCAATCAAGTAAGAGAGGCTTTGCCAGAATACACTCCACAAACAGTCGAACTTTCCAAACATACTTTCCAAACTCACACTATAATTGGTGCAAGAGCTTACGCCTTCGACGACAAACGCCGAGTGGCATTGGCACTACTTTCAAACATTCTCGGAGGGCCAAGTGCAAACTCTTTACTAAACCAAGTTTTACGTGAAAAATACGGCTTAACCTATGGTGTCGAAAACAATTTTTCGACTTATAGCGACACTGGTATTGCATCTATTTATTTCAGTTGCGAAAAAGAAAACCATAGTCGTTGTATGGAATTAATCGACCAACAGCTAAAACTATTAAGAGAAAAACCTCTTACAGCATTTCAACTCAACCGTGCAAAAAAACAATTAATTGGACAACTTGCCATCTCGTCAGACAACAACGAGAATTATATGCTTAGTTGTGGCAAAAGTTTTTTGTTGTACGACGATGTTGATTCCATAGAACGTTCAAACTCAAAAATTAGAGCCATTAGCGACAAACAAATTCAAGATGTTGCAAACGATATTTTTGCTCCGAACAATCTGACTACTTTAATATATAGATAACATAATTATCATTAACAAGACTCCCTCAGTTTGGATTTTGATAGTTTGGATACAACACAAACAATTAAAACAAAAAATATGAATATTGACGAAAAAGAACTTAAACAATATATAAAAGACAACTCAACAGCCCAAGATGAGATATTGAATGAATTGGAAAGAGTTACAAATCTTTCTGTGGTTCAACCTCGTATGCTTTCAGGTCAAATTCAAGGCAAAATATTGGAAATGCTAACACTTATGCTTCGTCCAAAAAACGTGTTAGAAATTGGCACATTCACTGGCTATTCTGCAATTTGTATGGCAAAAGGACTACCAGAGGGTGCAGTAATAGACTCGTGTGATGTAAACGACGAAATATCTTATATAGCCGAAAAGTTCGTTGCAAAACACAATCTTTGCGACAAAATAAACCTACATATAGGCTCTGCTATTGACATAGCCCCAAAACTTGGAAAAGTATTTGATTTAGTGTTTATCGACGGCGACAAACGTGAATATCCTGAGTATTATAATATGCTTTTTGACAATGGGCTTGTCAAAAGTGGCTCATTTATGTTTGCTGACAATGTACTTTGGGACGGCAAAGTAGTAGATAAATCCGAAAAAAACTTAAAAGACAAATACACACAAGGGGTGTTGAAATTCAACAAAATGGTCATTGACGACAAACGTGTAGAGGTAGTAATTCTGCCTATTCGAGATGGAATAAGCATAATTAGAGTTCTTTAAAAAAATTGGGGTATTTCAAAAACAAAGTTTCTGAAATACCCTATTTTACAACTTATTTTTTTGCACGTAATCCACAAACGCAGCCCTATAAACGTTACCAACAGAAACTTTTATATCTTTTGGCATATTTATATGGTTATATTCAAAAGATTTTATTTTTGAAAGATTTACAATATACGACTTGTGAATACGCATAAATCCGTAATTCAACAAATGTTTTTCTATGGCTTTCATAGTAATTTTAGTAACATAGTTTTTGTCGTCCGTATATATTTTCACATAATCTTTCAATCCCTCAACACAAATAATAGAAGAAATATCTACCCTAACTGTTGCATAATCCGAACGAATCATCATAAAAGATTGTTCTTCACTATCTGCCGAAACAACAGAATTTGATGTTTGAAGTTGGTAGAGCATCTCTGCCCTATCCACTGCCTTTTTAAACCTATCATACGAAAAAGGTTTAAGGATATAATCCACTGCTTGAAGTTCAAATCCCTCAACAGCATAGTGTTGATAGGCAGTAGTAAATATTATCATTGTGCTTTTGTCTATAATTTTTGCCAATTCCACACCTGTAAGTTGGGGCATATTTATGTCCAAAAACACTAAATCTATTTCATTTTCTTTTAGATAAGCCAAAGCCTCCAAACCCGAAGTAAAACTTTTGCACAAATTCAAACTTTCTGTTTTGTTACAAAAAATCTCTACTACGTTTAGTGCCAAAGGCTCATCATCAATAGCTATACATCTTAACATTTTATTTAATATTTATATAATTCAAAAAACAAATATACTAACTTTTTAGCGGAAGAGCCATAACAACACTAAAAATTCCATCACTATTATTTATTTCTAAGGTATGATTGTCTGCATACAAAATATCCAAACGTCGTGAAATATTTTTGACACCTATACCCGAATGGCTATCTATTTTCTCAAAAACCAAAATTTTGTTTGTTACCGTAAACACAAAATTTTCATTTTCACATTTCACATTTATGTCAATAACAGTTTGGTCTATATTGTTTGTCCCATACTTAAAAGCATTTTCGATAAAAGGTATCATCAAAAGAGGCTCTATCCAATAACTCGAAAATTCACCCTCAAAATTGTATTTAATCTGACTTGCATCTGCACATTTCAGTTTAGATAATTCGATATAATCAGCAAGAATTTCAAGTTCTTTTGTAACTGGCACTTTCTCACGGTCTGTTTCGTACAGCATATACCTCAAAATACTCGACAGTCTAAGTACAACATCACTCGCTTTGTCTGAATGTGGCAAAACCAGTGAATATATAGAGTTCAAAGCATTAAACAGAAAATGCGGATTAATCTGCTGTTTGAGATAAGCCAACTCCGATTCAATTTTCTGACGATTAATCTCCTCAACTACTTTCTCTCTACTCTTCCACCTACCAATAACAGAAATAGATATACTCGACACAATCACAAGTATAAAACTATATGTTGTAGAGATATTCATACTATGAACAGGATTGAAATATCTTGTCAAATAAGTGTTCTCTATACGAGTTTCGAGGCGTTTAATATTCTTGTTTTTTTTGTAAACAGTAATATCTGTACGCTGACTTTCGGCAACAATATAAGATTTTAATCGTCCTCTATAATTGGATTGTTTGTAGTAGGTAACACCCAAACCCATCACAAAAATAAGAATAACAGAAATTGCTGTAAAAACAATTTTATAGTTTTTGAAAAGCAATTTAGGAATTAAAAAAAAGATATTGAAGTAAAACAACACAGCATATAACAACCAAATAGGGAAATTATGTACTATAAAATACCAATATTCTTCGGCAGTAGGATTCTGCGAAGTTGTACTCAACACAAATACATATATAAAAAATATAACTACCCAAGCCAGTATATGGGGAGCAATCTTTTTGTAGTTTATATTATTTTTTTCTTTCATATCAAAAAACAAAGGGGAGGTAGCCCTCCCCCAAATGTATAAATTATTTTATTGCTATCCAACTAAATATATCTTTTTTTATCTACGGTTTTAGAACCTCATCATACGAGGCCCGTGTCCACGTCTGTAATTATTGTTATTTTGTGTTCTCAAACCTTGTGCTTTGAGAGTACTAAATTTGTATTTTACAGAGAAAGCAACGTAACGAGTCAAGTTGTTTGACACAACAGACTGAATATATTGTTCGGAAGTAGATGTAAATATACTGCGATACTGGTTCAACAAGTCAAAACCACTAATCCTCACTTCTAATTTATTATCCAAAAATTTCTTACCAATAGCTGCGTTCAAAATATTTTGATGACGGTCGATATTTGGAGCATTAGAAATATAATTATATCTGTAATTATAATCCACATTCACAAAAAATCCTTTCCAGAAAATCCAATCCAATTTCACTTTCACAACTTGTTCTACAACGTTTGAAGAATTAGATATATCACTTTTTGCATTTGTAAACATAGTATTTGAACCAACTGTAAAATCCAAATCTGGAGTAATATTACTAACAATATTCAAATCGTAATCAACAGAGTTGTTCAAAGTAAAATATTTGTTACCGTCTTGCATAGAAGGATAACGACTAAGCGAATAGTTCAGACCCATATTAACGCTACTTTTGATAGCTTTGAAAGGCATTGCATAGTTTGAGCCCATTCTCCAACTCCACATACCGTCCATATTATCATAAGTCGTAATTTTTGCACCTTTCTGCACCAAAATTCCACCAATCACCTCATCTTCTTTCAAAGTACGAGTTCTTTGCGAAAAATAGTTTTGAGTATTCACAACACGACTATACACACTAAAACTTGTAGATTTTTTGACATTAGACGTTCTGTAATTTAGCATAAACATAGTTCTATATGCTTGGTCTAATTGCGAGTTACCAATACGCACATCAATAGGATTTGTAACGTCCAAAACTTCTTGAAGTTGGTTAAGTGAAGGAAGTTGTGAAGTACTATTTATCATCATAGTAAACATCTTAGATTTAGATATTTTGTAACGATACATAGAAAACACATCTGGCGAGTTGAAATTATATTTTTGAGCTTGCAAGACCTCTGGATAAGTCTGTTCGTTTTGCAAAGCCGAATTTCTATATCCCACGCCTATGTGAACATTTTGAATATTGTCTTTGTTGTAGCTATAACCCAAAGTCAAACGATTTGTCAAATAATCACGTTCAAAAGTATTAGATAAATCATCATTTATATCTTTGTAAGTCCCAGTAGTATTATCCCACGCATAGGTTTTCTTGTCGTTAGTACTCCAATCATAAGTCATTCCATAACGCACAGACATAGAGTGTTTTTTTGAAAATCTAAGTGTGTAGTTTGCTCCAAAATTTACATTGTTTGAACCAATTAAGTCTTTTATTTTTTGGTTAGAAACCGAATCCACCAAAATATCTTCTTTGATTTTTGCAATATTGTTTTCCAAAAAACGAGTTTGGTCATCATCAGATATAGACGCTCTGAAAGATGTTGTCAAAAACTGTTTTGGTGTAAAATTATGAAACCACATAACATTTGGATTAATTCGGTACGAGAATTTATCCGAAATAGATTTAGATGTGGTAACAGTGTTTAATTGTTGGTCAGAATATTTATTTTCTTGAATATTTGCAGAAGTAGTTTCGGTAGTTGTAAACGAAAAACTTGGACGTGCAAATATTTTGTTGTTTGCATTAAGTTTTTGTTCGTAGTTAATAAAAATTCTATGAATTTGATTGTTAGTATTTGTTGTATCATATTTGAGCATAGTACTCTCGTCTGTTTTGTAAGTACGATTAGTAAAAGACTCTCGTTTACGCTCTGAATCTCTAAAAATATAAGTTGCAGAGAAACTACCATCTTTTATCTGACGGTCGTAATTAAACCTAAGACCTGCCTGCGAACTAATACCAGAGGAGCTACCACCTCCATAGTAACCACGTTGAGAAATAGGGTTCATATTGATATTATTAGCACCAAAACCAATAGTAATAATATCCTTTTTGGTAAATATATTCGTATTTGCACTGCCCATATAGTGGTTTTTAGAGTTCTCTCCACGTCCATAACCTGCATAATACTCGCCCATAACAGCACTTTTCTGTTTGGTTTTCGTAACTATATTGATTGTTTTCACACGTTCTCCATCATCATAACCAGTAAATTTAGCTTCGTCTGTTTTGTCGTCTATAAACTGTATTGACTCAACAATATTTGCTGGGAGAGAATTTAGAGCTGCTGCGGCATCATCTCTAAAATAGTTTTTACCATCAACAAGCACTTTTGTGATTGTTTCCCCCTCTTTCGAAACACTACCGTCTTCGGATTGTTTAAATCCCGGCATTTTTGCAAGTAAATCACCTGCCGAGGCATCTGGATTAGTTTTGTAAGCTCCTGCATTAAATTGTGTCGTATCGCCTTTAACCTCTGCAATAGGTGCAGTGCCATAAACTACAATTTCTTTCATTTTCATAGCCGAAGCCAATGTAATTGGCGAAGGCAATACAAAATTAGTTTTTGTAGGCTTGATTACAACCTCCATATTATGATACCCAACATATTCAACAAAAATTTTGTTGTCTTTGCCAAGCAACATATTTTTAAGTATAAATTGCCCTTTATCGTCTGTTATTACTCCTGCTCCCGTAACAGTATCTTTTATTACAACTGCACCAATCAAAGGAGTTTTTGTGTCTAAGTCGATAATTTTCCCTGTAACAGTTGAACGTTTGGACTGTCCGAACGCAAAGGTTACAAAAAGAAAAGATAGAATTGATAAAAATAAAATTCTTCTCATATAATTATTTAAGTAAGTATTAGTTTTTGTTGCAGCGTGAAGATAGCTATTTATAAACAACAAATAGTATAAAAATTCTGATAATAGACTAAATAAGACTATTAATAGACAAACACAAATTAAATAAAAGTTATTTAAGATTTTTTACAAGACAGCAACAAAACAAGATAGGCGAGTTTCGGTTTTAGTAAACAATACTATCTAAGAATAGAGATAAATCTATCTGTAACATTTCTCATTCCAGAAGACAATTTATACAAAATTGCAACAAACATAAACAGTGCCATCACACAAATTATCACTGCATCTATAATCCAAATAAAGAAACTTTCGAGAGGAAGTTTCGAGAATAAAAACTCAGAGAATAGATCTATTACAAGCCATACAAATACAAAAACTATAATATATTTGAGTAATTCTTTCCAATAATTCAAAACACTAATTTTGAAAATCTCGCTATAAAAGAAATATGGTTTCCAAACCTGCATAAAACTAAGGCTTATAGCAGTTCCGAGCATTACACCCATAATTCCATAAAAATACCCAAATGCAAAAGAAAACACTAAGTTTATGAGAGCCTCAACACAGGGAGCCCAAGTATCCTTGAACAAAGAATAACCGTTTGTGAAATATATTAGAGGAAGTCGCATTATACTCAAAAAAGCATTAACTGAAAGGAGAATAACAATATCTGTACCAAGCACAAACTCACCTCCCAACCACAGCCCTACAAAAGGACTTGACAAATGATAGAAACCAATAGCAAGTACAGACGAAATAACAAAAAACAGAGCATTAAATTCCCAAAAAAGTTTTTTGATAGAATCCATATTTCCCTGAGCAATCAAATTTCCAACACCTGCAATCAAGCCATTAAAACTATTTGACACAAGAGCTACACTCTTGCTCATCAAAAGCGAATAATTAGTATATAGAGTAATGCTTTCGAGCGAAGTCAAAATCAAAAGCAAAATATTGTCTGTTTGGTTTAGGACGGACGAAGAAATACGATGAGGAATAATCTGACGAGCTTTGACAAAAATTTCTGGATATGTTTTTCTAATATTTTTACCTCGCACCCACGAAGAATTAAGTTTTGGATAAAGAGTTTTGACCCTATGCACCAACCATATTCCAAGCAATATTGCAGATACAGCCTCGCACACCAACCACCAACCATAGCCCAAATCAAATACTTTTAGCAAAATAACCTGCACCACCACCCTAAGTATTACAGTTATGTTTGTTGCAGCTGCAATCTCGTAATATCTTTGGTCGGCAGTCAAAATTGTTTGTTCGTAGCTAATAAAATACGGAACTAAGTTTGACAAAAACATTGCTCCAAACGCCATATAAACCCAGTGCATTTCTACACCCTTGTCCGAAAACAAAAAAGGCATAGCAACAAGCAACAACACACCAATACCTATAACTACAAAACCAATAATACGATAGAAATAACCCAAAATAGAAATTATATCACTAATTTTTGAATTATCTTTATCGTACAAAGGTTTGTATAGAGTTGTGGCTATTGCTGTGCCAACTCCAAGTTCCGAAAGATTAATTATATTCAGAATATTGAGCATAGCCGAACTAAGACCAACTATCTCTGTGCCAAGAGCATCAATAAATATCTTGCGAGAAAAAAAAGTCAAAATCAACAGTATCACATAGAATATAAGTGATATTTTAGTGTTCTTTATACCAAATGACTGACGACTCATTTTCTAATTTTTGAAATCAACATTCCATAGTTTGTGATAGGCAAACCGTGTGCTGCTACTCTGTGGATTCTACCCTGCAACTGACGGCGTGTAACCATACAAGCACCACACTGAACAGCCATTGCGTACGAAGACATATCCTCTGGCAAAGCCGAAAGTTTTTGAACAAAATCAAATTCAAGTTTTTTGCCAGTATATTCTCTCAACCACTTTGGTATTTTAACCCTTCCAATATCCTCACAACTTGTTTGGTGAGAACAACTCTCCAACATCAATATTTTGTCGCCATCTTTAAGCTCATCAATCTTCATAAGACCTTGTTTGTATAGAGCCATATCACCTTTGAGTGCCGCAAGTAAAATACTAAATGTAGTAATCTCTGCACGCTTATCAACTATTTTGTTTACAACATCAATAATTTGACTATCTGTAACTACCAATTTAACATTTGGAATAGTTGCAATAATTTGTGCCAACTGTTCTGGCTGAACAACTACTGCAATACTGTTTTTGTCGAGCAAATCTCGTATGGCTTGAACCTGTGGCAAAATCATACGACCAGCAGGAGCTTCGCTATCAATAGGACAAACAAGCACGACTATTTCATTTTCCGAAACTCGTTTGCCAAACATCGAACCCAACGTATAAGAATATTCTGGCAAAGTAGTTTTTATAGTGTTTAGGATTGTGTTTCTTCCATTTTCATCACTCTCCAAAAGCGACAAAGAAATTTTGTTTGTTTCGGCACTCAACTGAGGATTTTCTCCCTCCAAATTATTGACAATAATATACTGAATGGATTGGTCTTTGATTTTTGACAACAATAATTCTTCGTGCAAAGTCCACTGTCCTCTATACACAATTATTGCCATATCAATTTGATACATTACTTCCAATGTTTTGCTCAAACGCTCTTTTCCGAGTAGTGTTGTATCATCAACCCCCGCTGTATCAATCATCACAACTGGGGCAAAATCAAGTATCTCCATCGAACGTTTTACGGGGTCGGTAGTAGTGCCTCTTTCGGGCGAAACTATTGCAGCTGCCTCGCCAGACAATAAATTCAATAAAGTACTTTTACCTGCATTACATCTACCAAAAATTCCAATATGTGGTTTGCTTTCGTTCCCTCTCTTCATTGTCTGTCTAAAACTTATTTAATAATTTATCTACTCTCTTATTTGCTTGTTCGATTGTGCTTTCTTTAATCTTGCCTTCTTTTACCAATTTCACAACTGTATCTATAAATAGTTCTGAAATAGGTTTGTCGTTTCCTTGAAGTTTACCACTATATATAAACAAATCACAACCTGCATTTATTGCCAAACACACAGCTTGTTCAAATCCATAGTTATCAACAATAGCTTTCATAAGCATATCATCTGTAACAACAACTCCATTCCAACCTAATTGTGTACGCAAAAGACCACTCACAGTTTTTTCTGACAAAGTGGCAGGATATGTGTCATCAAATCGACTATTAAACAAATGTGAAACCATAATCATAGTTGTGTTACTATCAGCAATCATAGCCTTAAACGGCTCTAATTCTTGTTCTTGCCACGAACTACTAACATCTGTAAAACCCAAATGGCTATCTACGGCAGAACTACCGTGTCCGGGGAAATGTTTTAGAGAAGTATAAATATAATTATCTGCAAAACAATCAACTGTTGTTTTGACATTTTCGATTACTTTGTTGTAATCCGAAGAATATGCCCTGTCTAATTTTGCAATAACAGGGCAATTCGGATTTACGATAACATCTGCAACAGGAGTATAATTTGTGTTAATACCCAAATAATTCAACCATTTTGCAGTAAGTTGAGCATAGTGTTTTGTAGAATCTTGATTATCTAAATCTCCAAGATACTTAGCACTAACGAATTTTGGAAAACCGTATTTTTCTTTTAGTCTTGTAACTCTTCCTCCCTCTTGGTCTATCGAAATAATAATTTTATCATTTCTAAGTTTTTGCAAATTGTCGCACAAATCTTTCAAAATATCAATAGAATTTTGTTTTTTCTCGATAGGAGTAATGTTTCTCTCAAACAGAATAACCCCCGCAACTTTGTGCTGAACAATATCTTTCACTACTTGATTGTTGGGATTGTAGTAGTAACCATCAAAACCAACAATTAACATTTTGGCTATTTTTTCTTCCAAAGTCAAAACCTCTGGTGTGTCGCTTCCTTTGCAACTCAAAAAAGAGAAAAGGAACAAAAATAAAAGTAAGTTTTTCATTATAGTTTGACAGTTTTTACTACTGCTTCAAGTTGTTTTATGTAATTTCTTTGACCTTTGTTTCCATCAGGAGAATAAACATAACAATCCACAGACACTACTCTATTATTAGCCTCGTCGATAGTTGTGTAGTTACGATAAGAACCGCCCATAAAGTCATTATAAACATTCCAGAAACCACTAAGTTTAGTCCATTTTCTTTCTCCAATCATAACATTTTCTACTATTGGAGCAAAAGCATCAGATGTTTGCATATACGTTCCTTCCTTTTGTCCCGGGATACGTTTTACAAACTCATTACGTTTTGCGATAAGGTTTTCTGCATTAAATTCGTTACCCTCATAAGGATAAGTATAAATAACAAGACCTTGACTTGAAATAGGCATCTCGTAAGACAACCAAACAAAATCAGGCTTTATCACATTGCGAATTTTGTAATTCTTAGGTAATTTAATATTTACAGAAACAGCCTCAGCAACTTGTTTAACAAGATTTTCGTCAGAATATCTAACAAGCTTTGACACAAAACGCTCTTGCTCTGCTTTTTCTAAATAATTATAAATCTCAGCACTTTTTTGGATAAAAAGATTTTTAAGCATCTCTTCGCTTTGTGCTTTAAGCACAACTACAACCTGAGGTTTTGCCCACTGGTCGTGCAAAATACCATATTGTAGTTTTTTATCATCAGAAAGGGTTGTATCAACCTCCATCATAATAATGTTTCTGTGATATTTAAAAATTCCAGTAAAACCAGCATTTCTCTTATGAACAATAGAGAATTTTGGTTCTGGTTGATTTAACATTAATTCGGGAGATAAAAACACTCCTTTTAGGGTATCTCCAAGTTCACCATCATACAAATAATTCTCGCAAACTAAAACTAATTCATAAGGAGAACCAGTTGTTTCTGTCATAACTTCTTTTTTCTGTCCTGAATTTCCACAAGATACCAATGCAGAAACAAGCACTAAAAATAAAAATATTCTTTTCATAGTATGGTTTTTTTTAATTAATACATCAACAAATATACTGTTTTTTTTATTACAATAAAAAATTATGGAATAATATTTGATAATTATTACAATATTATAAAAATAAACCATTATTTTTGGATTTCAAACACAAAAACATTATGAAAGTAAGCATTGCAATAACAGCCGCAAGTGGAGCAATTTATGCACAAAAACTATTACAAAATTTGGTAAAAAATCCAGAAATAGAAATAATACATTTAATTCTATCGGACAATGCAAAAAGCGTTGTCGAATTGGAGATTGGCACAGATTGGTTGCAAAAATTAGGAAATAAAGTGGAGCATTTGGACAATCATAATTTTTATTGTTCGATTGCCTCTGGCTCTAACTGCGATGATGTGATGATAATTGTACCTTGCTCGGCAGGGTGTATGGGACGCATTGCCCACGGAGTTTCGGACTCATTGATTACTCGTGCAGCAGATGTGATTCTCAAAGAAAGAAAAAAATTAATCCTCGCTCTACGTGAAAGTCCATACAATTTAATCCATATCGAAAATATGCGACTTATAACTCTTGCAGGAGGAATAATCCTACCTGCCTCCCCCACTTTCTACCACCTTCCTCAAACCATTGACGACACAGTTTTGAGCGTTGTGGAAAGAATTGAACAATGTGCAGAAATTTCTGCAAAACGCAAAAAATGGAAAGAATAAAGCTCTAATATTTTTGTTGTATTACTGTCCACTAAAAGTAATAAACTACTAATACTGGTTAATGGTTGAATCGTTCCAAGTTTCTATTGTGGTTTCAAACCCAATAGGGCTTAGTGGTTTTTGACCATCATCAGTAACGACGCCATCTCCATTTGCTCCTAAAACCAAAGTATAAACATATCGTTTACCAGGTATCCACTTGATTGGCGTAAGTGCAATATTAATGTTTTTGAACTCTGTTTGACTTCCTAAAAGATATATGCCATTGCTTTTAATCTTGCAAGAGATGACTATGTAGGGAGAACTAACACTTGCTACCCCACTCGAAAAGTCTGCTTTAACTATTTCTTGTGGTAATAACATTAATTGATTTTCTGTATCTGTAATCTGTACAGTCTCACCAGTTATATCAGTAGTTGGACCTACATTAAGAACAGGAATATATGATACTGGTGATTTTTGAGCAGACCACTGACCAAACAATTCCTCATCTGTTAGTTTGATAGCATCTTTTTTTATAAATTGATTAAACCTTCCCTCAGATTTAAAGTTTTTGAGTTCTAAACTATTTACATAAAGTTCTAAGGAATGTAATGTTTTTGCTTTGATAACAATGTTTGATAGAGCGTGATTAAAAGTAAGATGCACACTTCCTCCTACTGCCGAAACAGTTTCATAAGAGTTATCAAATGATTGTGCAGTCATCAAATCAACCTGAGTACTAATATCAGTAGAAACTTTGTAATCAAAAGACAAACCCGAAGTTCTCGTTTTAGTAATCTCCCCTTTGATTGTACCTGTTTCGTGTACAGCAAAGAAATCAAGCTTATTATTTTTTGGCCAATATTGAATTGGGCTATAACTCCAAATCTTATCAAGGCAAGAAACTTCACTGTCCATATACACAGTAGATTCTGTTTGGGTTTGGTCAAATCCAAAAACACGAAAAACTCTGCCGTCAGTTAGCCAATCAGTATTACCATCAATTATTTCACCTTTTGTATTTAGATTTACATAAGGGGAAAAGCCAATCTCACTTTGTGTATTATTACTATCATTGTCTATTACTTTACTTTTACTACAACTTGTAACAGTAAGCAATGTAAGTACCAAAAATAATAAGGAATTCTTCATTTAATCTGTTTTAACTAATACTAATCATTTGGGTTATATTGCATATTGTTATGTTTTAATAACAATAACACATATATATTTGGTGCAAATTTATTAAAAAAAACTAAATTATCAATAAAAGGGAGAAACTAAGTTTCTCCCTTTTATTGATTGTAAACAGAATAATTACAGATTAAATATATCTATTAGGATATTTTGCTGATGGTCATAACGTAGCGTACTGGCGTACTTGAAGCAGAGCATCTACAAAATACACAAGATAGGTGAGTTTCGTTTTTATCTTTCTTTGATAACTCCCAATCTATATGCCTCCAATAAGTCTTGAAGGTCAGATACTTGACTAATCAATATTTTTCCCATATCTGTATCGGCTACTTTCAGACGATAAGAAGCCTCCTCGACCAAGAATTTTGTTGATTTAATATCCGAGCCATTTTCCACAGCATCTGCTTTGGAATTAAATGGTTCGTGCTGGATAAGCTGCATACCAATAGAGTTATATACAAGTGTATAACCTGCAATACCAGTTTCTTTTTGGTAGGCTTTTGCAAATCCTCCGTCTATCACAAGCAAACGACCATTGGCTTTGATTGGACTTTCTCCTTTGATTGTTTTGACAGGAACGTGTCCATTTATGATATGCGATAATTCATCGTTACGAATACCAAAATCTCTCAAAATCATCAAAATAACATCTTCGCTACTATGGCGATTATAGTAATGTCCTTTTGTCTCTTTGTGAGTGGCTTTGTCTGCAATAAAATAACGTTCAAAAGTCGTCATTTTGTCCTTGTTGAACAATGGAGAATCTGCTCCACACCACAAATACCACATATAATTTACAGCATAATGAGTCTCTTCGTTATCATCTTCCGAGAAAAATGCAATTCTTGCTAAATTATCTATTTTGTCATAAAGTTTTTTACCTCTACACCACTCACCTTTAACTTTTACAGGTTTTAATGCACCATTTTCGTCCAAAGGAACTGCTGCGTGATACAACAAATTAGAATTGATTTTAAGATACATACTTCCTCTGTCATAAAGCTCTTTTATGTGAGCTTGGAGCTTGTCGCTATTCACAAAAGATTCTCGCAATCTGTCGATAATCAATCGTTCCTCAACACTCAATTCATAAGGATTTTTGGGGTCAATGGTTGGAAAATTCATATCCAACATTGGATAAGTTTTTCCACCAAGAGTAATTTCTCCTTTTTCAAAATCAATCAAATGCAACAAGTTTCTGTCTTGTGCATCATAATCTGGGTTTTCAGTGATTATCGTATGCTCAACTTTGAATTGAATAATAGAAATAGCCTTGTGCATTTGAGCTATCAACATTTTGTCTGTATCGGTCATAGACTTGTTGTCAGACTTTGGCATAAAACAACTACAAGGGTCATTTTCGTAATATTTCATTGCAAAACGTGCCAAAGGCAATAGGTTAATTCCATAACCGTCTTCCAATGTTTCGAAGTTTGCATAACGAGTACAAATACGCACTACGTTTGCAATACACGCCTCGTTGCCACAAGCTGCACCCATCCACAAAATATCGTGATTACCCCACTGAATATCATAGTTTTTGTAGCTTTTGAGCATATCAAGAATTTTGTGAGCCCCCGGGCCTCTATCATAAATATCTCCAACAATATGAAGTCTATCAATAATAAGTTTCTGTACAGTATTACATACTGCTGTTATAAATTGGTCAGCTCTATCAATACTAATCATACTATCCATAATAGTATTATAGTAATCTTTGTGGTTAGAGTTTGTACTTCTACTCTCGTGCAATAGTTCCTCTATCACATAGCGATAATCCTCAGGCAAGGCCTTACGAGTTTTTGAGCGAGTATATTTTGAAGATGCAATACCAGTTAATTTGATTAGGTGTTGCAAAGTAGATTTGTACCAAGTGTTTGTACAAATACCCTCTTCGTGATTTTTTTTGAGTTTTTCCTCAGGATAATATACCAGAGTACATAGGTTTTTACGCTCTTCCTCGTTTAACTCTGGAAAATTCTCACTAACCTTAGTTTTGATTACCCCAGATGCGTTTCTAAGCACGTGACGAAAAGCCTCACTTTCTCCGTGCAAGTCAGCCAAAAAGTGTTCTGTACCTTTTGGAAGATTCAAAATAGCTTGTAGATTTATAATCTCAGTAGCTGCTTTTGAGATTGTTGGAAATTTTGTAGAAAGAAGTTCCAAATACTTTCGATTTTCCTCTATCGACAAAATATCGCTCAAATGTTCATTACTAACTATCATAATTATTTTTTTAAATTTATCTACGCAAAAAATCTACAATACTATCTAATTTCATTGAATTAGAACCCTTGATAAGTATTGTATGATTGATTATTTCTGAATTTTTGATAAAGGTAATCAAATTTGTTGTATTTTCAAATGATTTTGCCGATATATTATATTTTTTCAAAGCATTTACAAAATATTCACCTACAATATATACTTTCTCAAAACCAAGCTTTTCGACTTGTTTTAGTATCTGAATATGCTCATTTAGAGTGTGTTCCCCAAGTTCTTTCATATCTCCCAAAATCAATATCTTGTTTTGATCTTTCATTTTTGCAAAATTATTAATAGAAAGTTCCATACTTGACGGATTAGCATTGTATGCGTCAAGAACGATGGTATTTGTTTGACATTCGATTAGTTGGGAGCGTTTTAGAGTAGGTTCATAGCTTTCAATCGCTTGTTTTATTTCTTGCTCATTCACACCAAAATAAAGACCAACTTCTACTGCCGAAGCAACATTAAAACGATTGTAATCCCCAATTAGTTTTGTGTGATACAAAACCCCTTTGTAATTCATTACAAGTTCTCCACTACTACCCTCCGAAAAGTTTACAGAAAGCGTACGATAAGCTATTTTTCTTTGAGCATCAAAATCTTTTGCCAAAGCACTCAACCAACTGCAAGAGTCATCATAAAAAATAAATCCATTAGTAGAAAGAAAATCAAACATCTCTCCTTTTGCTTTTGCAACTCCCTGCTGAGAACCAAAACCCTCTAAATGTGCTTTGCCAATATTGGTAATCAAACCATAATCAGGCTCTGCAATACCACATAATTGTGCTATTTCTTTGGGGTGGTTAGCTCCCATTTCTACTATTGCAATTTGGCAGTCAGTGGGAATAGAAAGCAAAGTCAGTGGCACTCCAATATGATTATTCAAATTACCAACAGTAGCAACTGTTTTATATTTTTTTGATAAAACCGCATACAAAAGTTCTTTTGTAGTTGTTTTGCCATTACTCCCAGTAACTGAAAATATTTTTGTAGAAAGCTGTTTTCTATGATAATTCGCAAGATTTTGGAGAGTAGTAAGCACATCACCAACTACCACTACACGGGGATTATCATTCAAAGACAAATCATCTGCAATACAGTATGTTGCACCCTCTGCCAAAGCCTTTTCAACAAACTTGTTCCCGTCAAAATTATCTCCTTTTAAAGCAAAAAATATCACCTTATTCCCATTTTGTGAGAAAGAGGTAATATTTCTGCTGTCAGTAGATATATTTTTACACTCCAAAAACAAGTTGTATATTTTTTCTATACGTAACATAATTTTTATCTTTCCGAAACCTTACAAAATTCCAATAAACTCGAATCTCTTAGGCTATTTTGCTTATATAACGTAGCGTACTGGCGTACGTGAGTTATTAACATCGGTGAAATAGACAAGATAGGCGAGTTTCGTTTTTAGCGGACAATATTAAATTTTTATGTGGATTTTTTTACATCTTTAATTCTGAGTTGGAGTTTAGACTCCCCACGATAACAGTTTTCGGTAATCGAGTAACACATATCAAATGCGTGTCCTCCCAAAGCTATATCTGCATAGTGTTGCAAACCAAAACCTATTGCTGGAATTGGCGAAGTAGCATCACTACTCACAACGTCTAATTTAAGGTGTTCGCCCTCACGACCGACCGTGCGACCCATTCCCGCATCATTCAATTTGCGTGAACGAAAAACAGGACGTATATTGCCCGGGCCAAATGGGTGAAACTTAAATAAATCTGTCATAAGTTTTTTATTGACATATTTCAAATCAATATCAGCATCTACGTTTATATGAGGCACAAGCATATCATCAGTAATGTTCTCTTGGGCGTATTTCTCGAATTTTGCAATAAACGCTTCTAAATTCTCACGTTTCAGAGTCATTCCAGCTGCATAAGTATGCCCTCCAAAATTCTCTAACAAATCGGAGCAATGCTCTACTGCTTGATATAAATCAAAACCTGCCACACTACGAGCCGAACCCGACACCAAACCATTTGATTCGGTAAGAACAACAGTTGGTCGATAGTATTTTTCGATTAAACGTGATGCAACAATTCCGACAACCCCTTTAATCCACAGAGGATTAAATATAACAGTACATTTCTTTTCGTTAAATTTTGGGTCTTTTTTGACAATATCCAAAGCCTCCAAAGTAATTGTACGATCCTTTTCCTTACGGTCAGAGTTTCGGTCATCAACAATCTTCACAAACTTATCTGCATCTTCACGAGTACGAGAAATTAGCAATTTAACTGCATTATTTCCTCCCGAAGAACTACCTGCCTCAATATTGTTTTCCATACGTCCAGCAGCATTTATTCTTGGGCCAATCTTAAACACAATATCATCAATAGTGATTTGCTGGTTTTGGAGCTCACAAGTACTAATAATTGCTTTTAGTCCCATACAAGGCTGAGAATTAAGTTTACGCAAACCGTGGTAAGCCAAAATTCTATTCTCATCTACGATTGCTACAATATCCGAAGCAATACTAATTACCAAAAAATCGAGTAATGATTCTACTTTATTAAATGGGATTTTGAAACGCTCTGCATAGCCTTGTGCGAGTTTAAAACCAACTCCACAGCCCGAAAGCTCATCAAAAGGATAATTACAATCCTCACGTTTTGGGTCTAATACTGCCACAGCTTGTGGCAAAGATTCACCAGGAAGGTGATGATCACAAATCACAAAATCTATACCCTTAGATTTTGCGTAATCAACTTCCTCAACGGCTTTGATACCACAATCTAATGCAATAAATAATTTTGTGTTACAACTGTCCGCATAATCAATAGCTTTTTTGCTAATTCCATAACCCTCATTATAACGGTCTGGAATATAAAACTGTACATTGGTATGACCCAATATATAGTATATAAATACATAGATTAACGAAACAGCAGTAGTACCATCAACATCATAGTCCCCATAGACCATAATCTTTTCATTGTTACTAATCGCTTGCTTCAAACGCTCCACCGCACTATCCATATCTTTCATCAAGAAAGGAGAATGCAATTCATTTAAATTAGGATTGAAAAACTTGTGGGCTTTCTCCACAGTATCAACTCCTCTTTGTACAAGCAGATTAGATAAAACAGTCGAAATCCCTAATTGTTGGGATAGCGACAATGTCTTCTCAGGCTCCCCTTGGGGATTGAGAATCCATTTCTTCACTGCTACCATATATATTTTTTTTATTTTATCCAGCACCCAAACTGCAAAGCAAACTCTTTCGAGAATGTTTCTTTTACAGTTTCAAAGTCTATATCAGCCCCACCAGTAAGTTCTTTGATTGACGTAACACTGTTACGGTCGAACCCACAAGGATTGATATATCCAAAATAACTAAGATTAGTGTTTACATTAAGTGCAAAACCGTGCATCGTAACCCAACGAGAGGCTTTGACACCAACAGCACAAATCTTTTTGTTCCCCTGAGGAGTTTTAATCCACACTCCACTTGCACCATCAATCCTCTCTCCACATATTCCCCAGTGTTTGATTGTACAAATGACTGCTTGTTCTATTTTGTAGATATATTCTCTTAGACCTATTCCAAAATCAGAAATATTCAAGATTGGATATCCAACAAGCTGACCAAATCCGTGATAAGTAATATCACCTCCTCTATCTATTTTAAAAAACGTAGCACCTATTTTTTTCAAAAACTCATCATTCACGAGCAAATTATGAATATCTCCACTCTTGCCCAAAGTGTAAACGTGAGGGTGCTCACAAAGTAATAAGTAATTTAATTGACTTCCCTCTTTTCGCTGTGTTACTTGCTCAAAGTACGATTTTTGAATATCCCACGCTTTGGCATATTCAATCAACCCTAAATCAATTTTATTTACTTCTATCATTTTAGTTTTGTCCTAAACTTTTTTTAATTTTTGCAGCATTAACTGCTTTGTCTGCCATATATGATGAACGTACCATAGGGGCAGATTCTATATATGCAAATCCCATTTCTTCACCAGCCGTTTTGTAGCTTTGGAATACATCTGGGTGAACATATCTCTCGACTTGAAGATGATTTTTTGTAGGTTGAAGATACTGACCAATAGTAACTATCTGACAACCATTATTTCTCAAATCTTGCAAAGTCTGTAAAACCTCTTCGTCGCTTTCGCCAACTCCAACCATCAAACCGCTTTTACTTACAACTCCACTCTGTGATATGTGTTTAATAACACTAAGCGAAGTGTGATATTTGGCTCTTGAACGAATATTTGGAGTCAAACGCTCACAAGTTTCGATATTATGCCCAATTATATCGGGATTAGAAGCAATCACAATATCCACCAAGTCTGTTTTGCCGTCAAAATCGGGTATCAACAACTCAATAGTAGTATTTGGATTTTTGGCACGAATAGCTTTCACTGTTTCTGCCCAAATCTCTGCTCCTCCATCTGCCAAATCATCTCTATCGACAGATGTGATAACGCAATGTTTAAGTTTCATCAAAAACACTGAATTAGCAATTTTTTGAGGTTCGTTAGTATCAACTGCTTTTGGTCTTCCAGTGGCAGTTGCACAAAACTTACAAGAGCGAGTGCAAATATTGCCAAGTATCATAAATGTAGCTGTTCCCCTGCTCCAACATTCACTCATATTGGGACATTTACCACTACTACAAATTGTGTGCAAACCGTTGCTTTCAACAATCTCTGACACATAAGCAAAATCTTCTGTATTATGAAGATTAATTTTTAACCAATTAGGTTTTCTTAAAATATTTTTCTCTCTCTGCATATCTCAAAAACAAATATCAGACAAATGTACAAATTATAAATATAAAAAACAACATAATCATACTTTTTTTAATAAATATTTTACTAATCCAAATAATTGTATCTTCATTTAGATTTACACTAATTTTATTATAAAAAATTCATAGTTCATTCACAATTTTTTATTATTTTTGCAAACCTAAGATTTTAATTATAACATAGAAATATAATAACAAATGAAATTAAATAAACTCAATGTTCTTTTTCGCTATACAATCATAAAAGCTAAAAAAATCCCAGAGAAAAACCTAATGGTTATTATGGCAATAATAATAGGTCTTACCGCTGGAATTATCGTATATTTATTTGAGGGAATTGTAGTTGGTATCAAAGACTTCTTGGCTCAATACCAAGACCAAAGCCAAATTAACATTCTGTATTTTACACTCCCTATAATTGGTATCATAATCGTAACACTTTTTGTCAAAAACGTTATCAAAGAACCAATCGGACACGGAGTTACTCGTGTAATAAAAGCTATTTCGCACAAACAAGCCAAAATCAAGCCTCACAATATGTACTCTTCGGCAATTTCTGGTGCAGTTACTATTGGGTTTGGTGGTTCGGTAGGGCCAGAGGCTCCAATAGTTATGACAGGGTCTGCCATTGGGTCAAACTTTGCAAGAATATTGCGTTTGGGACACCGACCAACGGCTATTTTGTTGGGTTGTGGTGCAGCAGCAGCTGTTGCAGCTATTTTCAAAGCCCCAATCACTGGCGTAGTATTCGTATTAGAGATTTTGATGATTGATATGACTATCAAATCTATCATTCCTATACTAATCGCTGCCGTTACATCAACATCTTTCATATATGCTCTTCACGGTTTTGAGCCAGTTTTTGGAGGGATAAAATCCGCACATATCAATATCGGAAATATCCCCTATTATATTATTTTGGCTATTGCTTGTGGACTTGCTGCCCATTGGATAATATATTCATCTTCAAAAATCGAATATTTGTTCAAAAAAATCGATAAGCAATATATAAAATGGATAATTGGAGCTTTGAGTATTGGGGTTTTGATATTTTTGTTCCCTCCACTTTATGGCCAAGGTTACGACTCTATCGAAAAACTTCTTACACAAGACACTTCATATATTTTTAGCAACTCACTGTTCTACGAACTTCAAGACAACTCCTATGTTCTACTTGCGTTTTTGTTTATGATTATCATAACAAAATCCATAGCTATGGCGTGTACAAATGCCTCTGGCGGAGTTGGCGGGGTGTTTGCTCCATCTTTGTTTATTGGGGCTTTCACTGGATATCTTGTAGCCACATCTCTAAATATTTTCTTTGGACTTGATTTGCCAGTTATATCCTTCACTTTGGTAGGTATGGCAGGGGTTATGTCTGGCACTATGGACTCTCCTATGACAGCAATATTCCTTATTGCCGAGATTTCGGGAGGATATTTTTTGATGCTTCCACTTATGTTGGTAGCAGCAATAGCCTATGCAATTAGTTATCTTTTCTCGCCATATTCTGTATATACAAGAGAGTTAGTACTTTCTGGCGACACTCTATCTCTTGCCACAGACCGTTCAATGATTTTCATAAATATTGGACAATTAGTAGAAAATGATTTTAGTACTATTAACGAAGAAATGACTTTGGGCGAGATTGTAAACGAAGTCAAAAAAAGTACTCGTAATATTTTCCCAGTAATAGATTCCGAACAAAGACTAAAAGGGTATTTTACGCTTGACGATATACGAAAAGATATGTTTTCTACAGAACTTTACGACACAATGACTGTTGATGACTACATTACAGACCCACCACAAATTATCGAATACGAGGATAATATTGCAATGATATTAGACAAATTCGATTTATCTGAGGCTTGGAACTTACCTGTAACAGACGCATCAGACAGATATATTGGTTTTGTTTCTAAATCAACTATCTTCTCTGAATATCGCAAAGAACTTAACAAATAAAAACGACTTAACAATGACACATAATTCAACTATTACAAGAAATACGCCATCAGCGTTTATGTTTCTTTTAGATATTTCGGGTTCAATGTCTGAAACTATAAATTTTGACGGAGAAACAATGTCAAAGAATGATGCACTTAATAAAATTGTAAATTCATCTTTACAAGAAATTATATTTAGATGCAAACATTTTAATCAATACTATAACTATTTTGATATTGCTGTTTTGGGCTATCAAAATGGAGAGGTAAATAATTTGTTGGAACAACATACTCAAAATGAAGGATTTTCGACAATAAACGAGATTGTTTCGTGCGAGATAGACACAAAAGTCTACGATTATTTGCGTAAAAAACCAAATGGCGAGAAATTTATTTCTCAACGTACAATAAACCAATATATTAACACCGAACCTTACGGTACAACACCTATGTACAAGGCACTTGACAGAGCATATTATTTGTTGCAAAGGTGGGTGTTAGACCACAAAGGTAAAAATTGTTTTCCTCCAATAGTTATAAACATTACTGACGGAGAGGCAAACGATGCAACACCGAGCGAGATGAAACAAATCTCACAAAAACTTATGCGTCTTTCGACCGAAAATGGGAATATATTGTTGTTTAATATACACCTTACAAACCAAGACGATGAGAAAGAAATAGTGTTCCCAACAGACAAAGAAGAACTACCAGATATTCGCAACACAAAATTATTGTATGATATGTCGAGTACTCTTCCTGAGTCGTTCCAAGAACAACTACAAAACTTATACCCAAACACACATTACGACAAGTTGAATATGCCCAAAGCAATGTGTTACAACACATCACTAAGTTCACTTATCAAGATTTTGGAAATAGGTTCGCTTAGCAAGTCATTTATCAAATAACCCAAAAGAAATAGTATTATGAAAAACATTAGTTTAATGGAATGTATCGAGGCTATATCTTTGGGAGATATGTCTTTTAACAGCTTGAAAGGTATTAGTTTTGATACAACAAACCAAGATAATTTCTATTGCAACCGCCGTTTTGCTATTTTCAAAATCAAGATTGACAACAAACCCTATAAACTAAAAATATCGCTAACACAAGAAGACGACACTTTTGAGTTTTTCAAAAGCGTAGATAGATGCAATACTTTTTACAGTAATATGTTTATCCAAATGACTAACTTGTTTGACGAGCTGAATATTTACACAGATTATGGAGTAAATTCCTACCATATAACACTTATAGATGATGATTATCAACAACGATATACAAGCAAAGAAGAATTTACAAAACAACTTCTAAGACTTGTATCAAACATTATCCAAAGCAATTTAGTTGTAGATAATTTCTCGCTAAGTTCTGTTGTTTCAAAAGATTCTCAACTAAAAATAAGTTTGGAAGATAATGGCAAAATAATGTCTGCTGCCGAAATTCTCCCAGATATGCAGATTGCATTCAAAAATTATTTGGTCGCACTTCTGCACTATGTAGATACTAATTTTGGAAAAACAAACACACAAGATTTTTTGTCATTAGCTCCAATTTTCTCGGTTACTAAATACTCAAAGTACAACACTGCACGTTTCAAAGAAACATACAAAACTAATTTGAGCGAAAGAATGTACAACATTTTAGACTCAATAAACAGAGAGTTTTGTTATAAAGATTTCTTGAAAATTGCCGAAGAGGATTATTCTCCTTTGAGCATAGAACAAGCAACACCAGAAATTTTCAAAAAATCGGATATAGACTACAAAAACATTGTTGGAGAGAGCCAAGAAAACCGTATTGCAATTTACTATCCAGAAAAATCTAAAATAGGTTTTATAGATTTCTCGTGCAAAGAAGTAATTGCACCTCAGTACGACACTGTTACAGACTTTGAAGAAGGGGTATCGGTGGTTTCTATTGGCACAAAATTCGGAGCAATTAATCCTTACAACGAAGTTATTATAGGCTTTGATTACGAGGACTTGAATTGGAATGTTCAATATAACATTTTTGTAGCGTGTAAAAATGGCAAGTACGGACTACTAACGAGAGATGGCAAACAAATCTGCGACTTTGAATTTGAGTGGTTGGATAGTTTTTATTTTTCGAGAGCAAGATACATTGACAGCAAAACCAAACTATTTGGATATATCAACACAAAAGGCGAAAGAGTGATTGATGCCAAATGGGAGGAAGCTAAAATATTCCAAAATGGAACTGCCAAAGTACAGTTTGGAGGTTCGTGCTACACATTAGATTCTGACGGAGTAATAATTTAAAAACAATTAGTATGTTAAAAGATATAATTTTGAAAAGTCGTTCATATCGACGTTTTTACCAAGAAAAAGAAATTGACAAAAGTCTTTTGATTGATATAATAGACACAGTTCGCAACACTGCATCTGCACGAAATATTCAACCTCTTAAATATTCTTGCACAACAAACAAAGAGCTTTGCAATGATATTTTTAGCACTTTGTCGTGGGCAGGATATTTAGAAAATGCAGCACCAAAAGAGGGCGAAAGACCAACGGGATATATTTTGATTTACAACGACACAAACATTGCACCAAGTTCACTTTGGGATCAAGGCATAGTTTCTCAGACTATTTCTATGTTGTGTGCCGAACAAGGTTTAGGTGCGTGTATTATTGCATCTGCTAACCGTGAGAAAATCAAAAATTATATTGATGTACCAGCAAACTTAGAACTTGCACTCGTGATTGCTGTTGGCTACCCTAAGGAAGATGTACGACTTGTTACGGTCAAGGACAACCAATACAAATATTACAGAGATGGGGAAGTACATTATGTACCTAAACGCTCGCTAAAAGAAATTTACGTAGAATTAGAAAAATGAGAATAGCACTTTATCAACAAAACATAGTTTGGGAAAATATTGACAGTAATTTAGAAAAGATAGAAAATATACTTTCGGAAGTAAGTGGAAAATGTGATTTACTGGTACTGCCAGAGATGTTTAGCACTGGATTTACAACTAATCCCACAAATGTTTCTGAAAAAATGTCTGGCAAAGCTGTTAGTTTTTTGATAGAAAAATCCAAACAATATTTACTTTCTATTTGCGGAAGCGTGGTTATAGAGGAAGGAGGCAAGACTTTCAACAGAATGTTGTTTGTAAGGGCAGACGGTCAATTAGAACATTACGACAAACGCCATTTGTTTAGAATGAGCGGTGAGGATAATTATTTTTCGGCAGGAAAGGAACAAAAAATTATAAACTTTATGGGATTTAATATCCTGCTACAAGTTTGCTATGATTTGAGATTTCCTGTATGGTCACGCAACGTAAACAATGCTTACGATATGGCAATTTATGTTGCATCTTGGCCTATTCCTCGTATCAAAGTTTGGGATACACTACTCCACGCCAGAGCATTAGAAAATCAATGTTTTGTGGTTGGAGTAAACAGGGTTGGAGAAGATCCAGCAGTTAAATACAACGGTGGAAGCCGACTAATAGACTTCTTAGGACGTGATATTGCAAAAATAGATGATGACACCGAAGACTATGTAATTTGTGAAATTGAAAAAGAAAAACTTAATGCTTTCCGTGAGAAATTTCCTGCATACTTAGATGCCGATAATTTTAATATAAAAATTTAAGTAAATGGAAATTGAACTAATTGTAACTCTGTTACTTTCAGGAGTTACAGTGGGATTTATCAACACATTGGCAGGTGGAGCAACCGTAATATCTATGGCGATATTTATGGCTTGTGGATTGCCAATTATTCAAGCAGCAGGAACAAACAGAATTGCAGTGCTTATGCAAAACCTTGTTTCTACCTGTCTTTTTCGTCGCCAAAGCCTAATTGACCTAAAAGTTGCACTCAAACTATCTGTTCCTATCATTTTGGGGTCGATTGTGGGGGCTCAATACACTATGCTAATTACAGATGGGTTATACTCTTTGTTGTTCTTTTCGGGTTTGGTATTTTTGATGACAATGATGCTACTAAAACCAACGGCAGGACTAAACACAGGTGCAGACAGCATCAAAAAAACTTCACCACTACTATGGACTTTACTGTTTTTGTCGGGGATTTATAGTGGCTGTGTTTATGTAGGTGTAGGATATTTCTTTATAGCAATTTTTGCAGTAGGTTATGGCTATGATTTGATTAGAGCCAACGCACTAAAAGGATTTATGGCACTAATCCTAACTCCTGCATCACTGGCAATATTTATCTACAACGGCGAAGTGAATTTTGCTTATGGTTTGGTACACGGAGTGGGCAATATAGTTGGAGCATATATGGGTTCAAAATATGCTACTAAATTAGGAGTTGGATTTATACGCAAACTGCTAATAGTAATGATAATCGTTTCGGCTATTGACTTGGCTCGTAAGCCAGTTTTTAGAGATTATATAGTACAACTATTTTTTAAGATAATAGGAGAATAATTTGAGTAAGAATATTGAAATAATTGGGGCTAAGGTACACAACCTCAAAAACATTGATTTGACAATACCTCGCAATACTCTGTGCGTTATAACGGGTCTTTCGGGTAGTGGCAAATCTTCTTTGGCATTCGACACTATTTATGCAGAGGGTCAGCGTAGATATATGGAAACACTTTCTGCTTACGCTCGCCAGTTTGTTGGCACAATGGAGCGACCTGATGTAGAAAAAATCTCGGGACTAAGCCCAGTCGTTGCCATAGAACAAAAGACTACCAACAACAATCCACGCTCGACAGTCGGAACGGTTACCGAGATAAATGACTATTTGCGTCTGCTATTTGCAAGAACTGCAACAGCATATAGTTATGTAACTGGCGAGAAAATGGTAAAATATACATCTCAAAAAATAGTTGAGATGATACAAAATGAGTATTCCGACAAAAAAATTGCAATACTTGCTCCGATAGTACGAGGCAGAAAAGGTCATTATAGAGAACTTTTTGAGTCTTTGCTCAAAAGAGGGTATTTGTATGCTAACATAGATGGTGAGATAACAGAAATTCTACCAGCTATGAAACTTGATAGATACAAAAATCACAATATAGAACTTGTGATAGATAGAATAAAAGTAACGGAGGATACTCAAAGATTAGAAAAATCGTGCAATGATGCTTTTACACAAGGTAAAGGCACACTTATGATATACGACTACGACACAAAGAACAGTCGTTACTATTCAAAAAACTTAATGTGTCCGAGTTCTGGGATTTCTTATGATTTACCTGCTCCACATAGTTTCTCGTTTAATTCTCCTCACGGAGCTTGTCCTCACTGCAAAGGATTGGGGACAACAACAGTATATGATATAAAAAAACTTATCCCAGACAACACTAAGTCTATAAATCAAGGAGCAATTGAAATTCTTGGGAAAAAAAGCAAGAATTTGAATTATATTATATTGGAAGCCTTAGCCAAAAAATATGATTTTTCGTTAGATATTCCTATTAACGAACTTGATAAAGAACTACTTAACTATGTAATTGACGGAGATAGCGAAGCTCTAAAAATTGATGGAAAGGATTTAGGTTTAATCTCTGGAACTCATTATTTGGAATGGGGAGGTATTTCGGGTATTATCGAAGAAGAAATACAAGACACTACAAGCAACAAGGGAGAGAAGTGGAAAGAGCAATATGTTCAGCACGTGAAATGTGAACATTGCAATGGAACTCGCTTACGCAAAGAGGCACTATATTTCAAAATTGACAATCTGAATATTGGCGAAGTGGCACAACTAAGTATTGAGGAGCTACACACGTGGGTTAGCAATGTTGAAAACACAATGAACAAACAACAAAAGCTAATTGCACACGAAATTCTAAAAGAAATACGTGAGAGATTAGGATTTTTGTTGGACGTTGGCTTGGGCTATCTTTCGCTTAGTCGTTCGTCTGCAACACTTTCGGGTGGCGAAAGCCAAAGAATTAGACTTGCTACACAGATTGGCTCTAAACTGGTAAATGTACTGTATATTTTAGACGAACCGAGCATTGGGCTTCACCAACGAGATAATACCAAACTAATTAAATCGCTATGCCAACTTCGTGATGTTGGAAACAGTGTGATAGTTGTGGAACACGATGAGGATATGATTCGTTCGGCAGATTGGATTGTAGATATTGGCCCAGAGGCAGGAAAAAAAGGCGGAGAGGTTGTGGCTATTGGAACAATCGATGAAATTCTAAAAAGCAATTCTACAACTGCCCAATATCTACGACACGACAAACAAATAGAGATACCCGCTTCACGACGTGAGGGAAACGGCAAAACAATAGATATTTTTGGTGCAAGTGGTAATAATCTAAAAAACATAGATGTAAGTATTCCACTTGGTTGTATGGTTGTGGTTAGCGGAGTGAGTGGAAGTGGCAAATCAACACTTATAAACTCTACCCTACACCCAATAATTGCCAAAAACCTATACCGAACATATATTCAGTCTATGCCCTACAAAGATATTAAAGGAATTGAGAACATAGACAAATTGGTAGTTGTAAACCAACAACCAATAGGCAGAACGCCACGTAGCAACCCTGCAACATACACAAATCTGTTTACAGACGTGCGTAATTTGTTTGCACTTACGAGTGATGCTAAAATTAGAGGATATAAAAGTGGTAGATTTTCGTTTAATGTATCGGGTGGACGTTGCGAAGAATGTAAAGGTGCAGGAGTAAAAACCATAGAAATGAATTTTATTCCAGATGTTTTTGTAACCTGCCCAGTATGTAATGGCAAAAGATACAATCGTGAAACTTTGGAAGTTAAGTACAAAGGCAAGAATATAAACGACGTTTTGAATATGACTATACGTGAGGCAGCAGAGTTTTTTGATAGTATTCCAAAAATAAAAAACAAACTTAAAGCATTGATGGACGTTGGACTTGGATATCTAACCTTGGGACAACCTTGTACTACAATTTCGGGAGGAGAGAGCCAAAGAATTAAATTAGCAGGAGAACTATCAAAACGAGATACGGGCAATACTTTGTTTTTGCTCGATGAACCTACAACAGGACTGCATTTTGAGGACGTAAATATACTGCTTAAATCGCTTAATAAACTGGTTGAAAGAGGAAACACTGTACTTATAATTGAGCATAATTTGGACGTAATCAAATGTGCCGATTATATTATAGATATTGGCAAAGAAGGAGGTAAAAACGGAGGAGAAGTAGTTGCTACTGGAACACCAGAACAAATAGCTGAAAACACAGAAAGCTACACAGGACACTACCTCAAACCCATATTTCAAAAATAAACAAAATCACGGTTTAATTGCATTGAATTTACGAGCAAAGATTAGGGGATTCAAGAAAACATAGTTTCTTGAATCCCCTAATTTTTTTTGTATTTCCGAAATCGGATAAGCTCCAAATAAACTCGGATATGTTGATGGTCATAACGTAGCGTACTTGCGTACGTGAGTTATGAGCATCAGTAAAATATACAAGATAGGCGAGTTTATTTATAAGGATCTATATCGACATCAATATCTACTTTTACGGTAGAAACATCTACCAAAATACCCACACTCGCATCACCATAGATAGTATCTGCTCCAATATTTAACTTATACCAATTTTGAGCCTCTATAATTTGTTTGTTAGATATTGTTTTAAGAGTCCCTTCGTGAGTTACAGCAGATATTTCGAGAGCTATCTCAGGGTTTTCGTCAATATTGAAATAGGCAAAACTAAGTTCATCATCTACTCGTGAAGTAATATCAAATGTTAGTACCCTGCTTGGATTAGATGTTTCGTAAACACGAATTTCTGCACTTTTAAATACTTTTTTGAAAATATCTTTAATATTTACACTTACACGTGCATTTGCAGTTTTACAAGTTGCACTAATCTCTGTATATTCCCCAACATTGATTGTAAAAGATTGATTTGCAGTAAAACGTTGAGCCCCACGTCCAGAATTCATAGTCAAAGCATTATTTTCATCAAAATTCTCAATAAACAGGCTGTATTTTGTTGCAGTCAAACTCAATAAATCTTTAAGTTCAGAATATGGTTTAACAATTTTGAAATCAGAAGTTGTTGCTTTTATTTCCACCAAAAAATCATCTCCTGCAACCTCAGCATCAACTTTTGAATCAATCTGTTGTGCAACATTTGCATTTAATTTCATACTGCCTACACCTTCGGGCAAAGTTTTGCTACACCCCAAAGCAAACAACAAAGAAAATAGTATTATAATGTTTTTCATTTTTCAAAAATTTAGTAGTTCAAAACAATATCATCAATAAACAAAGCACTGCCTTGGAAATATGAATTAGAATTTGGGTTTAGCTTATACCCACCTTGAACATAATAAGACGCAGAAGAGCCAGTTTTTGAACCAGATTTAAAATAAGCTGTAATGTATTTAGCTTTTGTAGTAGTGTTTGTATAATTCAAACTTAAAGTTTTTTTAGCATAATTTGCTTGTGCAGAACCTCTATGAGTTCCAGTTTGTGCAATAATATTATTGTTTGCATCATACACTATAAAATATATCTCACTTTTATCATCACTTGGATAAGGAGAATATTTATATTGGAATGAAACAGAAGTAGGACGAGAATTTTGGGCTTGTTTGGTAATAGACAAAACGCCATTTACGGTTCTATTTTTATTTTTTACATATTCTGTTATTTTATTAGGGGAATGTTTCAAACCAGCAGAATCGTACCACGGAGCAAGGTCTGCTTCTGTTGTAAAACCAAGAGTAGATATTTTTACTGCATTACTTCCAGAAACTTTGTCGCCAGTAGGCTCTACAACAGATTTCCATTTCCACATTACAATCTTGCCCGAACGATTAGCAAGAGCAACATCATTATTATTAATCCAATTTGTAGTATTATACTTTATCAATTTTTCGACCACAATCCACAATCCATCTAAATCTTGATTCGACCAACTATCCATTCCAGCATTTGGTAATTGTTGGACATTCTCGGTTTTGAAAGAAACGGTATTATTACTGTAAATAAGACCATACTTAGCTCTCAAAGTATAATTTGTATTCGGAGTCAATCCCTCACATAGTATTTTAGCATTTTTGAGATTTGCTTTTATCCAATTTACTCCATCGCTCGAAACCTCATAAACAAGACGACTTGTAACTGTTGGCTTATCAACTTTTTGCATAGGCTCAGAAGAAGAAACCAAAGAAATATTCTCATCGGTAACGGGATTAATAAATATTTTTGTAGCCCATACATCTCCATCACTTTGAGCTGGAAGTTCAAAAGTCAAAGCTGAATTAAATTTGTAATTAACTGAATATGAGTGTTTTTTGACTGCCGACTGGGTAATTTGACGAGTATTAGACACTACCTCTCCAAAAACATTTTTACCTGCCAAAGTAATGGTAGCATTTGCTCCCTCTGCAATATAAAAAACTCGAGAATCTCCAAGTGGATAATCAGTACCATTTACATTTACTGTCAATGCAAATTCCAAGTAGTGTTGAGTAAGCTCTTCGGGCAAAACCACATCTACTTGTGCATTGTGCAAAGAAACTGGGATTTCAACATTTTTGACAGTCATTTTGTCTAAATGAAAATCTAAATTACCTTTAAAATATGGAGTATTTAATCCAAATTCGGGATTAGTACCACTGTGTGCCGAAACGCTGTAATCACCCTCTTTCAAGACAATTAAATCCGATTTTACAGAACCGGAATATTCCTCAACTCCGTTTGATTTATTGGTGATTGTAACATAAAAATCATTAGCCAAAGGAGCAGAAATAGCAGAACGTGTAACAGAAATATTAGTATCACTTGCAAAAGAAATTTTGATACCAGTATCAGAATTAGGCTCAACAGTAGATTTTGTGCAAGACACAAAAGACACTGCCAACACAGCAAGTAGTAAAAAATATTTAATTTTTGACATAGTTATTCAATGTATATTATTCTGCAAATATACTATATTAAAATTGTTTGACAAAAAAAAACGCTGTAAATCTAAAAAAACTGCAAGGTTATATCTAACCTTGCAGTTTTTTTTAGATGCTAATTAAAGAAACTAATTAGTCTTAAATTTGAATTTTATTTCAGACAAATCTTTGTTTGCTTTTTCGATTTTATCAGCCAATTCTGCTTTGAATTTTGTAAGTCTTTCAAATAGTTTTTCGTCTGACAAAGCAAGAATTTGTACTGCAAGGATTGCAGCATTTTTTGCGTTATCAAGTGCCATAGTAGCTACGGGAATACCTGCTGGCATTTGAAGTATAGACAAAACACTATCCCAACCGTCCATAGAGTTAGAAGATTTTACAGGAACACCAATTACAGGAATTGGAGTGCTTGCAGCAATAACACCCGGAAGATGAGCAGCCCCACCAGCACCTGCAATAATCACACGAATACCTCTTTTGTATGCGTTTTTAGAAAATTCTTCGACCAATACGGGTGTACGGTGAGCCGACAAGGCATTTATTTCAAATGGAATTTCCATTTCGTCAAGAAATTTTGCAGCAGCTTCCATAACTTTCATATCCGAAGTGCTTCCCATAATTATACTAACTTTTGGATTCATAGCAATAATTTTTTTAATTAAGTTTATTTGATACTGCAAAGATAGGTATTTTGCAAAAAATCATCAAACATTTAATTTAATTTTTAGATAAGTATTCTTTTTTTATCGACTCAAAAGTTTCTTTAACCGAAACAATTTTGTTTGCTAAATAGGCATTTGCACCAGCAAAAGCATACCCATTATCCATATTTCCAATAGCAGCATTATAAAGTGCTTTGATAATACAGTAAGGACTTTTGGTGTAATCACAGGTTTTGATACAATGAAAACTACACGCACGAGGTTTTTTAAGCCCAAGTTTGACACTATCCAAAAAACTCCCTCCAAAGGCTCTTCCCGGCATACCTACTGGACTATTTATGATTTGTAAATCAGTTTTGCCTGAGTGCAAATAAGTATTTTTGAACTCAATAGACGCATCACATTCTGTGGTAGTTACAAATCTACTCCCCATCTGCACTCCATCTGCACCGAGTGCCATTATACGTTCCATATCACGTCCAGTATATATTCCTCCTGCTGCAATAACGGGGATATATTTTGAATATTTCTCGCCAATTTTACGTGCTTCCGCAATTACATCTTTTAAAATATTCTCCAAACAAAATTTTTCATCATCTATCTGTTCTTGTTTAAAACCCAAATGGCCTCCTGCTTTTGGACCTTCAACAACAACTGCATCAGGTAGATAATCAAAATTTTGTTTCCATTTTGTAGCTATAACCGAGAAAGCTCGTGATGACGACACGATTGGAACTAATTTTGTAGTACTATCCTTTGTCAAGAACGACGGCAAATCTAAGGGCAAACCTGCACCCGAAAAAATTATATCAATTTTTTCTTTTACTGCCGTACGTGCCATATCTGCATAATTGCTCAAAGCAACCATAATATTCACACCTACTACTCCACTCGTTTTCTCACGTGTTTTGCGAATTTCCTCGCACAATCCCAAAATACTTGCTTTGAGATACTCTTTGGATTCTTTGGCATAAATCAAGCCCAATCCAGCACAAGAAATAACCCCAACACCACCTTCGTTAGCAACAGCAGATGCTAATCCCGAAAGCGAAACACCAACGCCCATTCCTCCTTGAATTATAGGCACAGAGATTTCAAATCCCCCAATTTTAATTTTTTTCATTATTTATATATATATATATTAAAATAAAGTATAATAAAAAGTCTTAAACACAAAAAAAAGCAAGATTTTGAAGTAAATTATCAAAACCTTGCAAAATTTTAATATTAATCTATATATAATTGACTAAATTTAGTGAGTCTTTTATATATGTACTATACTTTATTGATTTCGCTACAAGTAATGGTATGCTTACATTTTAATAACGATTCAAAAGTAATAATTATTTGTTTATAATTGCTAAAAAAAATAATTTTTATAACAAATTGTTTTTTTTATTTGTCTACTATATAATAGCTAATAAACCTACCATTAGGATAAACACCATCAATCAACTCAGGTTTTTGTGTCATTTGCAAGATATTACTTGTGTTTTTTACCGAAACACCATTAATATGAGTTATAATATAACCTTCTTTGATACCACTTTTGGCAAGTAAACCCTCTCCAAGTTTCACAACCTGCACACCAGCACGAATACCTAACTTACGCAATGTTGATTGTTGTACATCACGAAATGTTGCACCCAAAATGCTATGAGTATCTACCGAGTTTTTATCCAATAATTTTGCTTCACCTGCTCGATTTTTTAACACAAGTTCAAAATCTTTAATTTCTGAATTACGTCTAATTTTTGCCAAAATCTTATCTCCCGGACGCAAACGAGCAATAACTTCTTGAAGATTTGAAGATGAGTTTGTTTTGACACCATTCAACTCCAAAAGCACATCTCCCACACGAATACCCGCCACATCTGCTGCTCCGTTTTCGACAACTTGACCTACATACAGACCCTCACGTTGAGTAATTCCTGTACCACTTTTTTCGATAAACTCGTCAGTAATTTCATTATAACCAATTCCGAGCATAGCACGTTGAACAATACCAAACTCACGTAAATCACTAACTACTTTCTGAACAATCGAAGAAGGAACTGCAAAAGAATAACCAGCATAACTACCAGTAGGAGATTTAATCACAGTATTAATTCCAACAAGTTCGCCACGAGTATTTACCAATGCTCCACCACTATTTCCCGGATTTACTGCCGCATCTGTCTGAATAAATGACTCTATGCGAAATTCATTTGGAATTACTTCCAAATTACGAGCCTTTGCACTCACAATACCAGCTGTTACGGTAGAAGTCAATCCATAAGGACTACCAACTGCCAAAACCCACTCTCCTAATTTCAAATTATCAGAATTTCCAAACGATATATTTTTTAAACCCTCTGCCTCTATCTTCAAAAGAGCGATATCTGTTGTAGGGTCAGCACCTACAATTTTTGCATCAAAACTATCTCCGTTATACAAAGTTACTTTCACTTCACTTGCATTCTCTACTACGTGATTGTTTGTAATTATATATCCATCTTTGCTCAAAATCACACCCGATCCACCACTCATTCTCTCTCGTGGTTTCATCTCTCTACCTTGCGGAATTCCGAATAATTCAAAAAATGGATTATAACCCTCCCCTCCATAATATTGGTTTGTCGAAACTTTCTGTTTGGATACAATGTTCACAACTGCCTCAACAGAAGATTCAGCAGCAGAAGTCAAATCCACATAACCATCACCTACTCTATTATTGTAGGAAGAGGCAAAGGAAAGAAATTTGTTGTCAGAGTTTTCTAAATCTACATTCTCCGTATAAATATTTGACAAAGAACGTACAACAAAATAAGATGTAGTAGCACTCAAAACCACAGTAACTACAACAATTAAAATTAAAAATCCTTTTTTCATATCTATATTGAAATTAATAAATTAACATATTGTTTTACATTAAAATTTTAAAAAAATAACGTATACAAATTATAATTTATTTTGCATACGTTATTCATATTTAGTAAAAATTTAAGTTTTATACTATTTTTAATTGCGACAGAAATACCAAAACAATAACTATTGGAACTACATATTTTATTGAAAATCTGTAAGTTCTGTAATACCAAAGATTATGTAAACCACTTGAAGATAATTCTTTTCTATTTTCTTCCTTACTCCAAAACCAAGCAGCATACAAAGCAATGAAAAAACCACCAAGTGGCATAAAATATGACGCAGAAATATTGTCTAAGAAATCAAACAGAGATTTTTCTCCAACTTTCAAAGAAGAATTCCCAGCAAGAGAATAAGCCGAGAAAACAGCAATTACAAACACTGACGAAACAGTGATAAGAGTTGCTATACTGCGTTTCATTTTAAATTCTTGACAGAAATATGCAATAATAACCTCAAAAAGAGAAATAACCGAAGTGATAGATGCAATAAACAATAACATAAAGAACAATATAGCAAAGAAATAGCCACCAGTCATATCTTGAAAAATAGCTGGAAGAGTAACAAACGCCAATTCACTACCTGCATCGGCAGGAATGTTATAAGAGAAAACTGCTGGAAAAATAATCATACCTGCAAGTAGTGCAACAGACAAGTCCATAACAGCAGTAGATATAGATATTTTGAAAGCATTGTCGTGTTTACGAGCATAAGAACCATAGGTAATAATCGTACCTATACCCAAACTCATCGAAAAAAACGCTTGTCCCAACGCATTCATCACCACACCAACATTAATTTTAGAAAAATCTGGTTTGAACATAAATTCAAATCCTTGTTTGTAGTTAGAAAGCGAAAATGAATTAAACACCAAAATCAGCATAATCAAAAACAACATTGGCATTAATATTTTGTTGTAACGCTCAATCCCTTTGCCAACACCCATAACAAGTACAAATGCAGCAAGTAACAAAAACCCACAAGTCCACATAGCTCCCTCAGATGGAGAGTTCACAAAACTCACAAAAGAGGATTGTAATTCTGTGCTATTCAATCCGTCAAAAGCATTTGTGGCAGACTTATACAAAAAAGCAAGAGTCCAACCAGAAATAACAGAATAAAATCCCGAAATAGTAAAACAAGACAATATACCTATAACTCCTATTTTGTGCCATTGAGTCCCGGGAGATAATTGTTTGAAAGCTCCAAAAATATTTTTACCAGTACTACGTCCTATCGCAAACTCCGACATAAACGCAGGAATACAAATAAAGAATATAATCAATAGATACACTAAAATAAAAGCTGCACCTCCGTTTTCGCCAACCACATAAGGAAATCTCCAAATATTTCCTAATCCTACTGCTGAACCTGCAAGAGCTAATATAGTACCTATATTACTCTGAAATCCGTCCTGTTTGTTTTTTCCTTTACTCATATTAAAAAAATCAATAATAGTTTTACATATTTTTTCGTACCTTTGTAGTACAGGAAACAAAATTAAAAAAATAATCACGATAAACAAATTTTATATGAAAACTATTTTCAACCCTGAAATATATAAAATAAAGGATATTCCAGAGAAACCATTTATTGATGCCGAAGAAATACGCGAAATTCTTTCAAATCATAAGCAGCCTACTATCGAAGAGATAGATAAAGTAATCAGCAAATCATTAGACAAAAAACGTCTTTCGTTGGACGAAGTAGCTGTTTTGTTGAATGCAAACACAACTGAGGCGATAAATAAAATCAAAGAAGCTGCCAAAGAACTAAAAAGAAAAATCTATGGTAACCGTATAGTTATATTCGCTCCATTGTATGTAGGCAACCGTTGTATCAATAATTGTAGATACTGTGGTTTTAAAGCAAAAAACCGTGAAGCAATACGCAAAACATTGACAGATGCAGAGCTTAAACGTGAAGTTGAGTCTTTGTTGGACGACGGACACAAACGCACTATATTAGTATATGGAGAGCACCCAGATTATTCAGCAGAGTTTATTGCAGATAACGTAAGACTTGTTTATGCTACAAAAAAAGGCAAAGGCGAGATTAGACGTATCAATATTAACGCTGCACCTCTTTCTATCGAAGGTTTCAGAACAGTCAAAGAATCAGGTATCGGTACATTCCAAGTATTTCAAGAAAGCTATGACCAAGAAGTATATGCTAAATATCACGAAAGTGGCCCTAAAAAAGATTACGACTACCGTCTAACATCTATGGACAGAGCTATGATTGGAGGTATTGACGACGTTGGTTTGGGAGCATTGTTTGGTTTGGGCGATTGGAAATTTGAGGTAATGGGTTTGGTTCGCCACACCAACCACCTTGAAGCGTGTTTTGGCGTAGGTCCTCACACTATTTCGTTCCCTCGTATCAAAGAGGCATCAAACGTTGAAAGCTACATTACTCACGGCATCTCAGATGATGATTTCTTGCATTTGATTGCAACTCTAAGACTTGCAGTGCCTTACACTGGTATGATTTTGACAGCACGTGAACCAGAAGAGGTACGAAAAGAAGTATTAACTTATGGAGTTTCGCAAATTGACGGAGGTACTGTTATCGAGATTGGAGGATACTCAAAACGTGACCAAGCAACAGCTCAATTCAAAATCAATGATGACCGTTCTCTTGCAGAGATTATGGAAAGTTTGATGGGAAGTGATTATCTTCCTTCGTTCTGTACAGCTTGTTACCGAAAAGGTCGTACGGGCGAACACTTTATGGAGTTCTCTGTTCCCGGATTTATCAAACGTTATTGTACTCCAAATGCAATGTTTACACTTGCCGAATACCTTGAAGATTACGCAACAGAAGATGTACGTCAAAAAGGCTATGCAGTAATCGAAAAAAATATGCAAAACGTTCCCGAAGAAAAACGAGAAGAAGTTCGTAGCAACTTAGAACGCATCAAAAACGGAGAAAGAGATTTATTGTTCTAATATTAGTATTGTCCGCTAAAAACGAAACTCGCCTATCTTGTCTATTTCACCGATGCTCTGCTTCACGTACGCCAGTACGCTACGTTATGACCATCAGCAAAATAGCCTAAGAGATCCGAGTTTATTGGGAGCTTGTAAGATTTCTGAAAGATAAAAATTTTAAAAATATTTTTTCCAAGCCCCTCATAAATTAAAACACTGTAATATATTATCGCTTAATCCATTACAATGATTTTTAAAATTTTTACCGGACAGCAATAATTGTTCTAATATTACGAAAAGACGAAAAACCTTAACCAATATAAAAAAGCAATGTTTTTAACTTAATTGTTAAAAACATTGCTTTTTATTATCATCAAAAATTTTAGCAGACTATCTAAAATCTATAATCTCAACCCCTTTGTAATTTTTCTTATTAAACTCAAATATATTATCATTAAACGTAGGATTAAAATTAGATTTAAGAACCTGAATAGTAATTAGATTTTGTGAAAAATCTTCGATAACAATTTTTGTTAAAAAACCTTTTTCTATTTCTACATAGATTTTATTTACATTATGCTCTTCACTCGTTCCGTTGTTGATAAGTGTAAAAAACTCTGTATCTTTTTTGATATTAGAATCAATAACTCTAAATGCTTTTGAGTCGATAGCAAGAACTTTGCGTGGAGAATAAAGTGGTGAAGAAGTACTTACTTTTTCAATTACAATTTCTTTGTTTTTGCGAGAATAGTTATAGGTGTTTACGCCATCACAGAAAATCAAATCATTTTTGACATCTATCATATACTTGTCGCCCGAAACCCTTAACACCCCTTTTTGACTTAAATTAACAGATGATTTTTGGGCAACAGACAAATTAATATCCAATTCAAAACGAGTATTTTCTCTATAAATTTTGGTTGCATTTGTCAAAGTTTGTTGTGCAAAACAAATATTAGCAATTAACAAATATGTCAAAATATTAAGTATAATAATTTTTTTAAGCATTGTAAGGGGGATTATCTATATTAATTAAATGTAACTCTAATTGCGTTAGGTCTGAAATCATCACTTGTCGAGGTTTAGACCCTTGCTGTTTGCCAACTATTCCAGCCTTTTCTAACTGATCCATAATTCGACCAGCCCTATTAAATCCTATTTCAAAATTACGTTGAATAGTCGATGCCGAGCCAATTTGGTTGGTAACAACATAACGAGCAACTTTGTCAAATAGTGCATCACGCTGTGCAACAGTTTTGAAACCAGAATCAACCTCATTTACTTCGGCAGTGTATTCAGGAAGAGCAAACGCACAACCAAAACCAACCTGTGAGCCAATATAATCGGTAATTTTCTCAACCTCTGGGGTATCTATAAACGCACACTGAACACGTGTCAAATCATTGTTCGACAAAATAAGCATATCGCCCTTGCCAATCAACTGACTTGCACCAGTAGAGTCCAAAATTGTTTTTGAGTCAATTCCCGACATAACTTTGAAAGCCATACGAGCAGGAAAATTGGCTTTGATAGTACCAGTAATAATGTTTGTAGTAGGGCGTTGCGTAGCAATTACTAAGTGAATACCAACAGCACGTGCGAGTGCCGCAAGTCGAGTAAGTGGGGTTTCAACTTCTTTACCAGCAGTCAATATCAAATCTCCAAACTCGTCTATAATCACCACAAAATAAGGCAAAAACTTATGCCCATTTCTTGGATTTAGTTTTCTATCTTTGAACTTAGAATTATATTCTTTGATATTACGCACTTTTGCTTTTTTGAGCAAATCATAACGAGCGTCCATTTCTATACACAATGAGTTAAGAGTATTGATAACCTTTTGATTATCAACAATAATTGCCTCGTCTTCGTCTGGTAATTTTGCTAAATAATGGCGTTCAATAGCCGAATACAACGAAAACTCAACTTTCTTGGGATCTACCATCACGAATTTAAGTTCTGATGGGTGTTTTTTGTATAGCAAAGACGTAATAATAGCATTCAAACCAACAGATTTACCTTGACCAGTTGCACCTGCCACAAGCAAGTGAGGCATTTTTGCCAAATCCACAACATAGGCACGGTTTTGAATAGTTTTACCCAGCACAATCGGAAGTTCAGCGTCTGAATTTTGAAACTCAGTCGAAGTAACAACAGAATACATAGAAACTATTTCTTTGTCCTTGTTCGGAACTTCTATACCAACAGTATCTTTGCCCGGAATTGGAGCAATAATACGAATACCCAAAGCTGCCAAACTAAGTGCGATATCATCTTCAAGTCGTTTGATTGTAGAGATACGAACCCCAGCCGAAGGCTTGATTTCGTAAAGCGTAACAGTAGGGCCAATCGTAGCAACTATATCGTCAATTTTGATATTGAAATTGCTAAGTGTATCTACAATACGTTTTGTATTAGCCTGTATTTCTTCTTTCGTAACTTTGATTTTTGCAACAGTGTTATTTAGCAATGACAATGAAGGAAGTTTGAAATTAGAGAGTTCTTTGGTAGGGTCAAACACAGATTGCTCAAACTCATCATCATCAATAGTATCAAGTTCGTTCACACCTATTTGAGCCTCTGCCACTCCTTCGAGTATAGCATTGTCCGTTACCGTAATTTTGACATCTTTACTGTCTGTATCATTTTCAGAACTTGCCACATCATCAAAACTATTTTGGATAACTTGTTCATAAGAAGTCTCCTCTGTTTGAGAGTTTTGCAATGAATTCTGCTCAAAATCCTCGTCAGTGTTATTTATTCTAACTTGAATTTCATTATTATCGGTTTCAATCTTTATTTGGTTTTCTGGCTCTGAGTCTGCATTATCAACCTCAACTCCCAACAAATCTGCATCATCAGTTTTTTCAAAATCCGAAATATTATCTTTCTCGTCAATGTTGTCCGACTGTAAATCTGTTTTTTGTTTCTCTTCTTTTTCAGAATAATCTGGAACAGTAGAGTCATTTATTTTATCCCCAATCTTATTTGCAGATTTTTTGATTTTGTGCGACAAACCAACATACCACCTATAACTATATGGAAACGTATATATCAACCAAAATGATGCAAAAATCAAAACAGAGATAATACAACCAACTATACCAATAGACATAATCAAAAGATTATAAAGATAAAGTCCATAACCACCTCCCCAGCCACTTCCAAAGATTGTTTGGTCGGCAAACGGAGTTAAAAGAGTGATAGTTGTTGGCAAAATCATCAAACCTGAAAAAGTTGAGATTGAAAGTTTTAACAAAAATCTAAATTTTAGGTTAAACAGATAAATAGCAATACTAATAAACGGCAGAGGCAACAAAACCCCCACAATACCAAAGTATTTGCCTATCAACAAGTTTCCCAGATATGCCCCCATTGGCCCACATAAATTCATAGCCCTAACATCGGATTCAGGGTCGTTAAAAAGTTGTAGTTCTTTGAAAACTTGGTCGTTTTGCCAATTAAACAAATGCGAAACAAGAGCTATTAATACATAGGTAGAAACCAAGAATAGAGTTACTGCAAATGCTCGTTTTATATTTAAAAAATTGACTTTACTATCAGATTTTTTAGTTTTTTTTGTCGTGGAAGCCTTGTTTTTTTCTTTTGGCTTAGTTGCTGTTTTATTGTCTAAAATCATTTTATATATTTTTGAATAAGAGGTCTAACAATTTTGAATTATTTACTAACAATAGTTTTGTACTGCTCATAACGAGCTTTGATTCTTTGATTAAATTCCAAAGTATTTTTTGAAGAAATAAACTCTATATTTCCCAAATGTTCACTATCATTCAACAAATTTTCATTACTCAATGTACGTTCAACTTGTAGAGCGATTGATGGTGCTGGATTAACAATTTTGATGTTATTATCTACAATAATTTTTGAGATATTTTTGATTAGAAATGGGTAGTGCGTACAACCCAAAACTAAGTGGTCAATTCCGTGTTGTATCATAGGAGAAATATATGAATTTAGTAATTCATAGGACTCCTCGGAATCTTGCAAATCTCTCTCCACTAAATCAACCAAACCCACACCTGCCTGAGTTACAACCATTTTGTCGTGAGCAAATTTATCACAGAGATTTTTGAGTTGCGAACTTTCGATAGATGATTTTGTGGCAAGAACCCCAACAACGCCAGTTTCGGTAGCATTAGAGGCGGGTTTTATGGCAGGTTCAATGGCAACAAACTTAATTTTATATTCCTCCCTAAGAATTTTCACAGAAGCCAAAGTTGCAGTATTACAAGCCACAACAATGAGTTTTACTCCACGAGAAATTAAGTATTCAACGTTTGATTTTACCAAAGAAATAATCTGTTGAGTAGATTTAGTACCATAAGGGCAATTTTTATCGTCTGCAAAATATATAATATTCTCATTCGGCATAAGTTTAGCAATCTCATATAAGATTGTTACACCGCCAATTCCAGAATCAAAAACCCCAATCGGGCTGGTTTTATTATATTCTATTTCGGACATTATTAATCACATTTTAATTCAGCACACAAATATAGTAAAAAATGACGACAAAGTTTTGTTTTTTTTTCTTTTTCATCACAAAAAATATTACCTTTGCAGTACCATATAAAAACTTTGTATCAAATGATAATATTCTTTAAGAATTCAGACGTTGTGTATGCAACACAAGTAGAGACAAAATTCTCTTCACAGGATATAAAAAAATTAGAATGGTTGTTTGGCTCTGCTCAACAAATCAATTCTGAAAAAATAGAAGGACTATTTATTGGCCCTCGACGTGAAATGATTACTCCTTGGAGTACAAATGCTGTTGAGATTACTCAAAAAATGGGCATCGCAGGTATTATTCGTATCGAGGAATTTATCCCAGTTCAAAGCAAAGAGGCGGCTTACGACAAAATGCTAAACAGAATGTACGAAGGGATAGACCAAGATGTTTTTTCTCTTAACGCAACACCAGAACCAATCGTTTATATTACAGATTTAGAGTCTTATAATGTAGAACAAGGTTTGGCATTGAGCAGCGAAGAGATAGAATACCTTAATACCCTTCCAGAAAAATTAGGCAGAAAACTAACAGACTCTGAGGTATTTGGTTTTTCACAAGTAAACTCTGAGCATTGCCGTCATAAAATTTTCAACGGACAATTCATCATTGATGGCAAAGAAATGGAGTCGTCATTGTTTGGACTTATCAAAAAAACCACAAAAGAAAATCCAAATTCAGTAGTATCTGCATACAAAGATAACTGTGCTTTCTTGGCAGGACCAACTGTTGAGCAATTTGCTCCTGCATCACAAGACAAACCAGACTTCTACGAAACAAATGATTTTGAATCAGTAATTTCTATCAAAGCCGAAACTCACAACTTCCCAACAACTGTTGAGCCTTTCAATGGTGCAGCAACAGGAACTGGTGGAGAAATTCGTGACAGAATGGCTGGTGGTAAAGGTTCTTTCCCAGTTGCTGGTACAGCAGTCTATATGACTTCTTACCCACGTATGGAAGAAGGCAACGCTTGGGAGACTGCTCAAACTGAGCGTCCTTGGTTATACCAAACTCCACAAGAAATTTTGATGAAAGCATCAAACGGAGCATCAGATTTTGGTAACAAATTTGGTCAGCCACTTATCTGTGGTAGTCTTTTGACTTTCGAACACGCAGAAAACAACAAGAAATTTGGTTTTGACAAAGTTATTATGCTTGCTGGTGGCATTGGCTATGGTAAGAAAAAAGACTGTCTAAAAGCAGAACCAGAAGTTGGGGACAAAGTAGTACTTATTGGTGGCGACAACTATCGTATCGGTATGGGTGGTGGAGCTGTTTCATCTGTTGCAACAGGTCAATACAACAATTCTATCGAGCTAAACGCTATCCAACGTTCTAACCCTGAAATGCAAAAACGTGCATACAATACAGTTAGAGCACTGTCAGAGGATATGAACAACCCTATCATTTCTATCCACGACCACGGTGCTGGTGGACACCTTAACTGTCTGTCTGAACTTATCGAAACTACTGGTGGTAAAATTGATTTGGAAAAACTTCCTGTTGGCGACCCTACTCTATCTTCAAAAGAAATTGTAGGTAACGAATCACAAGAACGTATTGGCTTTGTAATCAAAGAAAAAGATATTGAGAAAGTTCGTAATATTGCAGAAAGAGAGTGTACTCCTATGTATGTGATTGGCGAAACAACTGGCGATATGCAATTTACATTCGTAAATAATTTCACTGGTGCTAAGCCGATTGATATGCCTCTGGAATATATGTTTGGTAAAGCTCCTCGCACTATTATGGAGGACAAAACTATCAAAGAACAATATGCAGATATTATATATAGTATAAATGGTATCGAAAAAGATATAGAAAATGTACTTTCTTTGGAGGCAGTTGCTTGTAAAGATTGGTTGACTAACAAAGTTGACCGTTCGGTTACTGGTCGTATTGCTCAACAGCAAACAACTGGTTCTATCCAACTTCCACTTAACGACTGTGCAGTTGTTGCTCTTGACTATCAAGGCGAAAAAGGTATTGCTACTGCTTTGGGACACGCCCCAGTTGCAGCTATGGCAGATGCAGCAAAAGGCTCGGTACTATCTATCGCAGAGTCTCTTACAAATATAGTATTTGCTCCACTTGAAGAAGGACTAAAAAGTATTTCTTTGAGTGCCAACTGGATGTGGCCTTGTAAAAACGAAGGCGAAGATGCAAGATTATACAGTGCAGTAAAAGCTGCAAGTGATTTCGCTCTTGCACTTAACATAAATATTCCTACTGGTAAGGACTCTTTGAGTATGACTCAAAAATACAAAGATGATAAAGTTTACTCACCAGGTACAGTGATTATCACATCTGCTGGGGCAGTTAGCGATGTCAAAAAAACAGTTAAAGCATCACTTATCAATACTCCATCTGACTTAATTTATATTGATTTCTCTTGTGATAGTTTTGGATTGGGTGGCAGTAGTTTTGCACAAACAAAATCTGCTGTTGGCTCAGATGTTCCAACTGTAAACAATCCAGAATATTTTGCAAAAGCATTTGAACAAGTACAAGAACTTATCAAAAACAAAAAAGTATTTGCAGGACACGATATTTCGGCAGGTGGTTTGATTACTGCTTTATTAGAAATGTGTTTCCCGTCAAATTCTATAGGTTTGACAGTTTATCTTAACGAATTAGGCGAAAAGGATTTAACAAAAGTACTTTTCAGCGAACGCCCATCAATTATTCTTCAAGTAGCTAACGGTAACGAAACAAAGTCTCTATTAGAGAAAAATGGTGTTAAGGCAGTTGTTTTAGGTAAAGTAGAAAGTTCACGTAAATTTGAATTAACACTTGAAGACAAAACTCTGAACTTAGACATTAATCATTTGAGAGATGTTTGGTACAAAAAATCATATTTGTTTGATATTCTTCAATCAGGCGAAAAACTTGCAAAAGAAAGATATACAAACTACAAAAAACAAGAGCTTAACTATTTGTTCCCAACAAGTTTCACTGGCAAACTTTCAAAATATGGTCTTAGCTCACACCGCACATCAAAAAGTGGTATAAAAGCCGCTGTTATTCGTGAAAAAGGCTCTAACGGGGAGAGAGAAATGGCTTGGTGTTTGCACCTTGCAGGTTTTGATGTTAAGGACGTACATATGACAGACTTGATTTCAGGACGCGAGAACCTAAAAGATGTGAATTTGATTGCATTTGTGGGAGGTTTCTCTAACTCAGACGTACTAAACTCTGCAAAAGGTTGGGCTGGTGCATTCCTTTACAACCCAAAAGCAAAAGAAGCATTAGACAAATTCTATGCACGTAAAGACACTTTGAGTTTGGGTATCTGTAACGGTTGTCAGTTGCTTGTAGAATTAGGCTTGATTACTCCAAAAGATTCAAACAAACCTAAAATGTTACACAACGAGTCTAAGAAATTTGAATCTACATTTGTAGGTCTAAAAATAGCAGAAAATAACAATTCTGTAATGCTTGGTAGCCTTAAAGGTTCTACGCTTGGAGTATGTTGTGCTCACGGTGAAGGTAGATTTAACCTACCAATGCCAGAGGAACATTATAACATTCCTGCAAAATACGCTTATGCACAATACCCTGCTTGTCCAAATGGCAGCGATTACAATGCAGCAGCAATTTGCTCAGAGGACGGAAGACACTTGGCAATGATGCCTCACCCAGAGCGTTCTTTACGCCCTTGGAACTGGGGATATTATCCAGCAAGTCGCAAAGAAGACGAGGTAACTCCTTGGATTGAAATGTTCCACAACGCATTTGAGTGGATTAAAGAAAGAAAATAAAATTTTCATCTTTCTAAATTTAGAAAACATAAACGAGTCTCGTTTTTAGCAAACGATACTAAAAAGTTTATAATATATTTGCCGACAAGTAGAATAAAACGTTCTACTTGTCGTTTTTTTTTGCAACATCGCAAAAAATGATTAAATTTGCAAGATTTAATTAGCTAACATCTTGTTAGATAACACTCTAAAACGAAAGATTATGACAGATATGCAAAAAACACTAAAAGGGGAAATTAGTTTAAAAGGTAAGGGGCTACACACTGGTGCAATTATCAATATGACAATCAAACCAGCAAGTGAAAACACAGGTATAGTATTTGTAAGAACAGACCTTGAAGGTTGTCCACAAATCAGAGCAATAGCTGACAATGTAACAGACACATCTCGTAGCACAACTATCAAAAGTGGCGAAGCATCAGTAACAACTATCGAACACCTTATGGCGTCATTCTATGGTACAGGTGTAGACAATGCGATTGTAGAAGTTTCAGCACCAGAGATTCCAATTATGGACGGTAGTGCAAAAGATTTTGTAGAGGCTATAAACAACATTGGTGTAATAGACCAAAACGTAGCAAGAGAATACTACACACTAACAGAAAAACTTTCATATAGTATTCCAGAAAAAAACATCGAACTTTCGATTTATCCAGATAGTGAATTCAAAGCAAATATAAACGTAGATTTTAATTCTTCTGTTATTGGTATGCAATACGCTGCTATCAACTCTGCCGAAGAAGTTTGCTCTGAACTTGCACCTTGCCGTACATTTGTATTTATGCACGACATTATGCCACTTCTTGATTTAAATCTAATCAAAGGAGGAGATATTGACAATGCACTTGTAATTGTAGAAAAAGAACTTCCACAAGAACAAATTGATAAAATCAAGAAAATCACTAACAACGAAAACATAGAAGTCAATTCAAACGGCTATCTAAACAATACTGTCCTAAATTTTGAAAACGAGATTGCAAGACACAAACTATTGGATTTAGTGGGCGACTTGTTTTTGATAGGTTGCAGAATTAAAGGCAAGGTTTTTGCCTCTAAAACTGGACATTTTGCAAATACAGAGTTTGCAAAAATCATTCGTCGTCAGATGAAAAAAGATTTAGCTAAACCAAAATACCGTTACGATCAAAATGCAAAACCTTTGTATGATATCAACGATATCAAAGGAATGTTGCCACACCGTCCACCATTTTTGTTGGTTGATAAAATTATGCACTTAGACAATGACAATATTATAGGGGTCAAAAACGTTACAATGAACGAGCCGTTTTTTGTGGGTCACTTCCCAGAAGAACCAGTTATGCCAGGAGTATTGATAGTAGAGGCAATGGCACAGTGCGGAGGAGTATTAGTATTGGCAAATGTTGATAACCCAAAAGAATATTCAACATATTTCCTAAAAATAGACCAAGTTAAGTTTAAACGTAAAGTTATTCCGGGGGATACGCTTGTGTTTATCTTGCATTTGACTGAGCCTATAAGAAGAGGAATAGTGAATATGGAGGCTAAGGCCTATGTGGGAGATCAACTTGCGACTGAGGCTTTGCTTACAGCTCAAGTAGTTAAAAACAAATAATATATAATATGATTAGTAATTTGGCGTACATTGACACTAATGCGAAATTAGGAAAAGATGTAACAGTACAACCTTTCGCATATATAGAAGGCAATGTAGAGATAGGAGACAACACAATAATTGCATCGGGTGCAAAAGTGTTGAATGGTGCAAGAGTTGGAAAAGGTTGTTATATTCACTCTGGTGCAGTAGTATCTGGTATTCCACAAGACCTTAAATTTGTGGGAGAAGAATCGCTTTGTTATGTTGGCGATGGCACAATGGTAAGAGAATGTGCAACAATCAACAGAGGAACAAAAGCAAAGGGATACACAAAAGTTGGAAATAACTGCTTGATTATGGCTTACGCTCACGTTGCACACGACTGTGTTGTAGGAGATAGAGTTATTTTAGTAAACAATGTTTCGGTAGCAGGAGAAGTTGAGATTGGCGATTGGGCAATACTTGGCGGACACGTTGCAGTACACCAATTCGTAAAAATTGGACAACACGCAATGATTGCAGGCGGCTCACTTATAGGAAAAGACGTACCTCCATACGTTATTGCAGGACATAATCCAGTTAGCTATGTAGGACTAAATATCGTTGGACTAAGAAGAAGGGGTTTTGAAGCCAAACAGATTGGTCAAATGCAAGATATTTACCGTACACTATTCCAAAGTGAACTAAACACTACTAATGCTCTTAACAAAATTGAAAGCGATGCAGAAGAAAGTGTTTACAAAAACGAAATTTTGGACTTCGGAAGAAACTCTAAGCGTGGTATGATTAAACCTTACTCTAAGCATAACAGCGACTTAGAAATGTAAAAAATATACTTTTATACAAAAATAAAAGATAAATATTTTGCAGATTTAATATTTTTTATTAATTTTGCAGGTGTGAGAGAGTGAAAAAGGGAGATAGAATCTCCCTTTTTCTTATAATATACTATAAGGATAATGGAAATATCTAAACTACAAGACTGCGTTGAGAAATACGCAACAGAAAACAATTTGGTCGTTATAGACATCAAATGTAGTGCCACAAACACCATAGAAATTACGCTTGATGCTATCGAAGGCGTATCTTTGGACAAGTGCATAGAACTAAACAAACATATCGAAAGTAATTTTGATAGAGAGGAAGAAGACTATGAGCTTACTGTGTCAAGTGCATCTATATCGGAACCATTCAAGCACCTTGTTCAATTCCAAAAAAATATTGGCAGAGAGATTGAGGTACTAAATACCGAGAGCAGAAAAATCACTGGTATTTTGGAAGAAGTTACCGAAGAGGGCTTCACTATTGCCTACACAATGAAAGTTTTGGAAGAAGGCAAAAAAAGAAAAGTAGAAAAAGAATTTAAAGATACATTTAAATATTCTGAGGCTAAAAAAGTATGCCTTGTATTTAAGTTTTAATCTAACATCATAAACTAAAAGAAAATGGATAATTTAGATTTATTAGGAACAATTTCTGAGTTCAAAGAGCTAAAAAATATCGACAGAGAAACATTAGCAAGTGTTTTGGAAGATGTATTCAGAAATATGATTATAAAAACTTACGGTTCGGACGAAAACTTCGACGTAATCGTAAACTTAAACAAAGGCGACTTTGAGATTTGGCAGGTCAAAACAATTGTTGCAGATGACGCATTAGAAAATCCAAATACAGAAATCACACTTAGTGATGCAAAACAAATTGACTCAACATACGAAATTGGCGAAGAGGTTTCATCAGAAATTAAACTTGCAAGTTTTGGTCGTCGCTCAGTTCTTGCATTACGCCAAAACCTTTCTTCAAAAATTCTTGACATTGAGAAAAACGCAATTTATGAGAAATACAAAGAAAGAATTGGTGAGATTGTAACTGGTGAGGTTTATCAAGTTTGGAAAAAAGAAATTTTGGTACTTGACGAAGACGATAACGAATTATTGTTACCACGTAGCGAACAAATACCTTCGGATTTTTACCACAAGGGCGACACTATCAAAGCAATAGTTTATAGAGTAGATATTCGCAATAACAATCCAGTGATTATTCTTTCACGTATTGCAAACGAATTCCTACAAAAACTATTCGAACTTGAAGTTCCTGAGGTATATGACGGATTGATTACTATCAAAAAAATCGCTCGTATCCCAGGAGAGAAAGCAAAAATTGCAGTTGAAAGTTACGACGAAAGAATTGACCCAGTGGGAGCTTGTGTCGGTGTTAAAGGTTCACGTATTTTCACTATCGTAAAAGAGCTAAGAAACGAAAATATTGACGTTATTAACTATACAAGCAACGTAAATTTGTTTATTCAAAGAGCTTTGAACCCTGCAAAAGTAACTTCAATTACTATTGACGAGGAAAACAAAGTTGCAAACGCATCAATGAAACCAACAGAAGTAGCATCTGCTATTGGCAAGAATGGCAACAACATTAGACTTGCAAGTATGCTTACAGACTACACAATAGAGGTTTACAGAGAATCAGATATCGAAGAAGATGACGTTATGTTAAAAGATTTCTCTGATGAAATTGAACAATGGATAATTGATGAGTTCATCAAAATTGGTTGCGACACTGCAAAATCTGTCCTTGCCTACTCTATCGACGATTTGGCAAAACGTACAGATTTGGAAGTTGAGACAATCGAAAACGTAATGGAAATATTACGTTCTGAGTTTGAATCAGACGAACAATAATTTTTTCATTACAGAGAGATTGCTCTCACACAAATAACGATATGTGTTTTTGGATAAACGTATCGGCCCTATCAAAAACACGTGGATTAATAATGCCGAAAAACTTTTGTAAATATGGCAAATGACAAAAAAATAAGAATGCACAGTGCAGTAAGAAACTTGAACGTAGGTCAAACATCTATCGTTGAATTTCTTACTAAAAAAGGATACACCGTAGAAAATTCACCTAATTTTGTACTTAACGACGAGATGTACAAAGCAGTTGAAAAAGAATTTGGTGGAGAGAAAAAGAACATTGTTGCAAAACCAAAACCATTGGTTAAAAACGAGACAGTAACTTTGGAAAACAAAGAAGAAAGTGCAAACACAACAGTAGTAAAAGAGGAAAAACCACTTGATAGCAGCAATGTTAAGGTTTTGGGCAGTATTGATTTATCTCAATTTGACAGAAAACCTAAACACAAAGAGGCTAAAAAAGAGGTTAAATCAAATACGCCTAAAAAACAGGAACATAAGCCAAAAGCAAATGTTTCTAAACCTGAGATAACCGAAAACAAAAAAGAAGTGATTAACAACACTAAAAAAGCCGACAATGTTAAGGTAGAACAACCTACCGTGAAAGAAGGCGACACAGAAAAAGCAAACAAAACTTACGACCAACGTATGGCAGAGTCTAAGGATTTGTTTAGAGCAAGTACTGAGGGAGATAAAATATCTGCACCAAAAGTATTAGGGACAATCGATTTATCTCAATTTGAGAAAAAGAAACCAGAGGCTCAATCTGCGGACAAGAAAAACAAGAATAAGCGTAACCGTATCAAAAAGGACAATAAGGTTGATATTAACAACCCTAAAAATCATCGTGAAGGTGGAAATGCTCCTAAAAAGACTAACAACGCTAACAATAATGGCAATAAGCCAGAAGGAGCAGCGGCAAGTAAAGGTTCTAACAACAACCAATCTCGCCCTAACAAACCAAATGACAATGCCAACAAAGACAGACGTCATAATAATAACAAAAACAATAATCAGAAATCTGCACCAGTTGTAAAACAAGAAATTTCTGACGATGATATCCAAAAACAAATTAAAGAAACTCTTGCAAGACTTTCTAACAAAAACAAGAAAAGCAAAACATCTGCTCACCGTAAAGACAAACGTGATGCGTTCAATGCAAAATTGAATCAAGAGCAGGAATTGCAAGAAATAGAGAAAAAGAAAATCAAAGTAACAGAGTTTGTTACTGTAAGTGATTTGGCTAAGATGATGGACGTTAGTGTAACAGAAGTTATTACAGCGTGTATGAACTTGGGCTTGATGGTATCTATCAACCAACGTCTTGATGCAGAGGCACTTTCTATCGTTGCCGAAGAATTTTCTTTCGAAGTAGAGTTTGTTTCTGTGGATATTCAAGAGTCTATCGCAAGTGAAGAAGACAATGAGGAAGATATGACACCACGTCCGCCAATCGTAACTGTAATGGGACACGTTGACCACGGTAAAACATCTTTACTTGACTTTATCCGTAAAGCAAACGTTATCGCAGGTGAAGCTGGTGGTATCACACAGCACATTGGTGCATACAACGTTGTTTTGGACGGTGGTAAACGTATAACATTCTTGGATACTCCGGGTCACGAGGCGTTTACAGCGATGCGTGCAAGGGGTGCAAGTGTTACAGACGTTGCTATTATCATTATTGCAGCAGATGACAGTGTTATGCCCCAAACTATCGAGGCAATCAACCACGCTTCTGCCGCAGGTGTTCCTATTGTATTTGCTATCAACAAAATTGATAAACCGGGTGCAAACCCAGACAGAATACGTGAGCAGTTAGCAGCAATGAACTACCTTGTAGAAGATTGGGGAGGTAAATACCAATGTCAAGAAATTGCAGCAAAAAGTGGTAAAAATGTTGAAGACCTTTTAGAAAAAGTAATTTTAGAATCAGAAATTCTAAACCTTAAAGCAAATGCAGCTCGTAGAGCTGAGGGCGTTGTGATTGAGTCTTCATTGGATAAAGGTAGAGGCTATACAACTACTGTACTTGTACAAAGAGGTACGCTTAATATCGGAGATACAATGCTTTCTGGAACTTACACTGGTCGTGTAAAAGCTATGTTCAACGAAAGGGGCAAACGCATCAAAGAAGCTGGACCATCTTCACCAGTATTAGTATTGGGACTTAACGGAGCTCCTCAGGCAGGTGATAAATTTAATATTATGGACGATGACAAACAGGCACGTGATATTGCAAACAAACGTGAGCAGTTACAACGTATCCAAGGTCTTCGTACTCAAAAACATATTACACTTGACGATATCGGACACCGTATCGCTATCGGTAACTTCCAAGAACTTAATATCATTGTCAAAGGTGACTTTGACGGTTCAGTAGAGGCTCTTACAGACTCATTATTGAAAGAATCACAAGAGCAAGTTCAAGTAAAAGTTATCCACAAAGCAGTAGGTCAGATTTCAGAATCAGACGTACTTTTGGCAGCAGCATCAAATGCTTTGATTATTGGTTTCCAAGTAAGACCTTCGGCAAATGCTCGTAAAGTAGCAGAAAAAGAAGAAATTGAGATTCGTCTATACTCAATTATCTATGACGCTATCGAGGATATCAAAAATGCCATTAAAGGTATGCTTGCTCCTAAGTTCAAAGAGAAAATCACTTGTTCTGTCGAAGTTCTTGAAACATTCAAAATCAGCAAAGTCGGAACAATCGCAGGTTGTATCGTTCGTGAAGGCAAAATCACACGTAATACAAACATTCGTATTATCCGTGACGGAGTCGTTGCCTACACTGGCAAACTTGGTTCACTTAAACGATTTAAAGACGATGCAAAAGAAGTCGGAAACGGCTTAGAATGTGGTCTAAACATCGAAAACTTCAACGACATCAAAATCGGAGATATCGTAGAGGGCTACGAACAAGTAGAAGTAGCACAATAACATTACTACATACAAAGTAAAAACGGCTGACAAAATATTTTGTCAGCCGTTTTACTTTGTAACTCTCCAAAGACTCTGTTTTCTAAGTTCCCAAATATTTCTCATCACACCTTATACCCACTCCCAAAATTCCTACAATCACCAGTAATATTATATTTTTACGAATATTACTTTATCAAGTGAGCTTATTAATTGAAGATATTTGTTATACATCAAAAGCAAATGATTTAATAACCACTAATATTATATATAGTTATTCATTTAGGCGAGCCTTAGATAGTTTGCCTATAACAATTTTTAGCCATTTTTAGATGGGGAACGCTTTCTTACTGACGAAGAGGGTTCTAATTTACTGCATATTAGTAGGCAAACCCTACAATATTACAGGATATAAGGAAAAATTCCTTATTAACAGTTTAATGATGTGGTGATGTTTAAGAATATTTTAAAATAAGTATAAGAATGTGTTAAGGTGTAAAAAAAAAGAATTAACATATATTATATAAATTAATTTAAGTAACTTTGTAACATATAATTCAAAATTTAAATTAGATATAAAATGCAAGCAAAAGAAACTAAATTACAAGAAATTATAGAGGGAACAAAACAATATGTAATTCCTTTATTTCAACGCACTTATAGTTGGACAAAAAAAGAGTGGGAAATTCTTTGGAAAGATTTAATTGAACTATCTCAAATGGATATACCAAGAACTCATTTTATAGGTTCAATCGTATGTATGCCATCTGTCTCTGTACCTGAAGGAGTTGCTAAATTTTT
>CAZRHJ010000005.1:0-66408 GCA_964600025.1 uncultured Rikenellaceae bacterium | reverse complement strand
ATATTATCGCTTAATCCATTACAATGATTTTTTAAATTTTTATCGGACAGCAATAATTCATTAAAAAAAATAGCACAAAACTTGGTTTTGTGCTATTTTTTTAACTATTCAAATTTAACTACTTTCTTTTCAGATTTTGTTGGAATATGCTTCACATCTTTTTTGTAGCGTTTGTATGCAGGAACGTCCTCAATCTCAGTAAGCGACATACGCTTGATATGGTCTATGTTTTCTTGTTTGATTGTAATTCTTTCGCCACACTGACGGCTAATGTTTAGAGGCTGTGTATAAATTTCATTCTCTGAATTAGCATCTTTGTGTCCTATGGAATTTGTAATATTTTTGACTATATTATTAACCTTAGAAGTCAGTGATGTATCTTCTTTGGGCTTATAAAGTCCAAATCGGTCTTTACTATTATCAAAATCTGCGGCAACAACTGTTATTTTCAGATATTTCTCTGGAACATTAATATCGGTACCCATACCATATAATATGTTTGCTCCACCCACAACAGCAGACTCTTCTTGTAACACTTCAAGCACAGTATTTACTTCTGTACCAGACAATTCTCTGCCATTCCACGAGATATTAACCAAAATATTTTTTGCACCAGAAATATCGTTTTGCATTAGCAAAGGCGAATTTAGAACTTCGTTCATACACTGGTTTACAAAATCGTTTGTGTCTTTTATTTCGGTAGTTGTACAGCTAATAAGGGTAATTCCGCTATCACGGAGAGTTGTACGAACATCTGCAAAGTCGAGATTTACAGTAAGTTCAATAGTAATCAATTCTGCAATACCTTTTGCACTTTCGGCAAGAATATCATTTGCTTTCTTGAACTGCTCAGATGTTGGTAGATATCCATAAGTCTCTACAATAAGTTGATTATCAACTATAATAATAGAGTCAAGATATTTGACCATTTCGTTAAGACCACCAATAGCAGCATTCATTCTTCGTGGCCCTTCGTTCTTTTGGGGAACAGTAACAAAACCAACAGTTAAGATTTTCATTTCTCTACAAATACGGGCAATAACGGGAGCTGCACCAGTTCCTGTTCCACCGCCCATACCAGCAGTAATAAAAGCCATTTGAGCACCTGATTCTTCAAGTATCTTGCGAATATTCTCCTCTGATTCTAATGCTGCTTGTTGTCCAATACTTGGGTTAGCACCAGCACCCAAACCCTCAGTAAGTTTTTCTCCAAGTGGAATTTTCAAGGGAATAGGCTTACGATTAAGTGCCAAAGTATCGGTATTACACACCATAAACATCACATTATGAATACCTATGTTGTACATATCTTCAACAACATTACAACCTGCTCCACCTACACCAATTACAATAATCTTAGAGTCTAATGGCACGTTGCCTTTAAAATTGCCAAATATATTATCATTTACATTACTCATAATGCTTTATTCTATTTCGTTAACGAATTTCATAAATTTGTTACCCAACGAAGTAAACACTGATTGTTTCTTTTCTTTTGGTTCTGAAACAACTTCCTCTTCTTCTACCTTTTCTTCTTCAATTTCTTCTTGCTCTTGAATTATCTGTTCGGCAGGTTGTTCTTCGGGTTCTTCCTCAAAAAGTTCCAGAGAACTTTCTTTTGTAGTCGAATTATCTTCTTTTAGCACAAGCTCAGAGTTTTCTAATTCTTCGGGAGTTGGGATATATTCTTCTACTAAACATTTGCGAGAACTCTCAGCTCCTTCCAAAAGCAAACCAACTGCTGTTGCATAAATTGGGTCTTCAATCATATCCCAATACTGTTCATCTACTTGTTCACAAGGAGTAGCTACACGAATTTCACAATCAAAGTATTTTTGATACAATAAATCAATATCTTTCATATTTGCTCCACCACCAGTAAGCACTATTCCAGAAAGAATTTTGTTTTTCATACCAGTAGAATTAAGTATATCAACCAAATAATGAATAATATCAACGTTACGAGCCTCTATGATATTTGCAATGTCAAGCAAGGAAACTTCTTTGCCATTGTTACGACCCACACCCGGTAGTGCAACAACTGTGTTTTCATCAACATTTGCAGAAAAAGCACTTCCGTGAGTTTTTTTCAATCTTTCGATATATTTTTCCATTATACCGATAGATTTAATATCACGGTTAATCATATTGCTACCAATAGGAATAACTCCCATATATTTAAGGTTGTTGTCTGCATAGATAGCAACATCTGTTGTTCCAGCACCTAAATCAACCACCATAACACCCATTTCCTCTTCGCCCTCATAAAGTACAGAACGGCTCGAAGCAATAGAACTTAGGATAATATCCGAGATGCCCAATTTGCATTTTTTGAGTACTCTATCAAATAATTCTATTTGTTTTTGGTCGCCAATAATTATATTAAACTCCCCTTCTAATTTTGAGCCAATCATACCAAGAGGATTAACAAGCTCTACTCCGTCCAAAATATAAGTCTGTGGCAAAATAGAAATAACTTCTTTGCCAGGCTCTAATTTGTAATTACGCATACTGTCGTTAAGCTCATTCAAATCTCGCTCACTAACAGCTCCTTCTGGATTTTTGACAAAAACATAGCCACGTTGTTTCTCACAAACGATATGCTGACCTGAAAGACCTACATAAGCAGACTTGATATTCAAATCGTAGTTTATACGAATTTCCTCCAAAGCATTTTCAATAGACTGAACTATATCCAAATTTCTAATCTCGCCACGAAGCATATGTGTAGGTTTGTTAGGAATAACAGATTTAGCAATAATTTGAAATTTATTGTTGCTAACCAATTTTTTACCTACCAAAATAATGATATTTTGAGTTCCAATATCAATAGAAGCAATACAATCTTTACAGTTTATCATTTTTATTTTTTAGTTTTTTTAGCAATAACTTGATTTTCTACCTTCAAATTAACAAAATCATAATCACCAACTTTGTTAGTATTGGATAAGGTTTCTAAAAATCTTTTTAGTTTGTCGATATAAATATCATAATTCTCAATATCATACAAATCACAAAAAGTAATTAATTTAGCCCCAAATCGTGGTATTAACTCAACTTCGCCATAGGAATTAACATTTATTTGAACAATATAGTTACTCAACAATCCATCGTCTTTCACCACCTTTGCAAAATTACAAATAATTTTAATAATTTCCTCGTTAGTTATATGTTTTTTTACACTACTTTTAAAAAATTTCTGAAAATCAATTTTTATTAAATCAGTAGTGATATATGGTAAATCTTTGTTGATAGCACAATTCACCACCCTACTATTTCCCTTAACATCAAACATATAGAGACTTTGGGCAGATTGAATTAATAGATATGGCACAAATTGGTCTATCACAATGTTTAAACTACCATCACACGAGGTATAAACAGTAGCTCTATCAACATATTTATTCTTCATAACACGACTTTTGATAACATCTACTTTTATGCTATCAATGTGTGTTTTATTAAGTTTGTACTTGAAATTTGATAATAATAATTTTATTTGAGCCTCCGAAACAAAAGAGTGTTTATCGGAGTCTTTGATAATCACATTAACGGTTTTCCATTTGTTGCTAATAGTGCTTTTGGAGTATGCACCAACAGTCAAGACAAAAGCTACAATCAAGGCTATTGTCAAAAAAGACATAAATAACAACACAAAAAACTTCTTCATAAATACTACAATCTACCCTCTAACATTTTGGATATTGGTTTGCACAAAGCATCAATATTTCCAGCTCCAAAGGTAATCAAAATATCAATATCTTGATTAGTTAAATAATCTACTAAATTTTCTTTTTGTACAACTACTCCTTCACAAGTAAGATTAGATAAAATAATCTCGGATTCAATCCCCTCGATAGGCAATTCACGTGCTGGATATATTGGGAGCAAAATAACTTTATCGCATAGCGACAAAGACTCTGCAAATCCCATATAAAAATCACGAGTTCGGGTATATAAGTGTGGCTGAAAAACAGCGGTTATCTTACGATTTGGAAACAATGCTTTGATAGATGATATAGTGGCTTTTAGCTCTCTTGGGTGGTGAGCATAATCGTCCATATAAAGTAATTTTGGAGTATTTATATACATATCAAATCGGCGTTTTACTCCCGAGAAACTGCGTATTGCCTCACGAAGTTTATCCTCGTCATATCCACCTGCCGCCCACAACATTGCTACTGCACCGACACAATTTTCGACATTTATAAGCCCTACAACTCCCGTACGACAGTTGCAGATAATTCTATCAGGACACACTATATCAAAACGATATGTTCCGTCCTCACAAGACACTATATTTTGGGCTTTAAAATCACTATCTTCGTCCAAAGAATAACTATAAATGCAAATGTTTTTATTATCTACTTCCAAGTCTATTGATTTACGGTAGATAAGTGTACCACCGTGTTTAATTTGTGAAGTAAATTCTGTAAAAGTAGATTTAAAATCCTCGTGCGAAGAATATATATCCAAATGGTCTGCATCTACCGAGGTAACCAAAGCCACATTGGGATAAAGTTGCAAAAAAGACCTATCAAACTCATCAGCCTCGACCGTTAGTCTGTCGCCTGAGCCAAGAATTAGATTTGATTCATAGTTTTTGAGAATACCTCCCAGAAATGCACTTCCTCCCCCCGAAGTGGCAACGTGGTGAAAATGCGACAACATAGACGATGTTGTAGTTTTGCCGTGAGTTCCAGCAACTGCCATCAGAAACTTACCCTCAGACAACACTCCAAGCATTTTGGAGCGTTTCACAATTTCAAAATTTTGAGTCAAATAGTACTGTAATTGTGGGTGTTCATTTGGGATTGCTGGTGTATAAACCACCATAGTATTTTGTTTGTCAGTATAGATGTTTGGGATAGCATCTACACTTTCATCAAAAGTTATTTCTACGCCAAGCTCACTCAAAGAATCTGTAAGCGGAGTTGAAGTTCTATCATATCCTGCAACATTATAGCCCTCGTGTTTGAAATATCGTGCCAAGGCACTCATTCCAATACCTCCTATACCAATAAAATATATGTTGCTAAATTTATTTTTCATCTTAAAGTATAACAAATTTTTTAAGTTCATTCAAAATTATATCTGCCGAATTGCTTTGAGCAAAATATTCGATATTATTTTTCAAAGTTCTCAATGCTTTTTCGTCAAACAAAACTTTTTCTGCCTCTGGGATAAGATTTTCAATAGCATCTTTGTCCTCAATCATAACAACAGCATTACGCTCCACAAGCGAAATAGCATTTTTGCGTTGGTGGTCGTCGGCAACATTTGGCGAAGGAATAATAATAGACGGCATATTTATAAGTGCTAACTCCGATATAGTCGAAGCACCTGCACGCCCAACTGTCAAATCTGCCAAAGCATAAGCATAGTCCATTCGGTCTATAAACGGAGATATCCAAATATTTGGGTGTTTTCTATCACCTACCTTAGATTTTATTTGCTCGTAGTAATAACTACCAGTCTGCCAAATAACGTTGTATGAAGAGTTTTCTACTATTTTATCAAAATATTTGAGGATTGCCTCATTGAAAGTACGTGTTCCGAGTGAACCACCAGTAACAAGTAAAGTTGGACGTTTTTGGTCAAAACCAAAATATTTGTCTGCCTCTGTTTCTTTGCCATTCAAACTACTAAAATCACATCTAAGAGGATTACCAGAAAGCACTATTTTTTCTTTCTCAAAAAATCTATCCATATTGTCGTATGCAACAAACACACGCTGTACATTTTTGCCAATTAGTTTGTTCGCCATTCCAGCAAAAGAGTTTCCTTCCCAAATCATTGTAGCTATACTTTTGGTTTGTGCAGCTTTGATGATTGGTGCAGAAGCATATCCTCCAAAACCAAGTACTATTTGAGGACGAAACCTGCGAACAATACGACGTGCAAGATACAAACTGGCAAGAATTTTGAACGGTAGCAACAGATTTTTGAAAGTAAATCGTCTTTGAAAGCCCGTAATAGGCAAACCGACAATATTATAACCTAATTTAGAGACTTTATCCATTTCCATTTTGCCCTTAGCTCCCACAAAAAGCACTTCTGCATCTTTGCCATAATATGCCTCAATACGTTCGGCAACTGCAACAGCAGGGTGAATATGACCAGCAGTTCCACCGCCACTCAAAATAATCCTAACTGGTTTTTTAGAATTAATATCTTCAATTTTCATATATAATTGTTTTTTAGTTTTCTGTATCTTCTGTAATTGTAATTTGATTTTCTTGTTGATTTAAAAGTTTTTCTTTATCCAAAACACGTTGTTCGTAGCTAATTTTTTGAATGATACCAATTATTATAAAGGTATATAGTATTGATGTTCCACCGTGGCTAATAGCAGGTAGCGTAAGACCCGTAACAGGAAATAACCCAACACAAACCAAAATATGTGATATTCCACTCCACGTAAAAAGCAAACCCATATTAACACACAACATAGAACTAAACAAATTTTCGCAAGTTTTCGCAATTTGGATTGTTCGGTAAAATATCCAAATAAACAAACAGACAATCCAAATTCCTCCTAAAATACTCCATTCTTCGATAATAAACGAATAAATAAAGTCAGAGTTAGAGTTTGCCAAGTGTGAACGTTGCACACTATTTCCTATACCTTTGCCCCCAAGCCAACCATTAGCAATAGCAATATCGGACTGCAAACGCTGCAAATCATCATTTTTCATTTTGGACAAATCTTTGACTTTTCCTTCTTCATCAAAAACATTATCTGTTCCTGTAACAAACTGCACCGCTCTACTCGACCAAGTTTCGAAACGTCCAGATCCACTCACTGCAAAGAAAGAAACAAGTAATGTAACAGCAACTATGCCCAATAGAAACATTTTTTTTATTTCTCTAAATGAAACTCCACCCAAAATAAAGACAAACAAAATCAATAAGGAAATAACCAAACTCGTGGACATATTGTCTTTCATAATCATTGCCACACAAATAAGTGGTGGGAACAACAACGGAAATCCATCTCTTATAAGAACATCTTTTATATATTCTTTGTTCTGCGAATAATGCCTAAGTTCCTTAAATGGCAAAAACACTATTTTTTTGATATTGCTTTGTCTGTCATACAGAACTTTTGTGATATAAATAACCAAGCCAATTTTTAGGAAGTCAGAAGTTTGTATCGTAAATCCCATAATACTTATCCAACGCCTTGCCCCATTCATTTCTACTCCAAAGAAAATGGTATATAACATTAATAAAACACAAGCAATAAAAATCTTTTTGCTATGTTTTTTGTAAAAACTTATAGGGAAAAATCGCACAATAGCCATCACTACAAAACCAACAAGAATAATAGCCATTTGTTTGAAAAGATAGTGGTTAAAATTCTCTCCTTTGGCATAAGCTATTGATAATGATGAAGAATAAATTGCAACAAGAGATGAGGCTAATATGAAAAATAAGAATATCCATATTGCCGTATCTCCAACAAATATTTTATTGATAACGTTAAGAAATTTCTCTTTGGGAGTTCCTGCTATTTTGTGTTCTTCCATTTTTTATTATTTAACTATATCCAAAATTGCTTTTTTAAATAATTCACCTCTTTGTTCGTAATTACAGAACAAATCAAAACTTGCACAAGCTGGTGAAAGCAAAACAACATCGCCAGATTTTGCAGAGCTTTTCACTGCACAAATTGCTTTTTCTAAACTATCTGTATCCACCACTTCGGGAACAATTCCAGTAAATGTATCCAAAAGTTTTTTGTTGTCAAGCCCCATACATATAAGTGTATGAACTTTTTGTTTGACTAAATCCATAATCGGAGAGTAATCATTACCTTTGTCTGTACCTCCTGCAATCCAAACCACTGGACGTGTCATACTTTCCAAAGCATACCATACCGAATCTACGTTTGTAGCCTTGCTGTCATTAATATATTGTATATTGTTTACCGTACAGATATTTTCGACTCTATGCTCCACACCTGCAAAACTTTTGAGGCTACCAGCAATAGAATTTGTATCCACTCCTGCCAACATACAAGCCAAAATTGCTGCCATAGAATTGGCAACATTGTGAAGACCTTTGATTTGCAAATCGTTTTTGTTGATAGAAAGAGTTTTGTCAAGGATAGAAACTGTGATTGTATCTCCCACGAGATGAGCTGCCGAACAAGTATCTGTTACAGAGTACTTCACACAAGAAGCATCTGTCTGAAAACCTCCTGCATAATGCTTGTTAATTTCTGGGTCATCTGCATAGGAAATAAAATATTCCGAAGATTGTTGATTTTGACAAATACGAAACTTACTATTTACATAGTTTTCCATTTTGTAGTCGTAACGATCAAGGTGGTCAGGTGTAATATTTGTCAAAACAGAAATATCCGCTTTGAAATCATACATTCCGTCAAGCTGAAAACTACTAATCTCAATAACATACCAATCAAAATCACACAAAGCCACTTGCAAAGCATAACTTTTGCCAATATTTCCAGCCAAACCCACATTATATCCAGCCTCTTTTAATATTTTGTAGATAAGTGTAGTTGTAGTTGTTTTACCGTTGCTACCAGTAATACAGATAGTTTTGGCTTTTGAAAAAGGTTTTGCAAACTCCAATTCCGAAACCACAGGAGTTGATTGTGCATAAAGTTTCTGTATAATCTCTACCTTTTCGGGAATACCCGGACTTTTTACAACTATATCTGCGTTTAGTATTTTTTCAAAACTATGTTTACCACATTCATACTCTATGTGATAATTATCAAGCATATCAGAGTATTTCTCTTCCAACTTACCTTTGTCCGAAAGAAACACATCATAACCCATTTTTTGAGCCAAAATAGCTGAACCACAGCCACTTTCTCCACCGCCCAATACAACTACTCTTTTCATTATTATCTAATTTTTAGAGTTGCGATAGCCATTGAGGCCAACAACAACTGAATAATCCAAAACCTAACTACAATTTTATTTTCTTGAATATTTTTTTTCTGAAAATGGTGATGCAAAGGCGACATCAAAAGAATTCTTCTGCCTTCACCATATTTTTTCTTGGTATATTTGAAATACGAAACCTGCAAAATTACAGAAAGAGATTCTACAAAGAAAATACCACACAAGATAGGTAACAACAGTTCTTTTCGTATCATAAGTGCAAACACAGCAATTATTCCACCAATGGCAAGTGAGCCAGTATCTCCCATAAACACCTGAGCGGGATAGCCATTATACCACAGAAAACTAATTAATGCTCCCAAGAATGCTGCCCCAAATATTACCATTTCTCCACTATCGGGAATATACATAATATTTAGATACGAAGCATAAATTGCATTACCAGAAAGATATGCCAACACGACAAGCACTGCAACAATACTTGCCGAAGTTCCCGCAGCCAAACCATCAAGTCCATCTGTTAGGTTTGCACTATTAGAAACGGCAGTAATTATAAAGATTGACACTATTATATATAGTAACCAACCCAAAATATCTAAGTTCTCTTGATTATCAACAAAAGGAATTAAATCTCTGTAATCAAATTCGTGAGATTTAACGAAAGGAATAGTCGTAACTGGGGCACTTATTACCTCGTTAGTTTCCATCTGAATTTCTGTTTTTACGGGTTGTCGTTCGTAATTAGCTTTGGTTACTACACCACAATTAAGCCACATAGCAGTACCTACAATCAAACCTAAGCCAACTTGACCAAAAACTTTGAATTTACCACTCAAACCCTCTTTGTTTTTTTTGAATACTTTGATATAGTCGTCCAAAAAACCTATCAAACCCAACCATATAGTGGTAATAATCAACATTATAACATAAAAATTTGTTAAATCTGCAAACAACAATGTTGGAACAAGAATCGAAACCAAAATAATAATTCCGCCCATAGTGGGAGTTCCTTTTTTTGAAAGCTGACCTTCAAGTCCCAAATTTCTAATTTCCTCGCCAATTTGCTTTTTGCGTAAAAAATTGATTATGTACGAGCCAATAACCATACCAACAATCAACGAAAAAATAATTGCCATTACAGCTCTAAACGATATAAAATCAAACATTCCTTGTCCCGGAATATCATACTGACCAAAAAGGTCTTTAAAAATAAAATACAACATTATTCTTTACAAATTTTTTAATATTTCTTCTTTATCATCAAAATGAGATTTAACACCATTTACATCTTGATATGTTTCGTGTCCCTTCCCTGCAACAAGCAAAATAGATTTAGGATTTTGCGAAGCCATAATAACTGCCATTTTTATTGCGTCGTGACGTGAAGTGATTTTCATATATTTATGAGATGGTGTATTCTCCAAACCTTTGAGCATATCAGCAATAATATCCTCAGGGTTCTCGGTACGAGGATTATCAGACGTAATAAAAGTCAAATCGCTATATTTGGCAGCTATACCTGCCATAATAGGACGTTTTGTTTTGTCCCTATCTCCACCACAACCCACAACAGTATATACTTTTTGGTCTGGGCGGCGAATCTCTGAAATAGTCTGCAAAACATTCTCCAAAGCATCGGGAGTATGTGCATAATCCACAACAGCAATGCCTTCATTGTTTATTTTTAGGGTATCAAACCTACCTGCAACAGGAGTAAGATAGCTCATTTGTGTCAAAAGTTCTGTTTTCTCAACGCCCAACTCTCTGGCAATAGCATACACACCAAGCAAATTGTAAGCATTAAACCTACCAATAAATCTAAGCCATATCTCAGATTTATCAATATCTAATAACATACCATCAAGGTGTTCTTCTATGATTTTACAACGAAAATCCGATACCCCTCTAAGCGAGAAAGTAAGTTTTTTTGCTTTACAGTTTTGAACCATAACCAAACCATTTCTGTCATCACTATTCACTATTGCAGTAGCAGTTTTGGGCAAATTATCAAACAAAGATTTTTTGGTTGCTATGTAGTTTTCAAAAGTTTTGTGATAATCCAAATGGTCGTGGGTGATATTCGTAAACAAGACTATATCAAACTGCAAACCGTCTGTACGATGCTGGTCTATGGCGTGAGAACTAACTTCCATAAAACAATAATCACAACCCATTTCAATCATTTCGACAAACATTCTATTGAGTGTCAAGATATCGGGGGTTGTGTGTGTTGATGTGTTTTTTTTGCCACATATAACATAGGAAATAGTCGAAACCAAACCGCATTTGTAGCCAAGCGAAGTAAACAGTTCATATAGAAGTGTAGCCGTAGACGTTTTGCCATTTGTACCCGTAACTCCAATCAATTTTAATTTTGAAGATGGATTTTCATAATAGGCTTTGGCAACTAAAGGAAGTGCTTTGTGAGTATTCTCGACAAGTACATAACACACATTATCACTAATAACTTCTGGTAGCTTTTCGCACAAAATAGCACTTGCACCACTCTGCTCTGCTCCTTTAATGTATTTATGTCCGTCGGTCAAAGTGCCATTTATGGCTACAAACATAAAACCTTGTTTTACTTCTCTCGAATCAAAAGTAATACCTTTAATTTCTATATTAGTATCTCCGTAAGTTCTGCACGAAGAGAGTTCAGCTATCAAATCTTTTAACATTTTTCAGAAAAATTATGTTAAACAAAACACTACTTAGAGGAATTGTTATCTGCAAAATAACTTTCTACGTAGCGTGTATATTTATCACTATTCACGTCTTTTATCGTAATCATAATACCTGTTTCCAAAACATCTCCAAAATCAGGATTTACAACTGTTCCAAAAACTTTCATAGTTTGGGACAAATTTGCATAAGCAGCAAAAAGTGGAGGATAATTCTCTCCAAGTTCTTTTGCACGTTTAGCAACAGTTCTCATAGCAGTTTGATAATCCATACCTTCAAAATAATGTGAATATTGGTTTTTGTCAAAAATATATTCTAATTCTTTTTTAGGTTTGATTATTTCGTTATCAATAGGAAAATATTTGATAAGTAGGGTATAAAGCATATCAATCAACTCACTACATATTTTTGTGTACATAGTAACCTTGCCAATCAGATATTTCAAATTAGGATTTTGAGCCACAACAGCACCCAAGCCGTCCCAAAGATTATCCAAAGCATAAATAGCTTTGACTCCTCCTGCACGACTTTGGTATTTTGGCTGTATAAAAGACCTACCAAGCTCCATAGTATAAGGCAAATAATCCTTCAAGAACTCTGGTTTCAAATCAAAATATTTTTTCATTGAGAAATGCTGTTCAATCTCTGGATTAATTACAACATATCTATATCCACCAATTATATCTTCTTCGATTGGATTCCAAACGATTAATTGTTTGTAACCTGTTTCGGACAAATCTTCCTCGTCAATATCGAATTGTTCGCCAGTACCACCACCCGCATCTCTAAAACTAATCTCTCTCAATCTGCCAATCTCACGCATAGTGTTAGGTTGATTAATTGCATCAACAACATATATTTCATTTGAACCATTTGTTGTTTTACGCACAAAACAATTCTGAGTTAGCTCACGTTTGATGAGTAAAACGTCTACTGGTTGAATGATTTCTTTCATTATTTAATTATTTTTAAGTTCATAGACCTTTGAACGCACAATCTCTGTCCATTTTTCGTAATCGCCACTTTGTTCAATAAGCCTGTAATCAATAGGTTGCCCAAATATTATTTTTATTCGTTGTATCTTCTTCTTAAACATCTGCGAAGGTAATAAAAACATCTCTAAATTTTGCTTTATACCAAACTTTTTTCGCAAAACTTCTAACATATAAAAACTATAAGAATTCACATTGTCCACAAACACTGGGACTACATCACGTTTTGATTCTACTGCCTTAACCAAAAAAGATTTCTGCCATTTCAAATCCGTAACTACACCATCACGTTTGCGAGAACAAACTCCTGCTGGAAAAAATATAATTTGATTATCAGAATTTAATTCATTTTTTAAAGTTAGTAAAGAATTTTGATTTTGCCGACCAAATTTGTTTACGGGAATAAAACACTCTCGCAATGGCTCAATAGCCATAAGAATATCATTTGCTAATATTTTAGCTCCCCCCATTTGGCTAACGCCTTCGACTATTACCATTCCATCAAGTCCTCCAAGGGGGTGGTTTGAAGCAAAAATATATTTTTTTGTTTTGTCTAATTTATCAATATTCACAAACTCTCGCTGAACATTCATTCTATCGAGTGCTTTGTGCAGAAACTCAATTCCTTTAACATCACCACAATAATCTAAGACATCATTGATATTGTCTTGTTTGAGGATTTTTTTCAGAACAAACAATACAAATCGTGGCAATTTGTTGTATAATTTAACACTTTTTTTCTTTATTATTTCATCTAAATCTATACGCATAGGGGGTCATTATCTTCAAAAAACTACAAATTTAAAAAATAAAATAAATATTTAATATTTTACATTAAAATAATATCACATTCATTTTTCTGTAAAATTAATTATTTTTATATTTGTAGCATAATATTTAGACTATAAAATTTACAAAAAATGACAAATTACCACACATCAGTGCTTTTGAACGAAAGTATAGATGCATTAAATATAAAAAAAGGAGGAATTTACGTTGATTTAACGTTTGGAGGTGGCGGCCATTCAAGAGAAATTCTAAAAAGACTTTCAAAAGATTCTATTTTGGTATCGTTTGACCAAGACCCTGACGCAAAAGCCAACATTCCTAACGACGACAGATTGATTTTTGCAGCAAGTAACTTCAAATTTCTTAGAGGAGTACTAAGAATGTACGGAATTGACAAAGTTGATGGAATTATTGCAGACTTAGGAGTCTCTTCTCACCACTTTGATGCCTCTGCACGTGGATTTTCGTTTAGGAGCGACGCTCCGCTTGATATGCGAATGAACCAAATGGGAGAATTTTCGGCAATGAATGTGGTAAATGAATATGAACATAAACCACTTATGGAAATATTGAGGGATTATGGAGAATTGAAAATGCCTCAAAAAATAGCATCAGAAATTGAGCGTAAACGCCCCATAAACACAACATTTGAGCTTGTGGAAGCAACTCGTTTTTTCGCTCCCAAAAACGACGAAAACAAATTTTATTCAAAACTTTTTCAAGCAATACGCATTGAGGTAAACGGAGAATTGGAAGCACTTAAAATGATGCTCGAACAAAGTGCAAAGGTTTTAAACCCAGAAGGCAGATTGTCCGTTATTACATATCATTCACTCGAAGATAGAATTGTCAAAAATTTTATTAAATTTGGAAATTGTGATGGAGTAAAAGAATCCGATTTTTTTGGAAACACTTCTACCCCACTCGAAGCTATTGGAAAGGTTATACTACCAAGCGACGAAGAAATAACAAACAACTCCCGAGCAAGAAGTGCAAAACTTAGGATAGCAGAAAAGTTATAAGAAAATGAAACTAAGCAATATTTTAACTGGAAAAATAATATCCAACGATATAATAAAAAAAAGAGCGACAGTAATTATTTCTGTCGTTGGAATTATAGTGCTATATTTGTTTACGATGTTCTACTATCAGTACACTTACAGAGAATTACTTAGAGCAAAAAAAGAACTCACAATAGTTAGAGCTAAATCTTCGACTATCAACGCCGAGAAAGTTCGTCTTACTCGTGAAAGTAATATTATGCGTATGATTGAAGAAAAAAACATACCTTTGGTCAAAAACAATGAACCTCCCAAAAAAATAGAATAGGAATGAACGAGGAAACGGAAAATCTCAAACAGAAATTTTGTATTAGGGCAAAATACATTTATTTTGCGGGAATAGTTATAGCTTTTTGCATAATTGCAACGATAGGATACAAGCAATATAGCCCAAAATCTTATGCCTTACGCAAAATTTCGAGTGGATATATCAACTTCAAGGAAGTTATTGAACCTGCAAAAAGAGGAAATATCTATTCTTATAACGGCAAGTTACTTGCAACTACACAAACACTATATCATATCTATATGGACTTTAATGCCCAAGGTATGTCTGACGAAATATTCTCACAAAATGTAAGAGGACTTGCAAAAGGTCTTTCAAAATTTTTCAGAAATAAATCTGCCGCTCGTTATGAAAGTGAACTTAGGCTATATCGCAAAAAGAAATTATCATACAAGCGTATTACACCTCGTAAAGTAAACCATTTGGAACTTATTGAACTAAGGAAACTTCCACTATGGAATTTGGGTGTAAACAAAGGCGGTCGTATTGAGGAGAAAATATACGAAAGAGATAATCCTTATGGCTCACTTGCACGTAGAACTATCGGTAAAGCACTCAGAAGTACCACAAATCCAGAAGGGGCTTTGTATGGTATAGAAAGTTCATTTAACGATTATTTGGCTGGTACAGATGGATATAATTTTATTCGTAGAATTTCTGGTTCGTTTTGGGTAGAAGAAAAAAACAGTCAATCGGTTGAGCCTATTGATGGCTGTGATATAGTTACGACAATAGATATTGAGCTTCAAGATGTTGCAGAAGATGCACTCAAAAAAACACTTCAAAAACATCAAGCAGATTGGGGCTGTGCTATACTTATGGAGGTCGAAACTGGCGAGATTAGAGTTATTGCAAACATAGAAAGAACTTCGTCGGGAAGTATGAACGAAACACGAAACTTTGCAATTACCGAAAATATGGAACCCGGAAGTACATTCAAATTAGCGACACTACTTGCAGTACTTGATGATGCAGGAGCGGATATTGACGAAAAAGTAGATTGTTCACAAAAACGTATGAAAGTAGGTTCAAGATATTACACAGACTCTGGACACGAAGGTTATGGAGTGATTAGCATAAAAGAAGTTTTTGAACACTCATCTAATATTGGTTTTGCACGCTTAGTAGAAAAATACTATGGCAAAGACCCCTATGATTTTTTTGATTATCTCAAAAAACTTTCGTTTTTAGACCCTATTAACTTACAACTACACGGAGAAATTCCTCCGACAATCAAATCCAAAAAAGCTGTCTTGGGAGATAAAACAGCTCTTGGTATGACTTCTACTGGATACAATGGCGTAATGCTTACACCACTACGTACACTTATGCTATATAACGCCGTTGCAAATGACGGAAAAATGATGAAACCTCTTTTTGTCAAAAAAATAACAAAAGACGAAGAAACAATCAAAACGTTTAATTCAGAAGTTTTGAATAGCAAAATTGCATCATCTTATGCAATCAAAAACTCCAAAGAAGCATTGGAAGGCGTAGTTTATGACGGTACTGGTAGAACTGTTTTGTTGAACAAATACTACAAAATTGCAGGGAAAACTGGTACAGCACAGATTTTTGCAGACGGAGGTTACCACACAAGCAAAGGAACTCATTATTTAGGTTCATTTGCAGGATATTTCCCAGCAGACAAACCTAAATACTCCTGTATAGTAGCAATCAAAACATTTATTCCTACTGGATATTTCAGAAAAGTATATTATGGAGGTTCACTTGCAGGGCCTGTGTTTAAAGCCATTGCAGATAGGGTCTATACTCACGCTATTGATTGGGGTTATGAGATTGAAAGACCAGTGATTAAACCAAAAAAAGGCAAGATTACAGATACTGACAACAGTCCAGAAAATGAAATTGCTCCTATTAAAGCAAAAAATGGAGACTTGAAAAAAACCAAAAAAAGTGCAAATTATTTAGATATTAGCAAAAAACAAATTATATTTGCAGACAAAGAAACATTAAACGAAAAAGAAAACAAAGAGTATTCCCAAGGCGTTATGCCTAATTTGTATGGTATGGGACTTAACGATGCTTTGGAAATTACAAAAGAATTAGGTCTGAGAGTAATTTCTCACGGTAAAGGCAAAATAACATCACAATCTATCAAATCAGGCGAAAAACCCAAACGAGGGGATACGCTATATATTAATCTATCGTTATAATTAAATTATAACAAACAATTTTTTTTATGTCATATACAATGGATATGGGCAGATTGATGGGTTTGAGATACAAATCTCACCCTTGGCACGGAGTTGATATTGGAGAAAATGCCCCCGATTTAGTTATCAGTTTCATAGAGATGGTAACCAACGACGCAGTAAAATACGAAGTAGATAAACAATCAGGTTATTTGATTCTGGATAGACCTCAGAAATATTCAAACCTACTTCCTGCACTTTACGGATTTATTCCACAAACTTATTGCGGTAAAAACGTTGCAGAACTATCAAACAAATCTTTAAACAGAAATGATATTGTTGGTGATGGAGACCCTCTTGATATTTGCGTTCTTACAGAGAAAAACATTGTTCACGGTGATATTCTCGTAAAATCAAGACCTATTGGAGGATTTCGAATGCTTGACCGTAGCGATGCCGACGACAAAATTATTGCAGTATTAGAAAACGATGCTGTTTATGGTTGCTACAAAGATATCTCTGAACTTCCAGAGTTGGTAGTAAACAGACTTAGACACTATTTCTTGACTTACAAAGAAATTCCAGGAGATAGAAGCGAACCTAAATGCTCAATCCCAGAGGTTTATGGTGCAGAAACAGCAAAAGAGGTTATTAACGCAGCTGCACAAGACTATAATTCTAAATTTAATTTGGATAGAGTTTTTGGAAAGATGTAATTTTGAAGATTTTTGTATTTAAAGAGCCAAAAGGCTCTTTTTTTATTCTTTTTAAGAATAAATAACTATATTTGTAGTAACAAAAACACACTATTATGAAAAAATACTACATATGTTATATATTAGTTGCCATTACATTCATATTTTCTGGTAACTACACCTATGCTCAAAATAAAAAAGAGAACAAAACAAGTGCAGGAGATTATTTAAGTGGAAAAAAAGATTTAAACGTTGGTTTCAAAAATGATTCAACTTCCATTTTCATTGACTATTTCAAACGTACAATGCCAAAAGGTTTCCAAGAGGTAACTCCTCCACGATTTATTATCACGGGAACAAACAATAATTTCTTGATGGGTATTGGAGGACAGATTAAAATGCACACTGGCTATGGTATTAGAAACGACAAAGATTTATCTGGTTTTGTACCTTTCTTGATTCCTATGACACCAAGTGCCAAAAACGACCAGAAATTCATAATGGACGTAAAATATACTCGTTTATTTTTTAGATTTTTGGCTACCAACAAAAAATTAAAAGGATTTGACGCATATATAGAAATGGACTTTGCTGGTAATGGTGCTACTATTAGACTTAGAAAAGCCTATGTAAAATATTATGGTTTTTTGATTGGTCAAAATGTAAGTTTTTTCTCTGATGCCTACGCAGTACCATATTCTATCGACCCACAAGGTGCTAATGGCTATTCTTATACACGTGAAATGATGCTTGCATATTCTCACAAAATAGGAAAAAGAATAGTAGTGGGTATGGCTATCGAATACCCAAAAGTTAAAGCTACATTTGTGGAAGGCAAAACTGAGGCTGCTACCCAACGCATACCAGATATTCCTCTTACACTCATATATAATTTCAATGAAGATGCAAAAAATTACCTGAGATTTAGTAGTGTTTTCAGAGGACTGACTTATTATAATTCTATGTCTGACAAGAACAAAACAGAATTTGCGTGGGGAGTACAATTAACAGGTCGTCAAGCTATTGCAAAAGGATTAAGCTTATATCACGGAACAGTATATGGTAATGGAATAGGCAAATATCTACAAGATTTTCAGATGGGTGGCTTGGACTTAATTCCTTCTTTCGAAACAACAATGCAAACGAGCGGAATGCTCGGTTGGCACATAGGTGCAGACTACAAAATATCTAAGAAATTTTTGAGTAGTTTTATTTTTTCACAAGCTCAAATGTTTATTCCAAATATTAAAAACATAGATTATATTTACAAAAAAGGTAATTATTTGTCTGCTACATTATGCTACACCCCTACTCCTTCACTCGAAATAGGTTTGGAATACAACTGGGGTTCGAGAACAAACGTTGATAATAATTGTCAAACTGCACACAGAATCTGTACTCAGATTTTGTATAAATTCTAAAAGATGCAAAAAATAGATATACAAAAAAATAATTTCAATTTTAACTCGGATATTAACTCCAAAATTGATGGTCTTAAAAGACTTCAAAAAAACATTTTGGAGTATGAAAGTGAGATATATTCAGCTCTCAAAAGCGATTTGAACAAAAGCGAAGGAGAAAGTTTTTTGTCAGAAGTTATGATAATAAATTCTGAAATAAATCTATTTTTAAAAAATTTAAGGAAATGGTCTAAGTCCAAAAATATAGGTACTACCCTATCAACTTTTGGCACAAAATTCAAAATCACTGCTCAGGCTTACGGTCAGGTATTGATAGTTTCGCCGTGGAATTACCCCTTTCAGTTGGCTTTATTGCCATTGATTGGAGCTTATGCAAGCGGTAATTGCATAGTTCTAAAACTATCCGAATATGCGATAGAATCAAACAAAGTTATCCGCAAGATTTTAGAAAAAAGTTTTAATGAAAACGATGTGCTTGTATATGAGGGAGGAATTGACACAAACAAAGAACTTTTTGAACGTAAATGGGATTATATATTTTTTACTGGCAGTAGTTATCTTGGCAAACAAATTATGCTAAAAGCCTCACAGTATCTCACTCCTCTAACTCTGGAATTGGGTGGAAAATCGCCTGTTATCGTTTCACGTAACTGCAACATTGAACTAAGTGCCAAACGAATAGCTTGGGGCAAAATATTAAACGCTGGACAAACTTGTGTTGCCCCAGATTATATACTTATAGACAAACAAATCAAGAAAGAATTTGTAGATAGATTAATGTTTTATTTTGAGCAATTCAGCACAAAAGAAACTTATCCAAAAATTATTAACGAAACAGCTTTCAAGCGATTGAAAGAATTATGTAGAGGAGAAAATATAATTTATGGAGGGTATTTTGACAATGAAAAAAACTCTCTTAGCCCAACAATAATAGATATTAAGGATACAAATAGCAGAATTATGCAAGAAGAAATATTTGCACCAATACTGCCAATTATTGAAGTGTCGGATATTCGGGAGGCAATAGATTTTGTAACTGAACGAGAAAAACCATTAGCATTATATTTCTTTGGCACACAAGAAGAATCAAAAATAGTTATCCAAAATACACAATCAGGCTCGGTAGCCATTAACGACACCATTATACAAATAACTAACTCAAAACTACCATTTGGAGGTGTGGGCAATAGCGGTATTGGTTCGTATCACGGAAAATTTAGTTTCGATACTTTTACTCACTACAAAACCATTGCGATAAGTTCAAAATTAATTGACTTAAAAATGAAATATCCTCCTTATAAAATCTCAGATTTCATAAAGAGGATACTTAAACGTTAAATATATTAATTATTATATTTTTTTGCCGTAAGCTAAATCCCCAGCATCACCCAATCCCGGGTTGATATAGAACTTAGGAGTAAGGCCTTTGTCTAATGTGGCAGTCCAAAATGTACAGTTTTCCAAACCTATATTTTGTTTGATATACTCCAAACCTTCTGGTGCAGCAAAAACAGATGCAAAATGAATATGACGAGGCATACCACCAATCTCAATAATTTTCTGCAAACTATGTAAGATAGAAATACCCGTTGCCAACATTGTATCAATGATAATCAATACCTTACCCTCCAAAGATGGAGTTGTAGCATAGTTTACTTCGATTGAAATTTCATCACAATTTTCTTTCTCTACTCTGTGTGCAGAAATAAACGAACACTCCGATTTGTCAAAAAACTCTAAAAATCCATCGTGAAAAGGAATACCTGCTCTCAAAATAGTTGACAAAACAACTCTATCCTTAATTACAGAAACCTCTGTATCTGAAATTGGAGTTGTGATATTTATATTTTCATACTCCAAAGACTTACTAATCTCGTAAGCCATAATAGACCCAATTCTCTCTAAATTTTTGCGAAAACGCAATCTGTCAGTTTGTACATTTACATCTCTTAGCTCTCGCAAATAAACACTTACAAGACTGTTTTCTTCATTAATAACTTTTAACTCCATTTCTTATTTATTTATTACTGTTCGGTAAAAAATTTCAAAAATCATTGTAATGGATTAAGTAATAATCCATTACAATATTTTTATTTGTAGGTGTCTTGAAAATTGATTTTTAAAATTTTTATCTTTCCGAAATCATACAAGTTCCAAATAAACTCGGATATTTTAAGATATTTTGCATATATAACGTAGCGTACTGGCGTACGTAAAGTAAAGCATCGGCAAAATATACAAAATAGGCGAGTTTAGTTTTTAGCGGACAGTACTATTATTTATTATTCTTCGTTTTCGGATTTAACAATAGGTAAGTTGGAATCTTCCCAACCTCCATCAAAATCAATACCTTTTGCTACGCTTATAACACGGTTTTTGTCCCAACCTCTTTCGATAAGTAGTTTGGTTGCATTAAAACTGCGATTACCTCCTTTACAAATCAAATACAATGTTTTGTTTGTTGAACGGTACTGTTTGTCAATTATGTTTAGAAACTCAGGTTCTTCGACCCAAGAGCCTACCTCCAACTGAAATGCTGGAATATTAACAGAATTTTCGATATGTTTTTTTGCATATTCGCCTACTGTTCTTACATCAATCAAAACTGCATTAGAATCGGTTTTAATAATTTCATTAGCTTGTATTGCAGTTACTGTTTTAATGCCATTATTAACACAAGCACTAAAACCAAATAACATAACAAAAATTGTTGCAATTAAAAAAGTTCTCATATATTAATCTCTATTAAAATGTTGCATATCCATTGGAATTACAAAAGAAAACTCCACCAAACCTGCAATTTCGCCATTCTCGTACCAAGGTTTTTGATGAATAATCTTTTTAACTCCATTTTTGGTAATTGTATAGTGATTTTCACTACCATTACTAATCATTTCACAAATTTTGTTCCAAGCTTTCTCGCCGTGAAACTCTTTTAGATTTCTGCCAATTATATCTTCGCCATATTTCTGAAAAGTCAGTTTTGACTTATCGTTCATAGACAAGATTTTACCTTGCAAATCACATACAGTAATTGCACAGTCAATTTCTTTTTGCCACATATACTTAAATCATTGAATTGATTGTATTTATAATATTTTGAGCAAGTTCATTAGCCATTTCTTCGGATTTACTTTCGCTATAAACACGAATAATTGGTTCTGTGTTACTTTTGCGTAAATGTACCCAACCTTCCTCAAAATCAATCTTCACACCGTCGATAGTATTAACGTTTTCGTTGCTATATTGTTTTGCAACTTCGCTCAAAATTAAATCTACATTTATAGATGGAGTTAATTGAATTTTGTTTTTGCTAATCACGTATTGAGGAAATGTTTGTTTGAACTCCGACATTTTTTTGCCACTATACACATAAGCAGTCAAAAACAATCCAACACCTACCAAACTATCTCGACCATAATGGCTCTCTGGGTAGATAATTCCTCCATTACCCTCGCCACCAATAATAGCATTTGTACGTTTCATCTCTTCCACTACATTCACCTCTCCAACAGCAGATGCAGAGTAAGTACAAGCGTGTTTTTGAGTAACATCACGCAAAGCACGTGAAGACGAAAGATTTGATACAGTAGAACCTTTTGTAAGAGAAAGTACATAGTCAGCAACTGCTACCAAAGTATATTCTTCGCCAAACATCACACCGTCTTCACTAATCAAAGCAAGTCTATCTACGTCTGGATCAACTACAATACCCATATCTGCATTGCTTTCACGAACAACACGACAAGTCTCACGCAGATTTTCTTCAAGAGGTTCTGGATTGTGTGCAAATTCGCCAGTTGGCTCACAGTTCAACTCAACAACCTCTACACCAAGTTCTTTCAAAAGTGCAGGAATAACTACTCCACCCACTGAGTTTACACCATCTACCACTACTTTTAGTTTTCGTGATTTTACTGCGTCTACATCAACAAGTTTAAGCCCCAAAACAGATTGAATATGTTTTGCATCATAGCTCTCACGTGAAATAATTTTGCCTAAGTCGTCTACAAACGAGAATGTAAAATCCTCACTTTCTGCATTTTTCAAAATTTGTTTGCCAATAGCATCATTAATGAATTCTCCACGAGAATTTAATAATTTAAGTGCATTCCATTGTTTTGGATTATGGCTTGCTGTCAGAATCACACCACCGTCTGCACAGTGTCCTTGCACTGCAAGTTCGGTAGTTGGAGTTGTTGCCAAACCCAAATCTACTACATCTATTCCACAGCCCAAAAGCGTACCAACAACGATAGAATTAACCATCTCACCAGAGATTCGTGCATCACGACCCACTACTACTTTCAGACGTTTAGTGTCGCTACTCTCACGCAACCATTTGCTGTATGCAGAAATAAATTTCACAAGATCAAGAGGTGTAAGGTTCTCGCCTATCTCGCCTCCAATAGTTCCTCTAATACCAGAGATTGATTTTATTAATGTCATAATTTATATTTTTTTAATCATTTCAGAAATTGAATTAGCAGTGCTTGTAACACCGTTTTTTGTAATAACTATGTTATTATAGTCATTCACTATTATTTTAAGTTCTGCACTTTCGCAGATATTATAACCCTCACGACGCAGTGCGTTTTTTACCCAAAACACTTCTTTGCCACAAAGCTCCACATCTACACCTATCTGTGATTTATTTGAACTAAACACTCCTGTATTCAAATCAAAATCAAAATTAGGGTTGTCGCCTATGATTTTTGTAATATCGCCCGACAAAACAACATCTTCTGTCTGTCCACAAAAAAGTCCTTTATCTTTTGCCATTATCCACATTGAATCGCTGTATTGCAAAGACAATTCTAAATCGTGAGATGAAACCAAAAAAGCACGTTTTTGTTTGTGAGCAAGTTCACGAAGCAACAACATTATTTCTATTCTACTACTAATATCCAAAAATGCAGTTGGTTCGTCAAGTATGACTATGTCTGTTTGCTGACAAAGGCTTTTAGCAATCATAACTTTCTGACGCTCACCATCGCTAAATGTCGAAACAGCTCTATCTTTTAGATGATAAATCCCCACATCATTCAACGATTGTTCTACAATTTGTTTGTCCTTGGCAGACAATCCTCCAAAAAAACCAGTATAAGAATATCTACCCAAAGAAACTACATCATAGGCAGTAAGTCCTCCGTCTGCTACTCTTTCGGTAAGCACAATACTCAAAACCTTTGATAGTTCAGAGGAAGTGTAGTCTTGTATATATTTCCCACAAATTGATATTCTGCCAGAAATTGGTTTTATTATGCGACAAAGTGTTTTGATTAGAGTAGATTTACCCGAACCATTAACCCCCATAAGTGTGGTAAGTTCTCCGCTTTTCAATTCAAAATTGAGCGAAGAATAAAGCACATTGATAGTTTTGCCACCTACTTTATAACCTATGGATAAATCCTCTGCTTTAATAACACTCTCTTGCATAACTAATTAAAATAAGCTATTTTTTTCTTGTTCAAAATCACATAAATAATCACAGGAGCACCCATAAGTGGAGTAATTGCGTTTAGAGGCACAATGCTACCTTTTACTATTATTACCGTAAGCAAGTTACAAGCCAATGAAACTACCGCACCCAAAAGAATAGTCGAAGGGATAAGTAATTTGTGGTTTGATGTTGCAAACATTAATCGAGCTATATGCGGAACTGCCAACCCTATAAAAGCAATAGGCCCACAAAAAGCCGTAACAATAGCTGTCAAAAGTCCAGTTGCTAAAAGTACCAATATACGTATTCGTGTGATATTAAGTCCAAGGTTTTGGGCATATTTCTCGCCCAACAAAAGTGCATTTAGGGATTTGGTAAGCAATACAGAAGCTATTAACCCAAAGAGAATAAACGCCACAAAATAAAGTAGATTAGTGGAATTAACACTCGAATAATCTCCCATTCCCCAAACCACATAAGACACTAAGTTGTGGCTTTCAGATAAATAACTAAGAAGACTGACAATAGAACCTGTAACATAACTTATCATCAGACCAATAACCAAAAGCATAGTATTACTTTTGATTTTGAGCGAAAAAAGTAAAAGCAAGGACAACACAGCCATTGCTCCAATCATTGCCCCAAAAACAATAGATAAATAACCATAAAGTCCAAAGGAAGAAACCGAAGCTCCCAAAAACAAAATAACCACAGCAACTCCCAAACCACTACCAGCACTAATACCCAAAATAGAAGGGGCAGCCAAAGGGTTATTGAAAAGAGTTTGGAGCATAAGCCCAGAAATAGCAAGTGCAGCTCCTGCCAACAAAGCAGTAATAGCTTGTGGTAATCGAGAGGAATTGACTATAACATACTGCGGAGTATTTGGTTCAAAATTGCCTATCAAAGCATTCCAAACATCAGCAGTATCAAGAGAAACAGAACCAAAGAATATATTTGCCAAAAACAAACATATCCCCAAAACAACCAAAAATATCAGTTTAATTCTGTCTTTCACTTTTTTATCTATTTAGTCTTTTGTAATAAGTAGTCTGTTCTCCTCCAAACAACTCTGGATAGAGAATTATAGCTATATCCCTAAGTTCAATATAAGGTTTTATAGAGATATAAGTATAATAATCACTCGTAGCGGTATTTACAGCATAAATATTTTGTTGTTTGAATGCTTTGAAATAAGAATACGACTCATACTCAGTTTGAAGCTCTGAAAGAGTTAAATCTCCATCTGTTTTGTAGTACCTCATAAGCCAAAAATCCGCATTTGAGGCTTTCAAAAAGACCTCTTCGAAAGACAATCCCAAAGAGCCCGTTTCGCCTTCATTTGCCCAAATATAATTAGCAGCTGCGTCTTTGTAGATTTGTGCTGCATAGCTACCTCCTGCTGGTACCCACCAAGTTTGACCAAAACGTTTTTCGGGAAGTAATGTGTATTTTTCTCCAACTTTCGAAACTATTTCTTTGGTTGAATTATATTTCTGTTCAATATCTTCAAATATTCTGTTTCCTGACTCTGTTTCGCACACAAACTCTGCAAAAAATTTAATCCATTCACTGCGACCAAGAGGGCTGTTTTCCATATAACTAACTCCCTCTACAAGAGTAATTCCAACTTCGCTAAGTGTTGTGTAAGAGGCACTGGGGTGAGGCGACAAAAAAACTGCCTCCACAGATGATGTAAGGATTTTTTCGATATTTGGTTTTTGGGTTGTACCAAGGTCTATGATTTTGCCAGATGCTACTGCACTATCTATAAGTGGAATACGAATGTATTTTGAGTCAGTAACTGCCAAAATAGTGTTTTCTTTGCCAAGAGTAACAAAATTTCCAGCCTCTACTGCACCAAACAGAGCAATGTTTTTCAGAGGAACACGAATTAATTTTCCTGCTGGAAGATTTTTGGGAACAATAGAGTCTTTGTGTACAAGCACATAAGTAGCAAGTAGTTTGGTAGTATCCCAAGGATTTGTAACCTCCAAAACTCTACACGAATCGAGTTGTGAAATAGAGAATAATTTTGCATAACTTAGTTTGGTAAACAAGTTAGGCTCAGTTATTTTATTTGATTTAGGATTATTGCAAGAAACAACACATAACACTGCAACAAAAAAAAACAATATTTTTTTCATAGCCACAAAGATAATGATTTTTTAGATGTGTAAAAACTTTTTTATGAATTTGAAATAAATAAATTTTGTAACAAACACCGCAACAAATACTCCTGCCACATCTGCAACAAAATCCATCAAAGAACATTCCCTTCCAAAATATGGCTGTAAAAGTTCTATCATTCCACCCATAATACATACACAAACAAAGTTTGCAATGTTCCAAGGAAAGCTATCATTACGGGTTTTGATTATCACTACCCTGCCCAAAAACGCCATAGCAAAGAACATTAAGAAATGTACTACCTTGTCAAGATTTTCTATTTTTGGGACTTTGGGAGTATTATCAAATTTTGACAATGTCAAAAATAAAATTGCTCCAAAACACAAAAACCATAGTATTTTGACACGATTATTATGTAAAAATTTTATATATTTTCTCATTTTTTCACAAAAAAGGAGTGCCAATATAAAATTGGCACTCCTCACATTAAGTTACCTTCGCACAAAGGTAACATTTTCTTTATTAGTAATTAAATATTTTATTATTTTTTTATTTCTACGCTTTGTATCTTTTGTGCATTAACATTAGGAGAGAAGAAAATAGCATTGTAAAATAGTTTTTGCGTTCCAAACCAAAATCCTCTAAAATTAGGATTTGAAACAAATACTACTACTTTTCCTCTACCAGCCGAACCAACATAAAGCGATGAAGATTGGTCTATATTCTTAACATTGTCTTTCGATACATATCCACTAACAACTGGATTTTTTGTGTAACGTAATGGCATATTAAATTTATCCTTAACATCTTTGAAGAAAGTTGTACCAGAATGGAATACAGACAAATACGCTTGGTTGTATCCATAACAAAGTGGGTGAGAAGTATCAATACTACTTCTAAGTATAACACCACCTATGCTACGTCCTGCACCAACAGATTTTTGATTAACATAAGAATAGTTTGTAATGAAGTTTGTATATTTATTTTCTTTCGCAACAAGACCAGTCAATCCCATCTCATTTGTCATTCTAACACCTGCAACATTAGTAATAATTGTTCCCCCGTTTTGACACCACACTTTCAACGCTACACGTGCAGATGCACTCAACTGTGGATTACCATATACAAGAAGGGTGTTGTAGTTTTCGAGCGTTTGCTCCGAAACATACGAAACATCTAATAATGTCAAAGGCATTTGCATACGTTGGTCAAACAAGAACCACGCCTCACCAGCTTCGAGTGAACGAATACCATTACCAGTCAAAAGAGCAACTTTTGGCTGACGAACCAAAGTAAACGCACCACTACCAATCTGAATACTCTCACTTCCGCCAGAGTTTAGTGCATAAAAATCAATAGAATATTTCTGAGAAATAGATTTAACTAATTCACTTATCTCAAACGAACTAAGAGTTTGATTTGGGACTTGAACAAGAATAGTACCATTATCAAATGTTTTTACTCCATTTGTTGTTTCAAATTCAAATGCTCTTGTAGCAACTTTTACTCTCAAACCTTGTGATTGTAGCTCATAAATAGCTTTGTGAGCAAAATATTCATTAAGTGGCATCAAATATCCAAAATCAGATTTCTCGCCATATACAAGACCTTCGTTATGAACAATAGAAGTTAGTTTTTGACCTTTATAGTTACCATTTACTTTTATAGTGTTGATATTTGCAGCCTCTGTAAGTGTCCAAGCACTAATATCATAGAAAGAACTATCAATGAATTTTGTTGCATTTTCGAATATAGTATTTAATTTACGAGTTTCTTTCTGAGCAGCTGGAACAAAATATGAGTTTTCTTTATCAAAAGCCATTCTATCACTCTTCACTGTATTGTTAAGTTGATAAACTTCGATACCTTGACGAAGAAGAATATCCAAAAACATTTTGTTTACTCCTTTTGAGTTTTTGCCACCGATGATATATCCGTCAAATCCTTTTGATTGATTCTCAACGTAAGCCTCACGATAAGACTCTCTTTGGTGGTTTAGAAGTTCCTCTCTCATTGCCACAGCAGCTTTGATAGAAGATATAGAAGTAAGTGTTTGGTTACGAGAACCCATTGCCAAAGTCAAAACACCGTTTGTTGTCATACGAATATGTCCACGTGATGAACCTTGTTCAAACAACATACCAACTGCCCCGTGAATATCAGGGTAAGTAGACCCCTTACCATAATAATAGTCATCAAAGTTTTCACCTTTGAAATACATTGTTTGCACATTATCAAGCTCCTTAGCGTGGAACATAGCAACTTTGTTTGTCAAGTCCCAGTTATCTCGGTGAGTAAGAATGTTTGTACGAGATTTCACTCCCGGCATAAAAAAGAAATGAGAATTTGAACCTTGCTCGTGGTGGTCGTTCACAACGTTTGGCAACCATTTTGAATACATATCAACTTTTGATTGACTCTCTGGGTGCTGAACATACAAAATATCACGATTCAAGTCAAACCAATAGTGATTTGAGCGACTTCCCGGCCAAGGTTGATTAAACTCCCTCGACATTGGGTCTGACACACTTGTAAAACTTCTGTTTGAATTAACCCAAGAGGCAAATCTATCACTTCCGTCTGGATTGATAATTGGGTGGAGAATAATAACTGAATTATTCATTATATTTTCAATCTCATCTCCTTGTGCCGCTGCCAAAAAATATGCTGCGGCAACTGCCCCATTTATACCCGATGCTTCGTTTCCGTGAACGCTATATCCCAACCATACAACAACAGGCATACCCTCAGTTGATTTTTTAGATTTATCGGTAGGGTCTATAAAATCGTGGTGTTTTTGGACAATCGCATCTATGTTTTCGTGATTTTGTTTACTCGTGATAGTAACATACATAAAAGGTCTTTTCTCATAAGAGTATCCGTGATATTCAAAGCTAAAACGCTCAGATTGCTCGGACAACAATTCAAGATAATTGTAGATTTGAGAAGTTGTAACGTGCTGACCGCCCAATTCAAATCCAAAGAAGTCTACTGGCGTTGTAATTGCAGGGTTATAGGTATGGTCGCCTTTGGGCATAAAATACGCTATGTTTTCTCCCTTATATTGTGCCATCAAAATAATAGGCACAAACAAAGCCAAAACAAAAGTAAAAAGTTTTTTCATATTTAGTAGTATTTAAAATTTCTTTTCCTTAAAGATATGCAAAAATTTCACACATAACATTAAAATTAGACAAATATAGATAAAATAAGCATTTAAGTAGATAAACAACGCAATATTTTTTATATTTGTAGAAATTTTTTGAACTATGACAATAGAAAATATCGCAATTAGAGCATTAGAACCAGAAGACTTGGATTATTTATACGATGTAGAAAATAATCCTCAAACGTGGGTTTATGGCGGACAAAAAAACTATTTCTCTAAATATGATTTAAAACGTTTTATAGAAAACTCTCATCAAGATATAACTATTAGCTATCAGAAAAGATTTATTATAGAAAACAATGATTTACAAAGGGTTGGCACAGTAGATTTATTTGATTTTGACCCAATAAACAAAAGAGTTGGACTCGGAATTATGATTTACCCACCACAACACCGCCAAAAAGGCTATGCACAAATGGCATTAGAAAAAATCCACAAATTTTGTTTCAACTCACTTTCTCTGCACCAAATTTATGTGGAGATTCAAGAAGATAACACAAATAGCATAAAACTTTTTGAAAAACTTGGATACCAAAACTGTGGCACAAAACGTGATTGGCTGTTTGAGAACAACAAATGGCAAAGCGTAGTTTGTATGCAATTATTTAATAAAATCACTTTTTGAAGTGTAATTATAATAACCTACAAAGAGTTATAATCCTTTATTTCGGAGCTATAAGCATAATTAATAGCATCTTCACTTGTCAAAAAATAGTGATTAATACCATTAGTTACCATAACATTCTTAGATTTGATGTGAGAATTGTATATGGTTAATTGTTTGAGTACACTCTCGGATATTTTGACACTCGGAGATTTACATTCTACAAGTAGCACAGGACGAAACTCTTTGTCAAAAACCACTATATCTGCTCTGAATTTTTTGCCAGTCGAAAGCGAAAAACTATACTCCACTGCTATCAATTCTTTGGGATAAGATTTATAATTAACAAGAAAATGAGCCAAACTCTGACGCACATATTCTTCGGGCGTAAAAGCAACCCATTTTCGACGAAAAACATCAAAAATTTTCTTTTGATTTTCTATCGTTTTGATAGAAAGTTGAGCAGTTGGTATGTTAATCTTTAAATCCATAAAAAATTATTGTCCCACAAAATTAATTTAATATTTATAAATATCAAAGATATTTGATGATAGCTAAAAATTAACTATCTTTGCAAAGATTTTTAGAAGATAAGAAATATTATGAAAAACAAAGTTTTATTGATGATTTTAGATGGCTGGGGAAATGGCGACAAGAGCCATAGCGATGCTATCACAACTGCAAATGCAGAATATATCAGCTCACTGCAAACAAAATACCCCGTATCACAACTTTTGACTTGTGGCGAGAATGTAGGTTTGCCAGATGGTCAAATGGGTAACTCAGAGGTAGGACACTTAAATTTGGGTGCTGGTAGAGTTGTTTATCAAGATTTAGTAAAAATTAACAAAGCTTGTAATGACGGTTCGATTGCAAAAAATCCCGTTATTGAAAAAGCGTTTAAATATGCTGCCGAAAATGGCAAAGCTGTTCACCTTATGGGCTTAATGTCTGACGGTGGGGTTCACTCTTTGGACAAACACGTATATACTCTTTGTGATGTAACAAAAGAATACGGAGTTAAAGATGTATTCGTACACGCATTTATGGACGGTCGTGATACAGACCCAAAAAGCGGTAAAGGCTACGTTCAATCTCTATTGGACTATATGGCAAAATCTAACGGCAAACTCGCAAGTGTAGTTGGTCGTTACTGGGCAATGGACAGAGATAAAAGATGGGAAAGAGTAAAAGAGGCTTACGATTTGCTTGTAGATGGCAAAGGCACAAAAACTCAAAACCCAATCGAGGCTATCCAAAATTCTTATGATGCAGGAGTTACTGACGAATTTATCAAACCGATTGTTTGTGTTGATGAAAACCAAAATCCTGTTGGCACAATCAAACAAGGCGATGTAGTATTTTGTTTTAACTACCGTAGCGACAGAGGTCGTGAGATTACACAAGTTTTTGCAGAGCAAGATATGCCAGAACAAGGTATGCACACTATCAAAGATGTGTATTATTTGACAATGACTCCTTACGACGAAAACTTCAAAAATGTAAATGTAGTTTACGACAAAGAAAACGTTAAAAACACATTGGGCGAAGTTGTTGCAAACAACAACCTTAAACAGTTACACATAGCAGAAACAGAAAAATACGCTCACGTTACATTCTTCTTTAACGGTGGTCGTGAAGAACCTTACGAAGGCGAAGAAAGAGTTTTGATTAACTCTCCAAAAGTTGCAACTTATGATCTTAAACCAGAAATGAGTGCTTACGAGGTAAAAGACGCAATTATCAAAGAGCTTAACAAAAACGAGTTTGATTTTGTATGTCTAAACTTTGCTAACGGCGATATGGTGGGACACACTGGTATTTACGAGGCAATTATCAAAGCGGTTAAAGCTGTTGATGAGTGTGCAAAAGAGGTTATCGAAGCTGCAAGAGCAAACGGATACACAGTACTTGTTACTGCCGACCACGGAAACGCAGATTTTGCGGTAAACGCAGATGGCACTCCAAACACTGCTCACTCACTTAACCCAGTTCCATTTATTGTAGTTTCTGACGAAATTAAAAATGTAGAAAGTGGAATATTGGCAGACGTTGCTCCTACTGTCCTAAAAATTATGGGCGTTGAACAACCAGCCGATATGACAGGTAAAGCATTGGTATAATCCCCAATTCTATAACAAAAATAAGGTGCAATATATATTGCACCTTATTTTGTTTTATTGTTGTCCGATAAAAACGATTTTTAGAATTTTTATCTTTCCTAAATCTTACAAGCTCCCAATAAACTCGGATCTCTTAGGCTATTTTGCTGATGGTCATAACGTAGCGTACTGGCGTACGTGAGTTATGAGCATCGGCGAAATAGACAAGATAGGCGAGTTTCGTTTTTAGCGGACAATACATTTTTTAGATTTTAACTAACTTATTAAGTTCATTTTTAAGCTCCTCCCAATTAGGACAAACTTTTGTCAAAAGTTCATAAAACTTTGCGGAGTGATTGCGTTGGACTAAATGACACAGTTCGTGGCACATTATATAACGTATATGCTCTGGCCTCGCTCTGACCAATTCGGCATTAAGTGTAATAGAGCCGTCTTGACGACAAATACCCCAATAAGATTTCACTATTTTATATTCTAAATTGCGAGGTGAACGACCATAATTTTTAGAAAAATTTATAACATCATCTGCCACAATCTCTGCAAACAACTCGTTTGCTTTTTTGAGATACCATTTTTTCAAAACTTTCTCGACCAAAGGCTGACGCATTGCAGTCAGATAGATATTCTCACCCTCTACCCTACAACTTGCAGACTTGCCAATAACAGTAATTAAATTATATTCTTTACCCAATAAAAGATGTTTTGAACCATTCTCATAGGACATTGCCACAGGCAAAACCACTTCTGAGAGTTTTTTGAATATCCAATCAGATTTATCGTAAATTATTTTATCAACAAAGCACATATCAAACCCATAAGGAGCCAAAACACTAACCTTTGTCTTCGTTCTGTTTATAGAAATGGCAACAGTTTTACGCCTCGACGAATACTTCACCTCATATTCTATTTTCCCATTTGGAGTTTGGCAACTATATATCATTATTAAAATCTATTATTTAATTAATTGTTCAAAATCATCTTCCGAAATAATTTTAATTCCAAGTTTTTCGGCTTTTGCAAGTTTTGCGGGACCCATATTTTCACCCGCTACCAGATAATCACATTTAGAGGAAACTGCTGCAAGGTTTTTCCCTCCGTGCAGTTCGATAAGTTCTTTTATTTGTTCACGACTGAATTTTGAGAATTTACCAGAAACCACAATACTTTTATCCTCCAAAGAATTTGATAATTGTTGTGTTTTTACTTGTGAAAACTGCAAACCATATTCTTTTAGTCTTTGGATAATATGTAGATTTTCTGCTTTGCCAAAGAAAGCTAAAATAGAATCTGCAATTACATCTCCAACCTCTTCAACTTCCAAAAGTTGCTCACGTGTAGCATTTATTATACTATCAATATCCGAAAAATGTTTTACAATTTTTTTTGCAGTTGTTTCGCCCACATAGCGTATTCCAAGTGCAAAGAAAAGTTTTGAAAACTCTATTTTCTTAGATTTTTCTATTCCGTCAATAATATTTTCGGCAGATTTCTGACCTATACGATTAAGCAATATCAAATTTTCAATTTTGATATTATATAAATCTGCGTAGTTTTTTATAATGTTTTCACGGTACAACATCTCAATAGTTTCCTCGCCCAGCGAGTCTATATTCATTGCTTTTCGTGAAATAAAATGAATTATTCTACCAACTATTTGCGGCGGGCAATTCTCTGTATTTACACAAAAATGTTTAGCCTCCCCCTCGTCTTTCACAAGTTCATTACCACAAGCAGGACAATGAGTTATATACTCAAAAGGCTGTGAGAATATAGTTCTTTGAGTTTTATCTACACCAACTATTTTTGGAATTATCTCACCACCCTTCTCAACCAAAACCATATCATCAATTCTAATATCCAAAAGTGCGATTTGCTCGGAGTTGTGCAACGAAGCACGTTTTACAATAGTCCCTGCAAGTTTCACTGGATTAAGATTAGCCACTGGCGTAATTGCACCAGTCCTTCCAACCTGAAAATCAATACTCAAAAGTTGAGTTTTTGCTTGTTCTGCTTTGAATTTATAGGCAACTGCCCAACGTGGAGCTTTTGCAGTAAAACCCAATTCTCGTTGCAAAGCATAATCATCAATTTTGATTACAACTCCATCTGTGTCATAAGGTAATGATTTACGTTTTTTATCCCAATAATTTATAAAATCACCAATTTTGTCGGTAGTATCACAAACTTTATAATTTTCAGACACCTGAAAGCCTAATTTTTTGATATATGCCAAAGCTTTTGAGTGGGTATCTACTTCTGGATTCTTTGAAATAACAGCATAGGCAAAAAAATCTAAACCTCTATGTGCTACCACAGCCGAATCTTGTGTTTTGAGCGTCCCTGCTGCTGCATTTCGTGGATTAGCAAAAGGATTTTCACCAATATCCTCACGCTCCAAATTTAGTCTTTCAAATGAACTATGTGGCATAATTATCTCGCCCCTAACCTCAAAATCATCTTCCTCAAAATCATCTTCAAAAACCAAAGGTACAGATTTTATGGTTTTGACATTTGCAGTTACGTCATCACCCTTTACTCCATCGCCACGTGTTACTGCCCTCACTAATCGTCCTTTGCTATAAATCAAAGATATTGCAGTACCATCAAATTTCAATTCGCATACGAACTTTGGAGTATTGTCTGTAATTTTCAAAATTCTATTTTCAAAATCTTGAATTTCAGCCATAGAATATGTGTTGGACAATGAATACATTGGATTTATATGCTCTACCTGCACAAATTCTTTTACAATATCACTTCCAACACGCACTGTCGGAGAATTTTCGTCATAATATTCAGGGAATTTAGACTCCAAGTCTTGAAGTTCTCTCAACAACTTATCAAACTCAAAGTCCGATATAATTGGATTATTGTCTATATAATAGGCTTTGTTTAGTCTATTTAACTCTTTACGCAAGAAATCTATTCTCTGTTTTTCCATCATTTTTATCATTTACAATTCAAAAATAGATATATTTTAGCAAAAAAGCAATTTTTTGGGGTCAAAATTTTGTCAAATAATAATAATGATGTATTTTTATAGTTTGGAAATAAAACGCAACAAGAAATGGAATTTATATACAAGTATCGAAAATACATATTAGCCATAAATAGAATTATTTTAGGGGCAGTATTTGTATTCTCTGGATTAGTCAAAAGTATTGACCCTATGGGTACAGCTATCAAAATTGGAGATTATTTGAACGCTTTTGGATTAGACAATCTAACTATTTTATCTCCATATACTTCGGTGTTATTATGTGGCACAGAGTTATTTATAGGCTTGATGCTCGTTATGGGACTTCAAAAACGTTTTACTTCGATAGCAACATTTTTGATTACTTTTGCCTTTACAATCCTTACTATATATATAGCTATCGAATCTCCCGTTTCTGACTGTGGTTGTTTTGGCGATGCTTTGATTTTGAGCAACACTGACACGCTTATCAAAAACATTCTTTTGCTACTTATGTCTGTATCATTAATCACAGAATATTTCTACAAATACACTCGAACAAACATTATTGATACTATTTATGTGTGTTGGGTACTTGCTATATCTTTTGCTCTACCCACATATACTATTACACGAGTTACACCAGTGGATTTCTTGCCCTATGGCATAGATACTAATATAGAAGAATCTATGCACGTGCCAGACAATGCAAAACAAGACGAGTACGAGATAACATTGATTTATGAAAACTTAGAAAATGGAGAAATAAAAGAATTTTCTGAAACAGACACAACTTGGTACGACAGTCAAAAATGGAAATATATTGACACAAAAACCAAACTAATCTCTAAGGGAGAAAAAGCAAAAATATCTTCGTTTGACATCATTGACAGCAATTCTAATTCAATGAAAGACAGTCTGTTCAATACTCCAAACCTAATACTTTTTGTGGTTGATAATTCTGCCTCAATAGAAGAAATATCACAAAATGATATAGACAAACTGTATGCTTTCAAAGAAATTTCAAACTCAGATATTTGGGTTATCACACCAGCCGACACAAAACAAATTAACCTCAAAATCAAATATCTGTTTGATAAAGATATAAAAACCTATGCTGCCGATGCTATTCAACTCAAATCTATGCTACGTAGCAAAGTCGGAATAATATACCTGCAAGATGCAACTATTTTAGCAAAATCAACTTTTAGCGAATTACCTATGATAAGTAGCGAAGATGAATATCACAACTACATAGATAGCCAACATAGCAGAGAATTCAATTTTATTCTAATTTTGATTATGACTGGCTTTGCAACACTACTTTCGTATTGTTTAATAAAATTCTTGAAAAAATGAAATATCTATTAAGCCTAATTTTTGCCATTTGCACATATAGTGTTACTGCACAAACTACTCTTTCAAAAGATTTGTATTATTACGATATTTCGGATAAGCTAAATCAACTAAAAGTCTTTACGCTCTATACAGACAAGATTACTGACAAGGTACACGAGAACATTGATATTGACAAAATTTTAAATTATTTCAAAGAAGACTTAAAGTCAAAAAAAGGAGTTTTTGAAATAAATGCAGAAGATATTCACAAAATAACTTCACACCGAAAAGACAAACAACAAAAACGCAAAATAATACAGAGTATTTCTCCACGTAATGGACAAAACACTCAGTACAAGGTGATTGGCACAAACTATATGAATCCCGAAAAGTTAGTTATTTATTACAAACTCAAAGAAGATGCTTACGACGGTATAGTCTATAAATCATTTTCAAAAAACAATGGAATTTCGTGGACTTCACCAGAGATTGCCATAAAACACAATTTATTGGAGTTAGAAGGTTGGGATATAATCGAACCAACTTCGAGAGTCAAGAAATACGGTCTAATACAAATACTTACAGATAGTTATAACGATATATATTTTTCTCAGAGTTTCGATAATGGAATAAATTGGAGCTACCCTCGCAACGTATATAGAGGAATTTATGGTTCAAATATTTATTCTTCTGTTTACAGAAACAACGTAGCAGCCATTATGAAATGTGAAAAAAGTATGAATTTCGTACAAAAAGGAGATGTTCTTGTTTGGCTTGGCAAACTAAAAAATATTTTAAAAAGTCAAAAGAAAGGAACATTATTAAAAATTGCAGAAAATTACGACAACAATTCGTTTTGGAGTTTGACACACAACAACAAAAAAGAAATAATCATACTACATTATTCTATCGAAAACGGAAGAGATAAAATAGTATGTTATATGGTAAAAAAATAAAACTAATACATAATAATTTACATTGATGAAAAGAAAAATTTTAACACTGCTTTGTGCAACAATGATGTTTGCACCAAAGCTATCTGACGCTTGTACCAATATTTTGGTAACAAGGGGAGCATCAGCAGACGGGTCTAATATGGTTTCGTACAGTGCTGACTCTCACACTCGCTTTGGCTTTCTGCAATTCACTCCAAGAGGAATTTTTGGCGAAGGTGCTATGCGTGATATTATTGAGTGGGGTCCACGCAAATATTTAGGAAAAATTCCACAAGTAGAAAAAACATACACAACTGTTGGCAATATGAACGAACACCAGTTAATTATTGGAGAATCTACTTTTGGAGGTCGTAGCGAACTTCGTGATAAAGACGGAGGTATTGATTACGGTTCAATGATGTATATTGCACTTGAAAGATGCAAAACTGCACGTGAGGCTATCAAACTAATGGCAGAACTTGCCAACACTTATGGCTACTATTCTTCTGGCGAAAGTATTTCACTTGCCGACAAAAACGAAGTTTGGATTATGGAAATGGTAGGCAAAGGTGTTAAAATGGTAGATGGTAAGAACGTAAACAAAGGTATCGTTTATGTAGCTGTACGTATTCCAGACGGCTATGTTTCGGGACACGCAAACCAAGCTCGTATCCACCAATTCCCACTTAACGACCCAGAAAACTGCATTTACTCACAAGATGTAATATCTTTTGCACGTGAAATGGGATATTTCAAAGGCAAAGACAAAGATTTTAGTTTTGCAAATGCTTATGCACCAGCAGATTTTGGAGCATATAGAGCTTGTGAAGCAAGGGTTTGGAGTGCTTTCAATATTATGAACTCAGATATGGGCAAATATGTTGACTACGCAATGGGACACAATCCTAAAAACCCAATGCCACTATATATCAAACCTGACAAAAAAGTTTCGGTAGAAGATATCGCATTTATTATGCGTGACCACTACGAAGGAACTCCTATGGATATGACACAAGATATTGGTGCAGGTGGCGAAGAAAGCCCTTACCGTTGGAGACCAATGTCGTTCAAAGTTGATGGCAAAGAATATGTAAACGAAAGAGCTATTGCAACTCAACAAACAGGTTTTTGGTTTATTGGCCAATCAAGAGCTTGGTTACCAGACGAAGTAGGTGGTTTGAACTGGTTTGGTGTTGATGATGCAGCAACAAGTGTACTTATGCCTATCTATACTTCTATTAATAGTATTCCTTGGTGTTTGTCTATCGAAAACGGAAGTATGCTACACTACTCTCCTACATCTATGTTCTGGCTTGTAAACCGTATTGCACAGTTTGCATACTTACGCTACAACTCAGTAGGCAAAGAAGTTAGAGCAACTGCCGAAGGTATCGAAAAACAAGCCGTAGCAGAAACTCAAAAAGTAGATGCTATTGCAGCAGAAATTGCAAAACAATCTCCTGAAATGGCTATCGAATACCTAACAAACTACACTAACGACAAAGCTCAATCAATCTTTGACACTTGGAAAGAATTAGACAACTATTTGTTAGTTAAGTATATTGACGGTAACGAAAAACAAATGAAAGACGGCAAATTCTTGGATAACGGTAACGGAAGAAACGTTCCTGCAAAACTAATCCAAAAAGGTTATACAGAAAAATGGAAACGTGCTGTTGTAAAAGAAACTGGCGATAAACTACTTGTCAGATAATAATAATCAACTAAAAATCCCCAAAAGTTTATGATAACTTTTGGGGATTTTTTATTAGTAATGTCGGCTAAAACTAAAATGTTTTGCATATTTAGCACAAAAAAAAGCATTTTTAAAAGATTTCAAACACTTTTTTTAAATACAAAAAAACTTTTGGTTTGTAAACAAAAAACACTGTTTTGATTATTTATTATTAATTGTAAGTTATAGTTTTAAACACACACAAAACCATATATCACTATATATCAACACTTTAACATCTATTCTCCACACTATATTAACAAAAAATACAGATTATAAAAAAAACGTAATTATAGATAGATATTAAAAAATATTGCTTATATTTGTAGGAGTTATTAAATAAAGAAAGATAACAAGCAATAACAATAAACTAATTAAATTTATATAACTATGGCAAAAATTAAAGGTAATGTTGTAGTAGATATTGAGGCGTGCAAAGGCTGTGGCGTTTGTGTTGCTAATTGTCCTACAAAAGCCATTATTCAAGGCCCTAACGTAAACAGCAAAGGTTATAACTATGTTGTTTTGGCAGACGGTGTTGATTGTATTGGCTGTGCAAGTTGTGCAATGGTCTGTCCAGACAGTTGCCTTACAGTTTACAAAGAAAAAGAAAATTAGAAAGTTATGGAAGAAGTAAAATTAATGAAAGGCAATGAAGTCATTGCCGTAGCAGCTATCAGAATGGGCTGTGATGGATATTTTGGTTATCCCATAACACCTCAATCTGAAATTTTGGAAACTCTAATGCTTGAACGCCCTTGGGAAACAACAGGTATGGTAGTTCTTCAAGCAGAAAGTGAAACTGCATCTATTAATATGGTGTATGGTGGTGCTTCTGCTGGTAAAAGAGTAATGACATCATCTTCAAGCCCCGGCGTAAGTTTGATGGCAGAAGGTTTAACATACTTGGCAGGTGCTGAACTTCCTTGTGTGATTGTAGACTGTATGAGAGGTGGGCCTGGTTTGGGAACTATCCAACCTGCTCAGTCAGACTATTTCCAAATTGTGAAAGGTGGTGGACACGGTGACTACAAACTTATCGTTTTGGCTCCTGCAAGTGTTCAAGAAATGAACGACTTTGTTGAAGATGCTTTTGATTTGGCATTCAAATACCGCAACCCTGCTGTTATTTTGGCAGACGGTGCTATTGGTCAGATGATGGAAAAAGTAGTTTTGAAACCTGTCAAACCACGTTGGACAGATGAGTATATTGCAAAAGAACACGGTTCTTGGGCAGTTACTGGCAAGAAAAATCGTCCTAAAAACCATGTCACTTCTCTTGAACTTGACTCTAATATTCAAGAACAAAGAAACATTCATTTCTTTGAAAAATACAAACAATTAGAGGAAAACGAAGTTCGTTACGAAGAAATTATGTGTGATGATGCAGAATACGTTATCGTAGCTTACGGTTCATCTTCTCGTATTTCAGAAGAGGCTGTTGCAATGGCTCGTAAAGAAGGTATCAAATTAGGTATTTTAAGACCTATCACACTATATCCATTCCCTACAAAACCACTTAACAAATTAGCAGACAGAGTTAAAGGTATGCTATCTGTTGAGATGAGTATGGGTCAAATGGTAGAAGATGTTAAATTGGCAGTTAATGGCAAAGTTCCAGTATTCCATTATGGTAGAGTTGGTGGTATGATTCACTCTCCTGAGGAAGTATTAGACGCTGTTAAACGCTTATTAATGTAAGGAGAAGATTAAATGGAAAATAGAGCAAAAATAGCTCCTGAAAACATTGTTTATCAGAAGCCAAAATTAATCTTAGAGAAAACAATGCACTACTGTCCGGGTTGTTCACACGGTACTATGCACAAAATTGTTGCTGAGGTTATTGATGAAATGAATATGGAAGACAAAGCTGTTGGTGTTTCACCAGTAGGTTGTTCAGTACTTGCATACGACTACTTAGACGTAGACTTCGTACAGGCAGCTCACGGTAGAGCTCCTGCTATTGCAACTGCTTTGAAACGTCTTTCACCAGAAAAATTAGTATTTACTTATCAAGGTGATGGTGACTTGTCAGCTATCGGTACTGCTGAGTTTATCCACTCTTGTAACCGTGGTGAGAATATCACTATTATATTTATCAACAATGCTATTTATGGTATGACAGGTGGTCAGATGGCTCCTACTACACCTATTGGATTCAAGACAGTTACTTGTCCAACTGGTCGTGAGGCAGCTATTCACGGATTCCCTTGCAAAGTTACGGAAATGGTTAAAGATTTGGCAGGTGTTTCTTACTTGACACGTCAATCTGTACACACTCCAGCTGCTGTTAGAAAAACAAAAGCTGCACTTCGCAAAGCATTTGAAAACTCAATGAACCATAATGGTCTTTCTATCGTAGAGGTTATTGCTACTTGTAATTCAGGTTGGAAAATGGGTGCAGTACAAGCTAACGATTGGATGGTTGAAAACCGTTTCCCAGAAACAGTTATGGGAGATATTGTTGATAGAAAAATTAACTTCTAAAATCAAAAGGATATGAAAGAAGAGATAATTATTGCCGGTTTCGGTGGACAAGGTGTCTTGTCAATGGGAAAAATCCTTGCATACTCTGGTGTTGTAGAAGACAAAGAGGTTACTTGGATGCCTTCATACGGTCCTGAGATGCGTGGAGGTACAGCAAACGTTACAGTTATTTTGAGCGACAAAAGAATTAGTTCTCCTATCGTTCGTTCATTCGATACAGTAATCATACTTAACCAACAATCACTTGATAAATTCGAAAGTACAGTTCGTCCAGGCGGTGTATTAATTTACGACCCAAATGGTATTACTCGTCACCCAGAACGTAAAGATATCAGAGTGTTTAAAGTAGATGCTGCTGCTACTGCTGCAAAAGAAGGAAAAATGAGATTCTTCAATATGATTGTATTGGGAGGATATTTGAAAGTTAAACCTGTGGTTACCGTAGAGGGTGTTATCAAAGGTCTTGCAAAATCACTTCCTGAGCGTCTTCACAAAACTCTTCCAGACAACGAAGCTGCTATTAAGCTTGGTATGGAAATTGTTGAAGAGGTTAAATAATCTTTTACAAACAAGTATATTTTAATGAAAAAGTTGTGTGAATACACAACTTTTTCTTATTTTTGTAGAAACCAAAAAGATCGACTTATGCTTAAAAATAAATTCTATGGTGTTGGAACAGCACTTGTAACACCATTTAAATCAAATAAAGAAGTAGATTTTGACGCTTTACGCCGTTTGGTAGAGTATCAGATTATAAATGGGATTAATTACTTAGTTGCATTAGGAACAACCAGCGAGTATGTTACACTAAACGAAGAAGAACGCAAAGAGGTAACACGCACAATTATAGACCAAAACAATGGCAGATTGCCAATAGTTTTGGGAATTGGTGGTAATTGTACCGAAGAAGTTGTAAATGCACTTAGAAATACAGATTTACGTGGTATTGATGCTATACTATCTGTTGTCCCTTACTACAACAAACCATCACAAGAAGGTATTTACAGACACTACGTACAAGTTGCCAAAAACTCCCCACTTCCAGTTATTCTGTATAATGTTCCGGGAAGAACTGGCGTAAATATGCAAGCAAAAACTACACTGAAACTTCAAAACGAGTTCAAAAATATTATTGCAGTAAAAGAAGCATCTGGCAATATCAACCAGATTGACTATATATTACGAGATAAAAGAGAGGACTTTATGGTAATCTCTGGTGAGGACAATTTGACTTTTCCTATGGCAGCAATGGGTTGTAGCGGTGTGATTTCAGTATCATCAAACGCATTTCCAAAACGTATGTCAGACCTCACACAAGCAGCGTTAAAAGGAGATATGAGAGAAGCTCGTAAATTCCAAAATTCGCTTTTAGAGGCAACAGATTTGTTGTTTGCTGAGGGAAACCCAGTTGGTGTTAAAGCCGCATTGGAAATTAAAGGGATTATCGTAAACGAACTTCGTTTGCCTCTTGTTAAATCTTCTGACGAACTTTACGCAAAAATCAAAACAAATATACAAACTTGGAATTTATAATTTAGTATTGCTGTCAAGTAAGCTTTTTTTCTTTCAGAAATTTTCCATTCTCCAAATAAACCCATATCTCATAGGCTATTTTGCTGACAGTACTAAAAAAAGACTAAATTACTATGCAAAATTTCTTTATAGACCTTGCACTACTGCTTATGATTGGTATTATTATCGGTCTTGACCGCCATAAACGAATCAAAGCTGTTGGGATACGCACTATAACACTTGTACTTATAGGTGCATTTGTTTATTCATATATGTCGGTACGAATTGGTGGCGACCCCTCACGTGTAATTGCACAAGTAGTTACGGGTGTGGGTTTTATTGGTGGAGGTATAATATTCAAAAATGGAGTTGAAGACATACGAAACCTTACTACTGCCGTACTTATTTGGGCTATTGCAGCCGTAGGTTGCTTAGTAGCATTAAGTTACAGAGTTGAAGCAGTAGTTATAGCATTGGTTATTCTATTTGTTTTGAGAAGCAACGCTATAATCGACAAATATTTCAAACAAGATGATGACGGAGAAAAATTTTAACTTTTTGTTTGTTTTATAAATAATTGTTGTTATATTTGCACAATTGTTAAATGAAAGTATGAACACGAATCTTAAACATACCCTTAATTCTTATGTACAAAGTGCTTATTTTAGTGCTTTGGGTATGTTTGTGTTTATATTTTTCTTTTTTAGCTTTTTCTTTTTTGCATCGCAAGATGCAGTCGTTTTAGTTTAGGTGTTTAAGCTCAAAGGTACCGAGCGAACATCAATATGAAATCAAAAAAAAATATTAATAAGTTAGACAACAATATGATTGTTGTTAGATTTTTTGTTACTAAAATTTTCAAAAGAAATGATTTGGAATAAAGCTAAGGAGTGCATCAGCCGTGAAGAGATGCGAGAATTACAAGGAAAAAGATTACATAAATTAGTAGAAAAAGTATATCATAGCGTTGCATTTTATCGTCAAAAAATGCAAGAACTTGGATTATTACCAGACGATATCCAAACAATCGACGATATCAAAAAACTACCGTTCACAACAAAACAAGACATTAGGGACAACTACCCTTATGGGCTATTTGCTGTTCCAAATTCAGAAATAGTTCGACTTCACGCCTCTTCTGGCACAACTGGCAAACCAACAGTAGTTGGCTACACACGAAGAGATTTAAGCATTTGGTCGGAGGCTACCGCAAGAGCTTTATCATCATTTGGGGCAGACAAAAATGATATTATAACTGTTGCATACGGTTACGGATTGTTTACTGGTGGATTGGGTATGCACTACGGGGTTGAACATTTAGGAGCAACAGTAATCCCTACATCTACTGGCAACTCTGCAAAACATCTACAACTAATCCAAGATTTGGGAGCAACTGCTATTGCCTGTACTCCATCTTATGCACTGTATCTTGCCGAACAAATAGAGAAAAAAGCAATAAAAAAAGATGATATTCATTTGAGAATAGGTATAATGGGTGCTGAACCTTGGACAGAGAATATGCGTAAAGAGATTGAAAACAAACTAAATATCAAAGCATACAACATTTATGGACTAAGCGAGATAATGGGACCCGGAGTTTCTTATGAGTGTGAAGAGCGAGATGGCTCACATATATCAGAAGACCATTTCTATCCAGAAATAATCTCTCCTGACACTCTCGAATCACTACCCGACGGAGAAGTTGGCGAATTGGTATTTACAACTCTTACCAAAGAGGGTATTCCACTTATCAGATATCGCACAAAAGATTTATGCTCGCTAAATCACGAAAAATGTAAATGCGGACGTACAAATGTAAGAATGGGTAGGATTTTGGGTAGAAGTGATGATATGTTGATTATCAGAGGTGTAAATATCTTCCCTACACAAGTTGAGAGTGTTATTTTGGAATTAGACGAATTTGAACCACATTACAGACTTTTGGTTGATAGGGTCAATAACTTAGACACCCTACAAGTTCAAGTAGAGATTAAAGAGAATCATTACACTGACGAGATAAATAAGCTTTTGGAGATGAAAAAACGACTTGCAAACAGACTACAAAGCGTTATTGGTATCTCGGCAGATATAAAACTTATGGAACCAGGGCAGATTGAAAGATGCGAAGGTAAGACTAAACGAGTAATAGACAATAGAGTTTTTGAATAAAAAGATATAGTGATATCGCAAATCTTTTGAAAATAAAAAAAATAAAATTATGATAGCAAAACAAATATCTGTTTTCATAGAAAACAAAACAGGAAGAATTAATGACGTTACAAGAATTTTGGGCGAAAACAATATCAATATGCAAGCATTTAGCCTTGCAGAAACCTCAGATTTCGGAATATTAAGATTAATATTATCCAATACCGATTTGGCAATAAAAGTACTCAAAGAAGCAAATTTTGCAGTCAAACAAACCGAGGTAGTTTGCCTAAAATGCCCAGATGAACCGGGAGCATTAAACAAAGCCCTCGAAGCACTGGCAAAAGACAATATATTCATTGAATATATGTATGCATTTACAGAAGGCGAAAAAGCAAATGTTGTTATACGCCCAACCAATATCGAAAAATGTATTGACTCACTCAAAAAAATTGGTTTGTAAATTAATTAATATTGTCCGCTAAAAACAAAACTCGACTATCTTGTCTATTTCACCGATGCTATGCTTCACGTACGTCAGTACGCTAAGTTTTGACCATCAGCAAAATAGCCTAAGAAATCCGAGTTTATTAGGAACTTGTACAATTTCTGAAAGATAAAAATTAACATACTGTACTAATAAAAATAGCGAGGTTCTAAATTTAGAATCTCGCTATTTTTTCGTTTATTTTTTATTGTTACTTTTTAATCTCAGATTTATAATTTTCAAAACATTCATTTTGAAGTTTTAGCATTTCTTCGACATTTAGTGTACAAGCATTTTTGTGATAGTCAGCTACAAATGGGGCAAAAGCATTGAATGTTTTTGCATCAGCTCTTTTGGCTTTTTGCATCAAACCACTACCCTCTTCGTTTTGAAGTTCAGCAAAATTCACATATTTGCCACCATTTCCACGGTGTTGGCTAAATGCTTTCTTTTTAACTTCCAAAGCAATATCACATATCTCACAATTTTCTGTTTTGTCAGATTTCAGAACAAATGCAGGTTGTTTGTCAGCAGCAGCAACAAACAATGGCATAGTGGCAGCAACTGGTGGATAACCAAGCATAGTCCAAGCTATTGTAGCATTTGCTTTATCGCCTTGTTTCACACCTTGGAATACTATTGCCGAAGCAGAAGATTTACGAGGAATATAATCAGTGTCTGTAATCCAACCGCTACCCATTTCTGCAACTTTTGCCATATCAATATCCATCAAAGAATTATAGAAAGTACGAGAAAGACTGTTTACTATCCATTGAGGAGTAATTCCACCAAACACAGATTTAGAACGCAAAATCATATCGGCAGTGTTAAAACGAATATAACCCAAACCCTCATCAACTCTACCAGTGTAAGCAAAGTTTGTATATACTAAATATCCGTGAGGAGCAATACGTTTGTCATTAACATCTACTTTAATCCATTTAGTGTTGTTCACTTCGTAGTAAGCTGCACCACCCTCAGCATCAATAATAGCAAAATGTGCCTCTACACGCATTGGACGAGGATATTTGTCAAGGAATTTCTCAAAATCTGCAAGATTGCGACATTCTCCAAGAGCTTTGAACATAAAAACTCCTTCCATATCCATTTCTTTAACATCATCATCTTTAAGATTGAAAGAAGCTGTATTCATAATCGAAAAACCAACTTCGTTAGAGCCAGACCAAGCAACACCTGTTTTGTCAGGAGAATTAACCAAAGCCAAGAAAGAGTATTTAGTTCCTTTGAACCACTCCATACGATTGTTCAATTCGCCTGTATCACGATGCTTCCACATCAAAGGACGTCCATCGGCAGTCAATCTGCCAGTAATTATTGCAGATGTACAAGCAAAAGCATCAAAATACATCATTGCAACAGCCAAGAGTAAAATAAATTTCTTCATTTTTTTAGTTTTAAATATTTTTTATATTGCTATCCGTAAAAATTTCATCTCTAAGAAGTTATACAAGCTCCTAATCAATCTGTTTCGCTTAGAATATTTTGCTGTCAATCATAACGCAACGCATTTGAGTATATTGGCGAAATAGACAAGTCTTAATTTTTGCGGATAGTTTTAATTCTGTTACAAATATAAGCATTATAAACAAACTAAACAATAGAAATAAGTTAATTTTTACACATAGCGTATAATATAGATTATTTTAATTGGAAAATCTCTGTATGTTTACTAAATTTGCCAGATACAAACAAATAATCCAAATTATGAATAAAAAACTATTTTTAGCACTTGCTATGCTGTTGTTTACATTCAGCACAGTATCTTTTGCTCAAAAACGCAGTATGACATTCAAAGATTTTGATTCTTGGAACAGAATTACATCTAAGTCTATATCTGCAAATGGAGCAAACATTGCTTTGGAAATCACTCCTTGGAGAGGTGATGCAAAAGTGGAGCTTTACGACAAAAGTGGTAAACTTTTAAAATCGTATTCACCAGCAGTTTCTCCAAAATTTTCTAACAACGATGAGTTTTTGGTATTTACACAAAAACCTACTTTGCAAGAAGTTGAAAAACTAAAACTTGCAAAAACAAAAAAAGACAAAATGCCTAAAAATAGCATTGTTGTCCACAACCTAAAAACATCTAAGGAAGAGATTATCGAAAACATTGTTTCGTTCAAACTTTCAGAAAAAGCAGGTCAATGGTTGGCTTATCAAAATACAACAAAAGGCAGTTTGACAGTTCGCTCCCTTGATGCAAAAAATTCTGTTAAATTTGAAAACGTAGTTGAATATAATTTTGCAGAAAACACTGAAAAAATATATTTTATTACTGAAAATCAAAAAATCAAAAATCTTGTAGTATTTGATTTGACTACAAAAACAGAAAACAAAATCACAGAAGGCGAAATAAATATCAAAAACGTAGCATTTAACTATGATGCAACAAAAATCGCTTATGTAGCGTGTGATTCAAAAGACAAAACACATAATGCTTATTCGCTATATTTGGCAAACACAAACAATCAAGCCAAAGAAATAATAAGTTCAAAAACCGTTGGCGTAGCCAAAAATTGGGTAATTAGCGAATATGGAAAAATTTATTTTTCTAAAAACTCTGAGCGTTTGTTCTTTGGAACTTCTCCTGCTTTGCTCCAAAAAGACACTACTATACTGTCAGAAAACCGTCCTTTGGTACACGTTTGGAATTGGGACGAGTCTAAACAATATCCTCAGCAAGATTTGGAGAAAGAAAAAGATTTGAAAGTAAATTATTTGGCTGTTTATGATTTGAATTCAAACAAACTAACTCAATTAGCAGACCAATCTATGCCAAGTGTTCGTACACTTTTGGACGGGGATTGTGATTTTGCTTTTGGAGTGTCTAACGTACCTTATGCTATCGAGGCAATGTGGGAAGGGTCTTCTCGCTACGACTATTATTTGGTAGATATTGCAACTGCAAAACGCACAGAAATCAAAAAAGCTTGTTGGTCAAGACTAAGCATTTCGCCAGACGCTAAATTTGCAACTTGGTACAACAAACGTGATAGTTCTTGGTATTCTTACTCTATTGAGGACAAAAAAGAATACAGATTGTCTAATCCAGAAACTTTCTTGGCTTGGGACGAAACTAATGATGTTCCAGACTTTCCATATTCATACGGTTCTACTGGTTGGAGCAAAAACGACGAAGTTTTCTATATCAATGACAAATATGATATTTGGAGCTTTGACCCTCGTGGAGCAAAACCTGCTGTAAGACTTACTAATGGTCGTGAAAACAATGTTTCTTATTCTTATGTTAATTTTGACAGAGAACAAAAACACATTGACACAAAACAAACACAAACACTCGTAGGTTTTGACAATACTACAAAATCAAATGGATTTTATTCTTTTGTATTTGACGGAAAAACATCTCCAAAACTACTTTTGACTGGCGAATATAAATTTGCAGGACTTACAAAAGCAAAAGATGCTAACACAGTGATTTACACTCGTGAGAGTTTTATGGAGTTTGGAAATGTATGGGTAGCTGATACACAATTCAAAAAACCTTTACAAATTTCGGACGCAAACCCACAACAAAAAGATATTAATTGGGGATATACTGAATTAGTTTCTTGGACTAATCTTGATGGAGTAAAATTGGAAGGTGTGATTTATTACCCAGAAGATTTTAATCCTAACAAAAAATATCCAATGATTGTAAGTTTTTACGAGAAAAACTCTGAAACACTATTTGGACACCGCACACCAGAGCCACACCGCTCTACTATCGACTATCACTTCTACACAAGTAACGGATATATTGTATTCAATCCAGATATTATATATATTGATGGTTATCCAGGTTTGAGTGCTTACAACTGTATTATGCCGGGTATTACCTCTGTTGTATCAAAAGGATTTGTAGATGTTAAGAGAATAGGAACACAAGGACATAGCTGGGGAGGTTACCAAGTTGCTTATCTTGCAACTCGTACTAATTTATTTGCAGCCATAGAGTCGGGAGCACCAGTTGTGAATATGTATTCTGCTTACGGTGGTATTCGTTGGGGAAGCGGTCGTAATCGTTCTATGCAATACGAACATCAACAAAGCCGTATTGGTGGTACAATCTGGGAACGCCCACTGCAATACTTAGAAAATTCTCCTTTGTTCCATATGGACAAAGTAAAAACTCCAATATTGATTATGCACAACGACCAAGACGGACACGTTCCTTGGTATCAAGGTATCGAATATTTTGTATCTCTTAAACGTCTTCAAAAACCTGTTTGGATGTTGAACTACACTGGCGAGGTACACTGGCCACAACGTTACGCAAACAAAGTAGATTTCCAGAAACGTATGTTCGGTTTCTTCGAACACTATCTTAACGGCAAAGATATGCCTAAATGGATGAGCGAAGGACTAAAAGCAACAGAAAGAGATTATATGCTAAAATACGAATAAATTAAAAACGAACTTAGAGATATTGAAAAAGCAAGGTTTTAATAAACCTTGCTTTTTTTATTGCTTACTACTTATTGCTCAATATATAAGCCTTAGTAAACATTTTCACAATTCCATTTGCGGATCTCATACCATAAATAGATGCGTTACTTCCTTTTACAACCTCTATTGAATGAATATCGTTTGGGTCTAAATCTGAAATTTCGCCCGTATAATACACTTCATCGACCATAAACAATGGCGAACTCGTGTTTTTGAAAGTCGTAACACCTCGTATTATAACAGAGTCCCCTACTACTTGAACACCCGGCACTGTACGCAATAAAGCCATCATATTATAGTACATTCCAGATTTCTCGTTATCAAACTTAGATGTTAGACCTATTGGATTTACATTAGATTTCTGTTTTAGCATTGGAATATCTGTAAAAATCACAACTTCGTCAAGCTTCATTTTCATTGCATCTTCGTCCAAACTATCCCAATCCACATCGGCAGTTAAGTCGTTTTTGTGTGGCATATAAAACAATATTGAGCTTTGTTTTGTAGATATTTCGACATCACCACCCAAAAGGCTGGTATGCGACAAATTAAGTACAAAATCACTTTGCACATTAGGTATTACAAAATCTCCATATTGATTTGTAAAAGTCTGATAATTCACGCCATTTGTGGCAGTTACTTTAACATTTGAAGCAGGTATTTTAGTGCCTTGAATAAGCACCTTCCCCTTAAAAGAATTCTGAGCATAAGACACGCCAACACCCAAAATAAATATTAATAGAATTAATCGTTTCATAGTGTTTTTCAAATTACTTTTCTTAAAAAACGATTTTATCTTATTATTTAGTATATCAAATAACCATACAGCATAATTATGAAAAAATCATTTTCCCCAAACTTCTTTCATAAAACTTTCTGATTTATTGTAATCGGCTTTACTACAATAGCTCACCACAACATATACCACAAATGAAGAACTAATACCGATTATAGCTTGTTGTGCAGATGCAATCTCCCACATTACTGGAAGATTAACTCCGAGTGCAACAAAGAGATTGTAAAGCGAAAAAATAATTCCAAATATCATAGTGGATAAAGAAGCGATAGCTGTAGCACGTTTCCAAATAAATCCCATAACGATTGGGACAAATGCCCCTGTTGCAATAAAATCTGCTCCTATCCAAGAAATTGTCAAAACAGACTGAATTTTGATAGCAATAAATATAGAAATTAATGCCACAAGGATTGTAGATAATCTTCCTACAAGAACATAAGTATTAGAAGATTTTGAAGGAGCAATATGACGTTTATAAATATCTACTGTCATAGTCAATGCACCTGTATTGAACATTGAATCCATTGAAGACATTATGGCCGAACATAGTCCAATAAAAATTACGCCACTAATAAATTGATTGTCAAGACCTAATAACAAAGCAGAAACTATCCCTCCTTCGGGAAGTTTATTATAAATCAACGAACTAAACATTCCAGTATAGCTCACCATTAAATAAAGAGGAATAAAAATAACAAAACTAATTAGCATCATATTTTTTGCATCTTTTACATTTCGTGATGCAGATATTCGTTGCCAAACATTTGCTTGTACCATCCACGAAGTTCCAAATGTAATTATATATGCAAAATTATCGGACAATCCGCTAAGCACCGAAGTATAATCTTCCATATTATTTTTCTCTACAAAAACATTAAGTCCATCAAAACCTCCTGCCCCATTATAGGATATTATAAAAAGAAAAGTACTCGCAAGAAGAAAAAACACAAATTGGAGAAGGTCGGTAACAACAACAGCTTTGAAACCACCAAACATAGAATATACAAGCACAAACAAAGCACCAGATATAGCTCCAAATTCATAACTCATTCCCAAAAAAGACTGAAAGAACTTACCTATCACAATGACTTGTACTGCGGCAGCAATTATCATAAATATTATGATAAAAACACTAAGCATAAAAGCAGAACGATAGTCATATCGTTTTTCGATAATTTGAGATTGACTTAGTTTTGAAATTCGTCTAATAGCTCCTGCAAAAATATACATCAATGCTGTGGATAACAAGACTGGAACTCCGTATATGAGAAAAGAACTCAGACCCGTACGGTGTGCTATATCCACAAGATCTATTGCAGAACCACCACCCCACCACGAAGCTATAAAAGTAATTGCCAAGAGCCACGCTGGTAGTGAACGTGAAGCCAAAAAGTAATCTTCATTACTTTTGCTTTTACGAAATCGAACACCAACCAAAGTAACTACGAGTACATAAACAAGTAGCAGAATAACCAAATATACTTTGTTTTCGTGTCCTGACATATTTTAAAATCCTAATAGATATAAACCATAGCCCACAATCAGACCCACTATAACATTGATAATCTTTGCTTTAATAAAAGTTTTTTTACTTTCGGCAAAAAGTGGCAATGTTGCGTGTCCGTCCTGCACAATAGACGAAGAAATTAGAACAGAGAACGGCACTAAGCCACTGGCAAAAAGCGTAATAAATATAAGATGAGGCCCCGATTCTGGAAGAATACCAATCAATACTGCAAATAGTATCATAAAAGGAATATTATCACGAATTAACAATTCTAAATCCCAATGATGTAAAGCAATTTGGATAATAAGCAATGCTCCAAAAGTCCAAGCAAAGACAGTAAATAAGTGTTTTTTGATAACGTGCGAAATTATATGCTCTTTAATGAAATGTTCGCTCGAAACTGCGGTAAATAATAAAGTTACAATGCTGAGCAAAGCAAACAAATAGTTTGCAAAACTATCACTAAAAAACATTGTGTGGTCGTGATGAGTTTCGCCGTGTGAATGAGAGTGTGCCAAAAAACCTGTCAAATTGGCAATCGTAAACAAAGCTATGCCAATCATCAAAAAAAATCTTTGTTTTGAGGGCTGTTTAAGATTTTTGTAGGAAGATAATTTGAATATAGAATTAGTGCTTTCTATGTGTGTATTATGCACCTCGTAACCATCATTGCATACGAACTTTTTAACTGGTTTTTTGAATAATTTATCAACAGTAAAACCCACTACAATAGAAATTACGAATACACTTACGAAAACCAATATTGCAGTTTTGGGAATCATTGCAAGCATTATAAAAGCCTCGTCACCCGAAGAAGCAATCATCATTGCTACCAAAGCTCCAAAACTAATTAGCCTATGGGTAAAAAGAGAAACCGCTGCAAAACCTCCAACACAACCCGGAATAACTCCAAGTATGGCAGCCAAAACGACTTGTTTAAATTTTGAAGATTGTAATTTTGAGAAGAAATGACCGTGAGAATTAACATTCAAAAACTCAATCATCAACATCATTGTAAGAACTAAGCCAGTAATTAAAATAGAGTTTTTGGCAACTAATTCAATAATATGTAAATCCATAATTTTATTTATATTTTTTTTAAAACACAAATATAATAAAAATATCATTTGATTTTTTAAAATATTATACTACTTTTGCAATTAAACAAATGATTAAAACTATTGTATAATATGGAAAACAACCTGAATTCCAAACAATTACAGATAATTCAGACAGCCTCAAAGATTTTTTCTCAAAAGGGTTTCAAAAGCACAACTATGCGAGAAATTGCAGATAATGCAGATGTAAACCTTGCACTTTTGAACTATTATTTTCGTTCAAAAGAAAATCTATTTGATATAATTATGGCACGATCTGTGGATTCTATGCAATCAAGAATAATACCAATTTTTGAATCAAACAAAAGTGTTAAAGACAAAATAGAAATGTTTGTAGATAATTATATTGATGGAGTTTTGGAAAATCCCGAACTCCCCGGATTTATTTTTCACGAAATATACTACAATCCACAAAAACTTTTGGATAAATATTTTGACAAGGAGCAAATGAACAAACTTTTCGAAAAATTCAAAAAACAACTAATAGAAGAGGCTATTCAAGGAAAAATAAAAATGATTCTTGACCCTTCGGAGTTTTTGATAAATATTATTTCTTTGTGTGCATTTCAGTTTATTGCAAAACCATTCATAATGACAATCACAAACCTTGACACAGAGCATTACAACGCAATGATTAGAAACAGAAAAACAAACCTAAAACAGACTATTTTATCACTAATAACAAAACAGTAATATGAAAAGAATAAATATACTACCACTAATTGCAACTTTTATTTTGGTTTCGTGTGGCAACAAAGACAACGCAAATGATGCGTTTGGGAATTTTGAGGCAATAGAAATAATTGTTTCGGCAGAGAACAATGGCAAACTACTAAGTTTTGATATTGACGAGGGTTATAGAGTTGATTCGGGCGAAGTTGTGGGTTTGATTGATACGCTACAACTGAATTTACAAAAAACTCAAATACAAACAAGTATAAAATCTCTGTACGCAAAGATACCAGAGATTAAGCCACAAATTGATGTTTTGAAACAAAAATTAGACAAGGCAGAATTTGAACTTGCTCGAAACCAAAGACTTGTAAAAAGCGGTGCAGTGCCAAAGAAAATAATAGACGATTACACTGCCGAGATTTTGGTAATAAAAAGACAGATTGATGCAACGGTTTCGACTTTGACTACCCAACAACAAAGTATCCTATCGGAGATTAAACCAATGGAAGCACAAATAGATATTATTGAAGATTTAATATCAAGAAGTATCATCACAAACCCAATAAAAGGCACTGTATTGACTCGTTTTGCACACGCTGGGGAACTTGCATCACAAGGCAAACCATTATACAAAATTGCTGATGTTGATAATATTATTTTGAGAGCTTACATAGGGGAACAACAGCTGGGAGATGTCGAAATAGGCAAAACAGTGAGTGTACTTACAGATAATTCACAAGGAGAATTTGACACTACCCAAGGAGTAATTACGTGGATTTCATCTAAGGCAGAATTTACTCCAAAAGTTATTCAAACCAAAGAACAACGAATTAATTTGGTGTATGCTATCAAGATTGACGTAAAAAACTCAAATGGAAAATACAAAATAGGTATGCCTGCCGAAGTAAAATTTTAATTACGCAAAACAATGAATGTCATTGAAATACATAATATATCAAAGTCTTATGGCAAAATAAAAGCACTCGAAAATATTTCTTTGGAAGTACACGAGGGCGAGTTATTTGGTTTGATAGGCAGTGATGGAGCAGGAAAATCTACACTTTTTGAAATTCTGGCTACTCTACTCTTGCCCAGCAATGGAACAGCAGAAGTAATGGGACTTAACTGCACAAAGGATATACGAAAGCTAAGGAACATAATAGGCTATATGCCCGGAAAATTCTCATTGTATCAAGACTTATCGGTAGAGGAAAACCTCAAATTCTTTGCAGAGATTTATGGCACTACCATAGAGGATAGTTATGAATATATCAAAGATATTTGGCAACAAATAGAGCCATTCAAAACACGTTTAGCAGGTAAACTTTCGGGAGGAATGAAACAAAAACTTGCTTTGTGCTGCACACTTGTACACCACCCCAAAGTAATGTTTTTGGACGAACCTACCACAGGTGTAGACCCTGTGTCAAGGCGAGAGTTTTGGGCAATTCTCAAAAGAATTAAACAGTTTGGAGTTACTATATTTGTTTCGACACCCTATATGGACGAGGCTACAATGTGTGATAGAGTTGCACTAATTCAAAATGGCAAAATAATGGATATAGATACTCCCCAAAGTATTACAGCAAAATTTCCTAAAAAAATATTTGTTGTAGAAACCTCAACAGTCAAAAAACTGAAAGACGAACTACAAAAGCATAAAAACGTGGAGAGTTGTTATGCTTTTGGTAAAACACTACACGTAACACTCAACGACGAAAACCAATCTCTAAGCATAGATAACGCAAATATTAGCATACAAGAAGCCAATATCGAAGATTGTTTTATTAGACTTATGCAAAATGGAAACAACAATTAAAGTAAATCAATTAACCAAAAAATTCGGAAATTTCACCGCCGTAAACAACATATCGTTTGAGGGACACAAAGGGGAGATTTTTGGATTTTTGGGAGCAAATGGAGCGGGAAAAACCACTGCTATAAGAATGTTATGCGGATTGTTGCACCCAACAAGTGGCAAAGGAGATGTGGCAGGATATGATATTTTCACACAGCGTGAACACATAAAAAGAAACATTGGATATATGAGCCAAAAATTCTCACTTTATGATGATTTGACTATCAAAGAAAATATTGAGTTTTTTGGGACTGTATATGGGCTAAACAAACAAGAGATACAAAACCAAAGCACTAAGTTTATGGCAAAACTTGGGTTTAAGGCAAAAGCAAATACACTCGTAGGCTCACTTCCACTTGGGTGGAAACAAAAAATCTCGTTTTTGCTCTCTATCATACACCAACCAAAAATAGTTTTTTTGGACGAACCAACAGGAGGAGTTGATCCGATTACTCGCAGATCTTTTTGGGATTTGATATACGACACAGCCTCAACGGGAACAACTATATTTGTAACTACTCACTATATGGACGAGGCAGAATATTGCGATAGGATTTCGATAATGGTAGATGGCAAAATTGAGGCTATTGGCACACCAAACGAACTAAAAGAGCAATTCAGTACAAATTCCATAGATGATTTATTTTATCAATTAGCACGTGATACCTCAACAAAATGAAACAATTATATATATTCATAAAAAAAGAATTTAGGCATATATTCAGAGATACACGAACTTTGGCTATATTGTTTTTGATGCCTATTGCTTTGGTTATAATTTTTGGTTTTGCCATTCGTACAGAGATTAGAGATGCTCGTATAGCCGTTTTGGATAATGCAAAAGATGAAATGTCTATTGCACTAACTCAGAAGATGTTGTCGAGTGGATATTTCATTATGGATAATTATTTGGAAAGCAATGCTCAGATAGAGGAAACGTTTAGGAGCAAGGATATAAATTTGATAGTTGTCTTCCCAAATAATTTTGCAGAGGATTTCAAAAAACTAAACCAAGTCCCCATACAGATTATTGCAGACGCCTCAAACCTAAATGTTGCTACACAGTTAATTGGATATGCAGAGAATATTATTGGAGCATACAACCAAGAGCTAACAAAACAATACGGAAATATAGCACCTTTTGATACATCAATCAGAATGATGTACAATCCAGAGATGAAAGATGTTTATATGTTTGTCCCCGGGGTATTGGCTTTGATTTTGATGCTTGTTTCGGCAATGATGTCGTCTGTGTCACTCACTCGTGAAAAGGAGTTTGGGACTCTCAAAATTCTGACGATTTCGCCCCTTAGCACAATGATGATAATTATAGGAAAAGTAATTCCATATTTATTTCTATCACTTATCAATACAGTTATAATCATATCTATGAGTATGACTATTTTTGGAATGCCTGTGAATGGAAGTTTTGTAGATTTGTTTGTAGTTTGTTTGAGTTTTTTGTTTACTGCACTTTCTCTTGGGATATTTATTTCGAGCGTAGCCAAAACCCAACAAATTGCCATAATGATTTCTATTTTGGGTTTATTCTTACCAACTACCCTACTAAGTGGATTTATTTATCCAATAGAAAATATGCCTATACCTTTGCAAGTAGTGTGTCAGGTATTCCCTGCTAAATGGTTTATCGAAGCCATAAAAACAGTAATGATAAAAGGTGGAGGAATTGAGTATTTCTGGCAACAAGTAACTGTTATGTCGTTTATGGGCGTTGTATTTATTATAATAAGCACCATAAAATACAGCAAAAACAAATAATTATGAGAACCATCAAAGCCATTATAAAAAAAGAGTTCAAGCAAGTTTTTAGAAACAAGATACTTTCTAAAATATTGATAATTATGCCAATAGTACAACTGGTATTGTTGGTATTTGCTGCCAATTTTGAGATAAAAAACATATCTTTGGGCGTAGTAGATAGGGACAATTCAACTGCATCTCGCAATTTGATAAACGCTATTGCTTCCTCTGGATATTTCGAACTAAACGACTATTCTAAATCATACAAACAATCTTTCAAAAAAATTGAAAATGATGATATAGATGTATTGATTGAAATACCTATATATTTTGAAAGGGATTTGTATAGAGGCGACACTCCAAACTTATCAATTATAGTAAATGCAATTAATGGTATGAAAGCAGGTGTTGCAACATCTTATTTGGGAGCTATCATAAAAAATAAAACCGCTGATTTTGCACAAACAAACTCTCTCTCTACAAAACAAATTCCACCGAGTATATATATGGAATATTCACAGTGGTACAATCCTCATTTAGACTATAAATCACTTATGTTGCCGGGTATATTGACCATATTGATTACTGCTATTGGATTACTTATTACAGCATTGAATATTGTTAGAGAAAAAGAAGAAGGAACTATCGAACAGTTGAACGTTACTCCCATACATAAATTGGAATTTATTATTGGTAAAATTCTGCCTTTTGGTATCATAGCAATGTTTCAGCTCACATTAGGCTTAATCGTATCGGTTGTAATTTTTGACTTACAGATATTAGGTAGTTTACCACTACTTTATGGCGTTGTAGCTGTATATATGTTTGTTATTTTGGGAATAGGATTTTTTATATCAACTATCTCCGAGACCCAATCACAAGCAATGTTTACAACAATGTTTTTTATGTTTATTTTTGTGCTATTGAGCGGGCTATTCACTCCTATCGAAAGTATGCCCCTGTGGGCTCAAAAAGTAACTTTGTTCAACCCAACAGCCTATATGATAGAGATTATTAGAGAAATTGTACTCAAAGGCAGTACTTTTATGGATATTTGGAAAGATTTTGCAATTTTAGGAATTTTTGCAGTCATTATAAATGCAGCAGTAATACTAAATTATCGCAAAATAAACTAAAAACAAAATTACCAAACATTTGATTAGCAAATGTTTGGTAATTTCGCTTTTAGCAAACAGTAATAATTACCAGCCTTTAATTATTACCACTCCTTAGAGCATTTATTGGATTTTGCTGTGCAACCTTGTAGGTACGCATAAACACCACAACAAACACAAAAACAATCACGAAAATCAAAGTAATCGCATATACCCACCAAGAGAGTTCGGTGTGATGCAAAAAGTTCTGTTTGATATAGTAGTTTGATGCCAAATAAGCTATTATTACCCCAAAAGGAATTGCATAACATAATAGTTTTAATATTGGACGGAATATCAAAAAGATTATATTTGACACTTCTGCTCCTGCAAATTTTCGCAATGCTATCTCTTTATTTTTGTGTAGTAATTCGTTGCTAATATATCCATACAAACCCATTATAGATACAAGCATAATAATAAATCCTGCAACAATAACAGCTATCAAAAAGGATTTATCGCTACTATATTTCCATTCACGTGCTTGGTTGAAAGTATTAATCTCCTTCTGAATTTCATCTGGCAAAAGTTCTTCAATTTTGGATTTCAAAGTTCCAATATTTTGAGCATTAATCTTATTGAATTTCACAATAGCAAAAAGACTACTTTTTGTATTTGGCGACATTTCTGACTTTATATTCGAAACAAAGAAAGGAGCATTTACTTTATAAAAAGAATCATTAATATCAATGTTGTCCATCACACCAACAACTGTTGCAACAATAGAAGAATCAATACTAATACCAATTTCTATTTTCTTATTGATTATAGACTCTCCTTCTTTTAGGTTCATTTTCTTAACAAATTCAGGGTCTACCATAATTTCAGAATTTGTGTCATCTCTAAACACTCTACCCTCCAACAACTTAATATTGTGAGTTTCTACAAAATGACTATCAAAAGTGAATATACGAGAATTGAATAAGGAGTTCTTACCTTCCATTATATTAGTACCGTTATTAGCTCCCCACAAGAATATAGTTTTACCAAAACAAACATCATCAACAAAATCAAGTGATTTTAGTTCATCTCTAAACATTTCTATGTTATTGCCATTTACTCCAACTTGTACGTAAGTAAGATTGCCACATTCATAACCCAAATCACGATTTAGCATAAAGTCATATTGTTTTACCAAAAATCCTGAAATAGAAACAACAGAAATAGTAGCAATGAATTGGAATAATAGTATGGATTTTTTCCATAATTGGTTTGAACTATTGTTTGTTCTGAAAATTGCCATTGCTGGGATAGACGAAAATATTTTGGCTGGAATAACTGCCGAAACCAACAACAAAAAGATTATGACAATAACAGAACCCCAAAGATTTTCGAGAACAAAAATGTTCTCAAAAGTACCTGTTAGAAACTGAGCTATATAATCTCTTAGCCCATAGAGTACCAAAACAGATAAGGCCAAAGCCACAAAGATATAAATAGCTGTTTCGCCCAAAATCATTGAGAAAACTATACGACTACTTGCTCCATTACATTTATGAATAGCAATTTCTTTCATTCGTGTAGAAAGAGATGAAATAGTTATCAAAGAATAATTAAGAGCAGAAACAAACAAAAGGACTACTACCATAAGTGTCATCATCAAACACATCTTAACTATTTGGGGGTCATAAGAAAATAAATTTCTAAAAGGGATTGCATAATAAATGGCAGTTACCCCCGGCATATTATTATTTTTAATAGATATTTCCTTTATTTTTTCGTTTACTAAATTTATATCCGCACCTTTATTTAGTTTCAAAAAACCCATATACGAATCATTTCCTACAAACCAATCAATATATTCTAAGTTATACGAAAAAGATTCAAAAAATTTTATAGAACCAAGCGTAGAGTTTTTGGGAATATCTTTAAATATTCCTTTTACAGTACGAACTGCATTGTTTGAGTTTCGCAAAATAGTTTTACCCATTGGGTTCTCATCTCCAAACAATTCTTTGGCTTTTGATTCAGATAAATAAATTGAATTTGTTTCCAAAAAATCTTCTTTGGGATTTCCTTGTAGCAAATCAACACTAAAAACATCAAAGAAAGCTGTATCTACATACAAACCCTTCATATCAAAGACATTTTCACCTAATTTATAAGCTATAATTCTATCGCCATAGGTTGTTCCTGTTTGGATTTCTGGGATTTCTTTCACGAATTTCGGAACAACTGCCATTGGAACACGTGTTGCGTCAATTCCTGTGTCATTAACTGTATAATGTCCCTGCAAAGCATAAATTCTATCAAGGTCTTTATGAAAATTATCAAAAGACTGTTCGTAAACCACCTCCCCAAACAAAACAAGAGATAGAGATAGACCCAATACAAGAGAAAATACTCGTATTAGATTTTTTACATTAAAGCTCAATGAAGATTTCAAGTAAAATATAATTGGATTTTTCATAGTTATTGTGTTTTATTATTACTGTCCGAAATTGTAAGAGTTTCGTTTTTTAGCGAACAGTATTTGTATTTTATAGTTTACCTGTTATATTTTCTACAATCTTGCCGTCAAACAGATTTATTCGGCGTGTGGCATACATTGCATCTCGTTGAGAGTGAGTAACCATTAATATTGTAGATCCATTGTTATTAAGGTCTTTGAGTAGCTCCATTACCTCCATACCGTTTTTGCTATCAAGATTACCTGTTGGCTCGTCGGCAAGAATAATTTTGGGCGAAGTTACCAAAGCTCTGGCTATGGCTACACGTTGTTGCTGACCACCAGACAACTGTGCAGGATAGTGTGATGAACGATGAGAGATTGCCATACGTTTTAGGATTTCTTCGACTTTGGTTTTACGCTCAGAAGATTTTATTTTTTGGTAGATAAGTGGCAATTCCACATTCTCATAAACTGTTAGCGAGTCTATCAAATTAAAACTTTGAAACACAAAACCCACCATTCCTCTACGAAACGTAGTTCGTTCGTTTTCTTTGAGTGTTGCAACTTCTTTGTCTAATAGTTTGTAACTTCCAGATGTTGGACTGTCAAGCAAACCCAAAATATTGAGCAAAGTGGATTTACCACAGCCCGACGGGCCCATTATTGCCACAAATTCTCCCTGTTGGATTTCAAACGATACTTCGTTTACTGCAATAGTTTCAATTTCATCTCCTCGAAACGTTTTTTTTAATTTGTCAATTTTTAACATAGTATTTTTTTTATGATTTTAACACTGTTTTTTTGTATTTTGTAGTAATACAATACTAAAACCGTGCCAAAGCATACAACTAAATGATTATCAATGTATTACAAAATTACTTTTTTATCCTCTATCCAAAAAATTGGACAGTATAGTCCAGAAATTTGACAAAGCAAAATTTTGTAATATTTTTTTATTTTAAAATTCAAATAATATGAATTAACTTTGGTAAAAATAAAGATAATAAAATTATGCAAAAAAAGGGTACAGTCCTAATTATCGACGACAATAAAAGTATATTATCTGCTCTCAAACTTTTGTTATCCCAAAAGTTTGAGAAAGTTTTGACGCTTTCTTCGCCCAATCAACTAAAAACTACTTTGCGTGAGAACGATGTGAATGTAGTACTTTTGGATATGAATTTTAATAGTGGCGTTAATAACGGAAACGAAGGAATATATTGGTTGCAAGAAATAAAACGTGATTATACCAAAGGTTTGGAAGTTGTGTTGATTACAGCCTATGCAGATATTGAATTGGCTATAAAGGGAATGAAATATGGAGCAAATGATTTTATTGTCAAACCTTGGGACAATACCAAACTACTAAACACACTGCAAACTGCATACGAAAACTCGGTTCTTTCAAAGACGTCTTTGATTGTTAAACAAAACACTAAATCTACTTCTGTGGATATGTATTGGGGATTGAGCAAAAAAATGCTTGATTTAAAACAATTAGTAGAGAAAGTAGCTGTAACAGACGCAAATATTATGATTATTGGCGAGAATGGAACTGGTAAAGAGGTTTTGGCTCGTGAAATACACAATATATCGGCAAGAGCAAGAAACCAAATGGTAACTGTGGATATGGGAGCTATAACCGAAACTCTGTTTGAAAGTGAATTGTTTGGGCATACCAAAGGAGCTTTTACAGATGCTAAAAATGACAGAATAGGCAAATTTGAACTTGCCAATCAAAGCACTTTGTTTTTGGACGAAATTGCAAACTTACAACTTCACCTACAATCAAAATTGCTCACTGTGCTACAAACACGAAAAGTGGTGAAAGTGGGAGGAAACACTCCTATCGACATAGATGTACGATTAATCTCTGCTACAAACCAAAATATAGAACAAATGGTAGACAGTGGAGAGTTTCGTATGGATTTGATGTACAGAATGAACACTGTAACTATCAAAATCCCTGCACTTCGTGAGCGTAAAGAAGATATAATTCCTCTTTCAAATAGGTTTTTGGAGCTATACGCAACAAAATACGACAAAACTATTTCTGGAATTAGTCCTACCGCTTGTGATATGTTGGAAAATTACTATTGGAGCGGAAATATTCGTGAACTGCAACACTGTGTCGAAAAAGCGGTAATAATGTGTAGTGGAACAATCCTCAAAGAAGAAGATTTTGATTTGAAACCCTCACTAAAAAACTACGATACTAAAACAAAAATAGAAAGTAGTGACGAGATGACTTTGGAGGAAATAGAAATAAATGTGATAAAAACTTCGATTGACAAATATTCAGGCAACTTGTCTATGGTTGCCTCAGCACTTGGAGTTTCTCGCCAAACGCTATACAACAAAATCAAAAAATATAATATCTAATGGAAAACAAAATCCTTATAAAAACAATAATACTACTAAGTACTTTTGCAATAACGGTGGCAATTTCTGCTCTTGCATTCGCATTTGGCTACTATGTTTTGGGGGGATTGTTTGTGTTAGCTTCTTTTGTGTTAGCTGTCAAAAACATTAATCAATACCTAATATACACAAAAAAACTAATATTTTTGATTGCTGCAATAGACAACAAAGACTATATGTTTGAATTTAAAGAAAACCCAAACACCAGCAAACAAGGATTGAATGAATACTTAAACAAAATCAAAACAATGCTTGTAAATGCTCGTAAGGAGGTCGAAGAAAGAGAAAAATATTATGAGTTGATTTTGGACAAAATGTCGGGCGGAGTGATTGTGTGTAACGAAAAAAACAGTGTTTTGCAAGTAAACTCAGCCGTATATAAAATATTGGGAATTGAAAAGATAATACATATATCAAACCTATCTTATTACTACGAGGGACTTACACAAGTGTTTGAAGAAATACAAGCAAATTCGCCACAAACATTTACACTTACCAACGAACGTGAGGAAGTTAAAATAAGTATCCAACTAAACCTACTCAAACATTTTGGCAAAATACACAAGATATATACTATCAACAACATAGCAAACGAACTTGACTACAAAGAATTGGAAAGTTGGAACAGACTTACAAGGGTCTTGACACACGAAATAATGAACTCTCTAACGCCAATCATCACAATGTCTAATGCACTCAAAGAGTCAAACAAAATCAAAGATAAAGACGTGTGTGAGGGTTTGGAATTGATTGCCACAACAAGTAATTATTTGGTGGACTTTGTAGAAAATTACAGAAGTTTATCCAGAATTGCCACTCCCGTAAAAATGCCAATCTACGTAATGGATTTGGTGGATAGCACCATTAAATTCTACGAAAACAACTCTAATATAGAATTCAGAAAAGATATATCACAAACAGATTTGATGATTTATGCAGATCAATCCCAAATAAATCAAATATTTATTAATTTGTTCAAAAATGCAATAGAGGCTATCGGTAATACGAAAGGGTGGATAGAAGTAAAAGCTTATTGCGACAAAGACGAAAACGTGATAATAAGAATTGCGGATAGTGGAAACAAACTTCCAAACGAGGTAGCCGAACAGATATTTGTGCCATTTTTTACTACAAAAAACGGAGGAAGTGGTATTGGTTTGAGTATATCAAGACAAATTATGCGACTACACAACGGAAATATAAATTTCTATCAAAACGAAAATATAAAATATTTTTCATTAATATTTAGATAGCAAATTCCAACCTTAAACCCTAAATGGAACACACTCGATAGCTACAACGGCACTGCCTCCTACAAGAATATTATTTTCTGTTATTCGAGTATAGATATGTGATGTATTTCCCATTTTCTCACCCTGTACAATATGGTAGTCGATGTTGGGTTTTGCATAAGAATATTCCTGCAAATAGTGTGTCAAACCTGCATTTGATGTGCCTGTTGCGGACTCTTCCTCGATTCCAAAAAGTGGTGCAAAATTTCGGCAATGTGCCAAATATTCGTCCTGCTCACAAATTGCAAAAAGGTGTACACCAACAACATTCAAACGTTTGGATAACTTAACTACTTGTTGCGAATTAATCTCGGCAGAGTTAAGTTCTTCTAAACTTGCCACGGGACAAATAATATCTGACAAACCTGCATTTACGATTTTTGGCACAAATACAGAATTATGTTTAAGCCCAAAAGCAGAATAAAGCTCTGCAATATCCTGAGCTTGTAAAGAATTGATTGTCTGAGGTTTGGGCATTGAGATATAAACTCTTGTATCCTCAACATTTATATTATAGTATGATTTGATTGTTTGGGCAACAAAACTACCCGTAGAAATTTTGAAAAGAGATTTTAGTAAAGTAAACACAGCAATAGTAGCGTGTCCACAAAAATCTACTTCGCCATTGGGTGTAAAATATCTAAGTTGATATTCTGCATTGGCACTCTGTTTGAAAAACACTGTTTCGGAGTGTTTTAGCTCACGAGCCAAAGCCTGCATAAATATATCTTGCGGAAACAAATCACCCTCATCGAGCATAACTACACCTGCTTGATTTCCACCAAACAAACTCTGTGTAAAAACATCAACTACAAAAATTCTCATACTAAAAAAGGTAATAAAAATCCCTCTCAAAAAAGAAAGGGATTTATTGCTGTCCAGTAAAAATTTTAAAAATCATTGTAATGGATTAAGCGATAATATATTACAGTGTTT
>CAZRHJ010000004.1:0-78798 GCA_964600025.1 uncultured Rikenellaceae bacterium | reverse complement strand
TTAGTGCAACTATTATATAATTTAAGTTATCGCTTGCAATATAGTAAAACATTTAATAAAAAGACAAATTTTCTTCGATAAAAATGAATACATAAATATTATTGTTCAATAAAACTTTCTCAAAACAAAAAATTAGTATATCTTACTGATATTCATAACGTAGCGTACTGCCGTACGTAAGCTATAACAATAAATTAAATAGACGAGATAGGCGAGTTTCATTTTTCGTAGACAATAATATTAGTATATATTGCTAAAAAAAGGCTCAACCATAGTAACTATGATTGAGCCTTTTAATTTTGTTGGAAGGATTAGAACATATAGTCCCAAACTGGTAAACTGATTGGTTTGCTGTCTAATGCTTTGATTGCTTTCTCGTTCAAATATTTTTTGTCGATAACAACTCTAAACATATATTCGTCAAACCATTTGTCTGTGAATGTCAAATAACCGTTATGGTTTGCAGATGGACCCCAGCTATTTTCGAACTGCCATTTTACTGGTTTGTCGTTCTCGTCTGTATCACAAGCCATAATAAGCATAGCGTGAGCAGAGCCAGATTGGCGAGTCAAAATACGTGCTTTTTTGTCCATTTTAAGATTGATACCCAAAAGAGCTTCGTAGTTATACATTTCTGGGTCGCAGATACCTTCTGCACCATTGTATTGTTTGCCAACGTCGCAAGAAGCATACATAGGAGTATTATCTTTGATAGATGCCAAAGCAGCAGTTTTAATATCTTCGTTTGGCAAGTTTAGATAAACCCAGTTGATACCTTCGTAAGTGTTACGGTAGTTTTTGATGTCATAAACTTTGTAGTACTCACGTGTTGGGTCGTTCATAATCATAATAAGTGTCTGTGGATTGTAGTTCTCAGGAGTAATACCTTTGTAGAAATCCATAGCATTAGTTTTTACAGTTTGAAGTTTGCCGTCATTGTCGTAGTATCTCCAAGTGAACTCGTATGGAGGTTCGCCAAGACAAAGAGCCAACAATCTGTAAACATCTTTCATAATAACTGTTTTCTCTGCACGTAGAGCATTTTCTTTTGCTCCCTCAGCAGCCATTGTACGGATTTTCCAACCACCAGCACGTAGAGTTTCATTCAAGAAACTACCCATTTGACCAGTGTTGTTTGAGTGTTGAGTCTCTGGCATAACTTCTTGTGGAACAACGCCATATTTTTCTGCAACATTGTAAAACAAGTTCCATACACCACCATCACCTACTGGAGAAGAGAAGAAAGATGAAACCTCTCTATCGCCCATATCTGTTGATGCAGTAGCAATAATGTTTTCAAGGAACAAGTTACTTTTCTCGAACATATCCCAGAAATACAAATAGTTATGAGAAAAATCAAAATTTGAAAGATTGTATTTTTTCATTACTGTTGGACGAAGAGCATTCATAGATGTAAACATCCAACAACGGCCTGAACTGTGCTGATCTGTAATACCTTTAACATCAACTCTATATTTGAAGAAATGGTCAATCTTGCCACTCAATTCGTGATTAAGAGTTTTGTTACGAATGTTTTTGTCAGAAGTCAGCATATTTTGAATTGCTGTTGTGTTGGCATCTTTTACAAAGCTACCTTTAATCTCCTGAATGTCTTTTTGAGTAAGAGCTTGTGCGAAAACACTTGCACTCATTACAACAGCCGAAACTGCTAAAACAATTTTTTTCATAGATTTTTGTTTTGGTTAATTTTTATTTAGTTATTTAATTTTTCAATGAAATTTTCTAAACTAATCTCCCAATCTGGTATAGTTACACCAAATGTTTTTGAGAATTTCTCTTTGTTCAGAATAGAATATTCTGGGCGTTCTGCCTCAGAGTTAAATTCTTTGGAAGTAATTGATTTAACGACACAATCCGAACCAATAAGTTCCATAATTTTTTCGGCAAACATTGCCCAAGTAGCTACTCCCTCGTTTGAGAAATGATAGATACCATAAGTAGGGTTTTGAATTGCTGTCATAATTGCAATTACTAAATCATCTGCCAGAGTTGGACTACCCCACTGGTCGGCAACTACTGATACATCTGATTTTTCGGTAGATAATTGCATCATTGTTTTGACAAAATTTTTGCCGTATTTGCTATACAACCAACTTGTACGTAAAATTATATGTCGTGGATTTTTTTGAGCCTCAATCTCTCCTTGGAGCTTCGTGATACCATATACAGAAATAGGCGACGGCAAATCTTCCTCAGTTAGTGCTTTTGGCTCATCACCTCTGAAAACATAGTCTGTGGAGATATGGACAAACCCTGCTTCAATGTTTTTGGATTCCTCTGCTAAATATCCAACAGCAGTAGCATTCAACTCCAAAGCCTTTTGGGTTTCGGATTCAGCTTTATCAACATTTGTGTAAGCTGCCGCATTGATAACCCATTGAGGTTGTTGCGAAAGCAAATATTCCCTAACTGCTGATTGCGAACAAATATCAAGTTCTTTGATGTCGGTAAAAACAAATTCAAAATTTGGGTAATTATTTACTGCATCTTGCAGACTTCTGCCCAACTGACCGTCGCAACCTGTTACAAGTATTTTTGTTTTCATTATTTTTTCAAAATATTTTTATATTTCTCTATATCCGAAACAATTTTAACTGCTTGTTCTGGGATATTATCCTTAACCAAAGAATATTCGATACGACCACGAGAATACTGGTAGCGAGAAATAATTTCCATTGCCAAAAGTTCTTTCATAACAGTTTTGTTCTCTTGAAGAGATTTTGCAGTATTTCGCTCTTTCAAGATAGTTTTGATAGACTCTAATTCTTTTTCAATTTTAGAATAGTATTCTTCTTTTTTGGCAGATTCAAGCAATTTATCAAAATTATTCTCTGTTACAGAAGTAAACTCAATGATTTTACCATTAAGTGTTTTTGCAAACTCTGCATAATCACTATCACTAATCTCAAAATCTCGAACACTACCAATCGTAGGGTATTTAACTCTATAAGCATTTGCATAGTCGGCTAAATAACCACGTGCAATAGCACTTGCACAAAATAGATTAATGTATTCTTGTTTGGATTTAATATCTGGTTCAATACCTCCTCCGTCGTAAACCGTACGACCATTTTTGGTTTGGAATTTATTACGAAGCGAGTCTGCAACTTTGTTTACTGTTCCGTCTGCATTTCGGTGCGAATAGTCAATAGCTTGGATACATCTTCCACTTGGGATATAGTATTTTGCAATAGTTATTTTAACCATTGCACCATAACCAATGTCTTGTGGGCGTTGTGCAAGTCCTTTGCCCAAAGATTTCTCACCTATAATAACCGCACGATCTAAGTCTTGGAGCGAACCTGCTACAATCTCACTTGCCGACGCAGACTGTCGATTAATGATAACAGCCAAAGGCAAAAGAGTATCTATTGGTTCTTGGTGGGTATAATAATCTTTGTGCGACACATTTCCACGACCTTTTAGCGAAGTAATATGAGTGTTTTTGGGAACAAAAGACGAAAGAAGTGTAATTGATTCATCTATGATACCTCCACCATTACCTCTAAGGTCTATAACCAAACCTTTAAGGTTGTTGTTAGCTTTAAGTTTTTCAACCTCAGCACGAAAACGCTCACCACTACCCTCTGTAAAATCTGTAAATACAATAATACCTATTTCTTCGTTATACATTCCCGCATAGCCAATAGGGCTAACAGATATTTGTTCACGTTTAAGTTTATAATCACGTTTTTGACCATCTTTGATAGATTTGACCGTAAGGACAACCTCTGTTTCGGGCGTACCTTTCATTGCACTGCTGACTTTTTCAGCACTTGCATCTGTCATATCCACACTATCTACTGCAATAATTGAGTCCCCCGGCATAAGACCAGATTTGTAGATTGGAAAACCCTCTGTAATCTCGTCAAGAACAATATATTTTGAGCCAAAAGGTTTACGAATTGCCGAACCCAAACCACCATATTTACCAGTAGTCATAGTCTTAAAATTATTCATCTCCTCCTTAGAAATATATTCTGTGTAAGGATCAAGTGCAGACAACATAGCATCTATGCCACGTTTTGCCATTTTGTCGTTGTCGATAGTATCAACATAGTATAGATTAACACTTTTGACAACATTGAACATAAGCTCTAAGTTTCGACTAATATTGAAGTCTTGTTTGGAAAATCCAACAAAAACAAAAAAACTAAGAACTAAAACTGGTAATATTAAATATTTCTTTTTGAAAGACATAATCTACTGAATTAGTTGTTTGTAGATACGTTTTCGATAATTCTCCACACACGTGCAAGCATAGATTTGTTACAGTCAATGATAGCAAAATCATTTCCGAATTGAATAACTATCTCATCGTCAAAACGCATAATCACACGACGAAAAGTAGATTTATAACGATAAGTTACAAGTCCATTTTGCTCAGAAAACTTATAAAGACCGATTTTCTCAAACATTTCTTCCATTTCGGTTCTGTTAGAAATAGTTGGAATAGTTTTGTAAACATAGCCTAATTTTGGGTAAAGTGCAGAGAAAACCAATACTACTGCAACCAAAATCAAAAAATTATTTGAAGCGAAAAGTTCGTTTAAATCACTTACTCCAACAGAAGCATAACCAGTTACTAATAATAATGTTAATACAACTGCCCAAATTATAACAAGATATAAAAAATATCTTAATGCTCTTGAAAAATATTTTCCCATTTTTAAATTATTTTAGTTATTTTTATCAAAAATTATATTCAGCAAATATACTATTAATAATGGAAAAAAACTACATAAAAAAACAATTATTGACAAAATTAGAACTTTTGAATATGCTAAAAAACATTATACATTTGTTTTTTCCAGATTATTGCCCAGTTTGTGATACCATAAAAGGCTCAAAACATCAAAAAATATGCACAAAATGCCAAACAAGTTTACCTCTTACATATAACTGGCACAAAACTGACAACGAGCTTTACAAAAAACTTGAAGGCAAGTGTACGGTATTGTATGCAGCCTCTCTGCTAAATTTTGAACACGATGGATTAAGTCAAAAAATAATCCACTTAATTAAATACAAAAACAGATATGATTTGGGCGAAGAATTTGGAAAATATTTTGGAACAAAACTCAAAGATTCTATATATTTCAGTTCGATAGATTATATCGTTCCACTACCTCTTCACAAAAACAAAGAACGAGAACGTGGTTACAACCAATCATACTGGATTAGCAAAGGAATAGCAGAAACATTGGGTATTGAACTCAGAGAGACGCTTGTGGAAAGAATAGTAAACAATCCTCCTCAGGCAAAACTTTCGCACGAACAAAGACAAAACAATGTAAAAGATATTTTTTCGGTATGCAATGTCAGTGAATTAGAAAACAAAAAAATACTAATTGTAGATGATGTTTCGACGACGGGTAGCACTATTGCATCGCTGGTCAAAGAAATAAACAAAAAATCACCAACCACCTATGTTTGTGTTGCAACACTCGCTCTTACAAAATAGGAGAGTTTGGGTTTTAGCGGATAGTTCTAAAAAAAAGGACAAGCCAATTAGTTAAAAGGAATAACTACCTGCAACCCAAAAACAAACAAGAATATATGCAGTGGCTTGTCCATACTTTTAGTCAAAGGGGTATAACTAAAAGACTTTAAATGTTTTTCTGTAATTCAAAGTTACAACTTTAAAAACTCTTGTCAATAGCTATACACAAGTATTCTTATTTATGTAATTACTTATTCTTGAAAATAGATTTTTTGCATATTTTTCCAAAAACAAGAAAAAATTTTGCCGTATTTCTGGAAATAAGTTTATCTTTGCTCTATAAATTCTATTAAGATAAGGGGAGAATATGAAAAAACGTTTAGTAATATTTATGATATTTGTAGGAGCAGTATTTGTATCCTGCGACAAAAGTAACAAGAACATTACTGCTATCTTTGACAAATGCAGTACAGTTCAAGACGATAAATCTAAATTCAAAGAACTAAGAAAGAGTGCAACTGAATTAATAAACTCCACAGACAATAATTCATATTATAATTTCTATGGCCAATTATTCTATGGGCTATCTTATTTTAACAATAACGAGTTCGAGAAATGTATAAAATATCTTGAAGAAAATCTTAAAGAAGATACTGAATATGAAATAATAAATGGCAAAAAAGAAATGCTTACGGCTCGTAGCTACCAATATCTAAAAAACTACGAACAAGCAATTAATAATTTCAAAAAAGCTGTCGAAACTCCAACTATTGAGAAAAATAGAGAGGAAGATTTCTTGGATTTATTCAAAAACTGTACTCAACAAATGATGTATTGCTATTTGTTTTCTAATAAGTATAACGAAGGCATACAATATCTCAAAGAACTTTACCAAAAAGACCTTCCAATAAATAGCATAGCAAACAGATACATACTTACAAATATGATATATTTGATGTCCACATCAAATACGGAAGAACTACCAAAATACATAGAAGAATTTGAAACTTACCCAGAGAATTCAAACAATTTTGATAGATATGTGGAGTATTTGTTTTTGTCTAACGCAACGTATCGCTATGACAAACAGAAATGTATAGATTACGCCCTAAAATCCTATGATGCAATTCAAAAATCAGAAGAAAAAACTGGAATAAACTATTTGTTTAATATTATTTCTGGTTGTTACTCTGAATTAGGTGAAATAGAAAAAGCCATTGAGTTTAACAATCAAGCATACGAAAATTTCAGAAAAGCAAATGACAAAAATGGACTTTATGCAATATCTCTCGAACTTGCAAAATTCTATATGATGTATAGCGACTATAATATGTCGAACAGATATATGAACATTGCCTACGATTATGCTTTGGAGTTAAATAATAAATCATTTCAATCTACTACTCTCCACAACAAACTTAACTTTGATATACTCGAAGAAAAAACAGATAGTTTGAAGAGAACTGTTGATAGTTTGATTGCTATATCTAACGATGAGTTAAAAAACATTGTTTTGGGAAAATATTATTCTCAAATAATCGGCAAAAGTTCAGAGGCAATAAAACTACTTGATAATTACATAAATAACTCTGAAACCTCGAAAGACGAAAAGATAATTTCGACTATACTAAAAGCACAAGCATACGCCAACGAGAAAAATATAGTTTTGGCAAACAACACGCTCAAAGAAGCAGAACAACAAATTGACAAAACGTATAGTATTGCAAACTCAAAACTTTATCTCAAAAAGATTCTGAGCGTCTACAAACAAATAGGCAACAACAAAGGGATTATACAGACCTATGACAACTTATCGGAAATAGTATTGTCGCTGAAAGAAATACAAAAACAAACTGCAATTAACGATTTGGATAAGAAATATAAGACAGATACAAAAAACCTTATTATCGAAAACCAATTAAACATTATCAAAAGAGATAGAATTATCATTATATTCTCTACTATATCTCTGCTTTTGTTTATTATGTTTTTGGCTATAACTTTACGCAAGAACAAAAGAATTAAGATTTTGCTAAATAGACTTTACCTCAACCAACAAGAAATAATATCTAACAAAAAATTAATTCAGCACCTAAACGAAAAACTCTCTGAGGACACACCAGAAACATCAGAGGACAAAAACAAAAAAATAGCTATCAAAATTATTGAATCCTTTGAAAAAGAACAAATTTATACCGACCCTGAAATAAGTTTGGACAAAATGGCTAAGATAATTGGAACAAATACAAAATATATTTCTAATATTATCAACCAACATTTTGAGTGTAATTTCAAAACACTAATTAACAATTACAGAATTGAATATTGTTGTTCGCTACTAAACAACAAAAAATATGACTCTATTTCGATAAATGAAATAGCTACAATGTGCGGATTCTCCTCAACAAGTTCATTCTACTCTGTATTTAAAGACAAAACAGGAATGTCACCAATACAATATCGCAAAACAAAAAATAAATTGTAGCACAAAAAAAATACTATTGCTGTCTGGTAAAAATTTCACAAACTCCTAATAAACTCCTACCTCTTAGGCTATTTCGCTGATAGCCATAACGTAGCGTACAGGCATACGTAAAGAAGAGCATAGCGGAAATAGACGAGATAGACGAGTTTAGTGCTTAGCAGACAGTTCTAAAAAAACACAAATAAGGTGCTAAGTACACCTAACACAAGTCCTAAAAGAATATTTTTGGGGCTTGTTTTTTTGTGGTATAATCGGATTGCCGAAACCGCTCCTATTGCAAGAATGATGATAGTAAAAGGGACGGCACAATAACATATTTGTGCATAAAACAAATAATACATATAGCTGGCAAGTGCAGCCATAGCCATAACTTGATAATCTACATTAATAGCATATCTAAGCGTAAAAACCAAAACAGAAATAATATAAATAGACGTAACTATTGGATAATAGATGTAGTAGGAAAGTATGTAGGTGCTTAAAACCAAAAGAAAAGACACCGAAAGCACATATACTACTTTTGTGCTACGAGAAAGCGGTTTGAGGAATATAGGCACAAGCACATTCAATGCAAATACAGTTGAAAGTATTATCAGTTTTTCGGTCGGAAGAAGAAAATACATTAATCCTTCGCAAAACAATAGACTTGCAAATAAATAAAACAAAAGCAAACCGGGAGAGAACAATTTTATTATTATACCCATATCATTATTATTTTAGTAGATACAAATATACACAAATTTATCTAATAACCTTCATTGTAATTTTTTTTACAGCCAATTTTCGTTTACGATACCAAATATATGGATATTTGCCTATGCTTAAAATAACAGAAGAAGACTACAAATGTATTTTGAATTTATTTGAAGAATATTTTGAAGCCAACGAACTTGAATACGGATATATTGAAATAGAATTAAAAAGAGGAATATTCTTACTATCGGTTTTGGCAACTTACAACCCTACATATATTGGGTATATTGGTCTGAAAACTCTATATAGAGATATAGAAAATGATTTTGATGCACGTAAAATTAAAAATAGATATAATGGCAGAAATTATTAAAGCAGTAGGTGAAAACAAGACCTATACAGGCGGCGAAAACCAAAGCCCCAGCAGAAAGAACTGCAAAGAAAATGATGATTATTTTGTTTTGTGGAGCAGAAAGAAGTTTAAAAAATATTTTGAAGAAAACATCTATATTGAAGATGAATCAGACACCGATATAGATTTATAGAAAATTAGTACTGTCCGCTAAAAACGAAACTCGCCTATCTTGTCTATTTCGCCGATGCTCTGCTTCACGTACGCCAGTACGCTACGTTATATATGCAAAATAGCCTAAGAGATCCGAGTTTATTGGGAGCTTGTAAGATTTCGGAAAATCAAAAAAAACTTACAATAAAAACGCCAAACAATTATGACTGTTTGGCGTTTTGCTATGGTTTATAAATACCTATTAATAGAATTTATAAGCAGCTTTTTTCATATCGTTGATAGATTTGAATGCTTTGTTTGGTTTTAGATATTTGTTTAGGAATTTGTAAACTCCGTAACGAATTTCGTAACCTGCTTTGTGATCCATACGGTCGTATGAGTGTCCTCCCGGGATTTTTTCCCAAATTTTGTATTCAAATTTCTTACCTTTTGCAAGAAGTGCATTAATCATATTTTCAACCTCGTAAACGTTTACATCTTCGTCTATTGTATTAGTGTAAATCAAAAGTGGAGTGTTGATTTTATCTGCGTGATATACAGGAGAGCGTCTGCGATATTCTTGAATATCTGCATTAACGATTTTACCAACGTGATATTTAGTTGAGAATAAATCTTCGTAGCTTTGGCGTTTGTAACCCAAACGTGCAATTACGTCAGAAACAGGGACACCAGCATAACCACATTTATAGTCGTTTTGGTAAGTTGCAAGGTTCATAAGAGTAATCATACCACCGTGACTCCAACCCATAATACCAACACGATTGCGGTCTAAGATAGATGAATAGTTTTCAAGCACTCGTTCTTTTGCTTCGTAACAGTCTTGGTTTTCAAGTCCACCGTAGTCAATATTGTTATAGTAAGAAGTGCCATAACCAATACTGCCACGATAATCTGTTGCAACAACTACATATTCCTGAGAGATAAGCTCACGAATCATATGTGTGTTATAAGTACTCATATCTCCGTGTATACCTCCGTGTACATACACCATCAAAGGATATTTTTGACCTTCTTTGACACTTTTTGGAATAAACACATAAGACCAAATTTTCACAGGATTTCCTGCACCTTCGCCAGTTGGGTTTAGTTCACGGTGACGAGCTGGACCAGTTGTAAAGATTTTGTCGATATGTGCAATATCGCCCAAACGGTCGAACCAAAGTACATCATCAACTTTTTTCATTACAGCGTCAAAGCTGTGTTTTTGAGCAGAAATAGATCTTCTCAATTTCTTGATTTCATTCATCAAGTCTTCATTTGTTTGAGCTTGTGCCATTAGTGACGACAAAGCAAAAAACAAAACCAATGATAAAATTCTTTTCATTTTCTAAATTTATTTAGGTTTGTAATAGGTTATTTTCTCCTTGTGTAGTCAATAAAAGAATATGGATATTCAAATTTCTCCCCTCTTTCGAACGATTCAAAATTTGTTTCCTCCCATTGCATAGGGTCTATTTCTGGAAAGAAAGTATCTGCATCATAGTTATGATGAACCACTGTCAGATAAAGTTTGTCGGCAATAGATATGGTTTGTTTGTAAATCTCGCCACCGCCAATGATAAATACTTCTTTGTCGTCATTGCACGATGCTATCGCCTCTTCGATAGACCCATAACACTCACAATCTTCGTAACATAGCGAAGTGTTACGAGTAATTATAATGTTTTTTCTGCCGGGCAGAGGTCTTCCAAGAGATTCAAATGTTTTGCGACCCATTATAACTGGGCAACCCATAGTTATACGTTTAAAACGTTTTAAGTCTTCTGAAATATGCCAAAGTAATTGGTTTTCTTTGCCTATTGCTCTATTTTTTGCAATGGCTACTATAATTGATAGTGTCATAATTTATACTGCGATTGGGGCTTTGATTGAAGCATCTGCGACATAAGCTTCAAGTTTAAAGTCCTCGTATTTAAAATCAAAAATTGTTTTTTGTTCGCCCAAAATATTCATTGTAGGCAATGCTTTGGGACTACGCTCAAGTTGTGTGTTTACTTGTTCTAAGTGGTTTAGATAAATATGTGCATCTCCCAAAGTATGCACAAATTCCCCAACTTTCAGACCGCATATTTTGGCTATCATCATTGTCAAAAGTGCGTAAGATGCAATATTGAAAGGAACTCCCAAAAACACATCAGCACTTCGTTGATAAAGCTGACAAGAAAGTTTGCCGTCCGCCACATAGAATTGGAACAGTGCGTGGCAAGGAGGCAATGCCATATTATCTATTTCTGCTACATTCCACGCAGAAACAATCATACGGCGAGAGTCTGGGCTGTTTTTAATTGTGTCTATCACTTGTGATATTTGGTCTATTATCTTGCCGTCAGCTCCTTTCCACGAACGCCATTGCGAACCATAGATAGGGCCTAACTCTCCATTTTTATCTGCCCATTCGTCCCAAATACTAACTCCATTATCATTAAGATATTTGATATTTGTATCTCCGTTCAAAAACCATAATAGTTCGTGAATAATAGATTTTAGATGAAGTTTTTTTGTTGTTGTAACAGGAAAACCCTCAGACAAATCAAAACGCATTTGGTAGCCAAAAATACTTTTTGTGCCAGTTCCAGTTCTATCAGTTTTGACCGAACCTTTTTCTAATATTTCTCTAAGTAATTTATGATATTGCTGCATAAAAAATTATTTATTACTACTCCAATCAAAAAAACCTGCTGTGAAAGTCGTGTTTGTATCTAAATCTATATCTTCTGTTTGTTCTGTTACTATTGGTTCGTCGCCCTCAGGATATATTTTTTTGACTTGTTTTGCAACATCATTTCCATCGGCATTTTTACCAATCACAAATTCTACTGTGTCGTTTGGCTCTAATAGCGAAAAATCTCCAACTACATCGTGATAGTGGAAAAATAAGTTATTGTTTGGAAAACGAATAAAACCATAGCCTTGTTTCAGTGAAAGAATCTCGCTAACTTCTACTGTTTGGGATAGACTTCCCTCATTATTTTCATTTGTTGTTAGCTCTGGTGTGTTAAAAATCTCCTCTTCAATGCTTGTTTCATTGTTTTTGAGTATTGTAGGGATAAACAAATCTTCTATCGAACTGTCGTTATCACACAATCCATCTTCTATCATAGTGTGCATATCCAAAGGCATAGTTACAATGTTCAATAACTCCTGTGAAGTTTTTGTAACAAGTTTTTGTCCTTCGTCGTTTATGTACTCAAATTCCCAACTTAACAAAACAGTTTTGATACCAAGCGAAGTTAGTTTTCTAACCAAAGGCACATAGTCTGTGTCGGATATAATCAAAACAACATAGTCTAAGCCTTTTGTTAAAGCAATTTCATAAGCCTCTAACGACAACCAAACATCAATACCTCGTTCTTCTTTTTTGCCATACAAATTACGAAGAGGCAAATAGTGTGAGTGTATTCCCTCTGACATCAAAATGTCGTCAAAAACTCTGTCGTTGTATAATTGATTGCCACGAGCTGCGGCGTCAGTTGCATTAAGTCTTCCTCTGAAATAGTGGGAGTCTGTAATCATACAATTTTTTACGTCTTTGCCAGAATCTTCTGCAATAATGTTTTTAACAAACTGGCTCACTTTCCCAATGCTTAGTCTGCATTTTTGACGGTGAATGTAGTTGTAATAGTTCGATGTATGCAACAAATAGTTTCCGTCGATAAATAGTCCTATACGGACATTATCAGTAATTTTTCTCATAATATATATTTTTTATAACTTTTATACGATATTAAATTGCTTATTGATTATTATTCACCTTATATCTATCTTTTTGCCTCACAATTAATAGGTTTTTCCAAATCAATCCGCAATTTCTCAAAGATAATACTTTTTTGTGTAAAAAAAACACTTTTTTATTATTTTTTGACTTTATGTGTTTTTATTGTAATAAAAAAGGTTTTGGCGTTATAGCCAAAACCTAAATGTAATATCTTCTTTATTGCCATTTTTGTCAATCTTGTAGAGTTTTTGGTTTGTTGTTTTGCATTTCAACGCCCCGTATTCTTTTTTGTAAGCCCCAATTTTTATGTACTCAAAATTTTTGAGGTTTATATCCTCAGAAATATTTGTTTTGCCTGAGTACCAGCCTGTTTTACACTCAGGTAGTGTAGAATGAATATAGGAAGCAAGGCTGTTAATGTCTTTGGGCGAATTATCTCCGCCCATAAAACATATACAAGTTATACTACTTCCGTATTTTTCGATAAGTGAATTTATTACCTCTTCGTTTAATCTCTCTCCAATATCTCCCATAAGTTGTGGAGAATGGCAGCCTACACAGCCATTTGGGCAACGTGATAGATTAATTGCCAAAGTAATTTCATCTGGAATCTCTTGAAAAACAATGTCGTAGTCGCAATATTTTAACATATTATTTGCTATTTTGCGAAGCATAGTATCTTCTTTCTGCTTCTTTTTGTCTTGGAGCAGAAAAATTGCTAACTCTCTTCATATATCCAATAATTCTTGTTAGATAGTCTATGTTTTTTGAAGAACATTTTGGACATTCTTTCAAATATCTTTTGTCGATATGACCACAGTTGTTACAAACAGTGTTTGGAATATTGAAAGTAAAATAATTACAACCTTCTTTTGCAGCTACTCTAAGTAATTGTCTGTATTGAGTTTGTGAAAGATGCTCCTCCAAATTCAAATGAAGTGCAGAACCTCCTGTTAGGTGTTCAATATATTTTCTGCCGTGCAAACGGAATTTATCCACAATATTAAGTGTATTATCCTCGACAATATAGAAATAGCTATTGTAACAATCCCTCTTTACGATATATCCATCTTCTTTGTCCCATTTTGCGTGTTTTACTCCCACGTTTTCGGCAGGAATCATCTCGCAATTAAACATTGCTTCTTTATCTCTGTAATTTTTGTTATATTTTTCGATTAGTCCCAAAATGCTTTCTACAAACTTTTCATATTGAGGATTGTCATTAATTTCTATTCCAAAATACTCAGCAGCCTCAACCAAACCGTTTACGCCAATAGTCAAATATTGTCGAGAAATGTTTATGTATCCAGCATCAAATAGTGGTAACATTCCTTTTTTGTAGAGCATTTTTAGGTTTTCATTGTAGCCTAATTGTACTTTGTGTACCATATCCACAACTTCTTCTAAGTACTGCAAATACGGAGTTCCAGTTTTTTCTGCATATTGAATACAGCGATTAAGATTGATTGTCAAAACACTTTTAGACCCAGTCGAAACCCCACCTGCACCAAGAGTATAGCTAAATCCATTGTCTTGTATCTCGTTTCGAAGTCGGCAACAACTCGAAAGCGAGTCTGCATTGTCGCTCAAATACGTAAAGAATGAGTGTCCTTGACTGTACATCTCAGCAGTAAAATCCCCATATTCTTTGTCTACTGTATCTCCGTCTTTTGTCAAAAGTGCCATTGTTTCGACTGGAAAAGTCAAAACAAGTTTGGTTCTTTCTTTGTTAAACCATTTCATAAAACGTTTTTGCAACCAGCTCAACCCTTCCCAATCTGGACGTGAGCCGTCTGGAAATACAAACTCTCCAAAAAGACTTTCAAAATACGGTTTGTCATAGTATGCAATGTTCCAAAATACTGCTTGAAAGTTTCTTGCCCCAGTGGGTTGGTTTATAGAATACACAATTTGTTCAAAGAAATCACAAATAACTTTGTCAAGTGTGCGTTGTTTTAGTGATAAATCAACTACTTTGTCAGCCTCTTTGAAATAATCTTTACCATATTCTTTGCCAATAAAATAGTTCATATACATCAAAAACTCTGGTGTAGCACACGCTCCACTAAGCATACTCGACACCATAAACACCATATTTACAAAGCCTCCACAGAATGATTTTAGGTTAGTAGGTGCTTTTGAGTTGCCCCCTATGCTCATTGTTCCTCCAAGCAACCACGGATACATAGTTATACTTGCACAATAGTTTGCCAAACTTGTTTCGTCGTTTTTGTAGATGAAATGGCTATTTAACATTCTCACATATTTGTCCGAAAAATCTTTGCCATACATTTCTTTTAGTCTGTCTGTAAGCATACGACGATTTAGACGAATAAAGTTTTGTTTTGGAAGTTCACCTATAAGTGTCGCAATGTTTTTGTTTTCGACATTTGCATTTGCATCAAATTTGCTACCAGTGGCAGGGTTTTCAGCCTCACAGTAGTTTATCAAAAAAGATAATTTATCTCTTACCTCTCTGTCCTCGCTTTGCTTTTGTCTGTAAAGCATATAAGATTTTGCAACAGAAAAATATCTTTCTGTCATAAGTGCAAATTCTACTTGATTTTGAATTTCCTCCACTGTCATTCCGTCAGAAATTCTTACTCGGCTAAGTATAGTGGTAATATCGTCCTCTGTGGCGAAACTATCCACCGACAAAAATGCCTTTCGCAGTGCCGATTTGATTTTGTCAATAGAGAAAATAACTCTCTTTCCATCACGCTTGATGATGCTTGTTCCTGAAATACTCATAGTATAACTTTAATTATTGTTGTCTGCTAAAAACGAAACTCGCCTATCTTGTCTATTTCACCGATGCTCATAACTCACGTACGCCAGTACGCTACGTTATGACCATCAGCAAAATAGCCTAAGAGATCCGAGTTTATTGGGAGCTTGTATGATTTCGGAAAGATAAAAATTTTAAAAATCAGTTTTCCAAGCCCCTCATAAATTAAAACACTGTAATATGTTATCGCTTATCCATTACAATAATTTTTAAAATTTTTAACGGACAGCAATAAACCTTAATAAATTATGGGAGGACAAAAGATAATTTTCTTTTTGCAAAGAAAATTAGTTTTAAAGTTTTTGAGCCGCCTTCCCGAAAGCACAAAACAAATATCAAATGGCAGGTCTTCTGACTTGTTCCAATTCTAACTCCTTCCCAATTTATTGTAAATCAGTGGATAAGACTGTTAAAATCTATTAAGGAACTCACAGCAGCGGGAGCTGTTACAGTTTTTCACGGTATTCCCTATTAATCTTTTTTTAGAACCATTCGTTGAGCAAATGTAGGTATATTTATTCTTATTGTCCCACAAAAATAATTAAAGTTATCATCAAGATATTAACATTCTTGTTATAGTGCTGTCTGCTAAATATATATTCGTTTAGTTCTGTTCACTAAAACCCAAAACTCGCCTATCTTGTCTACATTACAGATATTTACAAAATTGCCTAAGATGTAAGGATTTGTATTAGAAAAGATTTGGATAACAATAAAAATATGTACCTTTACGAAAAAATAAAATATGTCTAAATTATATATAGTCCCAACTCCCGTTGGAAATCTTGAAGATATGACGTTCAGAGCTATAAAAGTACTGAATGAAGTTGATTTGATTTTGGCAGAAGATACTCGTACATCTTCTGTGCTTTTGAAACACTATGAGATTAAAAAACCTCTAAAAGCCTTCCATAAATTTAACGAACACGCTGCGGTTAAACGAGTTGCAGAGAATATTGCAGCAGGACAACTTACTGCTCTTATCTCTGATGCAGGAACTCCCGCAATTTCCGACCCTGGATTTATGCTTGTTAGGGAATGTGTTGCACAGGGAATAGACGTGGAAACCCTACCCGGGGCAACGGCTTTTGTTCCAGCTCTTGTCAATAGCGGATTGCCAACAGATAAATTTTGTTTCGAGGGATTTTTGCCACAAAAGAAAGGCAAAACAAAAATGCTTACTGAGCTTTCGACCGAGCCACGTACAATGATTTTTTATGAATCTCCACATAGAATTATCAAAACGCTTACTATGATTAATGAGATTTTCACTCATAATCCACAAATATCTATTTCACGTGAAATTTCCAAAAAATTCGAGGAAACAGTACGAGGAACTGCCTCTGAACTTATTGAGCATTTCACAGAGTTTGAACCAAAAGGAGAGTTTGTAATGGTGGTTGAGGGTAATTCACCAAAGAAAAATAAGGAAGAAAACGAAGAATAATTCTACAAATCCTCTAATTTTTCAGTAAAAAACCTATCATCAAAGTTTAGTAGATAAAGTTTTTGGGTTGCACGTGTAAATGCAGTGTAGAGCCATCTTAGCAAATCCATAGTCATTGGCATTTCGCCCCACAAAACTCTATCTATTACGACGCAATCCCATTGCCCACCTTGGGATTTGTGGCAAGTTAGTGCGTATGCAAATTTCACTTGCAATGCGTTCAAAAACTCATCATTTCGCATAGCCTTATAACGTTCTTTTTTGAGACTTATGTGCATATAGTCTTTTTCGACTTCTTCAAAAAGTTTTTGTTGCTGTTCGGCAGTCAATGCTGGGGACTCGCTTTCGAGGGTATCTAAGATTATTTTACAATCCATCTCGTAATCGTCCATATATGTGAGTTTGAGAGTAACGTCTGCAAAACGAAAACCATACATTTCTTGATAGCGACGAACTCTGCGAATTTGTGCAACATCACCATTTGCCAAAAATTCCTCCATTTCCTCTTGTTTTTCGACAGTAGTTTGATCTTCTTCTCCAAACTTATAGAAATAATTATTCTTGACTATCATTATATAATCTCCCGAATCCAACATTTCTTCTTGATACAAAACCCTTGCTCTAATGCCTTGATTAAAACGATTTGCATTGCGATTAGACCTAACTATCACACTTGTGTTTGTAGTTCCATATTTCGCATAAGAATCTTCAATTATTTCAAGCACATCTGCCCCAGTAATTCTTTTTATATCTTTGAAACTCATATCAAAAACAGGAATCTGAGGATTGTTAGTTTCTATTAATTCACGAATTATAGTTGCATTGTATAAAATTCCCGAATCTAATTGCTGACGCACAACTTCATTTAGCTCAAAACTACTCGTCGTGCCATAGTTTTCTAAGTAAGACGTATCGAGAGCAGGTGATAATAGCGTGCCAATAGGAGGAAGTTGGGCAGAATCCCCAATCATTATAACTTTGCAGTTTCTGCCACTATCTATGTAGTCAAACAAATCATCTAATAATCTCCCCGAACCAAAAACTACATTTTCATAACTTGTGTTAGAAATCATAGATGCCTCGTCTATTATAAATATAGTTTCGTGAGATTTATTGAAAGACAATACAAACTCATTTTCAGATGCTGATTTTTGTCTATAAATTTTTTTATGGATTGTATTTGCAATGCTTTCAGAATATTGCGACATAACTTTTGCTGCTCTTCCTGTTGGAGCAAGTAGCAAATTATTGATTTTCATACTATTAAGCACTTTTGTAAGTGCTGCAATAATAGTAGTTTTACCAGTTCCTGCATAGCCATTTACCACAAAAATCCTTGAATTATCCTCGTTTGCAACAAACTGAGATAAAGATTTAATTAATTTTTTTTGCTGAATTGTTGGTGCGTAAAAAAAAATGTTGTAAATTTGACTTTCGATATGTTCAGATAGCATTGCGTTTTGTTCTTATTGATGTTGAATTAGAGCATAAAGATAAACAAAAATAGCATTATATTAAAATTTTGTAAACAAAAACTTAAAATAACAATAAATCATGAAAAAAGTAATCCTTTTAATCTTGTTGATTGCTTGTTGTACAACTGGATACTGGTTGTTTGACGTAATCAATGCCCCAATCGAATTTGAAAAAACTTCTCAAAATCGTAAAAAAGCAGTAATTGAAAGAATTAAAGACATTCGTTCTGCACAAAGAGCTTACAAAAGACAAAACGGACATTTTGCTAACTCTTTTGACTCTCTAATCCAATTCGTTAAAAACGACTCAATGGACTTCGAAATTAGAATGGGTTCTGCTGACGACTCAGTTGCAGTTAAAGAAGGTCGTGTAAAAACTATCAAAGTTCGTATCGCAGTTAAAGATACTGTATTTGGTAAAAAGAAACTAAACTTTGACGATTTGAGATATATTCCATACTCAGATAATCAAGAATTCAAAATGGCTGCTTCTATTATCGAAACAGGTGCACAAGGTGTAAAAGTTCCTGTATTCTGTGCTTCTGCTGAATATAAAACATATCTTGGCGACCTTGATAATCAACAAGAGTTGATTAATATGTACGACTTCGACAAAACAGTAGGTCGTTTCCCTGGCGTTAAAGTAGGTTCTATGGAGAGAGCAACAAATGAGGCTGGTAACTGGGAAGACTAATAAAACTAATACAAATAGCTTGTCCATTCAGATTAGTTTGAATGGACATTCTTTTTTGTATGGTATATTAAACGAAAATTCTATTAAAGAGAATGTTTCGTTAGACAATTTATACTCTTTTATAAACAATAAATCGTTTGACGAAGTAGAATTATTTATTCCAAACCATCAATTTGTAGCTATTCCTACTGAATTTTTTTCGGAGCAGGATATAGAACAATATTTCAAGGCAAAATCTTTACACTACAACAGAAATTCTGTTTTTGTTTCGCAAGGTGATGATATAACTATTGTTTCAAGTATTTTAGGGGGTCTTGAATTTGATATTCAGAGATTGAAAACTAAATGTAATCTTGTAGTCAAAAGTATTTTCAATAAACTGATAGAAATAGCACAGTCGTGTAGCAATAATCGAATTGTTATTTCTGTTTTTGCGGACTATATATATATAGTAGCACGTAATGACCAAAAAATACTTTTGATAGAGACTTATTATATAAACAATACTGACGAGATAGTCGATTACTTGAAATTAATATCTACAAAGTTGAAAATTAATAAGTTCAAACTTATTCCTTTTGGAGAATTTGATTCGGATTTAATGAAATTGTTAAAAAGTAACTTTAAAGTAACAAATAAATGAGAATAGTAAGCGGTACGTGCAAAGGAAGAATTATAAACCCTCCTGCTGCCTTCAAAGCCAGACCAACAACAGATTTTGCAAAAGAAAATATTTTTAATGTAATTGCTAATTGGTTTGATATTGAGGAGTTAGATGTATTGGATTTATTTTCAGGTACTGGTGCTATTAGTTATGAGTTTGCTTCGAGAGGAGCAAAATCTGTAACAAGTGTAGAGATGAATGCTATACACCAATCATTTATCAAAAAAACTGCCGAAAATCTGAAATTACCTCAAATTAAATCTATGCGAATGAATGCTTTTACTTTTCTGAAAAGCTGCCGTTTGGACTATGATTTTATTTTTGCAGATCCTCCATACGACTTAGAAGGCATAGATGCTATTCCAGATATTGTATTTCAAAAAAATATGCTCCGTGAAGAAGGTTGGTTTGTCTTTGAACATTCAAAAGCAAAAGATTATTCTTCGCACCCAAATTTTCAATCAAAAAGGAGCTATGGCAGTGTAAATTTTTCTATTTTTGTGAATAATCCAAATAAAGAATAAAATGAATTTTGTTGAAAAAATAGTTTCGGCTGTTACAAAATCAATTCAGCCAACAATCAAAACTGTAATTTGGTTGATGAAACTAATGCTACCCATTACATTATTAGTTTCAATTCTCGATTATATGGGTGTGATACTTATAGTTTCGGATTTTGTTGAGCCTCTATTTAGGCTAATGGGTCTTGGGGGCGAGGCTGCTATTGTGTTTATAACATCTTCTTTTGCAAGTATTTATGCTGCGATTGGCGTAATGGCAGGTTTGGGATTTGAACTCCGAGAAGTTACTATTATGGCAACAATGTGTTTGATTTGCCACAACTTAATTATCGAAACAAAGGTTCAAAACAAAGCTGGTTCGTCTTATGGATATATTCTATTTATTAGAATATTCTTTGGGCTTTTTGCAGGTTTTTTGCTAAATTTGATTATCCCAAAAGATATGGCAGGAGCGTTGTATATGCCCGAAATGGCACAAAAACCTTCTACTTGGGTAGAGGTGTTTGTTTTCTGGGCTCAGACAATTATTCCACTTTTGGGTAAAGTTCTGTTATTTGTCAGTTTGCTGAATATTCTTCAAGGAATTTTGAAAGAATTTAAACTAATAGATATGTTGCTCAAACCTATGCAACCTTTTATGAAGGTTTTAGGTTTGCCATATTCTACAACATTCTTATGGATAGTTGTAAATACTCTTGGACTTGCTTACGGAGGTATGGTAATGTCGTCGGAAATGGAAAAAGGCGAAATAGCTCATCGAGATGCTCAACTACTTAACACATCTGCTGCAATGAATCACTCTATGTTGGAGGACTCGCTATTGTTTATGGCTCTTGGAGTTGGAGTGTGGTGGGTATTGCTCCCTCGATTGGTAATAGCAATAATTTTGACTTGGATTATGAAGTTTTATTACAATTTTCAAGACAAAAAAACAACAAAGTTGCAAAATTCTTAATTAGTTTTGCTACAATAATTTTTTTTTAGTACATTTGCTTTCGGTAAAAAAAGAAAAACACTTTATAAAGGAGATATTTTTATGTTAGTTCGTATAAAAGATATACTGAAAACTCCTGCTCAATCACAAGATGTGGTTGTAAAAGGCTGGGTTAGAACAAAAAGGGGCAACAAAAATGTAGCATTTATTGCTATGAATGATGGCTCGACAATCAATAATATTCAAATTGTTGTTGATGTACAAAATTTTGATGAAGAAACACTTAGACAAATTACTACTGGTGCTTGTTTGAGCGTTAAAGGTATTTTGGTAGAATCTGCTGGTTCGGGTCAGCCTGTCGAAGTACAAGCCAAAGAAATTGAAATATATGGCACTTGCGACAATTCTTATCCTCTACAAAAGAAAGGACACTCATTAGAGTTTTTGAGAGAAATTGCATATCTAAGACCTCGCACAAATACATTTGGTGCAATTTTCCGTATTCGTCACGCAATGGCTTATGCTATACATAAATTCTATAACGATAACGGTTTTAAATATTTCCACACTCCACTTATCACTGCTTCTGACTGTGAGGGTGCTGGTGAAATGTTCAATGTTTCTACAATGGATTTAGAAAACCTACCTCGTACAGAAGATGGTAAAGTTGATTACTCAAAAGACTTCTTTGGCAAACACTGTTCATTGACAGTTTCAGGTCAGTTGGAGGGAGAGTTAGCAGCTTTGGCTCTTACAGAAATTTATACTTTCGGCCCAACGTTCCGTGCTGAAAATTCAAACACTCCTCGCCACTTGGCAGAGTTTTGGATGGTAGAACCAGAAATGGCTTTCTATGAATTGGAAGACAATATGGAATTGGCTGAGAGATTTATCAAATACTTAGTAAACTATGCTTTGGATAACTGTATGGAAGATATCCAATTCTTGAACGATATGTTTGACAAAGAACTTATCGAAAGACTTAAATTTGTAGTAGCTAACGATTTTGTCAGATTGGACTACACTGAGGGTATCAAAATACTTGAAGCATCTGGCGAGAAATTTGAGTTCCCAGTTTCTTGGGGTCTTGACTTGCAGTCAGAACACGAAAGATATTTGGTTGAAAAACATTTCAAATGTCCAGTTATCTTGATTAACTATCCAAAAGAAATCAAATCATTCTATATGAAACAAAACGAAGATGGCAAAACTGTTAGAGCTATGGACGTATTGTTCCCAAAAATTGGTGAGATTATCGGCGGTTCTCAACGTGAGGAAAACTATGACAAACTTATGAACGCTATTGCCGAAAAAGGCGTTCCTACAAAAGATGTTTGGTGGTATATTGATACTCGCCGTTTTGGTACAGCTCCTCATAGTGGTTTCGGTCTTGGTTTCGAAAGATTATTGTTATTCGTTACAGGTATGGCAAACATTCGTGATGTTATCCCATTCCCTCGTACACCAAAAAACGCAGATTTTTAATCTACTACCGTTCAGCTTAAAACAAAACTCGCCGATCTTGTCTGTTTTGCCAATGCACATAACTCACGTGCATTCAATTAGACTAAGTGAAACGAAATTTTAAATATAAATAAAAAGACAACCTACTTGGTTGTCTTTTTTATGGAAAATTCAGTCAATTATCTCATATTGAAGATTATTGTTGGCCAATAAAACTAATTCACATAACTATGCATTCCACCAAGCACAAGATTTACCCCAAAATATGTCATAAGCACCACTATGATGCCGAATATCATATATATATGAAATACTATTTTATTTCTGAATATTTTGATTGAAGAGCTATGAAGAGGGAGAGAATAAAACATCAATGTTATTAATGCCCAAACTTCCTTCGGGTCCCAAGCCCAATAACGTCCCCAGCTAACATTTGCCCAGACCGCCCCTATAAATATTCCTATTGCCAAAAAAACCAAGCCTAATATCAGAAATATTCTACTGTAAATAGAAAGTCTATCAAGTAAATTCTTGTCGCTTCTGCCAAGTGTTAGTGCTATTATTCCATTAATAAATGTAAACGCAAAAAGAGCATACGAAAGCATTATTAAACAAACGTGAGTTGTCAAGAATGGAGAATTAAGAACAGGTATAAGTTGTGTGATTTGTGGATTAAGCCCTCCAAGAGTAGCTACCAACATAGTAAATCCTATGAGAGTAGTCCCCATTGCTGTAAACAGTAAGAATGATTTTCTGAGGCAAAAAATAATAGTTGAAATACTTAATCCTAAAAATATCATAGTGTCGTAGCCATTTGATAGAGGCATACGCCCAGTGATATACCATTTCAATGCTATGTGTATTGCTATCAAAACCCAAGAAAATAATATATCTACATTAAGTATATTCCCGATAATCTTGTTTAGCTGTTTCTTTTTGTTGAGTACAATAATTATTACTGACAATATTCCTATAAACAAATTCATACGGAATAGTAGAGCAGTAACTGGGATAGAAAAATACAATCGTTCCGCTTCTACTTTTTGCGGTTTCAATAAAGAATCTTCGCCAAATTTCTTCTGATAGCCGACAATTTTATCTGCAATTTCAGAAAATTCCGCACTATTACCTGAGGCATAGGCAGAAAGCAACATTTCAAAACTATTTTTTATAAACAAAGATTGTCCTAAATCCATTTCTTCTGGCAAAGAATCTTTGGGAGAATACCACGATATTTTGCCATTATTATTTTTATATGGAAAAATTTTTACCATTGCACCACTTCGCAACATTGCTATCAACTGTATTTTTTCGTTTAGTTTGGTAAGCTCTTTGTGAAGTGCAATTTCTTTTTTAGAATCAACATTTCTTATATAGTGATTGAGTTTGTAGATATTTTTAGAAGTAAAAAAATCTTTGTATGCAGATTGTCTTTCTAAACCTAAGAATTTTTGTTTTTTACTTTGAGGAACTTCAAAAATTGCTTCATTTTCCCATTCTGTTGGAAAGAAAAACCAGCCCCAAAAGAATTGTTCGTATGAGCAATCTTTGTAGTTATCACTGCCTGTAAGTTTTAGAGTAAAATCTCTTGCAAGAGTGCTGAGAGGCATTACTCGCTCGTTATATACAACTTGTAAATCTTCGAGCATTTTGCATTGCTCTTTGCTTAGAGTTTGAGGAATTTTTGAACTTTGAGCATTTGATATTGTAGCCCAAATACACATTACACCCAACATCATTCCTTTTTGTAGTAAAGGAGATTTTAACAATCTTCTAAATGCTCCTTTGGGGCTTACAAGTAATATTATAAAAGATAGAACGAGTAGAACATATCCAGTATAAGTAATTGGAATTCCATAAATATCCCTATTAACAGACAGCCAACTCCCAGAATTATCATATTCAGATTGATAAAATCTATAACCATCATATTTTGCAATTTTGTTCATAGATACTATCTTCTCAGATACTTCTTTCCCGTTTTGACTAAACACAACATTACTCATATAATCAGCTGCTGCATTTGTTCCGCTATAATATTTTATTTCAAATAATTTAAGTGTTATTTCAAAAGGTAATTGAATTTTATTGTTGTTTGAATCAGTAAAAGAGTTTTGTGTAACGCCAACAGGGAGATATATCATACCTCTTTGTGCTGTAAGAGCTGTTACTATTGCCCCAAGCAGAATCACAACAAACGAAATATGCAACATAAAAGTGCTTATTTTCTTGTGCAAATTTGAACGATAGAAATATATTAGAGAACTTATGGTAAGCACTATCCACAACAAATAAAACCACCAAGCTCCATATATTGATGTTTGAACGTAGTGTGTTCCGCTAAATTTTTCGATAACAGTAGTAGTAGCCAAAACAATAGCTATAACAGTGAATAGAGAGAATGAGATGGTTTTTATTGACATAATTTTATAAAAAAGGATTTAGCTTTTTGGAAGGTAAATCCGTAACTTAATCTTTATTATTCCTATCTACTAAGTCTTAAACCCATTTCTCTTGTCTATTTTGTCGATATTCTACATCACGCACGATTGTTCGTTATATTATGATTATCGGGAAAATAGACTTAGAGAATAGAGTTTATTAGGAACGTGTAAAACTTCTGATAGCTTTAAGTTTATCAGATAGCAATATATTTATTTATTCGTACCTTAGATAGATTGCAAGAATTTTACAACAGCATCACGGTCTTCTTTTGGAAGTTCACGGAATTTGTTACTTGAATATTGACCTTGTCCTTTGTGCCACATAATTGCTTCTTCGTAGTTTCTTGCACGCATATCGTGTAAGTGACTACTTTCACCATTTGCTACTAAGTTCAAATAACGTCCCCATAGAGGAGTTGTACGGCACCAGCCTCCACGAATATTATTTTTCATACCTAAGTTATGTTGCAACAAATCCGTGTATGGCCAAATCTTTTGGTTGGGATAAGTAGGTAACTTTCCAAGCATATCTTGGTCTCCAACATAGTTGTCAGAGCCTGTTGTCCAAGAAGGTTGGTGGCAAGAGGCACAGCCCATTTGTGTAAATAATTCTTTACCTCGCTTAAACTCTGGGGTATTTACATTTCTTGCAGCTGGAACAGCAAGACCTCTGTGCCATACCATTAATTCTGTGTAATCGTCCAAAGACAATTCTGGTTTAATTTGTGTAGATTTATCAACTTCGTTTCTTGATGTGTATTTTTTGCCACCGTAAGTACTGTTAAACATCAAATAGTTATAAATCTTATTTTCTGTTTCCTCCTCAGTAGCACCAATCAAGAATTTGTAGTAAGTATTTGCCAATTTAGCTTTCACCTCAGGGTCTTTTGCTGCATTGTTAGCGTAGAATGGAGTCATATAGTTAGATTGATGTTCAGAGTTTGAACTTTCTTTTGTAACGTTAGTGATATTCCAAATTGCATTTGAACCAGCACCGTATTGCAAAGTACCACGAGATACAGCATAAGTAAAACGTCCTTTACGAACAGAGCCATCAGGTTGCTTTTTATCTGTACCTCTACGACCTCCCCAAGGTTTTCCCATTTGGGCGTTGTAAGTAGCGTCAATATCTTCTTCTTTGATAGCGTCTATTAATCCAGAACCATAGATTCCAATAGTTGCTTCCACTCTTACGTCATATTTGCCTGTTTTTAGATTCTCACTTTCGTAAGCAAAAGCATCTTCTGGGATAATTACCTCTGGATATATTAATTCGTAAGATGTACCATCAGCGAACTTATTTCCGTGCTCATCTACATAAAGATGCCATTTAATTTGGATTTTATCTTCATCTATTGGTGCTTTAAAAGGTTCGTTTGATTGTGTTTGAGGCATACCTGTCATCTCCGATACAAACCAGTCGTCGTTTGCTGCATCTGTCCAAGTACTACCAGTAATCCCGCTTGTGATTACGTCATTACCTCCAAAAACACCGTCTTTACCTGGTCCATAAATTACAAGTAAATAACCATTACCAGTCTCACGAGTTTTTGTGTTGAATCCAAATACGTCTTGTCCCAAATTTCCTAAGCGTTTACCGTGTCCATAACCTGGGTGACAGTGAATACAAGACGAACGAATTGAAATAGGGCCACGGCCTCTCATTGGATATGTTGGATCTGTCGCTTCTGTCACGAAATTTCCTTCGAATATCGCCTCGCCGTGCAAAAATGAATTTGCTAAACCCGCATTTTCAACGGCTGGAGTAGGTTGTTCAAAACATTTAGAACCCCAAACCTCAGTAGTTCCTAATTTTCCACCAGTGAAGTATTCTTCTGGAACGCCTTGTTCTGGTTTTTCGTTATCGTTATCACCATTATTTACAGATGTACAGCTGGTTGCCAAACTGCAAGAGATTAATACTGAAACTAAAAACGAAAATTGTAAAATCTTTTTCATATTAATTAGTTTTAATTATTGTTATTTAGGTTCAAATGCCAACCGAAAAAGGATTCCTATTTTCGGTTGGCTAATTGTTTCATTTATGATAATTAATTATTTTGCAACTTGTGCAGCTTCCAGAGCATCTTGAACTGCGGCTACTGCTTCTTTAGCAGCAGTATTTGCAGTATTCCAAGAAAGATTATCTCTAAAAGGTTTTGGCATTGCAGCAACTTTTGCGATAGCATTGTTTAATGCTGCAACAGCTTTGTCGTTAATTGTTTTGTCTATTTTTGCAATGTAAGCACCTACTGAATTAGCGTGAGGATTAACATCTGTATCAAATTCAACAGTGTTGTTTTTTGCTAATTTACCAAAGTATGCTTCTTTAATACCTCTGACATTATTTGTAAAATCCTCAACTGAATTGTAGCTAAACCACGATTCCACTTCCAACAGACCATTACCTTCTTTAATCTCAGCATTGATTGGGTCAGAAATTTTCACATTAGCAACCTCGTCAGCAATACCGATTGCTCCTACAAAAACCTCTTCAAGAGATTTTGCAAATGATTGGTAGTGTGTATTGTTTATGCTTGGAGTTTTAAAAATTTCACCATAATTCCCCCCAGGAGTATTAAGAGTGATATTAGAACCAAATGCTGTTAAATCTGCAGATTTTTCACTTGATAGACCAACTAAGTTCCATTCTGCCTCTAATTGTAGAACACAACGATACAATTCCTCAGCAACAGCAACTGTATAGCTTTCAAGTTTATTTTCAAACTCTTCGTCAGACAAGTTTCCTTGGCTAATTGCATATTGGCTGTCAAATGTAGCAACAGTTTTAGTTTTTGGTTTACCATTTGCAAACAACATATATTCTATTGAGTGGAAACCTTTTAAATCACCACCGTCACCTTTCAACGACTCATAGTTATCATTTTTAGCGTCCCATTTCTGGATAGATTCTTGTAGATCTGGCAATACCAATGGCCAAGAGTCAATACCTGGGTCAATACCAGCTTTATCTACTGGTCCAAAAAGATATGCTTCCGTACGCTCCCAAGTGATACGAGCGTTTTTCCACGCAGTAGCAGCATTTGATATAAGGGTAGACTTATCAGCATCAGCAGAGCTTTGAATAGCTTTAACAGCTGTCAAAAGATTTTTACCATCTGTTGCAAGTTGAGCGTAGTTTGATACTACAATATCATCTACATAATTTGCTAAGATAGCCTTTTCTTGTTTTGTTAAATTGCTATCTTCTCCATTTTTATTGTTATCAGAACAAGATGTTGTGATTAACGACATTGCAGCAATAGCTGAAATGAATAGTTTGTTAATTTTCATTTTTTTGTGATTATTTAATGTGATTATTATTTTTTCTTTCTAAATTTTGTTGAGAAAATACCTGCCCAAGTAACTCCAATTGAGAATGTATTTTCGTCGTTGTACTGAGAATCTACTAAATTCCTCATTTGGTATTCTGCCTTAATTACAATCTGTTTGATAGGTGAGTAATTCAAACCAAAGGCAATACACATTCTTTCTAAGTATTTGTAGTCGGGAACTCCTTTTTCTGTTGTAAGCATTGAGTCGTAATAGTCAAATCTTCCGAATAAATACAATACTTGGTGTTTTTTAGTTAGTTTTTGAGAGAATCCAAATACATTGTATCCCAACTCTGCACCAACAGAAATTGCAGAACTTGCTACAGCAGGTTTTCCCGGAGTTGGAGCAGCATTTGGGGCACTTGCATTTCCAATAGTTATCTCGTATGAATCACTAAGGTGTCCGTACATTGCACCACCTCTAAAAATAAAATCTTTTGGAGTAAATGTAAAATCTAACGAACCTATAACTACTGCTCCTTTTAGGTGGTTGTAACTATAACTATTCAAAGTATTTTTTGCACTATGTCCGTAATAGCCACTCAAGCCTAATTTTAAATTTCTTATACTGCTATTATCTACTCTAAATGCTCCTGCATAACTATTTGCAATTTTGAATTCATAAATAGAGTTTGCACTACCAGCTACCCAGTTTTTTGGAGAGAATCGATCTGCGTCAAGTCCAGCAATAAACATTACTTCGTAAGACCAATCCTTTTTGCTTCCCCAAAAACTAACACCTGTTTCGTGCCAAGCTGTTGGAAGAATTGTAGCATCTCCTTCTGGTCGGAATACTCCAAAATATTGTGTTGGAATATGATATTTGTTAGTGAATCCAACTGGGACAATAATATGTCCCATTTTTAGGTTCAATGCTCTGTTCCAACTCTTGTTTATCCAAAACTGTTCAAGAACAATCTCTCCTCCTTTTTCAACTTCTGACTCGTATTCGCCAGTTTCTTCTTCTTCGATTTCGACTGCAAAACCAGTACCTCCGTGTTCAAATTCAATCTCGGTAGCAAAACTCCAACCTCTGCCAAAGTTGTATCCAATCATAAATACAGCGTGAGGAATATCAAAACGACCATATCCATCTGAGTTTTTGTATTTCTCTGGCATTGCATATCTTTGCCAAGCACTACTATAAAAATGGCGACTCATTGTCATCTCTCCATATCCACCTATTGTGAACGTACCTTTTAATGAATCTTGTTCATTGTCATAGGATTTTGCTTCAACGGCTATTCCTACAAACATTAAAACAAGCAGTAGTAGAATCTTTCTCATAATTACTATTTATTAATTTTAATTTTTTCTGTTGCAAAAATACAAGCAACATTATTCTTAATCAATCCCTATATATAGCGGTTTTGTAAAGCAATATCACTAATAGTAGTTACGAAATGAAACAAATATAAGATATTAATTATTGTTTTAAATGACAATAATTGCTTATAATTAGCACTTAAAAACGTAAAAAAAAGAATGTTTTTTGATTTCTATTCAAAAAACATTCCTATTAATTATTTCTGTACTATGGAAGTTATTTCGAGGCGAAGTTTTGATTTCTTGGTCAATGCCCAATAAAAAAGACAACCTAAGAGGTTGTCTTTTTTGTATGTTTAAGATGTTTTTTCCATTATTTCAACATATCTTCTGCCATTTTGCGAGCTGAATCTATAAGTTCACCCATTTTTGAGGTATCTTTACCACCAGCAGATGCTAAATTCGCTTGGCCACCGCCACCGCCTTGCATTAGCTTAGAGCATTGTTTTATAATTTTGTTTGCATCTGCACCAGCAGCTACACAATCTTTACCAAACATTACAACAAGTCCTGGTTTTTTGTCATATTGAGTAGTTGCAATGAATGCAATATTTGGAATCTCTGAATAAAGCATTGTAGCTATTTCTTTGATAACATTTGCTGGAATTTGCATTTCAAGAGTGTACCATTGTATGCCGTTTTCTTCAACCAAAGCATTTTTGATTTTCTCTTTCATTATATCATTACGCTCTTTGTTAGCCATCTCAACTGTTTTGCTCAAATCAGAGTTTGTTTGCATAAGTTTTTTGATAGACTCGCTCACAGATTTAGTGTTTAGCATTGCACGTAATTCGTTGAATGTTTCACGTAGTTTCAAATCATAATTGATTTTTTCCATACCTGTAACTGCTTCAATACGTCTAACTCCTGCCGAAATAGCACCCTCAGAAAGGATAGTAAAACTACCAATCTCGCCAGTATTATGAACGTGAACACCTCCACAAAGTTCAAATGAATCCCCGAATTTAACTGTTCTAACAACTTCGTCGTATTTCTCACCAAACAGCATCATCGCACCACTTTTACGAGCCTCCTCGATAGGACAGTTACGGTTTTCGTCAAGTTTGTGAGTTGCTAAAATATCAATATTGACTAATCTAATTACTTCATTAATTTCTTCATCAGTCATTTTTTGGAAGTGAGAGAAGTCAAAACGCAACATTTTTGGAGTAACAAGCGAACCTTTTTGTTCAACGTGGCTACCTAATACCTTGCGTAGTGCTTTTTGAAGTAGGTGAGTTGCAGTGTGATTTGCTGCTGACTCGTTTCTTTCTTTCACAGAAACTTGTGCAGTAAATACAGCGTCAATTTCTTGTGGAAGAGAGTTTGTAACAAGTATAATCAAACCATTTTCTTTGATAGTATCCACCACCTCAATAGTTTCTTTGTCGTTAAACAAAACACCTATATCACCAACTTGACCACCAGAGTTGCCATAGAATGGAGTTTCTGGAAGTACTATATGATATTGTTTTTTAGATTTTGTAATAACTGTTCTGTAACGAGCAATTTGTGTTTCGAGAGTAGTTGTATCATAACCCACAAAAACTTGTCTATCACATTTGTTAAGTTCAACCCAATCCAGAGTTTCAACACTTGCAGCGTTGCGTGAACGTTCTTTTTGTAGAAGAAGTTGTTTGTTAAATTCTTCCAAGTTTACTGTCAAAGAATTTTCTTTACAAATTAGCTCTGTTAAGTCAAGAGGGAATCCGTAAGTGTCGTACAACACAAAAGCATCTTCGCCAGAAAGTTGAGTTTTATTATCTTTTTTGAGTGTTTCGATAAGTGTATCAAGCATACCGATACCAGTCGAAAGTGTTTTCAAGAAAGAATTTTCTTCTTCTTCGATAATTTTGTAAATAAGTTCTTTTTGTGCAGCAAGTTCTGGGTATTGACCTCCCATTTGCTCCACAAGAGTAGGAACAACTTTACACATAAAAGGCTCACGGAAATTCAAATAAGTATATCCGTAGCGTACAGCTCTACGCAAAATACGACGAATTACATAACCAGCTTTTACGTTTGATGGTAATTGACCGTCTGCAATCGAGAAAGAAATTGCACGGATATGGTCTGCAATAACACGCATTGCAATATCTGTTTTTTCTTCTTTGCCATATTCTTTGCCACAAAGTTTTGCAAGTTCTTGAATTAAACATTGGAAAACATCTGTGTCGTAGTTACTTTTTTTGTTTTGGATAATCATACATAATCTTTCAAAACCCATACCAGTATCAACGTGTTGAGCAGGTAGAAGTTCCAAAGAACCGTTAGCTTTACGGTTATATTGCATAAATACCAAGTTCCAAATCTCAATAACAAGAGGATTGTCTTTGTTTACAAGTTCTGCACCTGCGATTTTGTCAATCTCGCTTTGCTCACGCAAATCGTAGTGAAGTTCGCTACAAGGTCCACAAGGTCCTGTTTCGCCCATTTCCCAGAAGTTGTCTTTTTTGTTACCTTTCAAAATATGGCTTTCTGGCAAAATTTCTTTCCAATAATCGTAAGCCTCAGTATCAAACTCAACGCCATCTTTCTCGTCCCCCTCAAATACTGTTGCATACATACGGCTTTTGTCAAGTCCCATTTCTTTAAGCAAGAATTCACTTGCCCACGCAATAGCCTCTTTTTTGAAATAATCTCCAAACGACCAGTTGCCAAGCATCTCGAACATTGTGTGGTGGTAAGTATCGTGTCCTACCTCCTCCAAGTCATTGTGTTTACCCGACACTCTCAAACATTTTTGCGAGTCGGCAATACGTGGATATTTAACTGGTTTGTTTCCCAAAAATATATCTTTAAATTGGTTCATACCTGCATTGGTAAACATCAGCGTTGGGTCGTTTTTGATTACCATAGGTGCAGATTCTACTATCTTATGGTTTTTGCTTTCGAAAAAATCGAAAAATTTTTGTCTTATTTCTTTACTATTCATAACATTAATAATGCTTGTTTCGTTATCCTAAAAAAGTTTTTGAAATATACTTATCAAGTATATAAACAAAATTCGTTGCAAAGTTAATAAAAAATTATAACTTTGTTACTCAAATAGGCTTAAATATAGTGTTAAAAAACCATTTATATACAATACAATCCGTTCCTATAAAACTCCGAATTTATAGGCTATCTCGTTTTGTGCTTGGCTGGTTCTTTTTTGCAGCTATTGTAAACCTTTTTTTGTCCTATAAACTCTACACTCCTAAATCCTATTACATAAACAAAGAAAATAAAGAGATAATCTCTGAAATAAATTCTTTGAGTGCAGATTTACAAGATGTTGAGTTTGGTACAAAGGGGATTTTGTTTCGATATTCTAACGTTTACAAAACCGTCTTTGGTATGGCGGATAATATTAATTTTGAGAAAGAATTAAAATACAGTTCTGATAAATACAAATACTTGCATCAAGATAGATTTACAAGTGCATTAGTCAAGTCGAATATGCGAGTGGATATGGCTCTCCAAAATCTTTCAATTCTTTCGGAGGCATTAGATACTGTTTCGGAAATGTCAAAGTACAAGGACAGAGTTTTGAAGTCTTTGCCAGTTATGTCGCCAATCAACAAAAAACAACTCAAAAGTTTTGGAGATAGAATGGGTTGGAGGTTTCACCCAATCTATAAACGTAGGATTTTCCACAAGGGTCAAGATTTGGCGTGTGATAGAAATACTCCTGTTTATGCTCCCGCAGATGGTGTTGTCAAAAAAACTGGATTCCAATCTGGTTATGGTATTACAGTGGAGGTAGATCACGGTTTTGGATATGTTACAAAATATGCTCACTTAAATAGCTACAAAGTTGCAGTGGGTCAGAGTGTTATGCGAGGAGAAGAAATTGCTTTATCTGGCAATACTGGTAGAACTACTGGGCCTCACCTTCACTACGAAATACTTTTTAATGGAGTAAATGTAAATCCAATTAACTACCTTTCTCGTTATATGGACGAAGAAACTTTTGAGAAGATTTTGGAGGGTGCTAAACACCGTGTTCAGAAAAACTATTCTGAGATAGAAACTCTTTCCGATAATTTTAATTTGATTATTCAATAATGCTAAAAAAAGTACGAAAAATAAATATCAAGAAAAATAATTTCTACTATAAGTTTTTGAAAAATATACTTGTAGCTCTAATATCTATTGTCTTGTACTATCTTATTTTTTCACCATTTTGGGACAACCCAATCGAATACGAACTGAAACGCACAAATACCCAGCTAAAAACTGAGCTTGAAAGAATTAAAGAAAATGTAAATTTGATAGATTCAACTTACAAAAGTTTGGATAGACGAGATAGCAATTTGCACTACAATCTATTCAATGTAATGCCAAAAGAACCTATCAAAAATCAAATTCAAGCAAAGAGAAATACTGCAAAATACTATGAAAATGCTGAAATATCTACTTTAATTGAGATTTTAGACCAAAAAACCAAATATTTTAGTCAAGAAGTTAGCAAGGGAACAGAATTAATTGTAAATTTGGAGAGAGAAATGTGTGAGGCAGAAAATAAATTTGCACGTTATCCCTCAATCCAGCCTATTGATAATCCACAATTTACCAAATCAATAGTTGGTGCAGGTATGAAAATGAACCCATTTCACAAAGGCTACGAGTTACACGAAGGTTTCGATTATGCAATAGACGAGAATACTCGTATTTTTGCAACAGCCGATGGAGTGGTATCACGTGTTGGAAGTTTGAGCGATAGGGACGGTCTTTCGGTTGAGATAGACCACCAAAATGGCTATAAAACACGTTATTCAAATATCAACAAAGCTACGGTTAGACGCAATGAAACCGTCGCAAAAGGGGATATAGTTGCTTATAGTGGAAATAGTGGATATTCTTTTTTGCCACACCTTCACTACGAAGTTATTTACAAAGGCAAAAAGGTAAATCCAGAAAATTTCTTTTTTGCAGAGTTTAGTATATATGACTTCTATTATTTGCAGTATATAACAAAACAAACCATACAATCATTTGATTAACAACCAATTAAATACTACTAATATGAATAAATTGGAAGAATTAAGAAAAGAACTAAAAAAAATGGGATTATGGGGAATAATTATTCCTTCAAACGACTCTCATTTTAGTGAATATATAGCCCCATATTGGAAATGTAGAACTTATATAAGCGGATTTACTGGTTCGGCAGGAACAGTTGTTGTTACTCAAAAAAAAGCTGCACTTTGGGTAGATTCTCGCTATTTTATACAAGCTGAAAATCAATGTAAAGACACTGAATTTATAATTCAGAAAATAGGAACAGCATCTTGTCCTACAATCAATGCGTGGATAGCTGAAAACTCTCCAAAAGGCTCTAAATTTGGAGTAGATGGCAAACTTTACAACTGCACAATGTTTGAAACAGCAAAAACTGAATTGGAAGAAAATGATATTGAGTTTGTAGCATCACAAGACCCGTTCCTAAAAATATGGCAAGACAGACCATCTCGTCCACAATCTATGATTAAGATTATGGCAGTGGAGATTAGTGGAGAGTCCACAAAAAGTAAACATTCTCGTTTGACTGAGGCTTTGTCTATTGGCGATAATACTTGTTATATTATTACTGCATTAGACGAAATTGCGTGGCTTTTGAATATTCGTGGAGCAGATATTTCTTATAATCCAGTTGTGGTTTCTTATGCGGTAGTATATAATGATAGCATAAAATTCTTTGTTGATGACAACAAAATATTGCCAGAGAATATGCAGTATTTTGAGTCAAATAACATTGAAGTTTTAAGATATGATGATTTTGATAATTATTTGACGTCTTTGAAAGGGGTCAAGGTTATCTATAACCCTAACAAACTTGATATTTATCATTTACAATTACTTAGACAAAACTCTGCTAAACTCAAAAAAGAGTCTTGTGCAGTTGGCACAGTAAATCGTATGAAATCTATCAAGAATAAAACTGAGATAGAGGGATTTTCTAAGGCTATGATAGAAGATGGAGTTGCAATGTCTAAGTTCTATTGTTGGTTGTGGGAGAATATGAAAAACGAGGTGTATTTTTCTGAACACGAGTTAGGAGAAAAACTTAGCGAGTTCCGTTCGCTATCCAAAAACTATGTAGGAGAGAGTTTTGGTGCTATTGTAGCTTTTGGCGAAAATGGAGCAATGCCCCACTATACCGCACCAACAAACGATAGTAAAATAGTAAATGAAGATTCTTATTTATTGATAGATTCTGGTGCTCAATACCTATTCGGCACAACAGATATGACACGTACAGTGCATTATTCTATGCCTACTGAACAACAAAAAATTGATTACACTCTTGTTTTGCAAGGAATGATAGACCTTACTCAGGCTGTTTTCCCAATCAATACACGTGGGGCTCAGATTGATATATTGGCACGTCAGCATCTATACAAAGCATCTTTGAACTACGGACACGGAACAGGTCACGGCGTAGGACATTACCTTAATGTTCACGAAGGTCCACAGTCTATTCGTGCCGAACAAAACCCAGAAGTTATTTGTGCAGGAATGGTTATGAGTAACGAACCAGCCATATATCGCAAAGGAGAGTATGGTATTCGTATCGAAAACGTAATCGTTTGTGAGGAGTTTACAGAAAATGATTTTGGTAAATTTTTGAAATTCAAAACCTTGACTTTATTCCCAATAGATACTACATCTATTATTGTCGAAAAACTTAGCGTTAGTCAGCGTCAGTGGATTAATAAATATCACGCAAGAGTATATGACAGTCTTGCGACGTATTTGACTTATGACGAGAAAATGTGGTTGGCACAACGCACAAAAGAAATTTAGTTTAGGGGATAATGGAGAATTTGGAGCGTAGAGCAAAGGTTTTGGCAAGGCTCAAAGAATGGGATATTTCCTACACTATGTACGAACACCCACCTTTGCCAACAATCGAAAAAGCGTTGGAGTATTGGAAAAACATAAAGGCAGTTCATTGTAAAAATCTTTTCTTTCGCAATCACAAGGGAAATAAGCACTATTTGGTTGTATTTGAGTGTCATCACGAAATGGCAATTTCTCAAATAGAGAAAATGCTCAAACAAGGCAAATTGAGTTTTGCCTCTGAGGCAAGAATGGATAAATATTTAGGACTAAAACCAGGAAGCGTATCTCCTTTTGGACTGATAAACGATAGTGATAAGGCAGTGAAACTTTTTTTGGATATAAATCTAAAAAAAGCAGACTTACTAAGTTTTCACCCAAATGATAATACTGCAAGTTTGACTATTAGCAATGCAGATTTTCATAGGTTTTTGGAGCATTGGGGAGGAGAATATGAGTTTTTGGATTTATATTAGCGATATAAAGGAATGGGATTTTACCCATTCCTTTTTTAATTCTGACCTCTAAAAACGAAACTCGCAAATCTTGTCTTTTACTGATGCTCATAACTTACATACACAAGTAGGTAACGTTATATATGCAAAATCGCCTAAGAAATACGAAATTATTAGGAGCTTAATATTTCTGAAATTACAACTAAAAACAAGACAAAAGAAAGGGAGATTACTAATGTAATCTCCCTTTCTTTTAATATGCGTTGGGCTTAGAAACCACCTTGGTTAGTGCTTTTTCTAATTTCCTTAGACGCAACGTAGCTTACTTTAAGTGCGTTTGCACGACGTAGCTCAGTTTTAACGTCATTAACGATACCCATACGAACTCTTTCGTCAATCTTCAAACTGATTGTCATTTGTGGACGATCAGCCTCAGACATTTTATCTTTTTCAGATGCAACGTAGTCCAAAATCTCTTTTTCAGTTTTGAAATCACTGTTAAGTTGGATACGAGGACTATCACCGAATGCTCTTACGTTTGTAGGAACACCAATGTAGATGTAACTTACTAACGATTTTTTCTCCAATTTAGATACTTCTGATGCAGAAGGCAACTTTGTTTTTACCAAAAGTTCCACTTCACGCATTGATGTAGAAACCATAAAGAAGAAAAGTATCATAAAGATAATGTCAGGAAGTGACGATGTCTGAATAGCTGGGGCTGATTTTTTGCCCTTCTTTTTCATTACTGCCATAACTTTGTACTTTTTAAATTATTATTTAACTCCTTTAGGCTCTGCCTCAGAAATACGCATCGGAATTGCTTTACGTATTGCCTCTTTTTCTTCTTCAGAAAGCTGTTCAAAACTTTTTGAAAAATACTTATATGAAGCATCTTCACGTAACTCGTTAAATGCACGAGTAAGTTCGTTCTGAACTTTTACATACATTTGATACGAAGTTTGACGCTCATTCTGTAACGAGATAAGACCCTTACTTACTTTGACTTTTCCTATTAGTTCAATATCAACCTCTTCCATTTCTGGCAACTCAGATGAGTTGTTTGGGTTCATAAAGAAATTTTTAGCTTCTCCGACAATTCTGTCCAATGTTATTTGCTCCTTTAAGTTCAAAAGCAGTTGGTCGAACTGGTTAACTGAGATATACATCAAGTTACGCTTGTTAACTTTAAGGTTATCTTGTTTAACCGACTCATCTGCCATCGGAGGCAAAGAACGCATAATACCTGAATCGACATTCATAGTAGTAGCTACCAGGAAGAAAATCAATAGCAAGAACGCGATATCCGCCATAGAACCAGCATTGATTTCTTGACTTGCTCTTTTTGCCATTGTTTTATTTTTTAAATTATCAGATTACTATTTTTTAATTAGGTTATATAGCTCTGTACCAGCAATCGCCAAAACAGCTCCACCAAACACAATGTAAGTTGAGAAAATACCTGTATCAGTAGCAATCAACTCAGCTGGGTTGTCATAAACAGCAGCAGGAGTAACGATTGGTGTAGTATCTGACATTGCAAATGAAATACCAACTACTACAAGAACTGCAAGTAAACCCATCAAAGAACGTCCAGCAGACTTAGGATCTTGCATCATAGCATAGATAGACAAGATTACCAAACTTGCTACAGTAGCAACAATAAGGAACTCTGTCCAACGAAGCATTGTATCTGCATCGCCTGATGTCAAACCCAAAGCAACTATTATAATTGATAGTGCAATTAGAGCGTATCTAACAAATGAAATATATTTCATATTATCCTTTTATTAAATTTTATTAAACACTATAAATAGATTTCTCTATTCGTTAACTAAAAAGGATAATTACTTCTTGTTGTATTTAGTAATGATATCCATTAGAGAGATAGAAGAATCCTCCATAGTCAATACAAGACCATCTACTTTAGAGATAAGGTAGTTGTAGAACAACTGAAGAATAACAGCTACGATAAGACCACCTACAGTAGTCAAAAGAGCAACTTTAATACCACCAGCTACAACAGTTGGAGAAATATCACCAGCAGCTTGGATATCGTCAAATGCACCAATCATACCTACTACAGTACCCATGAAACCCAACATAGGAGCCAAAGCGATAAACAATGAGATCCAAGAAAGACCACTCTCTAATTGACCCATTTGAACTGAACCGTAAGATACAACTGATTTTTCTACTACATCGATACCTTCGTCATAACGGCTAAGACCTTGGTAGAAAATTGATGCTACTGGACCACGAGTGCCACGGCATACTTCTTTAGCAGCTTCAACGCCACCGTTGTTAAGTGCCTCTTCAACAGCAACTAAAAGTTTTTTAGTGTTAACTGTAGCAAGGTTAAGATAAATAACACGCTCAATAACGATTGCTAAACCTAAAACTAAACATACCAATAGTGGAGACATCCACTCAACACCACCAGCGATAAATTGTTTTTTCAATACTGCGTGCATTGGTTCACCTTCAACGCCCTCAGCGTTTTCAGGAGATACTGTTTGCTCAGTAGTAGTTTGTTCTACGTCTTGTGCGTAAACTGAAACAGTTGTGAAAGCCATCACCATAACAACTGCCAAAATTGCAAAAAGCTTTTTCATAATAAAAACTTGTTTTGAAATTAGTACTTCTTTTGATTAATTAATTATTTGTTGTTTATTTTTTATTTTTTTGTATTATTCTATAACAAAAGCCATTTATAGACGATTTTTAGCTGTTTGCACATCGCAAATCGTCAATCAAAAAATACATTTTGTTAGCCAAAGGCATTGATTTATAAGTATTTACACGTATATTCAATGAAATACACCCCTCTCTTGACTTTCAAAAATAGTGTTTTTTTCTTTAAAACAAAAAGTTTTTTTAAATTAATTAAAAAATATTTTATTTTGAGGGCGTTATTTCTCCCGCAATAGAGCTTTGGAGCATAGCGTCCAACTTATCATTTTCGAGTGTTCTACCCAACAATGCTATCATTTTTGTTATTGCTCCTTCCGACGTAATATCTTTTCCACTAAGAACGCCCATATCCGAAAGTTTTTTACCAGCATCATAAATATTCATATGAACTGTACCACTATTACACTGCGTTACATTCATAATTTTCACTCCTCTATCCAAACATTTTTGTAGTTCTTCGTAGAACCAATCTTTGGTAGGAGCATTTCCCGAACCAAAACTTCGCAAAATCACACCTTTAAGTCCTTCTACGTTCAACATTGCAGAAAGTGTTTTTTGGTTTAAGCCCGGAAACAGTGATACGACTGTTATTGCAGTTGAATAATTTGTATCAATATCAAATTCAGCAGAATAATCAGCTTTGCGAATATATGGATAATTGTAATGAATATCAATTCCTACTTCTGCAAGTGGGGGATAGTTTTCGGAACGGAATGCTGCCAAATAATCTGCACTGTATTTACGAGTACGATTTCCCCTCAACAATTTATTTTGGAAATACACACATACCTCAGGGACTATTGCGTTGCCATTTTCATCTTTTGAAGCTGCAATTTCGACAGAAGTAATAAGATTTTCTTTACCGTCTGTTCTCAAAACTCCGATTGGAATTTGACTTCCAGTGAAGACTATTGGTTTTGTAAGCCCTTTGAGCATATAGCTCAAAGCAGATGCACTATATGCCATAGTATCTGTTCCGTGCAGAATTACAAAGCCATCATATTTTGCATATTCGTGCTTGATAATACACGCCATCTCTACCCAATTTTGAGGACAAATATCAGATGAATCCAAAAGAGGGTCAAAAGTAATTGTACTAATTTTGGTTTTAATCTTTTTAAGTTCTGGCAACTCTTCCAATATATGCTCGAAATTAAATGGAGCTAATGCACCAGTTTCTTCGTTAGTTTTCATACCGATTGTTCCACCAGTATAGATAATCAAAACTTTACTTTCCATTATATTACTATATTATATTAAACAAATTAAGTGCGTTTTGGTGGGTTGCATCTGCAACACTTTCAACGCTTAAATCTTTTATTTCAGCAATTTTTGCTATTGTATGTGCCAAATAGCTTGGCTCGTTGCGTTTACCACGAAAAGGGACTGGCGACAAATACGGAGCATCGGTTTCTACAAGCAATTTTTCCGTTGGAATATCTGCAATAGATTTTGATATTGTCGATTTTTTGAATGTAACGACCCCTCCAACACCAAAATAAAAGTCCCCAAAATTAGACATTTTTTTGTAAATATCAATATCTTGGTCAAAACTATGAAATACGCCTCTTATACCTTGGGATTTGTATGCCGTCAAAATATCAAAAGTAACATCATAAGCATTTCGAGTATGAATAATTAGCGGGAGAGAGTTTTTGATGGCTAATTCTATTTGGTAAGCAAAAACATCTCGTTGCAATTTTTCGAACTCACTGCTCCAATACAAATCTATTCCAACTTCACCAATAGCCACAATATTTGAACGATATTTATGTAAATATTGTTGTACTATATCTAATTCTTGCATATAGCTATCATTCACACTCGTTGGGTGCAGTCCAATGGCAGCATAACAGTTATTGTTTGACTGACACATCTCAAACAGTCTATCGTGAGTTTGGGAGTCGATTGCAGGTAGAATCATTTTTTGAACTCCTGCCTCCTCTGCTCTGCGAAGGACTAATTCTCTGTCTAAATCAAATTCCTCACAAAATATATGTGTATGTGTATCTATCATATTACGCTTTTATATAAAGATTTCCTCTAACTGATTTTATAAGTCCAGATAATTGTAGCATTGTGGCTGCCTGAAAAAAATCTCCTGCACTGATACCTAAACGCTGAACTATCTCGTCGCTGGTAAGTTCTCCTTTTGAGTCAAAGCACTCATAAACCAATTTTTCGTTACCAAAAAGTTCTGGAACATAGTCATCAAAGAGTGTTGGCTGTTTGTCCCAACCCAAATAATATTCTATATCTTCTACGCCTGTGATTAATTGTGCTTTTGAGGATTTAATAAGATTGTTGCAACCCTCCCCATTTACATCGCTAAGGCGGTGTGGAATACTAAACACATCTCTATTATAGTCAAAAGCATAGGACGCTGTTATCATTGAACCACCTTTCATAGGAGTTTCTATAACAATAGTTGCTTTGGATAATCCTGCCACAATTCGGTTTCGGGCAGCAAAATAATGCTTAAAAATTGGAGAATACGAGCTATATTCAGAAATTATTGCCCCTCCCTGAGATAATATGTCTTGTGCTACCGAGAAATGTGCCGTTGGCTGAACTGTCTCCAAACCATTTGCAAGTACGGCAATAGTTTTAAGTCCGTTTTTGAGAGCAGAAGTATGAGCTACCACATCTATACCATAGGCAAGCCCACTAACAACCGTACTTTGGGGCTGTTTGCGAGATAATTCCTCGACAAGCGAAGCACAAAAACCCTCACCATAGGGCGAAGAATTGCGAGTTCCGATAAACGATAAGAATTTGTTTGAATAAAGGTTTAAGTCCAAATCTCCTTTGACATACATCAAAAATGGAGCATCAATACAGTCCAATAATTGTTTTGGATAGTCCTTATCAAAAACAGAAATAGCTCTAACGTTATTTTTGTACAAAAACTCACATTCAGAAACTGCTTTTTCGTGTAGCGATTGAGAAAATAATTTTTCTAATACTTTGTTGCTTATACCCATTTCTTGCAAAACAGGCTTGTCCATTTGCCACAAATCCTCCGAAGATGAGATTTCCTCGGACAAATGTTTAAGGACTTTGGGATTAAGCCCCGACATCGAAACAATTATATCTTCTATTTTCATTAGCGAAGTTGTTTAAAGAAACTTTGCATTAATTCACGTGCTTCATCTTCCATTACCCCACCCTCTACGATAGTTTTTGGGTGAAAAAGACTCTGAGGAATTGTACTAAATCCTCGTTTGTTGTCCGAAGCTCCAAATACTACTTTGCCTATTTGTGCCCAATACAAAGCCGAAGCACACATTCTGCAAGGCTCAACCGTAACATACAGGCTGCACTGTGTTAAGTATTTTGAACCCAAAGCATTACAAGCAGCTGTAATACATTGCATCTCGGCGTGAGCTGTTGGATCGCAAAGAGTTTCGGTAAGGTTGTAAGCACGAGAAAGCACCTCATCACCTGCAACAATTACTGCTCCAACGGGAATTTCTCCTTTTTCGTAAGCTTTTTGTGCCTCAATGAGTGCAAGTTTCATAAATTTATCTGCCATTTATAAAAAAATTAGTATCTTTGACCATTCAAACCATAGTATTATGGTGTAAAGATACAAAAAATAATTTTAAAGATATGTATAGAACAATAGATTGTGGCAGTTTGCGTATAGAAAACTGTTCTCAGAAAGTAACTTTGGCAGGTTGGGTTCAAAAATCTCGTAACTTGGGTGCAATGAATTTTATTGATTTGCGTGACAGATACGGCATCACTCAATTAACTGTTGATGAAAGTTGCTCAAAAGAAGTAAAAGAAATTGCAGACAGTTTGGGTCGTGAATTTGTTGTACAAGCAACTGGCATTGTACGTGAGCGTAGTTCAAAAAACAAAAATATCCCTACTGGCGAAATCGAAGTTTTGGTAGAGGAAATTAAAATATTGAATAAATCAGTAACTCCTCCATTCACTATCGAAGAAAACAGCGACGGTGGCGATGAGATTCGTATGCAATATCGTTACCTTGACTTGCGTCGTCAGCCTTTGAAAAACAATCTTATGCTTCGCCACAAAATGGCTTTTGAGATTAGAAGATACTTGGACAATATTGGTTTTATGGAAATTGAAACTCCATATTTGATTAAATCTACACCAGAAGGTGCAAGAGATTTTGTTGTTCCATCACGTATGAACTTAGGCGAATTTTATGCCCTTCCTCAATCTCCTCAAACATTCAAACAGCTTTTGATGGTTGCTGGATACGACAAATATTTCCAAATTGTGAGATGTTTCCGTGACGAAGACCTGCGTGCAGACCGTCAGCCAGAATTTACACAAGTGGACTGCGAGATGTCTTTTGTTGAGAGAGAAGATGTTTTGAATAATTTTGAAGGACTTATCAAAAATGTATTCAAAAACGTAAAAGGTATTGAAATGACTGACGCATTCCCACGTATGAGCTGGGCAGATGCTATGAAATATTATGGTAGCGACAAACCAGATATTCGTTTTGGTATGAGATTTAATGATATTACAGAAACAGGCAAAGGCAATGATTTTGTAGTATTTGATAATGCTGAATATATCGGAGCAATAGTTGCAGAGGGTTGTAGCGAATATACTCGCAAACAACTTGACGCTTTGACTAATTTTGTGAAACGTCCACAAGTTGGTGCTACTGGTTTGATTTATATAAAATGCAACACTGACGGAACTTACAAATCAAGTGTAGATAAATTCTTCTCGGAAGACAAACTAAAAACTATTGCAGATAAATGTTCTGCAAAATCAGGAGATTTAGTTTTGATATTGGCAGGAGATAGAAACAAAACACTTTCGGCAATGAACTCTCTACGTTTGGAGATGGGCGACCAACTTGGACTTAGAGATAATTCAGTTTATGCTCCATTGTGGGTAGTGGACTTCCCATTGTTTGAGTGGGACGAAGAGACTCAACGTTTTTACGCAATGCACCACCCTTTCACCTCTCCAAAAACAGAAGATATGCAAATGTTCTTGAACGGAGATGCAGCAAATGTACGTGCTGAGGCTTATGACTTTGTACTTAACGGCACAGAAGTTGGTGGTGGTTCGATTCGTATCCACGACCGTGAAGTTCAAGAAAAAATGTTTGAATTGCTTGGTTTCTCAAAAGAAGAAGCTGAACACCAGTTTGGATTCTTGCTAAATGCTTTCAAATACGGAGCACCTCCTCACGGCGGTATCGCTTTCGGACTTGACAGATGGTGTTCACTGTTCGGCGGTCAAGAATCAATTCGTGATTTTATAGCCTTCCCAAAAAATAATTCTGGACGTGATACAATGATTGATTCTCCATCAACTATATCGGAAGAACAACTCAAAGAGCTTTCGATAAAATTGAAATAATTTTAAAATCCCCAAAGTAATAAACTTTGGGGATTTATATTATTAATTAAAATAAAAAAAGAGAGAAACATACGTTTCTCTCTCAATTTTGCTCCTCGTCTAGGACTTGAACCTAGGACCCCCTGATTAACAGTCAGGTGCTCTAACCAACTGAGCTAACGAGGAATTTTCCTTATTTGCAGTGCAAAGATATAATCTATTTTTGAATTCTGCAAATAAAAAATAAAAAAAGTATTATTTTCTTATTTTTTATTTGGCAATTTTGCTTCTCTCACCTGCCTTATGGGTAATAAAGGGGTATTCTTCTTTACTTTTTTAATATCAAACTATAATCTCCCCATTTTAAGCAAACAAAATTAAATCTTTTTGTTCCCCCAATTAAATCTGTGCATATACCAATAACAGAATATACACATAAATACTCCATACAAAACTTCATCTATCCATACAATAAAAACACTTTCTTTGAGTATAATAGCTGTAAACCAAGCATATAGAATATATATAATCAAAACCAAAAACTCTATTTTAAGTGCGTGATTAGTATTTCCAGTTCCAGAGATAGCTTCAAAATAAACCATTCCTACACACATTGAATACCCTGCAAATGGTATTAAATAAACAATAGGAATTGCATCTATTATCAATTCGTGATTATCTGTATATACACTCAAACATTGTTGTGGAAAAATAATCATTGCCAATACCAACGGAACTAAACACACTGCACTAAATTTGATGACTTTTTGAATAGTTGGCACAACCATTTCTTTGTTTCCGCTACCAATCAAACGACTTGTAAGCGTATTGGCAGCCACAGCAAAAGAAAAGATAGGAACACACACAACCATATAAAAACTACGACACAACATTGTAACTGCCAATGCTCTTTCGCCAAGTTTCTCTATTGTCAAAAAGAAAACCAACCACGCTCCAATAGAAAAGAATTTTTGGAACATTGATGGAATAGATATTCTTAAAATTCTAAAAATCAATTCGCTTTCTACTCTAAACTTTTGAAATATTTTGACATCTACTGGGCGGTTTATAAGCGTATAACAAATAAAAAATACAGTTGCCGTAAACTCTGCCATAACAGATGCCAAAGCTGCTCCTTTTACACCCAAAGCAGGACAAAAACTCGACCCAAATACCAACAGGGTATCTCCAATCACATTAACAATAGTCATCAAAATAGTCGAATATGTAATGGATTTTGTAGTTGAAATACCTATATAAAAAGACCTAAACATAAAGTTTATAGAGGCAAAGAAAATACCAAACCGTCTATAATCTATAAAATCTATTGCAACTTTGTAAACATCGTCCGACGCCAACATATATTGCATTAACAGCTCAGTAGCATAGGATATTACTAAAAATAAACATACTCCAAAAAGAATAGAAAACAACAAACCGTGCTGCATAACCACAGAAATTCGGTCTAATTTGTTTTCGCCATATCTACGTGCAATTATAATCTGAATACCAACAGCAAAGCCCCACGCCAAAGTAGTAAAAAAATAATAATAAATACCTGCCATTGATGCTGCCCCAAGTTCCACTTCGCCAAGTCTGCCCAAAAATGCAGTATCTATCAAAGTTATGAGCGTTTGAGCCAACATACCTATCGAAATAGGATATGCAATTTTCCAAATTTCACTATATTTTATATTGGTAGAAGAATTCATATTATATTATTGCTGTACACTAAAATTTTCAGATGTCATACAAGCCCCTAAGAAACTCGTATCTCTTAGGATATTTTGCACATATAACGTAGCGTACAGAGGTACGTGAGTTATGAGCATCGGCAAAATAGACAAGATAGGAAAGTTTTTAGCAGATAGTAGTAGTGCCGTTTGCTAAAATAAAAACCAACTCTTTTGGAGTTGGTTTTAAAAGTTTATTTTTTAGCTTTTGGTGCTAAAATCATATTCATTTTATTACCTTCAAGTTTCGGCATATTTTCAACTTTTCCGATTTCTTCAAGTTCTTGTGCAAATTTAAGCAATAGAATTTCACCTCTATCCTTAAACACAATTTCTCTACCTCGGAAAAACACATAAGCTTTAACTTTTGAGCCTTCTTTCAAGAAATTCTCAGCGTGTTTAAGTTTGAAATTAAAGTCGTGTTCGTCAGTGTTGGGTCCGAAACGAATTTCTTTTACAACAACTTTTAGACTTTTTGCTTTAATCTCTTTCGCTTTCTTCTTCTGTTGGAATAAGAATTTCTGATAATCAATCAATCTACAAATTGGCGGTTCAGCGTTTGGTGAAATTTCAACCAAATCAACACCCATTTCAGCAGCCATTGCTTTTGCTTCACGTGTCGAAACTACCTTGCTTTCTGGAATATTATCCCCTACAACCCTAACTTCTGGTGAATCAATGAAATCGTTAATTTTATGAAGAACTTCTTTCTCTACTCTTCCGCGTCTGCCACCTCTATTAAATGATCCTGACTGTGGCTTCTTTTTAATTGGCTTTATAATATTACCTCCTATAATTAGTTAAACTTATTTTTATTTGTAGTGTGCTAAATACTATGTACTTAGCACACGATTTGATGCAAAGATAAATAATTTGTCAAATATAATGCAAATTTTATGCTATTTTTTTGCACTTAACTAACAAAATTTATTTTTCGATAGGCTTAACCTCTTCTAAAACCTTGTCATTAACATACTTAACAAATTCCGAAACTGTCATTGTACCTTTGTCGCCTTCGCCTTGAATACGTACAGAAACACTGTTTGATTCAGCTTCTTTCTCACCTACTACAAGCATCATTGGCACACGCTTAATCTCGTTATCACGGATTTTCTTACCAATTTTCTCGTTTCTATCATCTACCGATACACGCACATTGCAAAGACCCATTTCGGCAGCAATTTTTTGTGCATATTCGTTATATTTCTCACTAATAGGCAATATAACTGCTTGTTCAGGAGTAAGCCACAATGGAAATTTACCTGCTGTATGTTCAATCAACACTGCCACAAATCTCTCCATTGAACCAAATGGTGCACGGTGAATCATAATTGGACGGTGTGGTTTGTCATCAGCTCCTGTATAACTCAAATCAAAACGCTCTGGAAGGTTGTAATCCACTTGGATAGTACCCAACTGCCATTTACGACCAATAGCATCTTTTACCATAAAGTCAAGTTTAGGACCATAGAATGCAGCTTCGCCATACTCTACAATAGTTTTAAGTCCCATTTCAGCACTTGCCTCAATAATTGCAGATTCTGCTTTTTCCCAGTTTTCGTCAGAACCAATATATTTCTCACGATTAGTCTTATCTCTCAAAGAAATTTGAGCAGTATAGTTATCAAAACTCAAAGTTTTGAAGATATAAAGCACAATTTTAATAACTTTTTTGAACTCTTCTAACAGTTGGTCTGGACGACAGAAAATGTGTGCATCATCTTGAGTAAATCCTCTCACACGTGTCAAACCGTGCAACTCACCACTCTGCTCATAACGATAAACTGTACCAAACTCTGCCAAACGTACTGGAAGATCTTTGTAAGAACGTGGTTTGAACTTAAACATCTCACAGTGGTGAGGGCAGTTCATAGGTTTCAACAAAAATTCCTCATTCACATCAGGAGTATGGATTGGTTGGAACGAGTCTTGACCATATTTTGCATAGTGTCCACTTGTTACATATAATTCCTTTTGTCCGATATGCGGAGAAATTACTTGCTCATAACCATATTGTTTTTGAACGTTTTTAAGGAATTGCTCCAAACGCTCACGAAGTGCAGCACCTTTTGGCAACCACATTGGAAGACCCATACCCACTCTACGTGAGAATGTGAACAACTCCAATTCTTTACCTAATTTACGGTGGTCTCTTTTCTTAGCCTCCTCCATTACTGTGATATATTCATCAAGCATAGATTTTTTAGGGAAAGTGATACCATAAATACGTGTAAGCATTTTGTTTTTCTCGTCACCTCTCCAATAAGCTCCCGCAACACTTGTTAATTTAACTGCTTTAACAACTTTTGTGTTTGCCAAGTGAGGTCCACGACACAAGTCCGTAAACGAACCATTTGTATAGAAAGAAATAGTACCGTCTTCCAAACCAGAAATAAGGTCAAGTTTGTATTCATCGCCTTTTTCTGTGTAAGTTTTGATAGCATCAGCTTTTGAGATTTCTTTACGAACAAAACCCTCTGAGCTTTGAGCCATTTCCAACATACGTTTTTCAATTTTTGGAAGGTCTGCCTCTGTAATTGGAGTTGGAGAATCTACGTCATAATAAAAACCCATTTCGATGCTTGGGCCAATACCAAATTTAATACCTGGATAAAGCTCTTGCAAAGCCTCTGCCAACAAGTGAGATGATGAGTGCCAGAAAGTTTCTTTACCCTCTTGGTCTTCCCATTTGTAAAGCGTTATCGTTGAATCCTCCGTGATTGGACGTGTTAAGTCCCATATATTGTCATTAACTTTAATACTAAGTACATCTTTGGCAAGTCTTGACGAGATACTCTCGGCAATCTGCATACCTGTTGTTCCCTTAGCGTACTGTCTTACGCTACCGTCTGGAAATGTTATATTTACCATATTATTTAAAAAATTAGTTGAGCGGATTTATACAAACAATCCGCATTAGTTTATAATTCCACAAAGATATAAAAATTTTTGGCTCGTTATCCTCTTTACTCGCAATTATTACTATATTTATATAAGAAAATTTTATAAAAGAAGTTGCCCAAGACGCTCAACTATCATTTGGTGCGGATAATGTTCAAACTCTTGAAAAGTAGTAGTCCCACTACACACTCCAACAAAATCCACCCCTGCTGCCTGTGCAGTAAGCGAATCTATTGGATTATCGCCAATATAAAGTGCATCACTACTCTGACAATCAAGTTCTTTTAAGATTTTATTCACACCTTCGGGCGAGGGTTTATGTTCACGCACATCTTCCCCTCCTACAACAATATCTATAAATCCGTCATCAAAATGTTGTTTCAAAAAGTCATTAATTCTCCGACGATATTTGATAGATACTATTGCTAATTTTGCTCCACGATTTTTTAATTCCAGCAACAGTGGCTTTGTATCCTCAAACAAAAAAGTATTTACATTCATATAAATATCTGCCTCTGCAACATACTCTTGTCTTAGTCGCACCAAAGCTTCTGCGTCACTCTCGCCCGTAAGAATCGTAAGCGACTCTTCCATAGTTTTGCCTATGGTATTTCGTATTTGTTGGTCGCTTATCCCAGTTATTCCGTATTTGTCAAGAATTTTGCGAAAACAAATTATTATACCTTTGGAAGAATCCACCAAAGTATAATCAAAATCAAAAATATAAGTCGAATAATTTTTCATAATAAAGATAAATATTTTTCATTGCTGTTTTTTATGTAAGTTCAAGTTTTAGCAAACAGCAATATTCTCTCAAAGATAATGATTTTGGTTGTACAACAACAAACAAAACACTACTTTTGCAAAAATATTATAGCTTATGAATGTTAATATAGAGAAATCTTGGAAAGAGGTTATAGGAGCAGAATTTGAAAAAGATTATTTCAAAGATTTAGCTCAATTTGTCAAAAATGAATACGCTACATCAGTAGTTTATCCCAAAGGAATAAACATATTCAGGGCGTTCAACCTTTGCCCTTTCGACAAAGTCAAAGTTGTGATAATAGGGCAAGACCCATACCACGAACCAAACCAAGCAAATGGACTATGCTTTTCGGTTGGCGAAGGAGTAAGTTTCCCACCTTCACTTCGCAATATTTTCAAAGAAATAAACAATGACTTAGGCTTAGAAATTCCTCAAAACGGTGATTTATCTCGTTGGGCAGAACAAGGGGTTTTGATGCTAAACGCAACCCTAACAGTCAAAGCCCATTGTGCAGGTTCACACCAAAACAAAGGTTGGGAAAAGTTCACAGATGCAGTAATTCAGAGCCTTGCCAACCAAAGAGATAGCATTGTATATATTTTGTGGGGAGCATTTGCCCAAAAGAAAGGAGCAATCATAGACCCCTCAAAAAACTTGATTTTAAAATCCGTTCACCCCTCACCACTCTCAGCACACCGAGGATTTTTTGGCAACAAACATTTCAGCCAATGCAACGAATATCTACAATCAAAGTCTATAACACCAATTAGTTGGTAAATATTGCTGTCTGGTAAAAATTTTACAAGCTCCCAATAAACTCGGATCTCTTAGGCTATTTTGCAGATGGTCATAACGTAGCGTACTGGCGTACGTGAGTTATGAGCATCTGTGAAATAGACAAGATAGGCGAGTTTCGTTTTTAGCAGACAATACTCGTTGGTAAATAATAAAAGCTACCCAAAGGGTAGCTTTTATTATTTATTCTGTAAAAAGAATTATACGTGTACGCACTCGTTATGAGCGTCAGCAGCAGCTTCCATAACAGCCTCAGACAATGTTGGGTGAGGGTGAATAGTATTAATCATATCTTTGGCAGTACCGTTAAGGGCTTTAACTGTACCAGCTTCCATAATCATTTCTGTAACGTTTGTACCAATGAATGATGCACCAAGAAGTTTGTCTGTATCAGCGTCAAATACAAGTTTGATAAATCCGTCCTTATCATCAGTTGCAGTAGCTTTACCACTTGCAGTGTAAGGGAATTTACCTACACGAACATTGTAGCCCATTTCAACAGCTTTTGCTTCTTTAAGACCAACAGATGCAATTTCTGGCATTGTGTAAACACAAGCAGGAACGTTTGTATAATCAACTTCTTTTGGATTTAAGCCACAGATTGCCTCAACACAACAAAGTGCCTCTGCACTTGCAACGTGAGCCAAAGCAGGAGTTGGGATAACATCACCAATAGCATAAACGCCTTCCATAGATGTTTTGAAGAATTTATCAACAATAATTTTACCTCTTTCCACAGTAATATTATTTTCTTCAAGACCCATATTTTCGATATTTGACTGAACACCAACAGCAGAAAGAACAACATCACACTCGATAGTAGAAGAACCTTTTGCGTTAGTAGCAGTAACTATACATTTACCATCAACAATCTCAACTTTATCAACGCTTGTGCTAACCATAAATGGCAAACGAGCTTTACGGAATGAACGTTCAAGATATTTAGAAACCTCAACATCTTCGTTTGGAACAAGGTTTGGAAGATACTCGATAATAGTAACTTTTGTACCAAGATCGTGGTAGAAACTTGCAAGTTCAACACCAATAGCACCACTACCCATTACTACCATACTCTCTGGTTGTTTTTCCAATGACATAGCTGTACGATATGTAATAATGTGTTTTTCGTCTGGTGTTACGTTAGGCAATGCTCTTGCACGTGCACCAGTTGCAATGATAATGTGTTTTGCTTCAACCATTTCAACAGTTCCATCAGCTTTGCTAACCTCAATAAGACCTTGTTTAGCAATCTTACCAAAACCTGCGATAACCTCAACTTTGTTTTTGTTCAATAGGAATTGAACACCTTTACTCATTGTGTCTGCAACACCACGGCTACGAGCAATAATTTTCTCAAAATTTGGTTTAACTGCACCCTCAACTTCGATTCCGAATTTAGCTGCCTCTTTAACCTCTTTGTAAGTATGAGAACATTTCAAAAGTGCTTTTGTTGGAATACAGCCCCAGTTAAGGCAAATACCACCAACTTCTGTTCTTTCAATGATTGCTACTTTTTGACCCAACTGAGCTGCACGAATAGCAGCAACATATCCGCCAGGACCACTACCAATTACAACGATATCGTAATTCATTTCTTTTAAGTTTTATTTATTAATTAATTTATATTCCTATTTTTCTGTTTATATATTGTTTTGAACGTGGGTTAAATTCTGGATTAAACTCAAATCCTTTGAATTCTTGTCTTGATTCACGTCCTTTTTTGAGTATTGAATGAAGATTAAAATAAAAACCTTTTATATCTCCTATCTTGTCTGCCAGTCTGAAATACTCAACCTCTGTCGTAATATACATTCTATCTCTCATTCTACCTCCAAACATCTCTATAATATCCGAAACATCTCTACGGTAAATTGCCACAAAGGGACTGTCCTTATCAACTCCCGAACCAGTAGAAATAATGGCTTCGATTATACCATTTACTTTGTAACGGTATTTTTGTAGTTCAGTAGTATTTTTGGTTTTTGCATAACAAAAGCACAAAACATTGAGCATTTTCAGGTTAAAAGGCTCATTTTTCAGAGCATTTTTGGCTGCATCACACACAAAATTTATTTTTTCGTTATCCAAAGAATCCATATTGTGAGCCAAATATTCCATTACTGCAAACGCCTCGTCATTATCATTCAATGGCAAATATTTATCTTGAAAAGTATAACCATAATATAATGCTCTATACTCCTCTACTCCAAGCGTACTATCTCCTGCATTAAATCTTTCAATTAGTGCTGGATAGTAATGATTGCTATTTATACTTTTAACAGACTCTTCCACATAGTCCCAGTCAAGTTTCTCGTAACCTACACGAAGTTGGTCTGACAAACGCTCAGGTTTGGTCTGAGCATTAAGTACACCACAAACCAAAAAAACTATTATTATAAGTATAAACTTTATTCTTTTCATCATCGGCGACAAAGTTAAAATTTTTATTTGATATTTAAAAATTCAACATATAAACTTTTAAGTATTGACCTAAAATATTTTAGCTGAATAAGTATTACAATTCAAACGCAAATGGCAATAGATTATTGCAAGAGTTAAATTTATAGAATTTGCCCCCGCCAAAACATATTACATTTATATTTGTTTTTTGTCGTTTTTGGGTATCAAGCAAAACTTGACGACACGCCCCACAAGGCATACAAGGACTATCACTCGTGGTGGAATGTATAGCAATGGATTTTATGATTTGAGAAGCATAGTTTGATTGTAAAAAGTACAACAAAGCTCTTTCTGCACATATTCCACTCGGAAAAACCTCACTTTCTTGGTTTGAAGCCGAAACAATTTCGCCATTCTCCAAAAGTGCAGCAGCCCCAACTCTAAATTTAGAATATGGACTAAACGAATTTTCACACGCTTGTTTGGCACTATCCAAAAGTCTTTGTTCCGACTGCGAGAAATCACTAATTGTCTGAAAATACTCGTAATCAAATGAAAATGTTTTGAGCATAAGGGTTTAAAACTAATTAATTGTGTTTATACTTTGTTTTTTTGACAACAAGGCTCTACCTAAAATATATATCCCTATGTATATCAAAAATAATATTTTTATCCAAGTATGTGGGTCAAAACTATCCAAAATCATATAATTTTTAAGTCCAGAAATATATAATAATCCAATATTAAACAAAAATATATTATTCAAATCTCTACTAATAATTTTGGACATTGTGATGATTTTGGCAGAGGTAGAATCACGTTTTACAACTATTCCATATTGTAATACATATAATATAGTATAGACAAGCACAACAATAAGCGAACCTGTAAAAAAAGCCAACGCCAACCAGATTATAAAATCTCCTAAATAACGAGAATGAATAGATATAGGATATTTGTTGAGTTTAAATTCTTCGCTATCCGAGACCCTGCCTAAATATATGTGAGTAGCAACCCCCAACACAAGCAAAAACAATGAAACAAACAAAGACAAGTTTGGTCTGTATGCAAAAAACAATCTTGAATCAATAGAATACATAAAAGTTGTAAGCACACACAAAAGAAAAGGAATTTCTCCTCTATATTTAAAAAGCCATTTTTTTGACATAGGTATTTTTATTTACAAAGATACAAAATAATATTATTGTACAACAAAAAGATTTATTGCTGCCTGATAAAAATTTTTAAAAATCATTACAATAGGTTAAGAAATAGTATATTATAGCATTTCCATTTGTAGAGGCTTGAAAAGATGATTTTTTGACAACACCACTAACGATTGTACACTATTAACCTTAATAAAGACTATATTTTAAAAAAGAACAGAAATACACCAACTAAAAGAATATTTTTTTTGCAAACTTGTAATTAGTTAAAAAAAATTAATAAAAAACTTTGTTTTTAAAAATATTTTAGTAATTTTGGAGTGTGAGATTACGAAATACATCTACTTTGAAAAATATATGTATTTCCAATGACAGCCTTTCCAAGAAAAAACTATTAAAAACAATAACTATTATGGCACAAAAACTTTTAATTCGTGATTTGACTATGAGAGATGGTCAGCAGTCGTCTTTTGCGACACGAATGACACAGGCTCAAATTGACAGAATTTTACCATTTTACAAAGAAGCTAATTTTTATGCTTTGGAAGTTTGGGGCGGAGCAATTCCAGACTCAGTAATGAGATACTTAGGCGAAAACCCTTGGGACAGATTAGAAAAAATCAAAGCAGTAGTAGGTAATGCTTCATTACTAACTGCACTATCTCGTGGCCGTAACCTATTTGGTTATCAACCTTATGGAGATGATATTATTGATGGATTTAGCAGAAATGCAATTCAGTCTGGTTTGGGTATTATGCGTATTTTTGATGCTCTAAACGACGTAAACAACGTTAAATCAACTATTAAATATATTAAACAATACGGAGGTATTGTGGATTGTGCTGTGTGCTACACAACAGACCCTGTTTACCCTCAACCAAGTTTTTGGCAAAAACTTTTGGGCAAAAAAGCTCAACAACCAGTGTTTACAAATGATTATTTCGTAAACAAAGCTAAAACTATGGAAAGTCTGGGTGCAGATATGATTACCATTAAGGATATGAGTGGACTTATTCCTCCTCAAAGAGTTGCGGAATTGATTTCGTTGTTAAAACAAAACATCAAAATCCCAGTAGATTTCCATACTCACTCTACTCCTGGTTATGGACTTGCATCTGTTCTTTCGTCTATCGTAAACGGTGTTGATATTGTAGATACTAATATTTGGAACTTTGCAGGTGGTCCTGCTGCTCCTGCTGTTGAATTAGTATATCTATTCTGCCAAAAAATGGGTATAGAATTTGACGTTAATATGGAGGCAGTTGCAAAAATAAATGCAGAACTTGTTGGTATTCGTAAAGAATTGGCTCAGTTTGACACTTCTAAAAAATTGCCAAACCCATTCAATCCTCTTACAGACAAACTTCCTGCTGATATTGACAAACTATTTGACGATGCTATTGTTTCGGCAAAAGAAAAACGCTACGAAGACACTATTACTATTTGTCGTAAAATTGAAGAATATTTCGGATTCCCTGCTCCTAACGAATTAGTTAAACGAGCTCAAATCCCGGGAGGTATGTACACTAATATGGTTGCAAACCTACGTGCTTTGAAAGCCGAAGAAATTTTGGAAGACGCTATGGCACTTATACCAGAGGTTAGACTTGCAGCTGGTTTGCCACCACTTGTTACTCCTACAAGCCAGATTGTTGGTGCTCAGGCAGTAAACTGTGCAATAGATAAGAAAAAAGGAAAACCTATGTACTCAAACGTTTCTAACCAATTTATGAACTTGGTTAAAGGCGAGTACGGCAAAACTCCTGCTCCTATCGACCCTGAATTTAGAATGAAAATTTGTGGACACAGAGAAGAGCGTCCTTATGACACATCTAAAAACAAACGTCAGCCTAATCCATTCTTTGAAGGTACAGATATTCGTTTGGCAGAAAATGAAAAAGAGGAACTTTTGTTGGAACTTTTCCCACAAGTTGCTAAGGACTATTTGACAAATATCAAAAAAGATAGAGTTGCATCTGCTCCAAAGGTTGAAGTAAAAGAAGAAGCACCAAAAGAAGACGCACCAATTACTGGAAACGTTGTTATTTCTCCTATGCCAGGCAAAGTATTCCAACTAAAAGTTGCAGTAGGAGATAAAGTTGCTGCTGGGGATACTGTAATGATTTTGGAAGCAATGAAAATGGAAAATACTATTACAACAGAGTTTGCTGGGACAGTCAAACGTATCTTTGCAAACGAAGGCACAGCCGTAAACGCTGACGAGGTCTTGATTGAAATAGAATAAAAGATACAACACTATTAAACAACAACTACTAAAGGGGGTGTGGAAAGTAACTATTCCACGCCCCCGAACATTTTAATAATTTAACGAGCAAATATTAAACAATTTTCAATTATCTTCTAAATTAACATAATTCACATACACCCGACTATAAATTTTATCAATTATTTCGTCAAGTATAGCTTTGTGCTTTTCCGAACCCATCAAATACATTTTGATTGTTGTAATATCTCTAAACTTTTTGGGAAGTTCGTAGTCTTTGGAAATGATTTTATAACCTGCACGTTCATAGAATTTAATTCTACGAGCAGCTATTTGCGTTTCAGGTCTTTCCACCTCGAATATAAAATCACAAATCCCCATTTCTTTGAGTTTTTTCAACACTCTACTCCCTATATTTTGATTTCTAAACTGTGGCATAATTGCAAAAAATTCTCCAAAATAAAATGTTTTAAAGTTCCAGTAAGTCATAAAACCAACAAGATTATTTTGGATATATATTGCTAAAAAGATATAGTCTTTCTCGTTATCAATAAGGTTTTTAAGACCCGCAACAAGCCTACGTTCCTCATTGGGGAAACTTTCTTTGTATAGTTTTAATAATACATCTAAGTCTTCGTGAGCAGACGAATTAATTTTCTTTATCTTCATAATAATTTATTTTTCTCTGAATACAAGATAGGTGAGTTTCGTTTTTAGCAGACAATAATATAATACAATTATTGCTATTCGGTAAAAATTTTACAAGCTCCCAATAAACTCGGATCTCTTAGGCTATTTTGCCGATGGTTATAACGTAGCGTACTGGCGTACGTGAGTTATGAGCATCGGTGAAATAGACAAGATAGGCGAGTTTCGTTTTTAGCAGACAATAATATAATATACAAAAATAATTCCAAACAGCACGTTTTTGCAAAGAAAATCCGTTAAAAATGAGTACTTTTGTGGAATAATAATAGAACTATGAAAAAAATTTGCTGGTTAGACATAAACTCTTCCTATTCACACTCTTCGTGGGCGTTGCCACTAATTGAGGCACAAAGTGTTCGCTACGAAACAAAGTACGAATGGGTAGTTGCCAAAGGGACTATAAAATCAAATATATCGGAAATTGTAAACAATATTGTTCAACAAAATCCAGATTATGTGGTCTATACATCTTGGCTTTTCACCTGCGAATATCTTGACAAAGTTCTTTCGAGAGCCAAAGCAATTCTACCAAATTTGATTGTAATTGGCGGAGGCCCAGAGTACTTAGGAGAAAACGAAAACTTTTTGAGAAGCCACGACTACATAGATTATGTGGTAAGAGGCGAGGGAGAACATAGTTTTTTTATGACACTGGAATTTGCACAAAATCCAGCTCCACAATCGAGTATTGAGGGACTTTGTTACATAAATTACAAGGGAGAATATATAGACAATGGCAGAGCAAAAGTTATGGATTTTGTAGATTTGGAGCTTCCCGAAAAGAGTAAGTTTTTTGATTGGTCAAAACCATTTGTACAATTAGAAACCACACGAGGTTGTTTCAACAACTGTGCATTTTGTGTAAGCGGTGGCGACAGACCACTACGAAACCAAAGCATAGAATTAGTTGCCAAAAGAATTTCCGAAATACACCAAAAAGGCATAAAAGATGTTAGAATGTTAGACCGAACATTCAATGCAAGTGTGCCACGAGCGTTGGCAATGTTAGATATTTTTGCATCATATCCAGATATGAATTTTCATTTGGAGTTACACCCAGCACTTTTGACTGCCGAAGTTAAACAAAAAATTGCAAGCCTTCCAAAAGGTGTTTTACACACAGAGGCAGGAATACAAAGCCTTGACGACAAGGTATTGAGAGCTTGTGGCAGAGCAGGAGAGAAAGAAAAAGCACTCGAAGGATTGAAGATGCTATGCGGTTTGGACAATTTGGAAACACACGCAGATTTGATTGCAGGACTACCGTACTACACTCTAAAACAAATATACAAAGATGTTCATACACTTGCTGAAATTGGAGTTGCAGAAATTCAATTAGAATTGCTAAAACTTTTGGCAGGAACAAAAATGCGAATGAACGCAAAACAATTAGGCATAGTTTTCTCACCTATTTCGCCCTACGAAGTACTCAAAACAGACGAGATGAGTCCACAAGATTTGGCAGAGTCTATGGTTTTATCAAAGATTTTAGACTGGTACTATAACAACAGTGCTTGGCAGAATGTTTTTCGCAAAATAATACTAAACAAAGGTAATTTTTTGAAGAATTTTGTAGATTATATTACAGAGTTAGAATGTTATGCAAGTCCACTGAGTCAAGAAAGACAAGGTATGTTATTCTATGAGTTTTTGGAACAACACTATCCACAATTTACAGATGATTTGAGAATTGAATGGATAAAAAACGGTTTATCTCTTCGCAAGAAACCAACTACAAATGTAGTTAGTTATACACACGTTATCGACGGAAACGAAAGTATAATAGAGGGAGAATACAACCCAGATATGAGATTATACAGTTTTGATACAAACTTAGGAACATATATTTTTGGATTTGATAGGTCAAAAGAACATTCCAAACCACTATATATTGCACTCAAACAAAAAAATTATTAATTTTGCTAAAAGCGAAAAATTGATGAGAATAGATAATTTAATTTTACCAGACAACGCACTCTTTTTAGCACCAATGGAAGATGTTACAGACCCATCGTTTAGATGGATTTGCAAACAAATGGGTGCAGATATGATGTATACAGAGTTTATCTCGGCAGATGGTTTGATACGTGACGGAGGAAAATCTGTTGCCAAACTCAATATCTATGAAGAAGAAAGACCAATAGGCATACAAATATATGGCAGCGAGATAGAGCCAATGGTTCAAGCAGCAATACGTGCCGAGGAGGCTTGTCCAAATGTTATAGATATAAATTTTGGTTGTCCAGTCAAAAAAATTGCTGGTAGAGGTGCAGGTTCGGGAATGATGAAAGATGTGCCAAAGATGGTAGAAATGACACGCCGAATTATCGAAACTGTCAAATTGCCTGTTACAGTCAAAACTCGTTTGGGTTGGGACGAAAACAGTTTGAATATAGAAGAAATTGCTGAACGTTTGCAAGATATTGGGATAAAAGCACTCACAATTCACGGCAGAACACGCTCACAGATGTATAAGGGCGAAGCCGATTGGACACTAATAGGCAAGGTCAAAAATAATCCTCGCATAAATATTCCTATCATTGGCAACGGAGATATTGATTCTCCTCAAAAAGCCAAAATGATGTTGGATAGATATGGAGTAGATGGGTTGATGATAGGCAGAGCAACTTATGGTCGTCCGTGGATTTTCAAGGAAATAAAACACTATTTTGAAACTGGCGAGATACTTCCTCAACCATCTGTAATAGAAAGAGTTGATTTGGCAAAAAAACACTTTGCTAAATCCTTAGAAATAAAGGGAGAGAAAGTAGGAGTTTTTGAGATGCGTCGTCATTTTAGCACATATTTCAAAGGTTTGCCTTCGTTCAAAGAAACACGAATGAAACTTGTTACACTCACAGATATAGAGGAAATTTACAAAACTCTTGATTATGTAAAAGAAACTTGGGGAGATTATGATTTCAGTGCAAATGTACCTGAAAATATTTTAGCGAGATAAGGTTTTGCACGGTTTTTGATTATTAATGTGGTACAAACTTAAATATTACTGTCTGGTAAAAACATTTTTTACCGTACAGAAATTATACACACTCGCACAAACTCAGACTTCTTAGGATATTTTGCAGACAGTATTAAAACTCAAAAGATATGAATAAATTAAGCCAAAGTCAGGTGCAAAAGATGTTGCAACGTCTTTCGCCTCAACAAATCCAAATGATAAAACTTTTGGAGTTGCCTACTATTCAACTTGAACAACGTATCAAAAAAGAAATTGAAGAAAATCCTGCACTTGAAGAAGATACTGAACACGATGATTACGAATCCAAAGAAATTGACATAGAAGAATATAAACGACAAGAGGAAATACCTTATTACAAACTAAATATAAACAATCATTCGCAAGATGATAAGGTATTTACAATGCCTCTTTCGGACGGCTTGACAATCACAGAATATCTGAACGAACAACTATCATTTTTGCAAACAAATGATACTACATATTTGGTTGCTCAATACATTATTGGCTCACTTGACAGAAATGGTTATTTACGTCGAGATTTAGAAAGTATCCAAGATGATTTAGCATTTAATATGGGTTTGGACGTTGAAATGCCACAAATAGAAGAGGCTTTGGCTCTGGTTCAAAGTCTTGAACCACACGGAATTGCTGCACGTGATTTGCAAGAAACTCTGTTAATCCAACTAAATTATTTACCCAAAACTTCCTCAACACTCTTGGCTATAAAAATAATAAAAGAAAGTTTTGAGCAATTCTCACGCAAACACTATGACAAAATCATACTAAAATACGAACTCGAAGAAGAGGAACTTAGGAACGCAATAAACGTGATAACAAATTTATCTCCAAAACCTGCAAATTTATATACCGAACATTTGCAAAGCGAACCAACAATACAAATAGTTCCAGATTTCGTTTTGGAGAACCAAGACGGGATATTAGAAGTTTCGTTGGGAAAATCATCTAATGGTGAAGTCAAAATAAATAAAAGTTATCTTGAATTACTATCATCTTTAATCAAAGAAAGTAAATCGGACAAAGAATCAGATTTCACTTCCGAAGAAAACAAAGAAGCAGCACAATTTATCAAGCAAAAAATAGAATCTGCAAAATGGTTTATCTCTGCCATAAAACAACGTAACGTTACTATGCTTATGACTATGAATGCCATTTTGGATTTCCAAAAAGAGTATTTTCAAGATGGCGACGAAACAAAACTCAAACCAATGATTCTAAAAGATATTTCGGATTTGACCGGATTGGACGTTTCGACGGTTTCGAGAGTGGCAAATAGCAAATATATTCAAACAGATTTTGGGATATATCCTCTCAAATATTTCTTCTCTGAGGCAATGAAAACCGCAGATGGCGAAGAAGTTTCGTCAAGAGAAATAAAAACAATCCTTCAAGAATGTGTCGATAACGAAGAAAAACGCAATCCGCTTACAGACGGAGCATTAATGGATATTTTGCAAGACAAAGGCTACAAAATTGCACGTAGAACAGTGGCAAAATATCGTGAAATGTTGGATATTCCCGTAGCTCGTATGCGAAAAGAATTTTAAATAGTACTGTCCGCTAAAAATGAAACTTGGACAATTTCAGAAAGGTAAAAATTTAAAAAAGGTAATTTCAGAAAACAGAGTTTTCTGAAATTACCTTTTTACTTTTTTTAGCAGACAGTACTAATATCGGATATTCGACCAATCTCCAACTGCATCAAATTGACTGATAGGAATTATTGTAAACGAAAACTTATAGTTTTTGTTCGCTGGTATTTGATAACGTTCATAAGGTTTTGCTCCCCAACTATTATCCCCTGCAACACCCATTTGGCGATAGTCTATACATATTTCAGTAAAGTTTCTTGGCTCTATATCGTTTGTATGAGTTTGTTTCCTAAGATTATTTTTGGCTTTTGAAACATCTTTGTCTTCGCCCATATTTCTCCATTGATAATCTCTCGAAGATTCTTCACTATCAAAATCCTCAACAGAATTATTCAAAGCATTAAACTCAAAACCTTTCTCCCCACTTACAAACAATAACGCTCCACTGCCTGTATTACCTTTACCTACTGCCAACCACGAAGTTTCGGTATGATGTCCGTTTTCTTGTGGTCGCACATAAGGAAAATACTGCTCAGAAACTTTTGATATATAGCTTGCTTTGTCTGCACCATAATTTCTGTCAATGTAGTTTTCGTGAGGTCCACGACCATAATATTTGATTGTGTTCCACTGTTGTGGCATTCGCATACGTAAGCCCAATCGTGGCAGCATTGGCTCGGCACTCTCCCCTGCCTCAAAATCTGTTGTAACTTTAATCAAACCAGTATTGAATATTTTGTACTGAACAGTCATTGATGATTGACTTGGCAGAGAATAAAGCACAGTTATAGTAGCAAAATTAGATGTTACGCTATGCGAAATATTTTGAGCAAGAATATTTTTTGAAAGTTTTTTCCATTCCTGCAACTTAGAAACACTTCTGCTACCATAATCATTATCGGTTGCAGCTCTCCAAAAATTTGGACGCAAACCAAATTGTTGGGCAATATATTGCACTCCCGCAACTTTATAGCTTGTGATAGCACCGCTTGTTTTGTCAAACAATACTTGCACTTTGTCATTCGAAACAGAAATATTATTCGCTCTACTAACTCTCAGTTTGTTACCACCTTGCAAATAATTATGCTTTGGTCGCTGAACTGGGACTTGAATTTGATTACTTGCAACGATAGTTCCAGCTTTCATACCCATCATATCCCTTTTGCATTTCATAATTATCTTAACCCAATAATCAAACTTATCCGCTTGTGGAACATATACTCTAACGGGCAGTTGCAAAACTTTGTTAGTTTGGGGAGCAACTACTGTTTTGATATTTCCTTTTGCTATTGGTTCAATTTCACCTTCTTTGTAAATATGATATACAATATCATAGGCAGACAGATTATCAAAGAAATTATTATTAACAATTCTGATTTTACCTCGATTAATATCTGCATTTTCAAATCTTACAGATTGATATACTCTCTGAACTTCTTTGAGTGCAGGTTGCACCCTACGGTCTGGATTTACAAGCCCATTACACAAAAAATTACCGTCAGAAGGCAAGTTTGTACCAAAATCACCTCCATAAGCAAAATAACCACCATCTTTTTCAGTCCAAATAGCCTGATCAACCCAATCCCAAATAAATCCACCTTGCAAATTTGGATATTTGTAGATTTTGTCCCAAAGGTCTTTGAAATTCCCCGTACTATTGCCCATTGAATGGCTATATTCACTTGCGATATAAGGCCTATCGGTCTGCATATTACCCCATTTCTCAAAGTTTTTCTCCGAAGGGTATTGAGGGCAATAAATATCTGTATTCCACTCCAACAAAGCACGTTCGTACTGTACTGGACGGATAGAATCCTGAGCTTTTAGATATTCATAAGTTTTATAGAAATTATATCCATTACCTGCTTCGTTACCCAAAGACCAAAAAGTAACACAAGTGTAATTGCGGTTGCTTTGGTACATATTGCGAGTACGTGCAAAGTGAGCATCAAACCACTCTGGATTATTACCCAAAGTCCTACCTTTTGCAAGGTTGTAGCCCATTCCGTGACTTTCTATATTTGCTTCATCACAAACATAAAAACCATATTCATTACAAAGTTTGTAGAAAAGAGCTTGTTGTGGGTAGTGCGAACAACGGATAGCATTTATACCGTGTTCTTTCATCAATGATAAATCTTTACGTAAAGTTTTTTCATCAACATAATGGCCAGTATAAGGACTATGCTCGTGATAATTAACCCCCTTTACAAGTATTGGTTTGTTGTTTACAAGCAGTTGATTCCCTTTTATTTCTATGTTTCTAAAACCAATTTTGTGTGTAAAAAACTCTGTGAAAATACCAGCTTTTTTGACACGAAACAACAAAGTGTAGAGATTAGGAAGTTCTGCACTCCACATTTTGATATTAGAAAGATAGTTTCGCATAGAAACCGTATCTATACTATTCGCTTTAATTTTTATTTCTCTATTGTTATAGGTAATTATCTCGCCTTTCTCGTCCAACACATCATAACCTACAAGCAAAGTTTGCTCAGTGTTGTAGCTATTTGCTACTTCAAAAACTACGTCCAAAACTCCATCTTTGTAGTTTTTGTCCATAGAGGCAACTACCGCAAAATCGTGAACACGGGCTTTTGGTTGAGCCATTATGTAGGTGTTGCGATGAATTCCCGTCAAACGGAAAAAATCTTGACACTCCAAATAGGAACCAGTGCTGTAACGATACAATACAATAGTAATCTCGTTAAGCCCAGTACGCAAAAAATTAGAAATATTGTATTCTGCTGTGGTCTTAGCATCTTCGCTATAACCTGCTTTTTTACCATTTACATAAAGGTATGCACCACCTTTGGCAGCTCCAATAACAAAGAAAATATCTTTGTCTAACCACGAGGCTGGAATATCTACAATTCGTTTGTAGATACCAACTGGGACATCATCTGGAAGTGTTGGCGGATTAGGATTTACAGGCATAAAGTCGTAAGGGTGATTGGTGTAAATTGCATTGCCATAGCCTTGCACTTCCCAACTTCCCGGAACTTTAATTTCGCCCCACGTAGAAAAATCTGTAAGATATTTCTCCGATTGAGCAATTTTTGGGTCTTTGTGAGATTCAAAATACTTGAATTTCCACGCCCCATTCAAATCAATTACATTCTTACTTCTGCGATAGTCGTCAGACTTTGCAGTTTCTATGTTAGAGTAGCTTATAAACGAAGTGCGAGGAGAATATTTATTCACCTCGACACTTTTAGGATTTTGCCACTCGCTACGCTCTTGTGCCATAGCCAAGCTACACACACATAACATAGTAATAAGAGCAAATCTTATTTTCATAGTTAAAATTATTTTTGTCTAAAATATATTTGCATAGGAACACCCTCAAAGTCCCAATTAGCACGAATCTTTTTCTCGATAAATCTACGATATGAGTCTTTCACATATTGAGGCAGGTTCACGAAAAAAGCAAACTGAGGAGTAGGTGTAGGCAACTGTGTTGCAAACTTAATTTTGATGTATTTACCTTTGATTGATGGTGGAGGAGTTTCCTCGATAATCGGCAAGATAAATTCGTTAAGTTGAGAAGTAGGGATACGTCTGTTTTTGTTTTCATAAACTCGCATAGCCTCTTTCAACACATCAAAAATACGTTGTTTGTTTGTAACAGATGTAAATACAATAGGAATATCATTAAACGGAGCTAACTTTTTGCGTAACTCCTCAGTAAACTCCTTCATTGTATTATTGTCTTTCTCGATTAAGTCCCATTTGTTTACAACCACTACACAACCTTTGCGGTTACGTATAATAAGTTGAAAGATATTCATATCCTGAGATTCAATGCCTTGTTTTGCATCAAGCATCAACATACAAACATCACTTTCTTCGATAGCACGAATTGAACGCATAACAGAATAAAACTCTAAGTCCTCTGTTACTTTTGTTTTCTTACGCAAACCAGCAGTATCTACCAAATAGAAATCAAAGCCAAACTTGTTGTAACGTGAGTGAATAGAATCACGAGTTGTACCTGCTATCGGAGTAACAATATTTCTCTCGATACCAAGCAAAGAATTTGTCATAGATGATTTACCGACATTTGGACGACCTACGATAGTAAACTTAGGTAAAGTATTTTCTGCTGTTACAATTTCTTCTGCATCATCTTCGTTTGGAAGCAACTCAACAACTCTATCTAATATTTCACCAGTACCACTACCACTCATAGAACATAGGCACATAGGTTCGCCAAGTCCCAAAGCATAAAACTCGTGTGAACCATATACTCTATCAGAGTTATCTACTTTGTTTACACACAAGACTATGTTTTTCTTTGAACGACGAAGTTTTTCTGCCATCATTTCGTCAAGGTCTGTAATGCCAGTTGTAACATCAACCATAAACACTATCAAGTCAGCCTCTTCGATTGCTAAATCAACTTGTTTTGCTATCTCTTTCTCAAATTCATCATCTGAATTAATAATATAACCACCTGTATCTATGACTGAGAACTTACGTCCGTTCCAGTCTGTTTTGCCGTAGTGGCGATCACGTGTTGTACCAGATGTGTCATCAACAATAGCTTGTCTTCTACCAACAAGTCTGTTGAAAAGTGTACTTTTACCAACATTTGGACGGCCTACAATTGCAACTAAATTTCCCATAAATTATGTTTTGTCTTTCTTTAATAACGTGTATTAGTATGTAAAAAATTGTCAATAAACACATTAACAAACACCTCTCCACACTAATAATATTTGCAAAGATAGTTATTTTGATTGAATTATTGGAATTTTCGGCAAACTTTAATTTCTTTTTTGTAATTTTGCGAAGTAATTAATTCACTGAACATTATGAATTTTATAGTCAAATCTATACCAAACACAATTACATCACTAAATCTTTTTAGTGGTTGTATGGCAGCCGTTGCAGCTCTGAATGGGGATTTAATATCAGCATTTTTCTTTATGTTAGCATCTGCAATTTTCGATTTCTTTGATGGTTTTGCAGCACGTCTGCTCAAAGCATACTCGCCAATAGGCAAAGAACTTGACTCTCTTGCAGACTGCGTAAGTTTTGGGTTTGTACCTGCTTGTGTGGTCTATACTTTGGGTTTGGAACAGTTTGGTTTTTTGATAGCTATTTTCTCGGCTTTAAGACTTGCAAAATTCAATATTGACGAGCGTCAAACCACCCAATTTATCGGGCTTCCAACACCAGCAAATGCACTTTTCTTTTGTTCGATTGGATATATCGTAATGGCTTACGCTCACACTCATCTTGCAGTGTTTTTTCAGAACGAAACGTTTTTGATGATAGCAAACGTTGTTTTCTCGCTACTGCTTGTGAGCGAAATACCAATGTTTTCTCTTAAATTCAAAAGCTACAAACTCAAAGATAATTTAGTAGTTTACAGTTTCTTAGTTCTTAGCATAATTGCTCTTGCACTATTCCAAATAAAAAGTATTCCATTTATAATTTTGGCTTATGTATTACTATCTGTATTTCAGCTAATTTGTTCAAAATTATCTAAATAAAATACTTTTGGAGCAATAATTTACGTTGGTAAGTCTAAAATCATTATATTTGCAGTTTGTAAAAAGAGTAGAATTTTGAATAAAAGAACATATATTTCATTTTTATTGATAGTATTTTTTGTTTTGGCGTTTATGACACCAAACACTGCTGTATTTTCACAAAATCTCAAACCAAATCGAGATAATGTGATTATGCCCGATTCCATAAAAGGTCCTATTGACACTCTTTCGTCAAACAAAAAACGCAAACCTCGCAAACCATTTGCATCATATATGTTTGCAGATTCTCTCAAAAAAGCGTATTTATACAAATGGAACATAAACCTAAAAGATGCCACAGTGCGAATGAAACCAATCGACACAATGGCAATGGATTTCCAAAAAGACGCTTTATTTTTGAAAAACAATCCTACTGGTTCGGCTTATGTAGGGATTTTGGGTGGTGCAGCTACTCCTCTCAAATACACAAGTCGTGCAAATGATTATTCAAATAGCTTTACAAATCCTTACGCAGATTATTTCTACAAACCAGAAAATGTGGATTTTTATAATGGGAAAGTTCCATTCACACAATTTGAGTATATTACATCTGGTCAAAGACAATATGCACAAGAGCATTTGCTTATAAACCACGCTCAAAACATCAGTCCTGCTACCTCGATGGATTTAACCTATCGCAACAATCGCAAACGTGGACAATACGCAAACCAACAATCTCGAAACAAAAACTTATCCATAAATCTTGCCCACACAGGGCAACGATATACTGTGTTTATGGGCTATATCAACAATATTGCAATGATAGACGAAAATGGTGGTGTCAAAAACCCTTCGGATATCATAGATACTACCTATGACTATCAACCCAATATACCCGTAAACCTAAAAGCAAATAATACTATACGAGGCAACCAATTTTATTTGACTCAATCTTATGCTTTTCCTCTGAAATCAACAAAAATAGACTCTGCAACTAATTTCAGTCAAATACCTCATTTGGCTATTGGTATGTCGCTGAACTATTCTTCCTACCGTAAAATATATTCAGACAATAAATCTGAAACAGGCAATTACTACGAAAATTGGTATTACAACAATGCCCAAACACGAGATTCTATCCACGAACGCAACACGGATTTGACTTTTTTTGCTCGTTACCAACCATACAACAAATACGGTGCAATAGGAAATATTACTGCTGGTGCAGGATACAATCACGAGATGTATTATAATTTCTCTGCAAACGAATATCTTTCGCCTTTCCACAAAGATATCAAAAACTCATTGTACGTTTATGGAGCAATAGACGGAGGTTATTATCAATATTTGCGTTGGGGAGCAGACGTAAAATACTATCCAATAGGATACCGCAACCAAGATTTAGAATTAGGAGGAAATGTATCTTTGCTATTTGGCAAAAAACATAACCCTATTACTATTGCATTAAATGCAAAAATATCTACACTAACACCTTCATATTGGACTCAACATTTTGAATCAAACCACTATCGCTGGCACAACAATTTCGACAAAGAATTTAAAATGCGTTACGAGTTTAGTTTCAGAATGGACAAAATAAACTTGGAAATAGGACTTAGCGAGGTAATGGAAACTGACAAGGTTTATTATGATGCAAACTCCCTTCCTGCACAATTTGACGGCTCGGTAAACGTACTTGGAGCATACTTACGCAAAGATTTCGTATGGAAACGTTTTCATTTTAATCACAGATTAGATTTCCAACACTCCTCAAATCAAGAGGTTATTCCAGTGCCTATGTTTTCGCTGAATGCAAACTATTTTTATGATATAAATGTAGTTCGCAATGTGCTTAATATTCATTTTGGTATAGACGCATACTACAACACAAAATACTATGGGTTTGGATACAACCCTGCAATAGGACAATTCTACAACCAACGAGATTACAAACTTGGAAATTACCCTTGGTTTGATGTATTTGCAGTTGGCAAATGGAAACGTTTGAGGTTTATCCTAAAACTACAACATATTAGCTTTGGAATGCTCGAAAAAGGCAACTATATGTATGTTGCAAACTACCCTACCGATAGAATGATGTTTACTTTCGGTTTTTCTTGGAGCTTTTACGACTAATGTACGATAATTGTATTGTGTAATACAAATTATTTTGCACTGTCCGCTAAAAACGAAACTCGACTATCTTGTCTATTTCACAGATACCCTGCTGTTATATCATCAAAATAGCCTAAGAGATACGGATTTATTAGTAAGCGTATATGATTTCTGAAAGATAAAAATTTTAAAAATCATTTTCAAAATATGATAGATTTAAAAAACACAAAAAACATATTATTATCTATTTCAAAGATATTTTTGGGAGTTGCTATTGTGGTTACTCTTTCATATTTTTTGTCTTTGCCACGCTCGTGGAAAAATGCTCTAAACGAAAAAGAACATATATCTTTGATTGCCGAAATAGATTCCCCTGGATTTTTCGAACACAATGGTCTTTATTATGGATTTATGTTTGATATATTGAGAGATTACGCTCGTTACAAAAATATTGGTATCAAAATATCTCTTGCATCTTCTCACAAACAAATTCACTCTGCACTTTTGGAACGCAAAGCCGATATAGCTCTATCACTCATAATGTCCGATACTATGGTTCACAAAGTAGAGTTAAGGGAGTTGGACGTTTATGATAACGAGAGTTATGTAGTTGTAGCAAAACAGAAAACAAAAATTGACAGTATAGCACAACTCAAAGAGTTGATGAAAAACAAGAAAGTAGCAATTACGGCATCTTTCAAATACACAGATTTTTATAGGGAATATAGGGACACCAGCTATGGAATTAAATTTGATGTATGCGACACATTACTTAGCCGAAACGTTGCACGTAAATTAGCATTTGGCAAAGTTGATTTTATGATTTGTAGCAAAACTACATCAAAACTTCTGAACTACACTTTCAAATCTTTTTATACTGTATTTGAGATACCTCACAAAAACATTTCTACGTTTTATGTTGCCAATCACAATCGCCATTTGTACAAAGATTTCACAAAATGGTATCACGATAAATATGTATTTTCGGAGGCTATGCAATATAATTCTAAAATGTACCAGACAAATAAATATATGCGTAATTTTGTGAAAAATGGATATTTATTGCCCTATAAATCTGCCTCGCCAATAGATTATATTTTTAAAGAAGTTGGAGATACCTATAATATTGACTGGAAATTATTAAGTTCGATAGCTCACTACGAATCTCATTTCAATAATAACGCAAAATCAAACTACGGAGCAATTGGAATTATGCAAATAAGACCAAACTCTGCAAAGTCAGTAGGAATGAACCCAGATTCGCTCTCTGATATGAAGTATAATGTAGAGGTATCTGCCAAACTTTTGGATAATTTGCGTACTATTATGAAATACCCTCAAAGCGATAAACTAACAAATGACCAGATAGCTATACTACTTGGAATGTACAATGCAGGAATTGGACACATATCCGATGCTATGCGAATTACTCGTCTAAACGGAGGAAATAGTGGTAAATGGGAAGATATTGTCAAAAATATTCCGTACCTTCGTAACGAAAAATATTACGAAGACAAGACTATCGTAAAAAATGGTCGTTTTGTTGGTCGTGCTACTACCTACTACGTAAAAAATGTAATGACTAAGTACGAAGAATTACAAAAAATTGATTATCAAGAATATGATTAATATAGACAAAAAACCTCTAATAATATCTGGACCTTGCAGTGCCGAAACTCGTGAACAAACTTTGGCAACTTGCAAAGCTATCAAAGATACTAATATGGTAGATGTAATTCGTGCTGGGGCGTGGAAACCACGTACTAAGCCCGGAAATTTTGAGGGAGTTGGAGTAATTGCATTGGAGTGGTTGAACGAGGCAAAACAAATAACAGGTTTGCCTATTTCTATCGAAGTAGCAACAGCCAAACACGTTGAAGAGGCTCTTAAACACAATATTGATATGCTGTGGATTGGAGCAAGAACGACTGTAAATCCATTTAGCGTTCAAGAAATTGCAGAGTCACTCAGAGGTGTAGATATTCCTATTATGGTCAAAAATCCAGTAAATCCAGATTTAGGTTTGTGGATAGGAGCAATAGAAAGATTACAAAATATTGGTATAAAGCACATAGGGGCTATACATAGAGGGTTTTCGGTTTATGGCAAAAATGAATATCGAAACTCTCCACTTTGGAATATTGCTTTGGAGCTTAAACGCTTAATGCCTGAGTTGCCAATGCTCTGCGACCCATCTCATATCTCTGGAAATGCTAATCTCATACAAGAAATTGCACAAAAAGGAGCAGATTTGGACTACAATGGCTTGATTATTGAGAGTCATATTTGCCCACAAGAGGCTTGGAGTGATGCAAAACAGCAGGTAACACCACAAAGACTGAAAGAAATACTACAAAACATCAAATGGAGAGAAAAGACTTCGTCAAAAGATGATTTTAGAAGACAAATAGACCAACTAAGACTACAAATAGACACAATAGACGATGAACTTTTTGCGTTACTGGCAAGACGAATGTCAATCTCCGACAAAATTGGAGAAATAAAACTCGAAAACAACGTATCTATTCTACAAACTCAACGTTGGGACAATATGGTTGTCAAACGTTTGCAGTTGGCAAAAGAATTAGGACTTAGCCAACAAGTAGTAAAGGATATTATGGAGCAAATCCATATTGAGAGTATAAACAGACAAAACACAATAATGAATAAATAATTATGCGTATTCCTTCAAAATATTATGCTTTATTTTCAGTCCCTGAGAAACTTCCACAAGGACTGTTTTTAGCACTATCATTTTGGGCAAATATGCGTTATTGGCATTTCTACTATTCATTAAGCTAAAATCATTCCGAACAAAAGTTCGTCTAAATATTGGTATATAATCATATACCTCCAATTTTTTAATTAAATAAATTTTATTTACAAAAATGAAAAAAATATTTTTAGGTATTGCTTGTGCCTTTTTGTTTGCGTGTGGCGGAGAAGAAGTAAAGGTGCAAAAATTTGAAAGACCAATCAAAACAATAGAAGTTGAATCGTTATCGCATTTATGTCGCACATTTACAGGCAAAGTCAGCTCGCAACAAGAGAGTAACATTGGATTTAAAATGGGTGGAGAAATTGTTACGATGTTGGTCGAAGATGGTCAAAGAGTCAAAAAAGGAGAATTAATTGCAGCTGTTGATAACCACGATTATTTGTTGCAGTTCAATGCTGCGGAAGCATCTTTCAAAAACGATAAATCAAGACTTGAACGCTATGAGCGTTTGTTCGCAAAAGAGGCGATTTCTAAACAAGAATACGAAATGGCTCAAACAAGCTATGCTAACAACAAAGCTAATTATGAGAACACAAAAAAACTTTTGGCAGACACAAAATTATATGCACCGTTTTCGGGGATAGTCGAAAAACGTTTGGCAGAAAAATTCCAACGTGTTCAACCCTCTGCTCCCGTTGTTAGATTGATTAATCCAGAAATTCTCGAAATTGATTTTACTCTTCCAGTAACTTCACTACCTCAGCTAAAAAATTCAGATGTGGAGTTCAGAGTATCATTTGAGAATTATTCTCAAAAGAAATTTGATGCAAAAATCAAAAAAATGGTAAATTCATCTCCTGATGGCTCAGGTATTCCTATTACGCTTGTCGTAAACGACAAAAATTTTGACTACAATAAGTTTGATATAAAATCTGGTTTTTCGTGTGAAGTAGAAATGACTATTGACACACAAAATCCAAATGTAGGAGTTGTAGTGCCTCTTTCGTCTGTACTTCGCAACGACACAAGTGGCAAAAATATAGTTTGGGTATATGACTCAGCTACAAGCACTGTAAACGAAAGAGAAATTGTTTTGGGAAGCTTGTACGGTAGCGACAAAGTGATTGTAGAGAGTGGTGTAAAACAAGGCGAAATTATTGTTTCGGCAGGTGTTCACCAAGTTAATAACGGACAAAAAGTAGTTTTAGTTAAATAAAAAAGTAGCAAAATGAATATTCCAAAATACTCTTTAACGAATGCCAAAGTAATATATTTCTTTTTGGCAGTTATGATTATTGGGGGCTTCACTGCTTTTGGTAATTTAGCAAAAAAAGAAGACTCCCCGTTTGTTATCAAACAAGCAATGTTGATTGCACAATACCCCGGTGCAAGCCCAAGCGAAATGGAACAGCTTGTAACAGATATTATAGAACGTGAAATTCAGACTACTCCAAACACTTGGAAAGTTAAATCTGAATCGTATAACGATATGGCGAAAATCAGCATTGAGTTGTATGCTGGTACAAATCCAAATGATATTCCAAATCACTGGGACGCACTTAGACGTAAGGTATTGAATATCGAAAAACAATTACCACAAGGTGCAAGTGTTAAGGTTTTGGACGACTTTGGCGATGTGTTTGGCATTTATTATGGACTTACTGCCGACCTTGGGTTTACTTATAATGAAGTACGTAGTTGGTCGCAAAAAATCAAAACTGAACTTTCGACTATCCCCGGAGTAATGCAAGTTGCGTTGTTTGGCGAACAAACAGCCGTTGTAAATATGAAAATATCACTTTCGACACTTGCTGCAAACGGTATTGACCCAAATATGATTAAACAAATTGTAGGCTCTCAAAACCAGCTTATTTCTTCGGGAAACCGCAAAGTTGGTATGTTGGATTTAAAATTTAAAGCCGACGGAACTTACAAAACAATAGATGATATCCGTAACCAAATTATCACAACGAAATCTGGGCAGCAAATACGTTTGGGAGATATTGTAACTATCGAAAAAGGTTATCTCGACCCTCCTACAACTATTATGCGTATTAATGGCAAAAAAGCTATTGGTATAGCTGTTTCATCTTCGAGCGAGAAAGACGTTGTTAAAATTGGCGAGGAAGTGGAACGCCGTCTTGAATCTATCAAAAGAATGTTGCCTATCGGACTTGAAATAGAAACTCTTTATCCTGAACACGAAATTGCTCGTGAGGCAAACAATGGATTTATCATTAACTTGATGGAATCTATTGCTATTGTAGTTTTGATTTTGATGTTTGTAATGGGTTTCAAAGCAAGTATCTTGATTGGTAGTTCGCTGTTGTTTTCTATTGGCGGAACAATGCTTATTATGGAGTGGTTGGGCGTAAGTCTAAACCGAACTTCTCTTGCAGGATTTATTATTGCAATGGGTATGCTTGTGGATAATGCGATTGTAGTAACAGACAATACACAAGTCAATATGGCACGTGGTATGAGCCGTTGGGACGCAATTATCAAAGGGGCTACTATTCCTCAGTGGGGACTTTTGGGTGCAACTATTATTGCAACTGCCTCGTTCTTGCCTTTGTTTTTGGCAGAAAGTGGAGTTGCAGAGATTGTAAAACCTTTGTTTATAGTAATTGGAGTTTCGCTGGGTCTTAGTTGGATATTGGCACTTACCCAAACAACTACTTTTGCAAATATGATGTTCAAAGAAACTGAGTCAGGTGATGCAAAAGACCCTTACGACAAAAAATTCTATCATAGATTTGAAGCTATTTTGCGTAAACTAATTTACCGACGTTGGGTAACTATCACAACTGTTGTTGCTGTATTCTTCCTTTCGCTTGTGATTATGGGAATGATGCCTCAAAACTTCTTCCCAAGTCTTGTAAAACCATATTTCCGTGCGGATATGATTTTCCAAGCTGGTACAAATATTCGTGAGGTGGAACGCAATATGATAGAGATTGAGGATTATTTATTGAAACAACCTGAAATCAAAAAGGTATCTATTTCTATGGGTAGCACTCCTCCTCGCTACTATCTTGCATCTGCATCATTCGGGCCTATGTCAAATTTTGCGAATATGCTTGTAGAGCTACATAATGACGAGCTTACACCAGAGGTAGAAAATCGTGTAAATGCTTATATCAAACAGAACTATCCAAATATCTTAATTCGTTCATCATTGTTCAAACTTTCGCCAGTACCAGAGGCGACTATCGAAATTGGATTTATTGGAAATAATATTGATACTCTTGTGGCACTTACCAACCAAGTCAAAGATATTATGCGTTCGCACAGTGATATAGTAGGAGAAGTCCGAGATAATTGGTTCGACCAAATACCAGTTCTCAAACCATATTACTCTCAATCAAAAGGTCAGCGTCTGAAAGTTTCACGTCAATCACTGGCTCAAAGTCTTTCAATAGCTACTTATGGACTTCCAGTGGGAGAATATCGTGAGGGCGACCAATTTATGCCAATAATGCTAAAAGACGAAAACATAGAGCGTTTTAACTTGAACGATATTGCTAATATGCCAATATTCACACAAGACGGCAAAACAGTGCCTTTGGTTCAAGCAACAGACAGCATTGTAGTTGATTATGATTATTATTGTGTTAGAAGATATAATCGTGAACGCATTATGTTATCACAATGCGAACCTTTGCGTGGCACAAATGCAATAGCAGCTTTCAATACAATACTCACAGAAGTAAAAGAAAAAGTAGATATTCCAGACGGATACAAATTGAAATTCATCGGAGAACAAGAAACACAGGACGAATCAAATGCGTCTATTGCAGCAGTATTGCCTCTAACTTTTATTTTGATATTTATTGTATTGTTGCTACTTTTCAAAGCCTTCAAAAAACCAATCGCTATCCTACTTATGATACCACTTATTTTTATTGGTGTGGTATTTGGACTTGCAGTTATGGGCAAATCGTTTGACTTTTTCTGTATGTTGGGACTTTTGGGATTAATTGGTATGAATATCAAAAATGCTATTGTACTTATCGACCAAATTGGAATTGAACAAGCCGAAGGCAGAGTTCCTCTTGAAGCAGTTGTACAAGCTACAAAATCGAGAATTGTCCCAGTAATGATGGCTTCTGGTACGACTATTTTGGGTATGTTGCCATTGTTGCCAGACGCAATGTTTGGCGGTATGGCTGCCACAATTATGGGTGGACTATTTGTCGCATCTATATTGACTTTGATTGTACTTCCAGTTACCTATTGTTTGATGTTCCACATTAAAATCAAAAAATAATATGTCTAAAAAAATAATAATATCTATTTTGTTCGCAGCTTTGACTTTTACAGTCAAAGCTCAACAAAATTACACTTTGGACGACTATCGCCAAAAAGTGTTTGAATATAGCCAAGCTCTCAAACAAGCAAAAGAGGGTGTAAAGGCTGCCGAAGCACAAACAAAATCAATCAAAACAGGATTTTTGCCTCGTTTGGATATTAGTGCAGACGCAAATTATCAAGCAAACAAAGTCGAATTTGAACTTGCACCTGGTTCTGTAATGGCACTAAAACCGTGGGGATATAGCGTTAATGGTGTAATATCTCAGAATATTTATAGTGGTAGTGCAGTTCGAAACCAATACAAAGCCTCAAAAATTGGAGAGCAAATTGCAAAAGATGCCGAGAAACTTACTGTTGATAATATTTATTATGCTGCGGATATGTACTATTGGCAGTTATCTGCTATGAGTGCAATGTTAAAAGTTTCGCAGCGAAATGTAGAACTTGTTGGCAACCTTTTGAAAATTATAAAAACACGATTTGAGGACGGTTTAATTTCAAAAAATGATGTGTTGATGGTCGAAACAAGGCTTAAAGAGTCTCAGTTGCAATTAGCTAATATTCAGCAAAAACACAAATCTGCAATGATTAATTTCAATGTTATGATGGGAGCAGAATCTAATTCAGAAAGCACAGCAAGTCAATCTATTGATATAGAAATGACTTTGCCCGAATCGCTGAACTTAGACGAGGTGCTTTTGCTTCGCCCAGATTTCAAGATTGCTACAAACCAAATTGCACTCGAACAACAAACACTCAAAGCTAAGATGTCAGAATTTTTACCACGGATTTCAGCAGGATTCAAAGGAACTTATGGCTCTCAGATGATAAACTTTGACGGAAGTGGTATGGCAAATGGGATATTGTTTGGACAAATAAATGTACCTGTTTTCCAATGGAACAAACGCAAACACATTCGTGCAATATCATTTGCAAACATTACAAGCAAAGAACTTCAAAGAGATAATACTCGTGATATGATTTCAGGCGAACTTAGCAATGCTTGGTACTCCCTAAACCAATCACTTACAGAACTCGAAATTGCTAAATCAACACTGTCAATAGCCCAAGAAAGTTTGGATATAAATACTCTTAGCTACAATGAGGGCAGATTAACTGTCTTAGATGTACTTTCCTCACAACTATCGTGGCTACTTGCATATAACAGCGTTATTAACACCAACTTACAATACAAAGCATCTATTGCCCAATACAATAAGGTTGTAGGACTATATAGCAATTAATACTGTACGCTAAAACGAAATATTATCGTCCGCTAAAAACGAAACTAGCCTATCTTGTCTATTTCGCCAAAATTTTTACGAAGAGTAATATATTTAAGCATAGTATTGCACAAAAAAACGAAACTCACCTAAGATAGGCGAGTTTCGTTTTTTTGTAGCTCCGAGCAGAATCGAACTGCTATCTACGGTTTAGGAAACCGCTATTCTATCCGTTGAACTACGAAGCCTTATAAAAAAAGCATTATAACTTTGGGCTATAATGCTTTGTATGTATTTATTGAATTATTGCTGTCAGATAAAAATTTTAAAAATCATTGTAATGGATTAAGCGATAATATATTACAGTGTTTT
>CAZRHJ010000003.1:0-81763 GCA_964600025.1 uncultured Rikenellaceae bacterium | reverse complement strand
CTTGTCTATTTTACCGATGCTCATAACTCACGTACGCCAGTACGCTACGTTATGAGCATCAGCAAAATAGCCTAAGAGATCCGAGTTTATTGGGAACTTGTAAGATTTCGGAAAGATAAAAATTTTAAAAATCATTTTTCCAAGCCCCTCACAAATTAAAATGCTGTAATGTATTATCGCTTAATCCATTATAATGATTTTTAAAATTTTTACCGGACAGCAATAATAATTATTGTTGTCTACTAAGAGTTTATATATAGAAAATGCTACCAATATGGTAGCATTTTTTTTAAATAATGTTGTCTGCTAAAAACGAAATTTGCCTATCTTGTCTATTTTACCGATGCTCATAACTCACGTACGCCAGTACGCTACGTTATGAGCATCAGCAAAATAGCCTAAGAGATCCGAGTTTATTGGGAGCTTGTATGATTTTTATCGGACAGCAATAATTTTTTTTAATCTCATTAGGTAATTTCAGGGAAATTGTAAAATTACCGTATTATTTTGAGATAGCAATTTTAGTGCGTTTGCCTTTGATTTTTTCGCTGAAAATTCTTTTGACGGTTTGTTTGGCGAGTTCTTCTTTGACTGCGACAAAACAGTGGTGGTCTTTTAGTTCAATAAGTCCGATATCTGATTTTTGGATACCTCCTTTTTGACATAAAAATCCAACTATATCAATGCGAGATAGTTTGTCTTTTTTGCCCATTCCAAAATATATTGTTTTGTAGTTTGGAAGTTCGGGAATTTGTTTGCTAAAATTTAGAGTTTCGCTTTCTTGTATTTTTTCTGTCCACTCTGGGAGTTCTGTGTCGTTTTCGACAATTAAATATACATTTCCAGCTTTGTCTATTCGTGCAGTTCGTCCGTTGCGGTGAATAAATGTTTCTTCTGTTTCGGGGATATGATAGTGAACAATGTTTTTGACATCACTAATATCTATTCCTCTTGCTGCTAAGTCTGTCGAAACAAGTACATTACAACTGCCATTTTTGAATTTTGTAAGTGCTTTTTCTCTATCAAACTGTTCCATTCCTCCGTGGAAATACTCGTTTTCTAAATACAAATCAAACATATAGTCCGAAACTTCTTCACATACTTCTCTAAAATTACAAAACACTATGGTTGGCTCATTTGCAATTTTGCACATAAGTGTAAACAGTGTTTCTAATTTGGTGTGTGTGCCACATTCAACTCTTTTGCACTGCATACGATTCTCAGGGTTTGAAATTTCGGTATGCACAACTTCAAAACTATCTTTGTCTATATATTTTGGGAAATCTTCACACTTTGTGGCCGAGGCAAGAATACGTTTGTCAATGTTTGGGAGAGCCGAAACTATATCGTTCATTTCATCATCAAAGCCAAACTCTAATAGTTTGTCAAATTCGTCAAATATCAACATTCCGATATTTTTGAAATTGAAATTATTTTTGCGGATATGGTCTAAGATTCTTCCCGGAGTTCCGACGATAACTCTTGGCGAGTAGTCAAGACTGCGTTTTTCGATATGTATGGAGTGTCCACCGTAACAGCAAGTTACGTTGTAACCACTCTTAGATATTCTAAAAACGTCCTCAATCTGTGAAGATAATTCACGAGAAGGTGCAAGTATGAGTATATCTTTTGAGTTTTGTTCCAAATATTCTACTGCACACAACAGAAAGGCAAATGTTTTGCCTGAGCCAGTTGCAGAGATTAAAATTTTGTTGTCTGATTTTGATTCTATCAATGATTGTTGAGTGGGATTTAAGTGCTTAAATCCCATATTATCAACTAATTCTTTTATTCTTTTTTGTTTAATCACTAAAATTCTTGTTTAGTCATATTTATAGTAGGGTAGTCTATTGTGTAGTGTAGACCAACGCTATGTTTCATTTCTTTTGCGTGTTTGATGATAATATATGCCACTGCAATCATATTTCTCAATTCGCAAAGTTGTTTGTTTATTTTCAATGTTTTGTACATTTCCTCGGTCTCGTGGTAGATAATTTCCAGACGAGATAAAGCTCTTTCTAAACGTGCATTTGAGCGTACAATACCAACGTAGTAGCTCATTATTTGTTGCATTTCTTTGTAGCTTTGAGTAATCAAAATCATTTCCTCTGGGTGGATAGTTCCTTCAAAGTTCCAAATTGGAATATCTGTTTGGAAAGTCAAATCGTTGATTCTTGATAGTGCGTGTTTAGCAATTTTGTCTGCATAAACGACTGCTTCGATTAGTGAGTTTGATGCAAGTCTGTTTGCACCGTGTAGACCAGTCGAAGAACATTCTCCTGCTGCATAAAGTCTTGATATGTTTGTTTGACCATTCGTGTCTACTTTCACACCACCACAACAATAGTGAGCTGCTGGAACAACTGGTATCATATCTTTTGTAATATCAATACCGTTTTCCAAACATTTGTGATATATATTTGGGAAGTGGTCTATAATATCTTTTGCTGGTTTGTGTGTAACGTCAAGATACACAAAATCATCTCCATATTTTTTTAGTTCAGAGTCTATTGATCTTGCCACTACATCACGAGGAGCAAGAGAGCCCATTTTGTGGTATTTAGGCATAAAATCTTCACCTTTTTTGGTGCGAAGAATTGCTCCAAATCCTCTCATTGCCTCTGTTATCAAAAACGATGGTCGAGTGTTTGGGTCGTAAAGGCTTGTTGGGTGGAATTGTATAAATTCCATACCTTCAATTTTTGCCTTTGCACGATGTGCCATAGCTATACCGTCGCCCGTTGCTACGATTGGGTTTGTTGTAACGTTATAGATGTTGCCAACACCGCCAGTAGCAAGTATAGTTACTTTTGAAAGTACTGTATATACATCTCCTGTTTTTGTGTTTAGAATGTAAGCACCGTAGCACTCTATATCTTTTGTGTCTTTTTTTACGAGTTTGCCCAAATGGTGTTGGGTAAGTAAATCGACTGCAAAATGGTTTTCGGCAATTTCTATGTTTTTGTGTTGTTTTACTTTGCGTTGTAGAGCCTCTTGGATAGCCTCACCAGTATTGTCTTTGTGGTGCAAAATACGGTGTTCCGAATGACCTCCCTCACGAGCTAAATCATATTTTCCGTCTTTTTTGTCAAATGCTACTCCCCATTTAATCAATTCTTTGATTTGTTTTGGAGCATTCTCGACAACCATACGAATTACCTCTTCGTTGCCCTCTTTTGAACCGCAAACAATAGTGTCTGCAATGTGTTTCTCAAAATTATCTGGTTCATACATCACAGATGCGATTCCGCCTTGTGCTTTGTTGGTGTTAGTAGTGCATATTTCAGCTTTTGAGATTAGCAACACTTTGCCATAATCGGCAACTTTTAAGGCTAAGGACAATCCTGCCGCACCAGAACCAATGATTAAAAAATCTGTTTTTTTAGTTCCTTCTGACATAGTTTTATTATAATAATCTTTATACTTTTTGATACTTTGTTGCGTGATAAGTAAAAAAAATAAGACTGTTGTTTATGTTTTTTTATTACCTTTGTACGCAAATATTCCTCAAATGTATAAAAAATATGAACAAAAAGGTTGTATTATTGTTAATATTATTTTCTCTATTTACTATTAGAGTTGATGCTCAACAAGTTACGCAAAATGAAAAGCTTTTGGGTCAGCAAACTTTCGTAATGGATACCCTTACTATGGACGCTGTTGTGGTAACAGGAACACGTAGTAAACGCTCGTTAAAAAATGTCCCTATTCTAACTCAACTTATTACCGAAAAGCAAATTCGAGCAACTGGTATGAGCAAATTAGAAGATGTTTTGTCGAGTCAATTACCAGGTTTGGAATTTCATCAAGCTGCCTATGGCACGTCAATGACTTTTCAAGGACTTGATGCACGTAATATTTTGATACTCGTAGATGGTGAACGATTGTCGGGGGATACAAATGGAAATATAGATTTTTCTAAAATCCCAACTGAGGCTATTTCAAGAATAGAAGTTGTGAAAGGCTCGTCGTCGGTTATGTATGGTTCAAACTCAATGGGTGCAACTATCAATATAATTACAAAACGCCCTTATAATGGTTTGGAGGGTAGTGCTTATGTGAATTTTGGAGGTTTTAATCAAATAAACAAAAAAGACCGTAAAGAGGGAATGACAGTGGATATGCCAAACATTACATCTGCTGCATATTTAGGTTATAATTCACAAAGATTTGTTACTACTACCGACATAACTTATCAATCCATAGACCCATATCGTTTGGTTAGCAAACATTCCGAAAAAAGACATTATTTGGTGATTGACGGCAAACCAGTAGATAAATATATTTATGTTCCTGTGGATAGCAGTGGTATTAGTGTTAGTGGGTGGCAGAGTGTGGCTTTGAACCAAAAATTAGAATATAAAATATCTGAGCATTTGACTGCTCGACTAAAAGGTGGTTATTATTGGAAAAATAGATATGATTTGGGGAATTATAAATCTTTTGGTTCGATTGGTGAAGATGGAGTAGTTCCTTTTGAGAATTATCAAGGCTATAATATTGATGCTTATTTGAATTATTCGATAAATAAAAATAATAATTTGGATTTCTCTTTTCATACAACAAACACGACTCGTCATCAAGATAGTTTGGGTTTGATTACACCAAAACAAGACCACAATGTGATGGTTGGAAGAGTGCTTTACAAAAATACTTCTTTCAAAAATAATGAACTTACTGTGGGAATGGACTTTTTTAGAGAAACTCTAAAATTAGACTTGTCAAGTGGTGGCTTTGGTGATAAATACTTTTCAAATACCTTTTCTCTGTATGTTCAAGACGAGGCAAAATTATCTAATGTAGTAGAAATTCTTGCAGGAGTTCGTTTGGATAATTATGGTTTTACTTCGGCAGAAGAGATGTTTAATAATATTTTTGCACCTGATAAGAACAAAGATAAACAAGGAATGGGATTTTCGGTAATTCCGCAGTTGGGGCTTAAATTTGACCTTAATAAATTCAAAATTAGAGCTAATTATGCAATGGGATTTAGAAACCCGTCGCTCAAAGAACGTTATATGGAGTATTACCAGCCATATATGGGTTTGACAATTACTGGAAATGCTGACCTAAAACCAGAAACAAATAATTTTGTTTCGGTTTCGGGAGATTATTTGTCATCGAACAATAGACTTTATATGTCATTGAACGCTTACGCAAACTTTTTTAGAGATAAAATAGACACTTATCACGATGTGCAGGAGTTAAGGTTGATTTACCAGAATACCGCTAAGAGTAATTTGTATGGAGTGGATTTTGCTACTCGCCTAATGATTTTGAAGGGTTGGTGGTTTAATGCAAATTATTCTTTCAGTTATAGAGATGAGTCTGGCCCTGTAAATTCGGCTCAATATATATTTGCTTCGCCCCACACTGTTTCTTTGCTTACAAATTATATGTTTGAAGTGAAAAAATGGACTTTGGGAGTGAATTTCTCAGCAAATTATTACAGTCCAAAAACTTATCAAGATATGATGCCAACAATCATAAATAATTCTGGTTCGCTTATTCCAGAAATTATTGAAGGAGTATATGAGGGAAATTTAGAGGGATATGTTTTGTGTAATTTGTCGTTTAATGCTATACTTAATCACAAATGGAATTTCTCGGCAGGTGTGAACAATATGTTTAATTATACCCCGTCTATTGCATCGTTTAATTCGGCAGTTACTCCCGGAATTACTGGTTTTGTTTCGCTTAGAATGAGTTTTTAATTATCTTTGCATAAATTTTAAATGAAATGAATCAAAATAAACGAGTAAAATTTCACACTTTGGGTTGTAAACTTAATTTCTCGGAATCTTCTACTTTGGCACGTCAGTTTGAAGGTGAAGGTTTTGAAAGAGTGAAAGACTCAGATAAAAGTGCAGATATTCACGTTATAAATAGTTGTTCAGTAACAGATACTGCCGACAAAAAATGTAGATATTTAATTCGCAAAATACATAGAGATAATCCTCAGTCGATAATTGCGGTTACGGGTTGTTATGCACAACTCAAACCACAAGAAATATCTGAGATAGAGGGTGTGGATTTGGTTGTTAATAACAATCAAAAAGGAGATATAGTGAAAATGGTTAGAGATATTGCTTTGAAAGGCGAAAAGACAATTTTCTCGTGTGATACAAACGATATTAGTTCTTTTTTTGCTTCGTTTTCGTCGGGAGATAGAACACGTGCTTTTTTGAAAGTTCAAGATGGTTGTAACTATCATTGTTCGTACTGTACAATCCCTTTGGCTCGTGGCGAAAGTAGAAATATGTCTATTTCCGAACTTGTGAACCAAGCTACTGAAATTGCTCAAAAAGGTATCAAAGAAATTGTCTTGACAGGTGTTAATATTGGCGACTATGGCAGAACTACTAATGAGAGTTTTTTGGATTTGCTACGTGCTTTGGATTCTGTTGAGGGTATTGAGCGATACAGAATATCATCTATTGAGCCTAATTTGCTTACTGCGGAAATATTTGAATTTACACATAATTCTCCGAAATTCCAACCGCATTACCATATTCCTATCCAGTCTGGTTGTAACGAAATTTTAGCAAAAATGCGACGTAGATATACGGTAGAAAAATTTGCTGAAAAAATTAATATGATTAAATCTATTGATGCCGAAACTTTTATAGGTATTGATGTGATTGTAGGTTTTCCGGGTGAAACAGACGAATTGTTCCAAAAAACTTATGATTTGTTAGCTGAGTTGAAACCTTCGTTTTTGCATATCTTCCCTTATTCCGAGAGAGCTAATACAGATGCCGTTTTGTATGAGGGTAGTGTGGATATTCATACTCGCCACCTTAGAGTAGAAAAACTTACTGAATTGTCAAATTCTCTGCATAAAGAATTTTGTGAAAAGTTTTTGGGGCGTGAAGTGGAAGTTTTAGTTGAGGGTTTTAGACGAGGTGGAGTGATGTTTGGTTATACATCTAACTATGTGAAAGTTGAATTGCCTTACCAAAAAGAATTGATAAATACGCTTGTTAAGGTGAAAATTGTTAGGGTAGATGAGTCTGGACTTGCTATTGGTGAGAAGTAGGTAATTGTTGTCTGCTAAACTGAAACTCGTCTATCTTGTATATTTCACCAATGCTATGTTTTATGTATGCCAGTACTGCAATAGTCAAAAGTAGAGTTTCTTTAAAATTACTATATGTATAATAAAAAAACACTAAACTAATGTTTAGTGTTTTTTTGTTGTTATATACGATTATTTTTCTTTTCGTTTTTTTAGATATATTTTAGATTCTGTACCCTTGGCAATTCTTCCAATGTTTTTGCGGTGGGTTAGTATTAGTAGTAATGCTATTGTGATACCGAAATAAAATCTTAGTGAACAGTTTCCTTCAAGAAGCAAAATGTATATTGGGAATGAAATACCTCCAATCATTGAACCCAACGATACGTATTTTGAGATTGCAAGTGTTACAAAAAATGTTGTGAATGCAAGAAGTAATGCAAGTGGTGCTATACCAAGCATTGCACCAGCGATTGTTGCAACTCCTTTGCCTCCCTTGAATTTTGTGTATAGAGGGAACATATGGCCAACTACTGCCAAAAATGCTAATACTAATTTCAAAATAAAGAAACTATCCCCGTCCAAATCTGTGAAGTGTGCAATAGCAACGGCAACATAACCTTTGAAAAAATCTATAATAAATACTGGTAGTGCAGCTTTTCTGCCCAGTACTCTAAGCATATTTGTTGCTCCAGCATTTCCACTTCCGTGTTCACGAATATCTATTCCATAAAACCTTCTGCTAATCCAAACCGCACTCGAAATAGATCCTAATAAATAAGAGATTAACCCTAAACAAATGTATAGTATCATACGCTCATCAAATTTTTACGATGCAAAGGTAATGATTTTATTATATTTATTAGTGTTTTTCTGAAATCTTTTGTACTTTTGTGCAATGATTAACCTTTTTGAGTGTTTTATGATATAAATATAACATCATTTTAAGGCTCAAAATATTTCAAAATAATACATATTAATTGATAATTTATGACACAGACAGTGATTTTGGGTGAAAAACCTTTAAGTTTTAAATGGTTCTTATCTTGGGGTGCAATATTGTTAGGTTCTGCACTTCTTGCTATTGGATTGGTGATTTTTATAACTCCCTACAACTTAGTTCCGGGTGGAGTTTATGGTATTGGTATTATTCTTCACCATTTCTTTCCTAATATAATGATTGGTACATTTGGTATTGCAATGGATATTCCTTTGCTTATACTTGCATTTTATGCTTTGGGAAGTGGTGTTGGTGCAAAAACTATTTTTTCTGCCGTAGTAACGCCCTTAATGATAAACTTGTTTACTACAATTATTGGTAACGACCCAGCATTGATGTTTGGTGGTTCTATAAATTTGACAGATGATTTGTTGCTTGCTGCTGTGTTTGGCGGTTTGGTAATGGGAGTAGGTTTGGGTATGATATTCGTAAATCACGGTACAAGTGGCGGTACAGATATTGTATCTATGATTGTATCTAAGTATGGACGTATTCCACTTTCAAAAGCAATTATATTTGTAGAATCTGGTATTATATTATCTGGTTTGTTGATTGGTAGCTGGAAACTTCCTCTTTATTCTGTTATTTGTGTGTTTGTTTTGACACGTGTAATAGACTATATAGTAGAAGGTGGTACATCTAACAAATTACTATTTATTATATCTGACAAACAAACAGAACTTAGAGAATATATCATTAATGAGCTTGAAAGAGGTGCAACATTAATAAAAGCCGAAGGAATGTATACTCGAAACGATAAAAATATTATCTTTGTGGTCATAGATAGAAAACAATTACCTTTAATCCAATCTACAATCAAAGCAATAGATCCAAAAGCCTTCTTGGTAGTGGTAGAAGCACACGAGACTCTTGGCGACGGATTTAAAGCATTTGATGGAGTAGCTACAAAATAAATGATTATGAATCGTAAGTATTTGAATATTTCCCTTTTTGTTCTCACCGCAATTATAATTTCATTAATTGTGCCAAATTATAGTTCGTTTAACTATGCTTTTAAAATTGGTCAAACGTGGAATGGCAACAAAATTATTGCTGCTTTTGATTTTCCAATCCAAAAATCTGAGCAAGAATATAAAGAGGATATTGATTTAATTACGAATAACTATGTCCCTGTATATGAATTAGATACAACACTTTCCAAATACGTTTTGGAAAGTGTTGTATGGCATTTTAATGCTGATGATCAAGGTATATTGTCTCAAAAAGGTCTTGTTCTGTATAACAAACTAAGCGAGGTTTTGGAAGTTGGAATTTTGGACGAATCCAGCAATATAGAAGGTAAATCAATTATAAAATTAATATACAAAAATTCTATAAAAATTGTTAGTGTCAGAAATTTGTATTCTGTTTCATCTGCCACAAACGAAATATATAATACGGTCAGAAATGATATTTCTATTGAAGAATTTCAGACAATCAAGGAGCTTATACAGCCAAATGTTAAATATGATTTTGATATTAATCAAATAAATCAACAAAAAGAACTCGAAAAAGTTTCGAAAGCCAAAGGTTTTATTGCAAAAGGTGATGTTATTGTTCGTAATGGAGATGTTATTAATGACACAGTTTTTAATGTGCTTGACTCCTATCGAAACGAATTTAATAAGCGTGAAAGTAGTGGTTTTTCGTTATTCTCTTTTGGGGGGTATCTATTATATGTTTTGCTAATATTAATAGTGTCTTACCTTACTTTACGTGAGCTTAGAGGGCAGGTACTTGCAAAATTAAATAATATTTTGTTTGTGTTGATAATGTATATAGGTAGCACTGTTGCTATGGTCTTTGTGTCGCAGTACTCAAACCAAAGTGTGTATATCATACCATTTATGATAGTACCTTTGTATATTGCAGCATTTTATTCCACCAAAATGGCAATTCATCAATATATATTTATATTGTTGTCGGTGGCAATGATTGCTCCACGTCCAATAGACTTTTTTGTGGTTAATTTCTTAGGAGGTGTTGTTGCTTTGATGATTATGCGAAGCTCTTACCGTCGCCATACTATTGTCCCAGCGAGTTTGTCTGCACTGTTTACTTTTGTGTTGTGCTATACGGCTATGAGTGTTATTAGTGGAGAATACGAAACTGATAATTATTCTACTTTCATTTGGTTTGTTATAAATTCATTTGCAACTGTGGTATTGTATCAATTCTTATTTGTGATTGAGAAAGTATTTAATTTTGTTACAAAGATTACATTGTTTGACTTGTGTGATACGAACCAAAAACTTTTGAGGGATTTGGCTACAAATGCTCCGGGAACTTTCCAACATTCTGTACAAGTTTCTAACCTTTCGGAACGTGCTGCGAAAGCTATAAAAGCAAATGATTTGTTGGCTCGTACAGGTGCTTTGTATCACGATATTGGAAAAATGTCTAACCCTCAATATTTTATTGAGAATATTACAAATGACAGCAAACCTCACGATAATCTAACTCCTAAACAAAGTGCAGAGATTATCAAAAACCACGTAACCTCTGGTATTGCACTTGCAAAAAAATATAAATTACCAGATATTATTACTGAGTTTATTGCAACTCACCATTCTGATTCTTTGATTTTTTATTTTTACAGCAAAGAAATTGAAAAGGTTGGTAAAGAAAACGTTGATGAACAAGATTTTAGGTATCCAGGGCCTAAACCTATCTCAAAAGAGGCATCTATTTGTTTGATGTGTGATAGTATTGAGGCTGCATCTCGTTCACTCAAAGAATATAACGAAGAAACTATTTCAAGTCTAATTAACAAAATTATTGCTAACCAAATCAATGATAATTTGTTGGCTAATTCAGAATTGGAGTTGCGAGATATTGAAATAATTAAAGAAACACTAAAAAATGCTTTGGTAAATATATATCATTCAAGAATAGTTTACCCAGACAGAAAATAATTTGAAAATAATTGAACAACAAAATATACATATAAGTTTTTTTGTGTACTTTTGTGTCCGAAATAAACATTAAATATTCTCTTAAAAATGAAAAGAATTCTTATCGTAGGAGCAGGTGGTCAAATTGGCTCAGAGCTAACAACTCACCTTAGAAAAATTTATGGTGCAAACAATGTTGTTGCTACTGATATGCGACCAACTTGTAATTTTGCTATCGATGGTCCTTATGAAAGACTTGATGCACTCGAAATTCACGAGTTAGCTCATATCGTTTCTAAATACCAAATTGATACAATCTACAACTTAGTAGCTTTGTTGTCAGCTGTTGGTGAGGGTAAACCAATCTTTGCTTGGAAAGTTAATATGGGTGCTTTGACTAACTGTCTTGAAGTGGCAAGATTGTTTGGTTGTGCAGTATTTACTCCAAGTTCAATAGGTGCATTTGGCAATAACTCTCCAAAAGACGGTACTCCTCAAGATACTATTATGCGTCCATCTACTATCTATGGTGTATGCAAAGTAACTGGTGAAATGCTTAGCGATTATTATTTCACTCGTTTTGGTGTTGATACTCGTTCGGTACGTTTCCCTGGTTTGATTTCAAACGTAACTATGCCAGGTGGTGGTACAACTGACTATGCAGTAGATATTTATTATGCTGCAATTCGTGATAAGAAATTTACTTGTCCTCTTCCAGAAGGCACATATATGGATATGATGTATATGCCAGATGCTTTGAACGCTTGTGTTCAAATTATGGAAGCTGACCCAACTAAACTTATTCATCGTAATAGCTTCAACATTGCATCAATGTCTTTTGAGCCTACTACAATCTTTAATGCTATCCAAAAACGTATTCCTGAGTTTACAATGGATTACCAAATTGACGAAGTTCGTTTGGCTATTGCTAACTCTTGGCCAAACTCTTTGGACGATAGTTGTGCAAAAGCAGAATGGGGTTGGAAAGCTCAATGGAATTTGGAGTCTATGACAGACGATATGCTTAAAGTAATTGCTGAAAAACACGCAAAAGGTCTTTTGTAGTTTTTGATTTACTTTACTCACAAAAAACACGTTCAAAATTTGAACGTGTTTTTTTGTGTTGGTAATGTGGTAAAAAATAGTTTGTTTTTTTTGATTTTATCACTATATTTATGGTGTAAAGCTGTATAGAGATTTTTTGAAAACTCTATTTTTTGAAATTATCAAACAGTTGCTTGTCAAATGTTTCTCTCATTGCCCTCTATGAAAAATGAAAGCGTGTTTTTGTTTTCTTTATTTTAGCGGACAGTACTACTGTTTTTTTACTTGTTCGATTAACTGACGAGCATATTGCATAACATAGGCAGGTGATTTTTGTTGATTCAACATATCTCGCATATATATCATATATGGTTTTGTGTGGGTGTAAAACATTTTCACTCCATCGCACAAAGAGTATTTCATTTTGTGATCTTTTGTGGGAATGTGACGATGTTTTGGACATTCGCCGCAACACATAAAATAGAACTCACAATGTAGACATTCTGTTGGTAAGGATTCACGTTTGCTCAATCCAAAAGATATTTGTTTTTTGCTGTGCAACATATTCTTCAACGTACTATCTTTAATATTGCCTAATTTGTATTCAGGAAAAACAAAATGATCACAAGAATAAACATCTCCATTATGTTCAACAGTTAGCACATCTCCACAACTTTCTTGGTATGCACACACTGGTGGTCGTGCACCACACCACGCACATAGTGTCATATCGAATGTCTGAACAAATATTTTACTAACATCACTTTTAATCCATTCATCAAATACGTCAATTAAGAATTGTCCGTAACCTGTAGCTGAAACTGACCAAGGAGCTTTGGTGTATGTTCTTTCTGAATTTCCTATAAATGGAGATATGATAGCACGTTTTGCATAGGTTTTACTGTCGTAGATAAAATCCACACTTGGCAGAAATTGCATATATTCTACTCCCAAACTTTTTAAAAAGATGTATATTTCTTTTCCTCTCGATTCGCTCATATTGTTGATCACTGAGAGCGTGTTGAAATTAACAGCATATTTTTTTAGTTTAACAATAGATTCGATGACAGTTTTAAAAACTGATTCTCCATTTTTTTTGTAACGGTATTTAGAATAAATATCTTCTGGGCCATCAATAGATATTCCAATCAAAAAATTATTCTTCTTGAAGAAGTTGCACCACTCATCATTAATCAATACTCCATTTGTTTGAAGTGTATTAGATATAGTCTTGTTTTTAGTATTATGTTTACGTTGAAGATTCAATGCTTTTTTGTAAAATTGGATTCCTGCCAAAAGAGGCTCTCCACCGTGCCAAGAGAAAGTTATTTCTGATGAGTTATTTGAATTGATATATTGATCTATGTAATTTTCTAATATGTCGTCTGCTATTATGCTTTGTTTTTTAGTATAAAATCGTTCTTTATCAATGTAATAACAATATTTGCAATTAAGATTGCACAGACTGCCAAAAGGTTTGATTAGAGTAGAAAAACTCACCGTATCTGTTATTCTCTTAGCCTCTTGTAAGGTTATGGTGTTTTTGATTTCAGTTTCCATTCTGAATTATATTGTTATTAGTTGATATGTGTTTTTAACTCACAAAAGTAATATTTTTTTATTTATAAAGATAATAAATAAAAAATAACTATATTTGACCTGTTAAAATATTTTTTGTTGAATTATTTATTATTAATAATAACATTGTATTATGAGTAAAGTTTCGATCTCAAAATTTATCATTCCCGTTGTAGTTCCTTTGATGAGCTGTCAAGAGGAGGCAAAAATCGCAACAAAGCCAAATGTGATAATTGTTCTTGCGGACGACTTGGGTTATGGTGATGTTAGTGCATATGGAGCCAAAACAATTTCCACTCCAAATATTGACTATTTAGCCAACAATGGGGTCTGTTTTAATAACGGTTACGCAACCTCTGCAACTTCTACTCCAAGTAGATATGCCTTGTTTACTGGCAAATATCCTTGGAAAAATGAAGAAGCACAAATCCTTTCGGGAGAAGACCCTTTGATTATTAAGGAAACTGAGTTTACATTACCTAAAATGATGCAAGAGCAAGGTTATGTAACAGGAGCTATTGGTAAATGGCACTTAGGTATGGGTGATGGCAACCCGGATTGGAACAAAACTGTTAAACCTGGTGCAAACCAAATTGGTTTTGATTATTCTTGTCTTATTGCTGCAACTAACGACCGTGTCCCAACAGTATTTGTTGAAAATGGCGATGTTGTTGGTTTAGATCCAAATGATCCTATTCAAGTTAGTTATACAGAAAACTTTGAAGGAGAACCAACTGCACTTACGAATCCTGAAATGTTAAAACTTCATTGGGATTATGACCATAATAATTCTATTGTTAATGGTATCCCTCGTATTGGTTTTATGAAAGGAGGAGAGAGTGCTAAATGGATAGACGAGAATATGGCAGATTATTTTGTGGATAAAGTACAACGTTTTATTGATGAAAATAAAAACAATCCATTTTTCTTATATTATGGTCTTCATCAACCACACGTTCCAAGAACTCCACATTCACGTTTCGTAGGTTCGACAGCAATGGGTTCTCGTGGTGATGCAATTATTGAAGCTGACTGGTGTGTTGGTGAACTTATCAAAAAGCTTGAAAAAGAAGGATTGCTTGAAAATACTCTTGTTATTTTCTCAAGTGATAATGGAGCTATTCTTAACGATGGTTATAAAGATTTATCAAACGCACTTGTAGGCGAACACCAGCCTAACGGTATTTTGAGAGGTGGTAAATATAGCCTTTTCGAAGGAGGTACACATATTCCTCTATTTGTTTACTGGAAAGGTAAAGTTCAACCTGTTGTTTCAAATGCCTTGTTCTCACAACTTGATATTTTAGCATCTATTGCAAATTTAGTTGGATACGACAAATTGCCTGAAAATATTGATTCAAAGGATTATCTTGATGTTATGTTTGGTGAAAGTACTGAGGGACGTAATGAATATTTTGTCGAGGCTGGTAGAAGAATTGCTTATCATAAAAATGGTTATACGCTTATTCCTCCATACCACGGAAGTAAAAAAGTAAAATCTGGTCACGAAATAGGTAATTCAGATGAATATTTACTGTATGATATCAAGAAAGATCCTCAGCAATCTACAAACTTAGTAGAAAAAGAAATTGAGATATTTGAAGAAATGAAAAAAGAGTTCCACAATGAGGTTGGAGAGGCTTATAATATTGATATAAGAAAAACTTTGCGTCCTGATATCAAGCCTAAAAAGTAATAAGTACCTTAGTGTTGTATACAAAAAACACGTTCAAATTTTGAACGTGTTTTTTGTATGGAATTTATTGCTTACCACTGATTTATGTGGATTTTCTCTGCATTGTATTTTTCTCTTGGTTTATGTTCTTTTGAAGGAAAACCAACTGGAATAGCACTCAAAGGGATAATGTCTTGTGGCAGATTAAGAATTTTTACCACAGGTTCAATTCTTTCTGCATAAGGGTGAACGGCAGTCCAAACAGCTCCTAATCCAAGACTTTCGGCAGCAAGTAGAATGTTTTGTGTAGCTGCACTACAATCCAAGTCCCAAGTTATTGACCCTCCGTTCTCAGGGTTGTTGTTACCACAAACTACTATTGCACAACCTGCTTTTGATAGCATTTTTGCAAATGGAAGACTCTCTGCCATTGAGTCTAATTTTTGTCTATCTGTAACAATTATAAATTCCCAAGGTTGAACGTTTTTGCCAGTTGGAGCAGCCATTGCAGCCTTTACTAATTCTTGTAGAGTTTCCATTGGAACTGTATCTGCTGTGTATGAGCGTACACTTTTACGCTGATGGATATTTTCTATTGCTTGATTCATATATTTTGATTTTTTATTTTCGTTAGTTGTTGTGCAACTCATAAATATGGTTGCCAAGACTAAGATAGTAATTGTTTTTATTTTTCTAAAATACATAGTATATTAAAAATCCTAAAATTGCTGATGACAAAATGATTAGTACTGGATTTACTTTTTTGTATGATGCTACAAATGCTCCTACCATAAGTGTTACGCTCCAAAAGTCTATAAAATTGTCGGGGGTAACAAGTAGCAGTGCTGCCGACAAAATTAGTGCTATTGTGAATGGTCTAAGTGTGCGGATAACTGTGTTTACGTAAATATTTCCGTGAAGTTTTGTAAAGAAAACAGAAACCAAACTCATAAGTATCAAAGATGGAGTAACTACTCCGAGAGTAGCAACTAACGAACCCAACCACGAGCCACTAACCTCGTAGCCAACATAAGTTGCACAATTAACAGCTATCGGCCCCGGGGTGATTTGTGATATGGCAACAATATTAGTAAATTGCTCGTTGGTAAGCCACTCGTTTCTGACCACCAACTCGCTCTGGATAAGTGCTAACATTGCATATCCACCGCCAAATCCCCACAATCCAATTTTAAGGAATACTATATATAAGTTTAGTAACATTCTTCGTCGTTAGGGAATTTTTTGTCTTTAACGTCTTCGATGTATTGTTTGAAAGCAGAAGTCATTGTTGCATTCAAGTCTGCATATCTTCTCAAAAATCTTGGAGAAAATTCGTTGATTATACCAAGCATATCGTATGATACAAGCACCTGTCCATCTACTTTGTTACCTGCACCAATACCAATAATTGGAATAGTACATACCTCTGCAACACGTGCTGCCAATTCTGACGGAATTTTCTCTAATACAATGGCAAAACAACCTGCTTTTTCGAGCAATATAGCATCTTCTATTAATTTGTCTGCCTCCTCTTTTTCTTTTGCTCTAACGCCATAAGTGCCATAAATATTTATAGATTGAGGAGTTAGACCCAAGTGTCCCATAACTGGGATACCTGCCGAAAGGATACGTGTAATAGATTCTATTACTTCACGTCCGCCTTCGAGTTTGATACAATCCGCTTCGGTTTCTTTCATTATGCGAATAGCACTCGAAAGTGCCTCTTTGGAGTTACCTTGATATGAACCAAAAGGCATATCTACAACTACTAATGCTCTGTTTACAGCTCTTGCAACAGCTTTGCCGTGGTAAATCATATTATCAACACTCATTGGAAGTGTTGTTTCGTAACCTGCAATAACATTTGCAGCTGAGTCCCCAACCAAAATTACATCAATACCTGCTTGATCTAATATGTTAGCCATTGTATAATCGTAAGCGGTAAGCATTGAGATTTTCTCTCCCGCGATTTTCATCTCTTTAAGTCGTAGAGTAGTAACAGCTCTACGGTGTGTAGTAACAGACATTTTTTATATTATTTTTTTGTTTTATGATGCACAAAGTACGTAATTTTTTTAAATAAAAACAAATACATTTTATATCTTTGTAGTCTAACTTGCAAAACAGATGAGAAAAATAGAAAATAGTGAACTAAATCGTCCGAGTTTAGACGAATTTTTGAAATCAGAAAAATTGCCTATATGCGTAGTACTTAACAGTTTGCGTAGTTTGAATAATGTTGGGGCAATGTTTAGAACTTCTGATGCTTTTGGAATTGAGCATTTGTATTTGTGTGGTATTACTGCAACACCTCCCAACAAAGAAATTCATAAAACTGCACTCGGAGCAGAATTAAGTGTAAAATGGAGTTATGAAGAAGATTGTTCGCTTGTGATTGACAAGCTCCATAGCGAAGGTTACAAAATTTATGCGGTTGAGCAGGTGGAAAACTCCGTAATGTTAGATGATTTTGTAGCTGACAAAACCCAAAAAATTGCAATAGTTTTAGGTAATGAAGTTATGGGTGTGGAACAGCGAATTGTAGATATGTGTGATGGATATATAGAAATTCCACAGATTGGAACAAAACACTCATTGAATGTTTCGGTAGCTGGTGGAGTAGTCTTATGGCATTTGTTTAAGGAGTATTATAAATAAGTAGGTAATTTCAGAAAAAAGGATAATCTTTAAGATTATCCTTTTTTGTTATTTAACAAGTGAGCTTGTGCCTATTCGGAATAAATCTGGATTTAACCATTCTTCTCCCAATATCTCTTTGACGGCAGTGTAATAAAGTGCAAGGTCTTGTGTGCTACGAATTCCACCTGCTACTTTAATACCTTTTTTGATTTGGTGGTGAGTATAAAAATCTTTGATTGCCAAACACATTGTTACAAAACTTTCTATATCTGCACCCTTAGCCACTTTGCCAGTAGATGTTTTGATGAAATCAACCCCTGCAAGTAGTGCAACTTCACTTGCTTTATATACAGTGTCTAAGTCTTTTAGTTCGCCCACTTCCAAAATAGCTTTTGAAATTGCCATAGAGTCAATCTCCTCTACAAGCTCCTCAATTTGACCTTCTACAATCTCCCAGTTTCCGTTGTTTGCACTTGCAACATCAATTACAAAATCGACTTCGTCAGCCCCATTTTCGATAGACATACTACATTCCAATATCTTTACTTCAAAAAAAGTCTGCCCCATAGGGAAGCCCCCAACCGTTGCTGTTATGCCTATTTCGCTTTCGCCCAAAACCAAACCTACATCTTCTATGAAATTTGGCGAAACACAAATACTTGCAACTGATGGATAGTTGTTTAATATATGGTTTGTAAATTCTGTAACACTTTCGTGGCTATCTGTAATATTAAGAGTTGTTGCGTCATAGAATTTTTCACAAGTTTTAAGAATATTATCTGTGCAAAATTCTTTGTATTTTGATTTAATATCATTTACTCTCGAAACTACTTTTTGCTGTATCATAGTTTTTTGTTATAAAGTTTGTTCAAAGGTAATAAATTAATTTGTATCTTTGCAACGCAACAAAGAAAAAATGCTTAGTAATGGAAAATACAGACCTTAAATTGAAGATTGAGGAGCTAAAAAAGACTAAAAATGCTATTGTTTTAGCTCACTATTATACAACTCCTGAAATTCAGCAAGTAGCTGATTTTGTTGGAGATAGTTTGCAATTAGCACGTGTGGCACAAAACAATACAGCTGATATTATTGTTTTTGCAGGTGTGCATTTTATGGGCGAAACTGCAAAAATACTTTCACCTCAAAAAAAAGTATTAATGCCAGATATGAATGCTGGTTGTTCTCTTGCTGACTCTTGTAATGCAGATGATTATGCTAAATTTATTGCACAGCACCCGGGACACGTAGTGATTACTTATGTAAACACTACTATTGGCGTTAAAGCTCATACAGATATTATTTGTACTTCGAGCAATGCAGTTGATATTGTAAACTCTGTGCCTCGTGAAACTCCAATTATTTTTGGTCCAGACCGTAATCTTGGAGATTTTATCAAAACTCTTACAGGACGTGAGAATATGATTGTTTGGAATGGTGCTTGTCACGTTCACGAACGTTTCTCGTTGGAGGGAATTTTGGAATTAAAAAAACAAAATCCTGATGCCTTGGTTTTGACACACCCAGAGTGCAAAAAGCCAATTCACCTTATTTCAGACCACGTTGGTTCTACTGCTTCGTTATTGAATTACGCAAAAACTTCTTCGGCAAACAAATTTATTGTAGTTACTGAACCTGGTATTTTGTTTGAGATGCAGACTGCTTGTCCCGAAAAAACATTTATTCCTGCACCTTCTGAAAACTCTACTTGTGGCTGTAATAACTGTAATTATATGAAATTAAATTCTTTGCAAAAAATTTATGATGTGTTGGTAAACGAAAACAACGAAATAATTTTGGACGAAGAAGAGAGAGTGAAAGCAGAAAAATCAATTTTGAGAATGTTGGAATTGTCAAAATAATTGTTTTTAACATAAAAATATCAAAAAACAGATGTTTCTTTTTTGGAAATATCTGTTTTTTTCGTATCTTCGTATGGATTTTTATTTAAGGTATGAAAACTATCAAAATAACAGAAAACAACAGTGTTATATCGCAAATTTATTTTTGTAAATGGCTTGATTTTGCAAAAAATAATATTTGTCCTAAAAACACGGTTATACTTACCGACAAAAATATATATGGCTTGTATCACGAAGATTTGAGTTCATATAAATGTATTGTCGTAGATGCAGGAGAGGGCTCTAAAACTCTATCTTGTGTTGAAAGTATAGTTTCTCAAATGCTTGAACTAAATTGTGATAGAGAGAGTTTTTTGCTTGGTGTAGGAGGTGGCGTTATTAGTGATTTAACAGGTTTTGTTGCCTCTATCTATATGCGAGGAATTGAGTTTGGTTTTGTTTCGACATCGCTTTTGGGGCAGGTTGATGCAAGTGTTGGTGGCAAAAATGGCGTTGATTTTGGTGGTATTAAAAATATACTTGGAGTATTTTCACAACCAAAATTTGTGGTTATAGATACAGATTTTATGAAAACTCTTCCACAACGAGAGTTTGTTTGTGGAATGGCAGAAGTTATTAAAATTGCATTAATTCTCGACGAGGATTTTGTGAGGGTGCTACAAAATACTGATATTTCTGTGATTATGAGTAGCCCAGATATTTACGAGAACATAGTTCGTAGAGCAGTAGAGTTAAAAGCTGAAATTGTAGGAAAAGACCAAAAGGAAGCTGGACTTAGGCGTATTTTGAATTTTGGTCATACTTTTGCTCACGCTCTCGAAAAGATTTCTAACGATTATTCACACGGAGAGGCAGTTGGTTTTGGTATGCAGGTGGCTTTGGATATTGCTTTGAAAAAACAAATACTGAACCTACAACATCATAAATTAGCAAGTGATTTGTTAACTCAATATCATTTGCCAACTCGAACAGACGTTCCTATTTCTGAACTTTTGGAGCAAATTGTTTATGACAAAAAACGAAGTGGAAATTCTTTGTATTTTGTGATGATTAAGCGAATAGGGGAGAGTGAAGTGCAAAAACTTCAATTTGAGGAATTAAAAAACTTACTGAAATGACCATAAAAGAAAGATATGAGGGTATAATTTCTTGGTTTAGCGAAAATATGCCAGTAGCCGAAACAGAATTGCACTACGAAACCCCTTTTCAACTTCTTGTTGCAGTGGTTTTGTCGGCACAATGTACAGACAAACGAGTTAATATAGTAACACCTGCACTGTTTGAAAAAATGCCAACGCCAGAGGCTATGGCACGTTACTCGGCAGAAGAAATTTTTGAGTACATAAAAAGCATTTCTTTTCCAAACAATAAAGCTAAATCATTGGAAGGCTTATCTCGTGCATTGGTAGAAAAACATTCTTCACAAGTGCCTTCGGACAGAGAATCTTTGGAAGATTTGCCGGGAGTTGGTCGAAAAACTGCAAATGTTATTATGTCAGTTATTTTCGGTATTCCTGCAATGGCTGTTGATACTCACGTGTTTAGGGTCTCAGATAGAATTGGTCTGTCGAGAGCTGCCAAAACTCCTTTGGAATGTGAAAAGCAACTTGTAAAACATTTTCCAAAGCAGCTTTTGCCAATAGCTCATCACTGGCTTATTTTGCACGGAAGATATGTTTGTGTTGCACGTAAACCAAAGTGTGAGATTTGTGGAATAACACAGTGGTGTAAATTCTATCATAATAAATAAAATTTATACAATAATTGTGTGGATTTAATAGTTAAGTAATAAATTAATGTTAATCTTAAAAAATATATATAGTATGAACGAAGTGAATATTCGAGAATTAAACGAAAAAGTTCAAAAAGAGAGTTCGTTTATTGATATTCTAAATTTAGAAATGGGCAAGGTGATTGTTGGACAACGACATCTTGTTGATACTTTGATGATAGGTTTGCTTTCTAATGGTCATATACTATTGGAAGGTGTGCCGGGATTGGCAAAAACTTTGGCAATTACAACACTTGCCAAAACAGTTGATGCTGATTTTTCGAGAATACAGTTTACTCCCGACCTTTTACCTGCCGACTTGATTGGTACTTTGATTTATAGCCAAAAGAGTGAAGAGTTTGTCGTAAAAAAAGGCCCTATTTTTGCTAATTTTATTCTTGCTGACGAGATTAACCGTTCTCCTGCAAAGGTTCAGAGTGCGTTGTTGGAGGCTATGCAAGAGCATCAAGTAACTATCGGGGATACAACTTATCCTCTTCCTCAGCCTTTCTTGGTTTTGGCTACTCAAAACCCTTTGGAGCAAGAAGGTACATATCCTCTTCCAGAGGCTCAGGTAGACCGTTTTATGTTGAAAGCCAAAATAACTTACCCTAAAAAAGAAGAAGAAAAATTAATCGTTAGACAAAACCTAATGGGAGCTAACGCCCCAGTGCCAAATTCAGTAATCAATACCGAAGATATTGTTCGTGCAAGAGCTGTTGTGGCAGAGGTTTATATGGACGAAAAAATTGAACGTTACATAATTGATATAATTTTTGCAACTCGCCAACCAGAAGAATATGGTTTGGAAAAACTTAAATCTATGATTAGCTACGGAGGCTCTCCTCGTGCAAGTATTTCTTTGGCAAAAGCAGCCAAAGCCTATGCTTTTATCAATCGTAGAGGATATGTAATTCCAGAGGACGTGAGAGCTGTTGCTTATGATGTTTTGCGTCATAGAATTGGTTTGACTTATGAGGCAGAGGCAGAAAATATTTCTTCGGAAGATATTATTACCGAAATTTTGAATGCTGTTGAAGTTCCTTAATCTATAACACAACATAGCATACTACAATAATTTTTTTTAAATCTATAATCAATGAGCGATAAAGATATAATCTCAAAAGTCAGAAAGATAGAGATAAAGACCAAAGGTCTCTCAAACGAGATTTTTGCTGGGCATTATCACTCGGCTTTCAAGGGTCGTGGTATGTCGTTCAGCGAAGTAAGAGAGTATAGGGTTGGAGATGATGTAAGGGATATTGATTGGAATGTAACTGCACGAAGTTCCCGACCTCATATCAAAACCTATGAGGAGGAACGTGAGCTTACAATGATGCTTTTGATTGACGTTAGTGGTTCAAGATTTTTTGGTTCTTCATCATTGCTCAAAAAAGACTTAGCTGCCGAGATAGCGGCTGTTTTGTCTTTTTCGGCTGCTGAAAATAACGACAAAATTGGTTGTATATTTTTTAGTGATAGAATAGAAAAGTTTATTCCTCCCAAAAAAGGAAGAACACATATTTTGCGTATTATCAAAGAGTTACTTGATTTTGAGCCAGAGAGTTCACGTACAGATATAGGTCAAGCACTCAAATACCTTACTAACGTACTCAAAAAACGTACCACTACTTTCATAATATCGGATTTTCTGGATATTGATTTGACTCAACAAACAGTTAGGTTTGAGCAGGAACTAAAACTTGCTACCAAAAAACACGATTTAGTAGGTATTAGACTTTACGACTTACGTGAAAAAGAATTGCCAAGTGTTGGGGCGATTAATTTTAGAGATGCCGAAACAGGGAAGGTAATTTGGGTAGATACTTCTTCTCGTCAGGTGCGTGAGAATTATGCTCGTGTGTGGCAACAAACATCTTCTATTTTGGATTCTACTTTACTTAGATACAAAGTTGATAGCACTACTATCTCTACTGACGAAGACTATGTTAAAAAATTAATTAAACTCTTTAAACAGAGATAATTATGAATATGAATAAAAACTTAATTGTACTTCTTTTTAGCTTTGTTTTGTTTGTGTCGTTGGCTTGGTCTCAAAAGACAGAAAACAAATCTGATGCTGTTGTTGTAGCTTTGTTTACGAAGGACAGTATTATGATTGGCGACCAACTTATGCTTAGGGTTACGGTAAACAGAGATATAATGCAAGAAACTCAATTTCCGCAGTTGGAAAATAGTTTGGGAGGAAAGATTGAAATACTTTCTGAAAGTCCTGTTGATACTCTCGAAAAACAAGGCAGAAGAATAACTCTCAAAAAAGACTATGTGGTTACGAGTTTTGATGCAGGTAATTATAATTTTGGTAGATTTCCAATTTTGTTTGAAACTAAAAACAAAATAGATACAATTTTTGCACAGGATTCTTTGAGATTATATGTTAATACTTTTATCATAGACTCTACCAAACACAAAATTGTTGATATAACTCCACAGTTGGATACTCCTTTGCATTTTGACGAAATAAAACACTATGTTTTTGGAGGTCTTGCAGCTTTGATATTAATTGCTATTGCTGTGTATTATATCCGCAAATATATTCAGAAACGTAAAGACAGAATTGTACCCATACCACTGCTACCTCCACATATTGAAGCAATTACAGAGTTAGAAAAAATTTATTCTTTGAAATTGTGGAAGGAGGGCAAACACAAAGTCTATTTTACCCATTTGACAGATATTTTACGCTCTTATTTGATGCGTAGATTTGAAGTTAATGCTATGGAAATGACTTCTGACGAAATATTAGTTGCTATCAAAGATTTGCGTTTGACATCGCACGATGAGAATATTTTGAGAGAAGTACTTGTGCTTTCGGATTTGGTTAAGTTTGCAAAATTTGCTCCTTTGGACGAGGAGTGTGAGAAATCTTATGCACAAGCCTATGGTTTTGTGCAGGATACAAAACCAAATACCGCTGAGGATACAAAAATTGATAAACCTATTAAAAATGAACAAAATGAAAATAAGTAGATATGTATTGTTGCTCGTTTTGTTTATCTCTACAATAAATTGTTTTGCCCAAAGCGAGAGAAAATTTATTCGTTCGGGTAATGCTCAATTTAATAAAGAGGATTATACTAAATCTGAGGTTGAATATCTTAGGGCTTTGGAACAAGATTCGAGTTCGTATGAGGCTAAGTTTAATCTTGCTAATGCTCTCTACAAACAAAATAAATTTAGTCAAGCTCTAAAAATGTCTGCCGAACTTATTCGTGATTCTATTCGTGTAGAACACTTGGCTAATGCTTTGCATAATATGGGCAATTCGTTCTTTCAGATGAAAGATTACGACAAAGCCATAGAGGCTTACAAACATTCTTTGAGGATTGAACCAAACGATACTGCTACAAAATTCAATTTGGCTTATGCCCAATATATGAAAAACCAACAAGAGAAGCAGAATCAACAAAACCAAGACAACAAGGATAACCAAGATAACAAGGATAATAAGGATAACAAAGATAACAAGGACGACCAAAACAAAGATAACAAAGACAATAAAGATAAAAACGATAAAAATAAAAACGATAAAAATAAGGACAACAAAGATAATAAAGACAATAAAAACGATAAGGATAAAAAAGATAACAACGATAATCAAGACCAAAACAAACAAAATCAGCAAAAAGATAAGTCTAAGGGTGGTCAAGAACCTAAGATGACAAAACAAGATGCTGAAAAACTTCTACAAGCTATACAAGCCGAAGAGGACAAAACACAAGAAAAAGTCCGTAAAGAAAAGGGCAAACCTATAAAAGTCTTGAAAAATAAAAATTGGTAAGGATATGGAAATAGTTAGATTTGAAACGCCCCAAATATTGTACTTACTTCTATTGTTAGTGCCTATGATTGGATATTATCTGTTCAAACTTCGTGACGGACGTGCATTTATGCAAATATCTTCGTTGAGTGGTTTTGTGGATAATCCCAAGACACTAAAATATTATTTACGTCATTTGCCTTTTGTGTTGCGTATGATTGTTTTTACTCTACTTGTACTTGCACTTGCACGACCACAAGGAGCTACCGACAATAATTCTGTTACGACAGAGGGTGTAGATATTGTTGTTTCTTTGGATATTTCGGGAAGTATGTTGGCACGAGATTTTACGCCAGATAGAATTTCTGCTGCAAAAGACGTTGCCACAAAATTTATTATAGACCGCAAAACCGATAGGATTGGTTTGGTGGTGTTTGCTGGTGAAAGTTTTACCCAAAGTCCACTTACGACCGACTATGCAACACTTATCAATTTACTTAACCAAGTCGAAAGTGGAGTAATAGACGACGGAACTGCTATTGGTAATGGACTTGCTACGGCTGTTGCAAGGCTCAAAGAGAGTGATGCAAAAAGTAAAGTTGTGATACTCCTAACAGACGGTGTGAACAACTCTGGTCAAGTAGCTCCAATTACTGCTGCCGAACTTGCCAAAACTCTCGGAATAAAAGTTTATACGATTGGTGTGGGTAGTCAGGGGAATGCTCCTTATCCAGTCTTAGACCCGTGGGGCAACATTACTTACCAACAAGTTAAAGTTGAGATTGACGAACAGGTTTTGCAAGATATTGCAGAAATGACTGACGGTAAATATTTTAGAGCTACCAGCAACGATAAATTAAAGTCTATTTATGAAGAAATTAACGCTCTTGAACAGACCAAAATTGATGTTCAAAATTTTGTTTCGTACCAAGAGAAATTTATGTTCTTTATGCTACTTGCAATAGTGTTGTTGATAGTCGAAATAATGGTTAAACATATTTATTTAAAACAAATTCCTTAGAGTTATGTTTAGATTTGCTAATCCAGAATATTTTTATTTTTTGTTGCTTTTGCCTCTAATGCTATTGCTGTATGTATTGGTAAAACGCAACTACAATAAACGTATTGAATTGTTTGGAAATATAGATACTTTGAGCCAACTAATGCCAGAGGCTTCGTGGTCAAAAATTCTTTATAAATTTATATTTATATTTTGTGCTTTCGTGTTTTTTGTGTTGGCTTTGGCTCGTCCGCAGTTAGGCTCAAAACTCCGAGAGGTAAAACAAAATGGTATAGAAATAATGTTTGTGGTCGATGTGTCAAACAGTATGTTGGCAGACGACTTTCAGCCTTCTCGACTTGAACGGACTAAAAACGCAATTAATACTCTCTTAGATAAATTCTCTAACGATAGAGTAGGACTTGTGGTTTTTGCTGGTAAAGCCTTTGTACAGCTTCCTATCACTTCGGATTTTATTGCAGCAAAACGTTTTGTAGATTATATCTCGCCAAGTATGATAAACGCCCAAGGTACGTCTATAAACAGTGCTTTGGAATTGGCTTATCGTTCATTTTCGTCGGAAAGTAGTGGTTCACGTGCAGTGATTTTGATATCTGATGGTGAAAATCACGACGAAAACCCTTTGCCTATTGTCGAGAAAATGGCAGAAGATGGTATAATTGTTAGTACTATTGGTATTGGTACACCTTCGGGCGTAGCCCTAAAAATCGAAGGCAAACCAATTACTGACGAAAATGGAAATATTGTCGTTACAAAACTAAATGAGGAGATACTTAAACAAATTGCAATAACTTCTGGCGGAACATACATCAAAGCCTCTAACAGTTCGATAGGATTGAACGAGATAGTGGCACAGTTACGCACCATAGAAGGCAAAGATTTTTCGACCTCACGTTTTGAGGCATACAATGAATTATACCAGTATTTTTTGGTAATAGGTTTGATATTTATTGCTTTGGAATTTTTGGTTTTGGAACGCAAAAACAGAGTAATAAACAGAATGAAATTGTTTAATATAGAGGGAAACAAAAAATAATTAGTATTTTTGTGAGTTTTTTGGAAACATAGTTAGATATGAAAAAATATTTTTTAGTATTATTGGTTTTTATACTTTCGCTTAGCTCTTATGCTCAGGACAACTCAATGAGAGTTGTAGCACCGAGTGTTGTAGCTATGGGAGAGCCTTTCAAGGTTGAATTCAAATTGACTACCGAACCAGAGTCTTTCGAGATGCCAAAGTTTGATGGTTTTGATTTGGTTGCTGGCCCAACCTCATCACATATGACTTCAATATCTATTATCAATGGCAAACGTACAAATTCTTCGGAGTACAACTACACTTGTGTGCTTATTCCTACAAAAAAAGGAAATCTTGTAATTGGCGAGGCAACTGCAACTGTCAATGGAAATACAGTTAAGAGCCGTCCTTTGTATGTAGAGGTTGTTGGCGAGGGAGCATCTTCGGCTCGAAGTGGAGTAGCTTCGTCGGAGGAGGCAAAACGCAGTATTCAGAAAGATGATATGCTTTTGATGTTCTCTGTCGATAAAAAAACAGTGTATAACGGAGAACCTATTATTGCTACTTTGAAACTTGCTACTCGTGTGGAGTTAGCGGGTATTGAGGGAGCAAAATACCCTTCGTTTAATGGTTTTTGGACTCAGGAAATTCAACTGCCAGACAATATGCAGTGGGACAGAGAGAATATCAATGACAAAATATACGAAACACGAATTTTGAAACGCTATTTGTTGTTCCCACAACGCAGCGGAGAACTTACAGTAGAGCAAATGTCTATGGATATTGTTGCACGAATTATGGTTAATTCACCCGCACAGCGTCGTTCAATTTTTGATGATTTCTTTGGTGGAGGTGGTTCTATCCAAAATATTACCCGAAAAATTACCTCAAAACCAATATTAATCAAAGTACAAGACCTTCCAAAAAATGCTCCTGCATCTTTTGATGGAGCAGTTGGTGATTATTCTATATCTGCAAAATTATCAAATGATTTGATTAGTGCAAACACCTCTGGAAATATTGAATTGAAGATTAGTGGTACTGGTAACTTGCCTCTTTTGACAGAGCCAAAACTCAGTCTTCCAAATTCTTTTGAGATATACAAAACAAAAACTAATGACCAATACACTGTTTCGGCAAACGGAGCAAGTGGTTCAAAAGTTTTTGAATATCCGTTTATTGCACGTGCAAGTGGGAAATATTCTATTCCGTCAGTAGAGTTTTCGTATTTTGATACAAAATCAAAAAACTATAAAACTATCAAAACCCCAGAACTAAATTTGGGTGTTTCGGTTGATACTACGGCTAATGGCGAACAATCAACCACAAAGATATTTACGGGAGTAACAAAAGAGGAACTGAAAATTTTGGGCAGTGATATTCGTTATATTATTACAGATTATCCAAACTTACACAAAAAAGGAGGTTTTTTTGTTTGGTCTATTGGTTACTACTTTATTCTGTTGGTTCTGTTGGTGGCATTTGCTTTTGCGTTTGTTTACCTTAACAAAAAACATAAATTTAACCGTGATACCGTAAGAGTGCGTAGTTCAAAAGCTCGTAAAATTGCTCTAAATAGACTAAAAGGTTCAAAACGATTGATGGATAATTCTCAAAATTCTTTGTTCTATCAAGAGATATTGAAAACTATGTGGGGCTATGTGAGTGATAAATTAAATATAGAATTGGCACTGTTGTCAAAAAACAATATCTCTGATGCTTTGTTGTCAAAAGGTGTAGATGAACAGACAGTAACCGAATATTTGGGCGTGATAGAGCAATGTGAATTTGCACAATATGCTCCAAGCGGTTCGAGTCCAATGTCAGAGATTTACAACAAATCCATTAATGTAATAATTAATTTAGAAGAGAAATTGTAGAGATGAAAAAGATATTTTTATTTTTAGTTTTTAGTTTTGTAATTCTTGTAAATCTAAATGCTAAACCAGATTTTAGAAAAGAGTGGCAGGAGGCAAATGGTGCCTATACGGCTGGTGATTACTTGAAAGCCTCACAGTTATATTCTTTGATGATTAACGAAAAATGGCAAAGTGTTGATGTTTATTACAACATTGCAAATTGTTATTACAAAATGGACAATCTTGCGAAAGCTATTTTGTACTACAATAGAGCTTTGCTACTTGACCCTTCAAACGAGGATATTCAGCACAATCTGCGTATTGCCGAAACACAGACTACAAACCGAATTGAGAAATTACCAGATTTCTTTGTTGTGAGGTGGATAGATTCTTTGAATAGAATAATGTCGTCTAATGCTTGGGCAGGCTTGTCTATATTTGTATTTGCACTTATATTTGTGAGCTTTATAATGTTTTTCTTTTCTCGAAAGGTATGGTTGCGAAAAACATTTTTCTCAATGTCTTTGGTTGCAGTTGTTGTATTTATTGTATCTGTACTTTTTGCAACAAACCAAAAAAATAAAATTACAAATTCAAATACGGCTATTGTAATGAAAAACTCTGTTGCAGTCAAGAGTTCTCCTTCTGATGGTGGCACAGATTTGTTTGTACTCAACGAGGGGGCAAAAATCAATGTCAGAGAAACTCTCGGAGAGTGGAGTGAGGTGGTTATTGAGAGTGGAAACACAGGTTGGTTGAACAACTCTGTAATAGAATACATAAAACCGCAATAAATTATGTCGCAGTTATTGGATAGGGTAGTTGATGAGCTATCAAAACTACCGAGTGTTGGGGAACGCAGTGCGTTGAGATTGGCTTTGCATTTGTTGCGTCAGCCACAAGAGAGTGTTGATGCACTCACAAAATCTATATCGGATTTTAGGGGAGGAGTGAAATATTGCTGTAAGTGTAATAATCTTTCGGATAGTGATTTATGTCCAATTTGTAGCGACAAAAGTAGAGATACTAAGACAATTTGTGTGGTGGAAACCATAAAAGATGTAATGACGATAGAGGGCACTGGGCAGTACAATGGACTGTATCACGTTTTGGGCGGAGTTATCTCGCCAATGAGTGGTATAGCTCCTTCGGATTTGAAAATAGATTTACTTGTCGAAAATATTAAATCAAATGGTGTTGTGGAGGTTATTTTGGCACTTAACTCAACAGTTGAGGCAGAGACTACTATGTTTTTTATATCTCGCAAGATAAAAGATTTGAATATAAAAGTTACAAATATTGCTCGTGGCATTGGTTTTGGCGATACGCTCGACTATGCAGACGAAATGACTTTGGTACACGCACTACGAAATAGAACAGAAATATAGTGCTGTCCGCTAAAAACGAAACTCGCCTATCTTGTTTGTTTTGTTGATGTTTATAAAGCAACGTACTTTGTGCGTTAGGCAGAGCATCACAGAAATAGATTAGTTAGACGAGTTTCTGTTTTGTAGGACAGTACAATGTGTTTTTTTTGCCTTGTATTGTCATAAAATTATATTACTTTTGTGAGTCCTAAACTTTTATAATTTTTTTTGAAATGAACAAACTTAAACTTATTTCTATATTATTTTTGGTTTTACCCTTGTCTATTCTTGCACACAACAGACAAAAACCAGCTTTGGTAGTGCAGGTTGTTGTAGATGGAATGAGATATGATAATTTTGTGAGATATTCAAAAAATTACAGTCAAGATGGTTTAGGTAAACTTGCAAACGAAGGAACTCAGTTCCGTAATGCTCGTTTGGAAAGTACAGCATCTTATCCCTTTGTTGGAATGGCATCTTTGCTTACTGGTGCAACTCCATCTCAGCACGGTATAGTTGCCCAAAATTGGGTAAATTACACTACAAATAGTGTAGTCGATATGTTTCAAGATAATGATTGGGTAGGAGTAGGGACACGTATTGAGAGAGGAGCTTATTCTCCCAAAAATATTTTGGTTCAGACTGTTGGCGACTTGTTACGCAGTTTGAGCGATAGTTCAAAAGTTATTTCTATTGGATTCGACCACCGAAATGCAATAGTTGCAGGGGGTTCAAACCCATATTCAGTATTTTGGTTAGATACTTTGAATATGTGGTGGTCTTCAAATTCTTACTATATGAATATGCTTCCAAAATGGGCAGAAAATTTCAATAAAAGTGATTTTAAAAAAGCACTTTGTAACAAAGGTTGGAATAGTGCTTTCACACAAGAGAAATATATAAACACCAAAAGTTCAGATTTGTTCAAGAAAAACGGACTACTAAACAATTTGTTCAAAGCTACTGTTGTAGAGTATTCGACTATTCACGCAACTCCGCTTGTAGATGATTATTTGTACGAAACAGCTCGTCAAGCAATTATAAACGAGAATTTAGGAACAGATAAATTTCCTGATTTATTGACACTGAGTTTTTCGGCACTTTCGCAAGTGAATTCAAAATATGGTATTTCTTCTTGTGAGGCAGAAGATGTTTACTATAATCTTGACCGAATAATGGCAGATTTAAACAATCTTTTGACGCTCAAATGCGGTAAAGGGAATTATGTTATTGTGTTTACTGGCTCTTGTGGCACAAGTAATGATATTCAAGAGGGCAAAAGGGTTAAAGCAGGTAAATTCAACAAATTGCAGTTCAAGGTTATGATGAATAGCTTTTTGGCTGCACAGTTTGGAGTTTATGATTTGATTTTGAGTTACGATAGAGGAAATTTGTTTTTAAACCGAAAACTGATTTTTGAAAAACAACTTTCACTTAGCGAAGTGAGAGAAAAATGTGCTACTTTTGCACAACAATTCAAAGGAGTTGCACACACCTACACCGCCGATGCACTGCGTTATATGTCGCAGGACAGAGGTGTTGAAAGTAGAGTAGTAAATAGTTTTTATCCAAAATATTCTGGCGATGTTGTCGTTGTATTATTACCTAATTGGTTTGAAGTTGATTTGGAAGAGAGCAAAGATATTTCTTCTTACGGTTCGGCTTACGACTATGACGTACACGTGCCATTGATTTTTTATGGTAAAAATATACTCAAACGAAATGTGGTTAGAGATGTTAGTATAATAGATGTAGCACCTACTATCACTGAATTACTAAAAATAGGAAGAACTGATGTTTCGCAAGGTTCGGCTTTGGAAGAAATTGTGTCTATGTCAGTGAATTAAAATATATGAATTATGACAATTAACGAAGTGCAAGACGAGATTGTTGAAGAATTTGCAATCTTTGATGATTGGATGGACAAATACAACTATCTAATAGAGATGAGCAGCGATAGTGAGCCTTATGATGAGTCACGCAAATTGCCCCAAAACCTTATAGAGGGTTGCCAATCACGTGTTTGGATAGATGCAGAGTTGAACAGTGACGGGACAATTCATTTTATGGCAGAGAGTGATGCGATTATTGTCAAAGGACTTGTTGCCCTTTTGTTGAGAGTGTTTGATGGTCGCACTGCCGAAGAAATACTTAACTCAGATTTGTATTTTATCGAGAAAATCGGAATGCGTGAAAATCTTTCTCCAACTCGTGCAAATGGACTTTTATCTATGATTAAACAAATAAAAATGTATGCTTTGGCATTCCAAAGTTCAAAATAATTGATATGATTACACCAGAAGAAATTTTGAGAATTGAACAAGATATTGTTATTACTCTTAAAAATATTTACGACCCAGAGATACCAGTAAATATCTATGATTTGGGTTTGATTTACGATATCGACGTAGAACCAGGAGGAGTAGCTAATATCCGTATGACACTTACTGCACCAAACTGTCCTATGGCAGATGAATTATTGCAGAGTGTAAATGATGAAGTGAAAAAAGTTAAAGGTGTTGAGGAGTTAAATCTTACTTTGGTTTTTGAACCTCAGTGGGATAGAAGTATGATATCTGACGAAGCACTTTTGGAATTAGGACTACTATAATGAAAGAAGAAATAGAAAAATGTATTGAGGTGTTGAAAGCTGGTGGAGTTATAATCTATCCAACCGACACTATTTGGGGAATTGGTTGTGATGCAACCAACGAAAAAGCTGTACAAAGAATTTATGATATCAAAAAAAGCGTTAATAAAAAATCTATGCTTATTTTGGTTCGTGATATTCCAAACGTTGTAAGATACGTTAGCAATACTCCCGAAATTGCTTGGCAGTTGATGGAAGTTAGCGACAAACCATTGACACTAATTCTTCCAAATGCTTTGGGTGTGGCTCATAATCTTATCCCAGAGGAGAAAACACTTGGCATAAGAGTTCCTAAACACGAGTTTTGTAGCGAATTATTAAAGAAATTTAATCGCCCAATAGTTTCTACATCTGTGAATATTTCTGGCTCTCAGGCAGCAATTAAATTTGAAGATATTTCAAAAGAAATGCTCGAAAGCGTTGATTTTGTGGTATCAAAAAAATTTGAGGGCAAACCTACGTTCAAATCTTCTTCAATTATTGCAATCGGAAATGATAGTTCGTTTCAGATAATTAGAGATTAAATAATAATGCTGTCTGGTAAAAATTTTAAAAATTATTTTTAAAATTTTTATCTTTCAGAAATCGTACGAACTCTTAATAAACTCGGATCTCTTAGGCTATTTTACTGATGGTCATAACGTAGCGTACTGGTGTACGTGAGTTATGAGCATCGGTGAAATAGACAAGATAGGCGAGTTTCGTTTTTATCTGACAGTAATAATTAAATAAATAGTCTGCACTATGCTAACCAATGATATACAAATTAGATTTTCGGATATTGATGCGTTCAATCACGTAAACAACATAAATATTCAGCATTACTATGATTATGGTAAGATGATTTACTATAATAATGTTTTGAACATAAAAGTTATGCAGTGCAATCCTTCTTTGGTTATCGTTAATGTAGTTTCTAACTACTTATCCCCAATTCTTGTGAGCGATAATATCGCAGTAGAAACATCTGTCATAAAACTTGGCTCAAAGTCTTTGACTTTCTTTCAGCGTATAGTAGACAAAACCACTGGCGAAGAAAAAAGCAACTGTACAACTATTATGGTTGTGATTGATAGAGAAAAGAACTCTTCTTGCGAATTGCTCGACGAGTGGAAAGATGCTATCTGTAAACAAGAAAAAAAATCTTTGGAAAGTTTGCAAACTAAATAATAAGTTGTACCTTTGGTAACAAACAATTAATAAAACTATGATAAATAAAGTTATTTTGGTGGGAAATGTAGGGGGCGACCCTGAAATTCGAACTTTTGAGGACGGCACAAAAGTTGCTCGAATGAGCCTTGCAACTTCTGAGCGTTTTACAAATTCAAAAACAGGTCAGAAAGAAGAGAGAACACAGTGGCATAGTGTTACTTTGTGGAGAGGTTTGGCAAATGTTGCCGAACAGTATATTCGCAAAGGTAGTCAAGTGTATATCGAAGGACGTTTGAATTACAGAGAGTGGACAGATGCACAAGGCATTAAAAGATATGGTGTAGATATTATTGCTGACAATATGCAAATGCTTGGTCGTCGTCAAGACAACCAACAATCACAACAAGGTTCGTATGCAAATCAACAGCCTGCATACGCACAATCATACTCGCACCAGCAACAAGCTCCCGCATATCAGCAACAAGCTCCTGCTCAGCAACAGCAATACGGACAAAATAACCCGAATACCCAATATTCTCAAAATAACAATCAACAACAGACAACAGACCCATTTATCCCAACAGATGATGATTTACCGTTCTAAGCAGATTGTAATATAATACAAAAAAGACGAATAGTACTATTCGTCTTTTTTGTATTATTATTTTCCGCTAAAACCAAACTCGCCTATCTTGTCTATTTCGCCTATGTTCTACTTTGGTACAGTTTAACAAAGTGTTAAACTATAATTGTTAATTACCTCCGTTCTTTTGAGCATTTGTTTATTTGAGTTTTGAGTGTATGTAAAATATGAAAGGTCGGGAGTTTTAGTTTTATAGAGCAGTACTAATGTTTTTTAATGTCTTTTTGTAGTATCTGCATAAATTATAATTAATGTGTTTATTTGGTATGTTTTCAATAAAATACATATAAATATAGATATTATAAATTTTGTAATAATTCTAACAACTTTTTTCTAATAATGTGCGTAAGTCGCATCAATAACGCATTGTAAGCGTATTTAAAAAATAGCAAACAGATTATTTTTGGGCTTTAATAATAATTCCGTATCAATTCTTACTATCTGTATTACAAAATTATATTAAGCCTTAAAATTAGTGTTGAGAGACAAAAAATATTGTTTTGTATCTGAATTTTTACACATAACAAATACTTGGAAATAAAATTTAAAAAAAATTATTTCTCAAAATTTCTTAGTAGTTTCTAATAATTTCAGACCGCTTAGCTTATTTTATTGATAATCAATACATAATATACAAAGATACATTGATTATGAACATCATATATAGAGTTAATATATTCGTAAGTTCAAGCTATAATGGTCAAATCTATAATTAAATAGTACTTTTTTTATAATATAGAGTATAAGAGTTAATTAAAAGTGAAATGGTATTTCACTCATTCATTTTGTATAAATCTAAAATACTTAATGTCTGTGCATTGTTTTGATTTGTAATATCTTCAATAATGGGCTTTTCTGGTAAAAAATCTTTTGGGGAGCAGTTTAGTATTCTTGCTATCTCATTAATATGTACTAAGTTATACTTTGCTCTTTGCTTTGGATTTTCTATATCACCAATAAAACCTCTCGAACAATTTAGGTAATCTGCCAATGCTGCTTGTGAAATTCCTCTCTCTATACGCTTCTTTTTGATTTGTTGTATAACAAAATCTTCAATCCCCTTCATTTTTCACTAATTTTTCGTTTGCAATGTAATTTTTTTTGCAAAATATTTTGCACATACAGAAATGTGTATTATATTTGCAGTAAACAGATATAAATAAATCGTAGTATAATTTAGATATTTAGTAAAAATCTATTATTTAAGTGTTTGCTATTCAATTTATTATATTTGTTATAGTATGTAAGGTTAGTAGAAAAATATAAAACCTAAAAATATTTATTTTACTAAAAAACTATAATTAGGAATTCACATCTTTATTAATAATTAAAAATTAAAGCAAAATGAAAAAAACTTTACTATTTGCACTTATGCTAATTTTTAGCAGTGCGTATGTTTTTACTTCTTGTACCGATAAGATTGCTTATGAGGAATTAGAAGTAGTTTTCAATGGTGGAGAGCAAAGTGCTTATATCGCAAACGATGTAACTACTTACCCTCTATCTATGATAAGTTCTGAACCTTGGACACTCGAAGTAGCAGGTGTTGCTGGTGTTGTAGTTTCAGAAACTTCTGGTGTAGCAGGTAACTTCGACTTAACTGTTACTTTGCCAAAAAATGAAACAGCAGACGATAGAACTGCTGAAATTTCTGTTCTTGTAGAGGGTTTCAAACGTACTTTCAAATTGACTCAACGTCGTGCGAGAGCTGTTGTTATGACTCCAAACGAAGAGCAAAAAGTTACTTACAAAAAACAAACTCTTAAAGTTGAGCTATCACAAAATCTATCTGACCTATCAGTTCAGTATGTTGATAATATTAACGCAGAAAAACCAAAAGCTATCAGTTGGATTGCATTAGATGAATTCAAGGACGTTAAAACAAAAGGTATGACTAAACATACAGCAACTTTCGAAATTGCTGCAAATAGTGGTGCTGCTCGTACTGGTTATATCGTTTTCTTTGATGGTGAAAATGATCTTGGTTATGCAAAAGATTACAAAAACTATATCAAAGTTAGCCAAGCTAAAGGTGATGATTTGAGAGTATTAACTCCTGATTATGCTTTTGACCATAACGCTGGTGAAGTTGAATTTGTAATGGAAACTAACTACAAATATAAAGTGGTGATTGCAAAAGAAGACAACTGGATTAGCCAAGTTCTGCCAGTAGAAACTAAAGCTGTTGTTGCTGACACTATGAAGTTCCAAGTTGCAGCATTTACAGAAGGTAAAGAAGATATCCGTACTGGTAAAATCAATATCAAAAACGAAACTACTGGTGAAGACAACTTTATTACTGTTAAACAAGGTAAAGAAGGTGTATTGGTAGCTAATATTCCTGCTGGTCTTTCTTTTTCTGATGTGTTTATGGGTAATTATTGGAGTGCTAAATATGATAAAATTGTGCTTACAGGTACACTTGCAGATGATGATTTTTCTGAAATTAAACGTTATGCAAATGAAGGAGCATCAATTGATTTATCTGGTTTGAAAAATACAGTTCTACCAAAAGATGCTTTCAGTCAAATGAATCTTTCAGATGTAGTACTACCTGCTAAATTAGCTGAAATTGGTGAAGTAGCTTTTTATAGAACAATAATCCAAGATTCTTTATTGCAAATTCCAGCAACTGTTACTAAAATTGGTAAATATTCTTTTTTTGGCTTAAATATGAGCGGAGTTACTTTGCCAAAAGATTATAAAGGATTTGTAGTTAACTTTAAAGATATTCCTGAGCGAGCTTTTGCTGCGTTTAAACTAACAGATAATGCTCCTATTATTTTAGGTGAGAAAGTTGTTAATATTGGTAAAGAAGCTTTCAGACAGAATATGTCTATCAAAGATACATTAACAATTACTGATAAATATGTTCTTGGTGAAGGTGCATTCCAAAACACTGCAATTACATTTATTAAACTGCACAAAGATGTTAAGGTATTGCCTAAATATGTATTTAGCTATACTAATAATTTAGAAGGAGCTATTGATTTATCAAACGTAACTACAATTTCTGAAGGAGCATTCTATGGAGCTGCTTATAATTCTGAAAAAGGTGTTTCTTTCAAACTTGGTAAAGACCTTACTACTATCGAAAAACTTGCATTTGCTTGGGCTAAGCTTTCTCCTAAGGCTAACTTAGAATTTGGTGATAAAGTTGCTACTATTGGCGAGGCTGCTTATTTAGGAATTGATTTTGATGGTGTTACTGTAACTTTTGGTACTGGTATCAAATCTGTAGAGAAAAGAGCATTTAATAATGCTAAAAATCTTAAAGTAGTTTGTAAAGCTGCTGCTGTTCCTGCATTTGCTTACGACTTGGTAACTAAGGAATTTGCATTCCCAACAGACGCTAAACAAGCTTCTATCACTGTTTTGAAATCATCTGAGAAAGCATACAAAGAAAATGCTGCTATCACTAAGTATTTCAAAGAAGTTAATACTGTTGAGAAATTTGAAACTGAAGAATAATAAGTTTTAAGTAATCATACTTACAAAAATTTGATTTTTGTGGCTCAGCTTTGGCTGAGCCTTTTTTTGTGTAATTTTGAATAACTTTGTTTTCTGTAAATACCAAATATTTGTTTGCCAGATGTTTCGCTTATTGTCATTTATGGGTAACGAAAGCCTGTTTTTGTACCCTTTTTTGTAAGTGTTAATTCCCCTCCATTTTTAGCTTTTTTGCCAAAAATGGAGGAAATAATTGTTAAAAAACGAAACTTTCCTATCTTTTCTATTTCACCGTTGCTCTGCTTCACGTACGCCAGTACGCTACGTTATATATGCAAAATAGCCTAAGAGATACGAGTTTCGTTTTTAGCTGACAATGCTACTTTTTTATGTTGTATGTTTTTTGAACTATCTGCAAAAAAAACTTGCCTATCTTAGAATTAACAAGATAGGCAAGTTTCAGTTTTTCAATCCGCAATGCTACATTATTTTATATTGCTGTCTGATAAAAAAAAACATTGCAATAGATTATGCAACAATATATTACGGTGTTTTAATTTGTGAGGGGTTTGGAAAAATAATTTTTAAAATTTTTATCTTTTAGAATTCATACAAGCTCCAAATAAACTCGGATCTCTTAGGCTATTTTGCTGATGGTCATAATGTAGCGTACTGGCGTACGTGAATTATGAGCATCAGTGAAATAGACAAGATAGGCGAGTTTCAGTTTAACAATCCGCAATGCTACATTATTTTATTCTTTTGCGGTAACATATAAGTGCAAATATAAAGAATACAGCAGTTAATGCCCAAAGTATCCAATAAAAATTGCTTATGTTTGACATATTTGCTCCCATTGTTTGTAGCCAAATAAATCCGTTTACAGCACTTGTTGATGGGATTAGGTAGGAGAACCATACCATTAACTCTGGCATACCAGATTGTGGCCACGAAACGCCTGTCAAGAGCAAAAACACAATAGATGTAAAGAACATATACAGTATTACAGATTCACGATATTTGTAGAATGTTGCCATACCCAAGCCCAAGAATGTAGATGATAGGATATATGGAATGATAAGTGCCATAACTTCCCAAATGTTTCCAAGTGCAGGAAGACCAAATATAGTATATATATAAGTCATTACAAATGCCCAAAGAGGAATGTTTACAATACATAGGAAAATTGCTTTGCCTATGATAATTGAGCTTGAATTGTATTTTCTGCCGTCAGGAGAGTAATATATATCTTTCTGCCAGTTTTTTTCACGAATTTTACCTGCAACCATACCGCAAGACATCAAAATAGTCTGTTGTATGATAAGCATTAATATTGCTGGCATAAGGAATGAACCATAACCCTGATATCTGTTATACAAAAGTTGATGTTGCATATCTATTGGTCGGCTCAAAAACTCTGCTTTTTGGTGGGGCATACCAGCCATTGAGTATCTGAAATCATTAATTTGTTTTGACATTTCCATCATAACAAAATTGGCCGCAATAAATACTTGTTTGTATGCTAAGAAATAACTGCCGTCGGCGTAAATAGCAAAATTACCTGTTTTACCATTCATTATATCTTTTTCAAAACCCTTTTTGAAATATAATATCCCATATACCTTGCGGTCGTACATAAGCTCCTCTGCCTCTTTCAAATCTTGTGGCTCATAGCTCACTTCAACGTTTTGGGTGTGCGAAAGGCGTTGGATAAACTCTCTACTGTATTTTGAATTGTCATTATCTACTACTGCCACAGGAGTTTTTTCGAGAATTTCTGTGGAGTAAGAATATGAGTACAAAAATCCGTAGATTACTATTGCAAGTGCAGTTATCAAAAATATACCAAAGTCCCCAAAAACTATATTTGCTTCGTTACGAATAGAGCAGAATATATCTTCTAAATATTTAATTATCTTATTCATAGCTTTTATTCATTATATGGGTTTAAGGTGCGTTTTACGATAAAAGGAGTTACCACTATAACAATAACTGTATAGATAAGCAGTACAGCTATCATTTTTAGAATTGCTCCTTGTGGTGAGCCTCTCAATATATCCACATAACCCTCGATATAGTAAGTATATGGGAATAAATGAGCCAAATAGTATATTGGTTTTGCCATTGCTATCAACGGAAAAGTCAAACCTGCCATTGTGAACGACATAGTTGTGATAGCTGCCGAAAACGACATAGCAACCATTAATTTTTTAGCCAAAACAAAGAAAATTAAACCTACTGCTTGGTATGCAAAAATTACTAAAAATCCTAATAATGAAAGTTCCCAAATACTGTCATTTAGTGGTGCTTTGTAAATAGCATATATTACAAAATTTGCCACTACAAAAAACATTGAAAAATATAGGGTATAGGGTAATATTTTTGCAAAAACCGCTGTATAGGGCGAACCTCCCGCAGTGTCTAACCAATCTTGTGCCGTTTGTTCTTTGTATTCCAATCCAACGCTAAATAGTGTCCAAGTGATAGCACAAATCAATAAAAATAGCATATTGAATGGAGATATCAGATAGTAACCATAGGATAGATATGGGTTAAACAAAACGTGTTTTTCGTATTTGATTGGAACTGCCAAACCATAAGCCTCTGATGGGCTTTTGCCTGAGGAAGTCAAAAGTTGCATTTCGACACCTGCATTAAACAAATAACTTGTATATAACAAATCTTTGAACATCAATGATGAACCCAAATATCTTGTTGCGTTAATCCAAACTATTGGTTTTGCCGTTGTGCCAGAATATACGTCTTTTTGTATTCCTTCGGGAAGATAGACAACTGCATCTACTTTTGCGTCAAACATCATTTGTTTTGCCTCTTCAACACTCTGGGGCATATATTTGACTTGTAATCCTGCCGTAGCATCATACATTCTTGTCAGTTTGCGAGTTAGGGTAGAGTTGTCTTTGTCTACTACTGCAATAGGTAGTTTTCTCAGTTCGCTATTACCAAAAAATGTAAGCAAAAAGACAAAGCTAACCAAAGGTATTAGAATCATTCCTGCAAGAAATGATTTCCTTTGTTTTAGTAGCCTAAATTCTCGGCAAATAACTTTTAAAAAACTACTTTCTTTAATCATATTACTATTTGTCTAATGTGAAAACACAAGTCATTCCTGCTCTTAATTCGCTTGTTTTTTGAGTAGGGTAGGCTTTAACCTCAAATGTTCTAACGTCGAAAGTGCCAATAGAACGTGTAGCTGTCCAAGTTGCATAATCTGCTTGTACGGCTATACTTGTAATTTCAATTTCAATATCTTTGTCCAATGCTGGAACGTAAACCATTACTTTGTCGCCTTGTTTCATTTTTGGTAACAAAGTTTCTTTTACGTTGAATACAAACCAAGGGTTTTCAATATCTACAACAGTGATAACTGGCAGACCTGTGCCTACTAATTCGCCGTTTTGTGCAATGATTTTTGATATTTCACCGTCGAATGGTGCATATTGTGATGCTTCTGCCAAATATGACTCAACTTCTTTGACTGCACCGTCAGCTTGTGCAACAAGTGCTGTGGCTGCCATTTTGTCTTCTTTTTGAGCTCCCTCGACTGCCATTTCGTACTGCAATTTTGCAGCATTTGCGTTTGCATTTGCTACCTCTAATTGAGCTTTTACTTCGTCAAGTTTTTGTTGTGGAACAACTCCCTCTTTGTATAAGTTTTCAACTCTATTATAGCTTTTTTGTGCAAATTCTCTACCTGCCTCAGCTTTGTTCCATAGGTTTTTTGCACTTCCAATAGTTTGTTTTCTTGCACCTACATCTGCTTTTTGTTTCTGAGCTTTTGCAGCTTGTCTAACAGCTTGTACTTGTGCCATTTTTGCGTCTATTTCGGGAGTTGTGATAGCATACAAAAAATCATTTTTGCTAACTTTATCGCCCTCTTTAACTTTCATATTTTCTATTCTTCCTGGAAGTTTAGAAGATATTTTTGATTCTGTTAATTCAACTTCGCCTTGGATTGTTGTAACTTTCTCGCTACGCAACAATGAAGTTCCTCCGATTGTAAGTACTATAAAACCTACAAGAATTAAGATTACTGTTAATGCTTTCTTATTCATATTATTATATTTTTATTTTCTATTAAAAACTAATTGCTTTTGAGCCTACACCAACCATATAGCGTTGGAAACTATCGCTAAGACCACAAACTTCGAGCATTTTTGCAAACGCTACATCAAATTTGTATGCCAATTCCAATCTTTCTATTTTTGATTTCGCTAAGTTTAGTTGAGCATCAACAACATCTGACGAAGATGCCATACCTTCGTTAAATGCTTTTGTTTTTACTCTGTAATATTCTTCTGCAAACTCAATATTCTTTTGGTAGCTTTCTACTTGCTCGGCAAGTGAAAGAATATCGTTATAATTCTTTTCGATTAAGGTTGCTATATCCAACTCTGCTTTGCGTTTGATAACATCAACTCTTTTGACTGTTTCCTTGGCTGATTTGTATTCGTGAATATTTCTTGTTCCGTTAAATAGTTTGTAGTTGATATTAACCCCTACAAATGCTCGTGGAATAAGGTCAGTAACTTGATAATCAACAATGTTTGCTGCACCTATTGCCGAAACTGTTGGCAGTAATTCCGAAAGTTTTGCTTTGACTTGTTGTTCTGCTAATTCTTTCTTGAAATCTACTTGTTTTAGGATTGGGCTATTTTGCATTGCGTAATTTACAAAATAGTCTAATGGCTCAACCGTCGTCAAAATAAACATATTTGTAAGAGGTTGGTAGCTACCTTTTGCGTTTAGTGTGTTTTCGAGTGCAGTGTTGATAGAAGCAACATCACGAGAAGATTTTTGTTTCTCGGTTTTTGCTTTTTCAAAAAACATTTCTGCATATAGTTTCTCGCCGTTGGCAATCATACCATTTTTTTCGAGAGCAACAGCATCATTGTAGTGCTTTTGCATACCTGCCAATACTTCATTACGTACATTTACAACTTGTTGTGCAAGTGCAAGTCCAAAATATCTTTCTACTAATTCTGAGTAAAGTGCAGATTTGTCCTTTTGATTTTTGTTTTCGCTCTCACGAATACGGATTTTGGCAGCGTTGTTCGCAGCATTGATTTTGCCACCCATATAGATTGGGGCTACCATTGTTGCACCAAATACTCCAAAATTATTGTCTTGAAGTGTAAGTTCCCAAGGCTTTGACATTAAATCCTTTATAAGTGGTTTGAAAGCTGGATTGATGTTTAGTTTGTCTAAAATACCTCCCACAGGAGCTTTTAATCCATTGAAATCAAAACCAATATTTTGGGACATAATTGAATAATTTGCCATAAGTCCAAATTGAGGCGAACGCAAACCTGCTGCTGCTTTCTTGTCTAAAAGTAGGGCAGAGTGTTCGTACTCATTTGCAACTAAATTAAGATTTTGAGCATTCGCTAAGCTCAACGCATCGCTAAAATATATGTAGCGATTAGACTCTTGTGCCATCGACGCAAAAGCCATAAGGCTAAATATAAATGCCGTAAAAATACATTTGATTCTCATTAGTTTTATACTGTTTTATTTATTTCTGTTTGCAAATTTACATACAAATTATGTAATATTTTATTTGAAACGCTGTTTAGACCAAAAATATAGAAAATAATACCAATATTTGTGCCAATTTGAATTTAAAATTCTTATTATGTGGTCTTTTAGTACAAAATCACATTGCATAATACTATGCAATGTGATTAATTATGTTTGAAATTTTATTTGTTATAAAACATTTAGAACAAGGAAACAAGCAGCTCCTGCAATATATCCTGCTAATGCCAATAGTGAGAAACGTTTTAGGTAGTACATAAAAGATACTCCCTCCATACCCATTACTGTAACGCCAGTAGCTGAGCCGATAATCAAAATACTACCGCCAGTTACGCCACAGTATGCCAAGAAAGTCCAAAACTCGCTATCTGCAACAAAGTTTGCTGCCATACCTACTGCACTTGCATCTGCAAGTGGATACATACCCATTGTGGCTGCCACAAGTGCAACGTTGTCCACAAATGAAGAACAAATACCAACTATGAAACTTATTAGTAATGGCTCTGAAATAACACCAGAAACAGAATCTCCAAGCTCTTTCAAAATACCAGCAGAATCAATAGCAGCAACACTCATCAAAATACCAAAGAAAAACATTATTGTTGCCATATCAATACGTGCAAACATTTTGATAACAGACATTTTGTGATGTTCGCTGATTGGTGCACGTCCATAAACACTATCTGTGAATATCCAAAGGATTGTAAGTCCAAATAATACACCCATAAACGGTGGAAGACCTGTAAGTTCTGTAAACACTGGAACCATTGCAAGTGATAAAACTCCCATTACCATAATCAAACCACCGAAATACTTACGTTTACAAGCAATAATTTCTTTTTCATTGCTAAACTCTGGAAGCATTTCTCCCTTTTTGAAAAACTTAGTAGCTAAATATACTGGGATAGCCATATTTACAAGTGCTGGGATAAATACATAAGATATTTGGTGTAGGGCAGTAATGTGTTTGCTCGACCACAATAATATTGTTGTAACATCACCGATAGGCGACCACGAACCACCAGCGTTGGCTGCAATGATAGTTGTACAAGCAAATATCCATCTGTCTTTTTGTTCTGTCAATAGTTTGCGAAGTAGTGCGATAATCACAACTGCTGCGGCAATATTATCAAGAAGTGCAGAAATGAAAAATGATAGGAATGCAATCACCCACAATAATTTGCGTTTGTCTCTAATCTTAATGTTTTCGGTAATTACTCTAAATCCACCATTGTTGTCGATTAGTTCGATAATTACCATAGTTGCCATTACAAAGAAAATTGTTGTAGCAACTTCGCCCAATTTATCTATCAATAGAATATCCTTGAAAAATTGGTAAGTTCCCTCTTCTGCCGAAACACCAAGCAAATTGTTGTTTTTGATAAAAACTTCCATTACGTTTTTATCTACAACTCCTACAAGTGTTGAGATGTGCGATAGTACAAAGCCCCACATTATAATAGCCATTCCTGTCGCTATGGCAGCTTTATTGATTTTAGTTTTGTCTTCCATTGCAATCAGAATAATTCCGATTATGAAGATAATAGGTAATAGTACAGATAGTAACATATTTTAACGGTTTTAATATTTTTTGTAAAGGTAATTATTTTTGTAATACATCAAAAGAGAAATCTTTTTTTTATCCTAAATTTAACTTTTATCTTTATTTGTACTCAAACTAATAAAGAATTTAATAAACTAATAGCAATGAATACTAACTTTATCAAACTTATTATTTGTGTTTTGTTTGTAAATATAAGCCTTGGAGCTTATGCACAAAACCAAAAATCAACTATTAAAGGTGTTGTGATTGACGAAATCACCAAACAACCACTCGTTGGAGCAATTATTATTAAAGACACAGTTACGGGAGCTGGGGTGATTACAGATGACAAAGGAGAGTTTGTTCTACGTAATCTCAAATATGGCGTAGATAACAATTTATTAGTTGAGTATGCAGGTTATCAAAATATGAAAGTGATTGTTAAACCTACTTCTCAGACTTTTATTTTGTCTACTCCCATTGTGCTTAGTACAGCCCTAAAAGTCAAGGAAATTATTGTTTATGGTTCTGCTCCTGTTGCGGAGATAAAAGGCGATACAACACAATATAATGCTGGTGCATACAAGACCAATCCTGATGCTTCGGCAGGGGATTTGTTGGCAAAAATGCCGGGCTTTAAACAATCGTCTGACGGTACTGTTTCCAAAGAAGGAGAGGCTATTGCAAAAGTTTTGGTAGATGGTAAAAACTATTTCAGAAATGATGCAGCTACTGCCTTAAACTCACTTCCTGCAAATATTGTTGAATCAATACAGTATATCGACGACCAATCCGATGAATCTAAATTTACTGGATTTGATGACGGTTCACGTGTCAAAACTATTAATATTGTTACGAAAACCAAACAAAAAAGTGCTGTTTTGGGAGAGTATTATGGTGCTTATGGTTATGGCGATAAAAACTATTATACTGGAAGTGCGAATACAAATATATTTACTCAAAAAGATGTGATTAATATTGGTTTGGGAGCTAATAACATAAATGCGAATCCTGTTTCACAACGAGGATTCTATGGAGGTGGTAGCCAAAATGGTTTGAGTAGTCAAATAGGTGCAAAATTTAATTATGATAGACAAATTAAAGATGGTAGTTTTTCGGTAAACTATATTTATAATCGCAAAGATAATGATGCTCTTTCGCTTACCAACCGAACTTTTACTGCCGACAATAGTACTATGTTAATTGCTGATACTTCAAATCTGCTTACCAATACGCATCGTCTTAATGTTTGGTATGAGCAAAAATTAAATGCCAATAATAAATTGATTATTCGTCCATCGTTTACTTATACTTCTCGTGAACAAAACAAATTTTCTGTTACAGAAAATAAATTTGCTGACGAGAAACTCAATACAACTACAAGTTCAAAAAGCGTATCTGAATCATCAAATTATAGAATAAATCCGCATATAATGTGGTTTCATAACTTCTCTCCAAAAACTTTCTTTACTTCAAGTTTTAGAGGTTCGTTCTCGAATGACGAAAGTACCCAGTTTTTAGAAAATAATATTCTGAAATATGCAAATGATAATTGGCAAGATTCTGTGTCGAACCAAAAGATTAGAGATTTAGCAAATTCAAATAATCTTGATTTTAATTTGGGATTGACTCAACGAATTGGTAAATTTGGTGGTCTGTCGCTTAGATATGGTGTTTCGTATGATTGGAGCGATAGCGACAAAAAAACTTATGCTTGGGACGCACTAACATCTTCTTTTACAGATATTAATGATGATTTGTCTAATACTTTTGAGCGTGATTACCTTAACAATAAAGTTACTTTGGGTTATACTTACAACAAAAATAATATTCATAATCTGAATATTGGATTAAGTTACAAATACTCTGCTTTGCAAGACCAACGTACTTATCCTCTTATAGAACCTATCGAGAAATATTCTTATAATGCCCCAGAGGTATTCTCTGTTTATTTCTTCCGCCCTTCAAAATCTAAATTTATGAGGGTTATGCTTCGTAGTAATTCAGTTTTACCTTCGATTAATCAACTGCAAGATGTGCTTGATGTTTCAAATCCAAGTTTTTTGGTTATGGGTAACTCTAATCTTGACCAAGCATATCGTACAAATCTTAACTTTATGTATCGTTCGTCTAATATCGAAAAATCTACAAGTTTGATGTTGTTTGCAAGAGTAACAAACACTCAGGATTATTTTGCACAAAACACCCGAGTTGTTCAGGCTGATGAGGTGATTGATGGTGTTTTAGTTCAAAAAGGTGCAAGAATACAGACTTACGAAAACTTAGACGGTATGTGGAATATGAGTTTGTCTTCGGAGTATTCTTTGCCTCTAAAAGGTATTAAAAGTACTTTGAACACTGAGGTGGAATATGAGTTTGATAGATTTCCTTCTATCCAAGATGGTACAAAATATTTTACAATGAACAATGCAGTAGGCTTGAACCTTAAATTGTTGAGTAATATAACACCCGAGTTAGATTTTACTATTGGAACAAGTTCTGACTATACTCGCTCAAAAAGTGATATAAGTAGTGCAGTAAATGTTTTTGAACAAGAAGTGCAAGTGAAATTAGATTGGATATTTTGGAAAGGATTTTTCTTGAATATAGATTATAATTATCGTTACAATTATTTGTCGTCTTCGCCAAATGTTGATAGACACCAAAATATTCTGAACGCTGGTATTGGTAAAAGATTCTTGAACGATAGACTTGAAGTTCGTGTATCTGGATATGATTTGCTTAACCAATATCAAAATATATTTACAAATACTTCTGACCAATATATCGAAACAGTATTTTCTAACAATCTAACTCGTTATGTCGCTTTCTCTGTGAAATACAAAATCAATACTCTGAAAGCACAAGGACTTAGAACCTCTGGTTCTTCACCGCAACGAGGAATGGGAAGGGGGCACGGAATGATGCGTTTTTAATTAGTATCGTACGCTTTGAATGAAACTTGCCTATCTTGTATATTTTACAGATGTTAATAACGCACGTAATTCAATACGCTCTGTTATGAGCATCTGCAAAATATCCTAAGATATTCGAGTTTTTGAAACTTGTTTGATTTCTGATATGCTTCTCATATACAAGTATTTATGGTATAATGGTAAAAAATAACCCACAAAAACTATTTAGTTTTTGTGGGTTATTTTTATTTGTTACTTAATCAACGGTTTTAGGCGATTGATTAATTCTTCTCCTAACTCTGTTTTGCGTTTAATATGGTTGAGGGTATCTATCACAAAATCATTGCTTTCAAATGCTCCTCGAACATTCTCAAAGTCTTTTTGTTTGGTGGTTTTTCCTCCGTCTGCACCAAAACCTGTTTTGCTTGATAGTGTAAATTCTTTCTTAGCATCTTCATATACCATTTTGTCGAGTGTCGTAACGCAATCTATCCACTTCTGTACGTACTCGGATATACTGTTTGCAGAATTTAAGTCTATGCCACAATTTCCATTCGAAATTTTTTCATAAACCCAGTTCCACTCGTATTCATAGTAATTTCCGTGAAGATTTTCAAATTCTTTATGAATATCCTCCAAATTATTTAATTTATTGTCAGCTATATCGTCTAAAATTCTTAAAATTTCTTTTTTGGGAGCTAATAATCCTCCGATATCTGCCCACGAACCAATACCTATTTCCGAGCTTGGTTTTAGTGCTTTTTGAAGTTCGTTCAAGTCTTTGCCACTAATATTTTCCAAGCGTTTTATAATAGAGTTTCCAATGAATTTGGTAATGGCTATATTATAAAATTTAATACCATTGTTTAGAGAGGAATTTCTGATAATACAGTTTTCATAAGAATATTTTGAAGATGTTTCACCTGAAATTTCTTTGATAGTATTAAGTTTTGCAGCCCCTTTTATCATTTTGTGAACAGTGTATGGAGAGAGTAGATTGTAGTTTATTTGGTCAATCTTATCTGTCTTTCGCCTATCACGTTTTGGCCATTTCTTTGCATCACGAATTGTGCCTACTGTACGAAGGTTTACGCCCGGAACAATATATGTATTGTTATCTGTTTCTATCAAATACGAAAAAGGCAAAATAGATGTATCGCAGTGATTATAGTGTCTGCCCATAATTACCGAAAAAGCACCGATTTTTGATGGCCATAGTATATAAGAATCTGATGTGGTTTTTGAGCCTCTATCTATTACTCCTTGGTGTATTGGCCCAAGTTTATACATATGATTTGATTGGTTAGAACCACTACCTGCATTCATAAAAGAATACAGACCTGCAATCAATAACGTTGATTTATGGTGAGTAACGGTATAAGGCCCTGCAAAAATAGAACACGCCTCCCCGTGCATACCAACACAGTTTGAAAATATTAAAGAGTTTTCGGCAGAGTATTGTTTGCCAATTTCGCAACCTTGCCCTATAAAACATTTGTCGAGCATAGCTCCATCTTTTACAGACGTATCACTACAAATTATAAAATGTTTAGCAATAACATCACAGCCAATATACACCATAGATTCTGCCGTGCTATTAATTGAGCCTTCTTCGAGCCTTGATGCTCCGCTTATTACTGTGTTATCTCCAATCTTGACATTTATGATAGTATCGCAATTAAAAATACTTACATTATTACCTATACTGCCACGTGTGCTTTTTTGTTTATCGCTATATTCTTGTATTAGTTTTTCTATGGCTTTGATAGTGTCTGGTTTGTGTCTGTAAAGCGTCATTATATAGCCTAAATGCGAAGAAAGTCTATCGTAAATCATTACTTCACGTCCGCCAGTTTCGTTTAGTACAGCTACTTGTGTGCCATTACCAAACGTTGTTTCGCCGTCTATCAAAATCCTATCTACATTACTAATCACAACATTGTCGCCAATATCGTAGTTTGCAATATATTGATTTACATTTGTGATATATACTCCGTTGCCTATGTTGCAGTTGTGTATTTTTGCGTTAAAAATACCACTTCTAACACTTATTCCACCTTTGAGTTCGTGTCTTTTTGAGTTTCCTCCAAGGTTTATTGTTCCCGAAAATCTGACTAAATTAAATTGTTTAGCATCAAACTCATCTCTAACATTAATGTTATTCCAATCATCTGCCCAACATTGGTTGTTTTTTAAAACCTCTATTTCGTTTGTGCTTAATTTTCTGTACATAATTTGTGATTAAAATTTGTTTATGTAATAATAACATCAAAATTTGTGATTTTATTATTCTTTTCGTCGTATTTTTATATTAAACCAAGCGAATAGTATTGAGGTAATAGGGCTTAGATAACAGAAAAATGCGTAAGGGAGATATGTGAATGTAGATATTCCTAAAATTGTAGATTGAGTTGCTCCACAAGTATTCCAAGGTATCAAAACGCTTGTAACAGTGGCACTGTCTTGAAGTGTTCTTGCCAATACTTCTCCTTTTAGGTTCATCTTTTCGTAACTATCCACAAACATCTTGCCAGGAATTACGATAGACAAATATTGGTCGCCTGCTGTAAGGTTAAACAATACACAAGTCCCAGTTGTTGCTGTAACAATTCCACGTGGAGTAGTTACGGATCTCATCATTTTGTTTGTTAGGCATTTCAAGAAACCACCTGCTTCCAAAATTCCTCCAAAAATCATAGCACATATAATAAGCCAAATAGTATTAAGCATTCCAGCCATACCTCTCGTAGCTGTAAGATTGTTGATTACAGTGTCTTCGCTATTCATATTAATTGCTCCAAACATTGATTTTATAACTACTTCGTAGCAAGATTTAGCATTGTAAATTCCGTCAGTCGAAAGATTAGCTATAATATCTGTTTGGAAAATAATAGTCGCAATACCGCCTAATACCGAACCGAACAATAAAACTGGTAGTGGAGGAAGTTTTTTTGCTATACCAATGATTGTTAAAATAGGCACTACTAATAGCCACGGACTAATATTGTAAATGTTGTCCAAACCATTTCTGAAATGAGAAACGTCTGTTGCTGCACCAGTTTGTTCTACCGAGAATGTAATGGCAACAAAAATTGCAAGTGTGATAAGTATTGTTGGAATAGATGTTTGCATCATATATCTGATAAGTACAAACAAATCTGTTTTTGAGATAGCTGCCGAAAGGTTTGATGTGTCAGAAATTGGGGAAATTTTATCTCCAAAATATGCACCAGATATAATTGCTCCTGCAATAATACCATCATCAAATCCCAAAGCTCTACCTATACCAAGAAGTGCAACCCCAAGAGTTGCTATTGTTGACCAAGAACTACCCAACGAAATTGAAATAATTATAGAAATAATAACTGCTGCTGGTAAGAAAAAATCGGCATTAAGTATGTACAAACCGTAATACATCATTGTTGGAATAACGCCTGAAATCATCCAAGTTCCTGCCAACATACCAATTAGTAGCAGTATTATAATTGCTCCCATTGCAGAAGAAATAGTATCTATGACTTTGTTCATCATATCGTCCCACTTTGTGCCATTATAAATCGCAAATATAGCAGTTATTGTTGATGTGAACAGTAGAGCTATTTGGTTTGCACCTGCCAAAGTGTCGTTGCCAAAAATTGTGATGTTTAGTGCAATAAGACCTATTAGCACTACGATAGGCACAATTGATTGTAGGATTGTGGGTTGTTTCATTAGAATTTTATTTGTAGGTTAGTAATTTATATATTCAGAAATCTTGTTTAGAGGAAGTTCTATCAATAAATCTCCAAAAGCGTAAGGTGCAATCTCGTAGCGATTGTAGTATAGTATTAGATTGGTTTTTGTAAAACCAATATTTTCTGGTTGAGGTAATTCTTCAAAATTAATAAACAGACCACTTTCTTCGGGTTTATCTGTTTCTTTAATTTCTTTTTGTTTGCAAAGTTCTTTTACAACCAAAGGTCTTAGTGCTTTCCAATTATTAATTATCTCGTTGTTAGGAATAATAATATCTTTGTTGTTGGCATTAATATATGCGCTATAAGTATTTGGGTGAGCACCTCCTGCATATTCGTATTTTGTGATAACAACCGAAGTAATATCTTTGCTATAATTGATATTAAAACTTATCTCCGATGTGTATTGTACCTCTCTTTCGCTTATTTCAGATACTTCTTTTGCTTCGTCGCTAAGGCTTTTTATTTGCTCATCAAGAGTTGAGGCTTCTTCTGTGTCATATACCGATATGATATTTGCTATCTCTTCATTGATATTTGGCATACCTTTGAATTTTGGATATTCAATTTTTGCTGTTAGGTATTTGTCTGAATAATTTATACTTGTTGTAGTGTATTCTGGATTTTTAGTGCTTGTACAAGCCAAAAGTATTGTAGTAAAGCACAAAATTAGTAGCTTTTTCATTGTTTTTGTTAATTTTATAAAGTTATTATGTTATTAGATACAAAGATATAAAAAAAACGGGAATAAATTTTATTCTTGTTTCAAAATGTTGTATTATTATTTGTTACTTCAAGATAAAAATTATAAAAAACACTGTAATATATTATTGCTTAATTTATTACAGTGTTTTCACTTATTTGGAGATTAGAAAAATATTTTTTTTAAAGTTTTATCTTTCAGAAATCATAGAAGTTCCTAATAAACTCGGATATCTTAGAATATTTCACAGATAAGTATACAAAGCTATTATTGTTGTTAAATTCTGTCTAATTTTACTGTGAAGTGTCGCATAATAGGAGCTTCTTCTACAATTTTAAATCCACTTGTGATAGAGTCTTTGCGGTCTGCTATGTTTTTGAGTGCTGCTGCCACGTAATCCATATGGTTATTTGTATAAGTACGGCGAGAAACTGCAAGACGCAAGAACTCAACTCCACCAAATCTGTTTTCACGAGTTACTGGGTCTCTGTCTGCCAAAATAGCACCTATCTCAACTCCTCTAACTCCTCCTTCAAGATATAATTCTACGCCTAATGTCTGTGCGGGGAATTGTTCCAAAGGAACTTTGTCTAACATACGTTTAGCATCAACAAAAATAGCGTGGCCACCTGCTGGGCGTTGGTAAGGAATACCATATTCGTCAAGTTTTTTACCTAAGTATTCAACCTGAGAAATGCGTGAATGTAGCATCTCGTATTCTGTGTTTTCCATAAGTCCAACTGCAAGAGCATTCATATCACGTCCTGCCATACCTCCATAAGTAAGGTAGCCTTCGTTCATAATATTAAATACAGAAGCACGTTTATATACATCTTCGCTGTTCATTGCAGTAAAACCACCAATATTTACCAACCCGTCTTTCTTAGAAGACATTGTCATCATATCTGCGTCTTTGTACATTTCTCGTACAATTTCTTTTATGGTTTTGTTTTCGTATCCCTTTTCACGCACTTTGATAAAATATGCGTTTTCGGCAAAACGTGCAGAGTCCATCATTACTGCAATGCCGTATTTTTTACCCAATGCACATACCTCTTTGATGTTTTGCATCGAAACTGGTTGTCCACCTGCTGTATTGTTTGTAACTGTCAAACAAATAAATGGTATTTTTTCTTTTGGAGTAGTTTTAAGTACTTCTTCCAATTTTGTACAATCAACATTTCCTTTGAAAGGAACTTCTTTTTGAGAGTCCTTTGCATCGTCTATTGTGCAATCCACTGCAAATGCTTTGCGATATTCAATATGGCCTTTTGTAGTGTCAAAATGAGAGTTTCCCGGAATAACATCACCTGCTTTGATAAGTGTTGAGAATAAGGTATTTTCGGCTGCACGTCCTTGGTGAGTTGGCAAAAAATATTCAAATCCAAAGATTGTTTGGATAGATTTTTGAAGATTGAAGAATGAACTTGAACCTGCATAACTCTCGTCGCCAGTCATCATTGCTGCCCATTGTGTGTCGCTCATTGCTCCTGTACCTGAGTCTGTTAGCATATCCACAAATACATCTTCGCCTTTTAGGTTAAATAGATTATAACCTGCCTCTTTGATAGCTTTTTCACGCTCTGAACGTGTTGTTGTTTTGATTGCTTCTACCATTTTGATTCTAAATGGTTCTGCATAAGGAAGTTCCATAGTTTTAATAGTTTTAGTTGTGTTTGCACAAATATAACTAAAAAATCAATTTAAGCAACAAAAAAACTATTTTTTTATGTATTTTGTTATTTCTTTAAGGGTTTCTTTGTTGTTATCGCAACTCAAAAGATAAATTTTTTGTTTGCTTATTACCCAAAATATGTTTTCTGAATTATTGACTATTGCATAGTAATTCCCAAGCGTATTTGATTTGAAACGTCCAAAATGTCCAAGCATACCTGATACGCCCATATTCCTAAAATCATTACGAAATTCTTTTGGTTCACGCTCTGCTACTGCTACAATATCTTGCATTGAGATATATTTACTCCTAAACAGTCGTTTGACGGTTATTCCCTCTTGGGTTATGATAATTTCGTGTGGAGTCAAAAGAAAAGGGTAAATTGCAAGAGCTACAAGAAGTAGTAGCGGGATTATAAATTCATTTTGAAAATATATGCAACCAATTATTATTATGACAAAAATTGGAAGGTAGGACAATATCGAAGATATTTTCTCTCGTTTGCCCATTGAACATTTGTAATTAAGTTTTTGCATAATAAATATTGTATGTTTAATATAATTATTAACTTTGTGTTATCTTGCAAAATTAATCTAAAAATATGATTATTCCTAAAAACATAGAAATATTACTCAAAAAGTATGTGCAACTTTACGGTGGTTTTGCTCGTAAAATTGTCAATATATTGTTTTTGATTGTATCTGTAACGGTGGTTATGGATATGTTGTATTGGATTGGGGTGGATAGGATTGATTCAGATACTTATGTGTCGAGAGGGATATTCAAATTTGTGTTTTATTCACATATTGTTCTTATATTTTTGCGAATTACTCTCAATAGATTGTCCGAAATACGTGAAGTTAGGTTTGTTCCAAAGCTATTATATTGGGCGATTTATACGGTATTTATAGGTAAAATTTTAGAAAATATAATCATTCGTTATCCCCATATATTTGCAGTCTTGTCAAACAATTATTTTTTGATAACTGTTATGATTCTGACCTCTGTACTCGAAATATCACGTGCAGCGGTCGAGATTGTAGGTCGTAAAACCAATCCGACAAGAATATTTATATTGAGCTTTGTATTTACTATTGTTGTAGGTTCGTTTTGTTTGATGTTGCCACTTTGTCGCAATATCGAAATATCTTATATAGACGCACTGTTTGTTTCGACTTCGGCAGTTTGTGTAACTGGCCTAACTCCTTTGGATATATCCACTGCTTTCACTCCTCTTGGGCATATTTTTATACTTTTTCTTATCCAGATTGGGGGATTAGGATTTATGACCTTTACTTCTTTCTTTTCGTTGTTCTTTTTGGGTAATGCGAGTTTCTATAATCAAATGACCGTCGGTGATATTGTGTCTTCAAAATCTTTGTCTGCACTTTTAATCACCCTAAAATATATTATTATAGTTACTTTTTCTATTGAGTTGCTCGGTGCTTTGTTTATATTTTTGAACATTCGAGGCTCTCTGGGGCTTAGTTTGCCAGATGAATTGTTTTTTAGTGTATTTCATTCTATTTCAGCATTTTGTAATGCTGGATTTTCGACAATGAGTGCAAATCTTGGAGAGGTGACAACCATATACAACAATGGGTTTATTCTGACAATATCTTTTTTGATTATTTTTGGTGGCTTGGGTTTCCCGATTTTTGCGAACCTAATCCAGACTGTATTTTCTTTTTTCAAAGCACTTTACTACAATCATTTTTTGAAGCGACCAAAATACATTAAAATCAAACATAAATATAATCTAAATACTCGATTGGCAGTTATTACCACAATACTCCTTCTTGTGTTTGGTACTATTATAATTGCAATTTTTGAGTGGAACAATGCTTTTGCACAACTGAGTTTTTCGCAAAAACTTACCCAATCATTTTTTAGCTCTGTAACACCACGTACAGCTGGTTTTAATACCCTTTCCTATACTTCATTTTCGACACTTACTATCATCATTACTATTATGTTAATGTGGATAGGTGGTGGTTCGCAATCAACAGCAGGGGGTATCAAAACCAATGCTTTTGCAATATCTGTAATTAATCTCTATTCTATGATTCGAGGTAAAAAAGAAACAGAGATTTTTAATCGTCGGATATCGTCTTTCTCTGTGAATAATGCTTACTCTACAATATTCCTATATTTGCTATTCGCTTTTGTGGCACAGATTGTGTTGATGCTCATTGAACCAGAAATTGCTCCGCTATATTTGCTTTTTGAGATTGTTTCGGCAATGAGTACCGTAGGTTTGAGTATGAATGTAACTCCTATTCTTGGCGAGGCGTCAAAAATAATTATCATTGTTTTGATGTTTGTTGGTCGTATTGGAGTGCTTGTGTTTATGCGTGGTATTGTAAATCAATACAAACGTAGCGGATATTCTTATCCAAATGATGATGTGATTATTAACTAAAAACAATATTATGAAAATAGTAGTTATAGGTTTAGATACTTTTGGGCTTGTATTGGCTCGTGAATTATCGGCTTCGGCTCACGAAGTAATTGTAGTTGATAGCGACAAAAAGTTGATTGATATGACTTGTGATGAGTTTGATATGTCTTTTGTACTTGATGCAATGGATATGAAGTCTTTGCATACCATACCTTTCGACAAAGTAGATACTACTATTGTATCTATTGGGTATGATTTTGCACTTTCGCTGAAAGTTACTGCCCAACTCAAAAAAATGAAAGTGAAAAATATTCAAGTGCGTTCCATAGACCAAACACATTACGATATACTTCAAGCATTTAATATAGATAGAATATTGACACCCCTAAGAAATCAAGCAAAAGAACTTGCACTTTCGCTAAATATGGGTATTTTTGTGGACGGATTTTATGTAGATAATACACATAGCGTACTTGCAATAGAAATTCCAGATATACTTGTTGGTACGACTATCAAGGATTTGATGTTGCAAAAAGAATTTAAACTTTCGCTTATTGCTGTTACTCGTCCCGAAAAAGTAAAAAACTATCTTGGTAGTGATTATTTGGAGTATAAAACAATAGAAACTAATCTTGATGAAGTGGTTTTGGAAAAAGGGGATAAAATAGTTTGTTATGGGTCTTCAAAATCATTTAGTTTGTTTGGAAAGACTATAAAATAATAGTCCTGTCCGCTAAAAACGAAACTCGCCTATCTTGTCTATTTCACCGATGCTCTGCTTCACGTACGTCAGTACGCTACGTTATGACCATCAGCAAAATAGCCTAAGAGATCCGAGTTTATTGGGAGCTTGTATGATTTCGGAAAGATAAAAATTTAAAAAATCATTTTTCCAAGCCCCTTACAAATTAAAACACTGTAATAGATTATCGCTTAATCCCTTACAATGATTTTTAAAATTTTTACCGAACAGTAATAATAAAATAATATTAAGATAATATGATAAAAGAGATTAATGAGCATCGTTCGGTGCGTAGTTTTGTGAAAAAACAAATACCTCAGGAGGTATTGGATAGAGTGTTGGAGGGTGCTACACGAGCTTCTACTACTGGAAATATGCAGTTGTATAGTATTGTCGTTACTCGTGATGAAGAGCGTAAAAAAGAACTTGCAAAATACCATTTCAATCAGCCAATGATAGAAAATTCTTCTATGCTTGTTACTTTTTGTGCAGATGTTAATAGATTCTCGTTATGGTGTGAACAGCGTAATGCAGAGCCTCGTTACGATAATCTGTTGTGGTATTTAAACGCCTCGATAGATACTCTACTTGCAAGTCAAAATTTCTCGTTGGCTGCCGAGAGCGAAGGTCTTGGTATTTGTTATTTGGGGACTACACTTTATACTGCAAAACAAATTTGTGAGTTTTTGAATTTACCCAAAGGAGTAATTCCTATCACAACACTTGCTGTTGGCTATCCTTCTCAGACTCCTCCGCTAACAGACCGTTTGCCAGTTAGAGCAGTAGTACATTACGAGAAGTATCAAGATTATAGTCCAGAGTCAATAAATGATATTTGGCAAGAAAAAGAATCTTTGGAGGATACACGTCGCTTGATTTTGGAGAATAAATTAGAAAATTTAGCACAGATTTTTACTCAAAATAGATACAAAGCAGAGGATAATATTGCAATATCTAAAACTTATTTTGAGCTATTGAAGGAACAAGGTTTTATGAATTTTTAATTAGTATTGTTTGCAAAAAAAACTATACTTGTATCTCTTAGGAGCTTGTATGATTTTATTGGACAGTAATCATTTTTTAATAAAATACAAATGAAAAGTTTTGGAAGTGATAACCACTCTGGTGTTCATTCTCGCATTATGAACGCCATTGTTGAGGCAAATGTGGAACACGAATTGAGCTATGGTGATGATAAATACACACAAATTGCCGAACAGAAGTTTAATGATTTGTTTGGAGATGTAAAAGTGTTTTTTGTGATGAACGGAACAGGTGCAAATGTTACGGCATTGAGCAGTGTGATTCGCTCCTATAATTCAATTATTTGTGCAGCTACGGCACATATAAATGTAGATGAGTGTGGAGCTCCCGAAAAACTAAGCGGAGCAAAAGTTATTTCAGTACCTACACTCGATGGCAAACTAACGCCCGAATTAGTACGCCCATTATTGATAGAATTTGGTGTATGTCACCACTCTCAGCCCAAAGTTATTACCATATCCCTTACGACAGAACTTGGTACGGTCTATTCTTTGGACGAGATTAGAGCGTTGGCAGAGTTGGCACACAGCTATAATATGTATCTTCACGTTGATGGAGCAAGATTTGCAAATGGACTTGTAGCAATAGGTTGCAGTGCCAAAGAGTTTAGAGCTACTGGCGTGGATTTGATGTCGTTTGGAGGTACAAAAAACGGAATGATGATGGGCGAGGCAGTTGTGTTTTTTAATCATTTGCTTGGTTTAGATTATCAGTTTGTTCGTAAACAATCAATGCAACTTTACTCAAAAATGCGTTTTGTAGCGGCTCAATTTATTGCTTATTTAGAGAATGATTTGTGGTTGGAGTTGGCTCGCCATTCAAACGAAATGGCTCAGTTATTATACACCAAACTTCTCGAAATAAAAGAAATAAAATTAACACAAAAGCCGTCGGCAAACGCACTATTTTTGATTTTGCCAGAGGATAAACGTGAGATAATACGTCAAAAATATTTTTTCTATGATTGGGACGAAAATATTGGCGAAATACGTTTAATGACGTCCTTCAATACCACACGTGAAGATGTGGAACAGTTGGTAGAATTTATAAAACAAACACTTGAAAAATAAGTTATGATAAAACTATACCTTTGGGTATAGTTTTATCATTTTAACCAGACTGCAATACATTTCTTTATGTTTAGGAAATAAAAAACACTACCTTTGTCGCAATTTTTAAATATATTTTGATTTTATGAAAAAGCTGGGAGAGTGGTACGGACATTTGGCGTGTTTGAGTGCTTATGGGATTTTTGGAATAAATATTATAGTTTGCAAGGATTTGGCAAACTCAGATGTTATTTCTCCTTTTGGACTGTTTAGTGTTCGTGCTGTGGGGGCAAGTATTTTGTTTTGGTTGGTATCGTTGTTTATGCCGAGCGAAAAGGTTGATAAAAAAGACTTATTCAAAATATTTATGGCCTCTATTTTGGGTTTGTTCTTGACTCAAACAACATTTTTGTTTGCCATTACAATGACAACTCCTCTCGACGCCTCTATTGTTGCGTCTGTTTCGCCAATATTCACTATGCTTATCACTGCTATTGCAATCAAAGAACCAATTACTTTCAAAAAAGCTGGTGGGGTAGCACTTAGTTTTATTGGTATTATTATGTTTATCCTAAATAGTGTTGGACGTAGTAGTTCGGTTACTCAAAGTAGTGCTTTGGGTATTATCTTGATGATTTGTAATGCTTTGAGTTTTGCCTCTTATTTGGGAATTTTCAAACCACTTATCCAAAAATATACTGTTGTAACATTTATGAAATGGATGTTTTTATTCTCTATGATTATATCTCTTCCGTTCAAATTCGGAGAGCTTGTATCAATAAATGTGTCAGCAGTAAGTTCTGCTTATTGGTGGGAATTGTCTTTCTTGGTTATTTTCTCAACTTTTGTAGCATATTTCTTGATACCAGTTGGGCAGAAACGTTTGCGACCTACAATTATTAGCCTTTATTCGTATATCCAACCTATTATAGCTTCGGTAGTTAGTATTATGATAGGAATGGACACTTTGTCTGTAAAAAAAGTTTTTGCGGCAGCAGTTGTGATTACTGGTGTAGTACTTGTAAACAAAAGTAGGGCAGCGGTAAAATAGTTTTCATATTAGTATTGTCCGCTAAAAACGAAACTCGCCTATCTTATCTATTTCACCGATACTTATAACTTTCTTACGGAGTTTATATAATCCGTGATGGGTTATGGGAAAAGGGTCTACGACTATAAATAACTCAACAATATCAACGTTGTTTATGTTTATCACGGAGTTTATATAATCCGTGATTGGTTATGGGAAAAGGGTCTACGACTATAAATAACTCAACAATATCAACGTTGTTTATGTTTTCACAGAGTTTGTATAATCCGTGATTGGTTATAGGAAAAGGGTCTACGACTATAAATAACTCAACAATATCAACGTTGTTTATGTTTATCACGGAGTTTATATAATCCGTGATTGGTTATGGGAAAAGGGTCTACGACTATAAATAACTCAACAATATCAACGTTGTTTATGTTTTCACAGAGTTTGTATAATCCGTGATTGGTTATAAGGAAAGGGTCTACGACCCCTATTTTACTTCGCTTTGGTCTAAGAGGTTATTTAGTAGGGCATAAACAGTAAGTCCTGAAACGGATTTTATACCTGTTTTTTTACTTATGTTTTTTCGGTGAGAAATGACGGTATGAATGGAAATATTTAGGTTGTCGGCAATTTCTTTGTTTAACTGTCCTTTTACTACCCATACCAATATTTCTTTTTCACGTTCAGAAAGCTCTGACACGTCTTTGCGGTCGGTGTTTTCTTCGGCTTGTGAAAGCGAGTCTTTCAGTGTTTCTAATATTTTGTGTTTTGAGAAATTTATTTCTAATACTGCATTGAATTGTTTTAGAATTGATGAGTCGATATAGGAATATTGCAAAGCAACTACGCTATAATCCGAATAATGGTGTAGTAGGTTTGGTATTGAATGAAAATCCAAAACCAAAGGGTTAATCAATATTATATCAATGTCGTTTACAGCTGTTTTCTCGTCTAATTTTGAGGCATCTGTCAAACGTTCGACTATCTCAAAACTATCTGTAAGCATTGTTGTCAAACCCTCTGCAATAATTTCAGAAGGTTCGACCAATACTATTTTATGAGTTTTATTGTTCATAATCGCTCTCCTTTTTTAGAACATAAGGCACTAAAATTTTGTTTTCAATCAAGGTGTGTTTTTGTAAATCTTCTTCGAGTGAAAACAAATCGTGCAAAATATCCATTCTTTCTTCGGAGTAATTGCTATCTGGGAAATACTTAATCAAGATGTTTTTTAAATCGCTAAGTTTATCTTCGATATTTGTGTGGTTATCTTCGAATTGCATAATGCAAAATCCAGCTTGTTTTTGTTTGTGAATAACCGTGTCAATATAAGGAAAAACAACTTGTTCTTCAAAATCAAAATGATTTTTGACCTCTTGTTTGTAGTCTTTAAAAAACTTGTCTATCAGAATAGCATATTTCTTGTCAGAGTCTTTGTAGAGAATGTTCAAACAGTCCTCTATGTGTTTTAGTTTGTTGTTCAAATAGTAATTATGAGATGTTTTGAGGTACAATAATAGGCTGTTAATATCCACATTTGCAATACTTTTGGCATCTGGTAGAAAATTTTGGTAGGTATAAACATTGCATACCAATACAAAAAAATCTGGGCAAACATTGTGGCTTTGGCACACCTCTCTAACAGACTTATCTCCAAATCCTAATTTTATTCCAAATCTTGCTGCAAGTTGAATTAATTTGTAGTTTTGTATCACTACATCAGCCATTTTCTGTTCCACAGAAAAAAATTGTATATCTTTTTTATTCTTCATAATCTTGTATTTTTCACAAATTTAATGATTTTTTGCTTTTAATCAATATCTATTTAGTCTTTTAGAATTAATAGAGGCAAAAAAGCAAAAATTCCTAATACTACTAAAACGCCAGAAGATAGGTAAATATTTGTTTTAGTTCGTTTTTTTCTAAACAAAACAACATACAAAGCCAAAAAAATCATATTAATAGAAAAACCTATCAAAGATAAATTTTCTATGTGTGGATACACCCATTTTTCGTTACTCGAAACAAACGATATTTCGAAAGGAAAGATATATTTGGATATTTCTTTCCATTTATTTGGCTCAGATTGATAATTATAGCTGTTTGCCAGAGAGTAATCCTTTGAATTTAATGCGTAAAATCTTGTTTGGTTATCGTCATTAATTCTAATAGTCCAATAGAATATATCTCCAATTATCATTACTGTTTTGTTTGTCAAAGAACTATTTGTGATAGATGTTTTTGTTACTTTGTAGTTAGGAGCATCAATCACGTACATATCTCCATTTTTGTCCCACGCAAACGCAAAAGTTTGATGAGATTTGTATTCTGTTACAAATACATTTTCGATAGCAGAGTCCCATTTGTAATCCACTTTGTGTACATAGGGTTTATCCTTAACTCTTTTTAGATGAAATAAATCACCTTTACTATCCACCAAAAAATATCCTTCGTCGTAGTCTTTTCGTGTACTTGGATTTCCAAAAGCATTTGTAGCAGGGAAAATAAAACCTTTTGATTTTAACTCTTCGCTGTAAAGCTTGCTTTTCGGGATATTTGTTTTGTTTGTATCCATATCCACAAACTCAATTCCGTTTTTAAGTCTAAAAACATCATTAGGCATCTCTAAATCCACTCTCCCAGAGGCAGATTCCAACAAAAAGAACAAATCAATTTTAGGTTTGTTTATGTCACGAGGTATTGATTTGAAAATGAAATTGTGTTTTTGAATTTGTTTAGGACTAAGTTCCATACCGCAAATTTGTTTTGGAAACTTTGAATCCATAACTAATTGTCGGTAATAAAATGCGGGAAGTATAGTGTTAAATTCTTTTTCACTGTACTCATTGCCTTTTATATCTTTGTATTTTATCCCCAAGTCTGTTGTATGGTCAATATATGCAAAAGTTTGCTTGACTGGTGAATAGAGTGTGAATGGAGCAGAATCGTAGGTCGAAAAAAAGAAACTACCAAACCAAGGCAATATACTCGAAAAAATAATTGCAAATAGTATAACTATTGAGATTTTTGAAATTCTTATCATAAAATTTAATCTTGTTGTCCTTCTCTAAATCTCAAAACAGATACAAGAGGAAAGGAAATGAAACATAAAACAAGTAGAACCATAATTGGCAAAAAATAATTATACGCCTCTGGTAGAGGATTGATTGTAAATACAAAATAAATTGCATAGCTCAGAGCCATATACAAAATTCTTCGCTTCCAAGTAGGTTCTAATATTATCCACGCCAATGCTAAATAGATACATATCGCAGTCAAATTCCAATGCAAAACTGTTAGTAACAGTCTATTAATCATCTCTTGTGGAAAAACCCCTGCCATATAACCAAACATTATTACATATTGAATAATTGCAATAATCAAAAAACTACAAAGCCCATAAACGAGCATCATAATAATCATTTTGTTGCGAGGGTAGGGCAAATGCAAAGTTAGTTTAAGTCTTTTTTGTAGCATTTCTGGCACAAACTGTACAACAGCAAGTAGCAGTGCTATACATAGTGGTAAGTAGCTCATCATATCTATAAAAATAGCATCTCTACTTATCATTACCTCCCATAGATGTGCAGCACCTTTTAGAGATATTATTCTATCTAATCTCAGAATATTAAACACCACTGCACCTATTGTTATCACAAATGACAACAATAGAAACTCACGTGTTTTTACCCATTCTTTAAAAATAATTGCTTTTGTCATTGTCTTAGTATTTGCCTGTTAAACCTATAAAAATATCTTCCAAATTCAGGTGTTGTTCTCTAAGCATAGAGTAGTCTATTCCATTTTGTGAAAGATAGTTTTCGATATATTCTTTGTCGGAGAACGAAAATATTTCCCCTACATTTTTGATTATAGATGCGTTGTAAATATTACTGTCTGCCGAAAATTGTTGTTCGTTAGGTACATTGAAACTAAAACGTCTGAAATTTCGCATTAAATCGTTTACATCTTTGTGTAGCAATATTTTGCCGTAGTCCATAATGATACAATCATCTATTAGTTTTTCCATATCTTGAATAATATGCGAAGTCAAAAACACTGTTTTTTCTTCGGCTTTGGCGTATTCTCTCAGATATTCAATAAACAGTCGTCTGTATCCGGGGTCAAGTCCCAACGAAAAATCGTCTAATACCAAAAGTTCTGCATTTTGGGCAAGAATTAATCCTAATGTAACCTGTGAACGTTGTCCGCACGACATACGAGAAATTTTTTGTTTTGGAGCAACTTTTAGCTTTTTCATAAGCTCATAATAAGCATCTTTGTTCCAATTTGGATAAAATGCAGAGTAGTAACGCTCAATCTCTTCGATTGTCATAAACGAATATTGAATATGCCCCTCTATAAGTAGAGCAATTTTTCTGCGTGTTTGTGGAGAAAGAGTTTGAATATTCTCTCCAAAAATCTTACATTCTCCTTTTTGTGGTTTCAAGTAACCACTCAGAATATTAATAGTAGTAGTTTTGCCAGTCCCGTTTTTGCCGAGCAAACCCAAAATCTTGCCTTTTGGTACTTCAAAACTTAAATCATCATAAATCAATCTTTTACCATAGTAATGTGTTAGATTGTTTACTTCAATTACAGAATCCATAAATTATAATTTTTTGTGTGAAAAGGGGTTGTCTTAAACAACCCCTTTTATTAATATCGTCCAATTATGCGAACGATTATTTTTTTAGAGATGGAACAACTTCTGCATCAAAATCCACAGTTGAGTTGTTAGTGTCTTGCAAAATATTTCTGCCATCAACAACTTTCTCTACCTTACGTCTAACGCTCTTGCCATAACGAGTAACGTCAGAATCTACTTTGCCACAATATGTCCAACCCATATCCAGTGAAGGGTCTGTAACAATCCATTCAAATTTACTTTCGATAGATACGTTTACTGCGTCCAAAATCCAAGAGTTAGGAATTTTGTAGCATTTTTTACTCATATCGTATGTGCCAGTAGGTAATACCATTTTGTAGTTTGCAGTGTATTGATAGTTGTCAAAGAAAGTTTTTTTATCCACTGGGATTTTAGCTATTGCATAACTTTTGAAACCACGATTGTGAGGACCCCAGATACTTGCCGAATAGCTGTAATATTTATCAAGATTAGGAACTTCTGGATTGTCAACATCTAATTTGTGTTCGTCGTACCACTCAAAGTTTGCAGTACTCAAATCAAACGAATTTTTGTTTGCTTCCAAATGATTTTGAGCATTGTCTGCCAAGATTATAGATTTCCCAGGTTCGATAGCTACATCTGTTCCATTTCCAGGAATAACATACACAACATCTACTGCCATTGCTTGGCTCATAATATCTGGCGTGTATTCGTATTTGCTTACTGTCAAAAATGCACTTTCAAGTATTGCTACGCCGTCTGCATAAAGAGTTTTGTCAGAGTTGTTTGTGATTTTGAAATACTTATCACCTCTGTATTGTTTGCCCTCAGGAGTTTGAGTTCCAGTGAAGAACAATTCTTCGAGCAAAAGTCCAGAAGTAGAACTTTCAAAGAATAATTCAACATCAACATTGTTCACTACATCAACAGAGTTAATGCTTTGGTCTTTTCTTTCTGCTTTAACCTCACCTTTTACATTTGTACCGTCCAATACATACTCAACTTCACCATTAATAGTGATGTTGTAGTTACCTTGTTTTACGATAGCTTTAACAACAAAAGTATTTGGAGTTGTACCAGCTTGATAGTTTGTTTCGCTGTACTCTTTTGCAGATTGAATGGCCACAAATTTTGCATTTACATTTAGTAGTTTTGCATCTGTTGCATTGGCTGGCAATGACATAGTAACAGACACTTCAACATCTTTCTTTTCATCTGTCGATTTTGTACAAGAAGCTAATGCTAAGGTCAAAAGCGAGATGCTAAAAAGCATCGATAGTAATTTAATTTTTTTCATTTTTTTTTGATTAATTTATTAAGTTTATATTAAAAATTTATTCCTGTACTAACTTGAACTAAGTTCAAATTTTGTTTGCTATTCACAAAACTTGTGATATAATCTACATTACAAAATATGCTGAGTTTCTTTGTTATAACCCAATCCATCGCAAATCCTAAATTGATTTGGTAGAAAGAAGTAGCCATACCCACAAGTTGTTTATTTAGCATACCAACAATCCATTGTTCCATATTCACAACTGGCAGACTAAGGGACTTGTTAGTATTGATTGTGTATAATGCTCCTAATTTAGCTTGATACGAAATTTTTGAATTGAATTTTTCGAATACAAAATCTAATTTTGGAACTACATTACTGTATTTCATTGTTTTGTTTGGAAAAATATATTTTTCTTGCGAAAGTTCATAAGCAATAGCTGGTTTTATCGTATAGCGGTGTTTGTTTGCACTTACAAAACCTATCATATATTCAATGCTTGTGTTTAGGTAGTTTCGCAAATACATATTTTGTTTCATAGCAATAGGATAAATCCCCGAAGTTGCATCACCTACCACACTTTCAAGTCCTTGATTATGCCTAAAATCCACATTTAGACTTAATCCGTGATATTTGTTGTGAGTGTGTTTGAGATAGCTAATCTCTGCAAATATTTCGTCTTTAATTTGTCTCGTCAAATCCAGATTGTTAAATCCTTTTGCTATCCTATCAACTCCAAAGTGTTTGTACGAAACAAGTGCTGAAAGTCCTTTGCGTTGCTTGTCAAAAAAACTCAAATTTGCACCCCAACCCAATCCTTGATGAAGAAGTGAAGTTACATCTCCCGAAAATCTATGAAAAATTGAACCTAAACCAGTCATTTGATATTCTTTTTCTACTCCCGACTCCGAATAAAAACTTAGACTTCCGTTTTGTTTGTAAATTTGTGCAAATGCTGTGAGACCTATCACTTTGTTTTTGGTAATAGCATACCCAACGCCACTTGCAAACTTTAATTCAGAGCTAATGTTGCGAGGTCGTGGGTCTATTTGTCTGTATTCGTGCAATGCTCTGTATGCTCCGTCAATACTAAAATTCCATTTGTCCCAAATATGTGAATAGCCTCCCGAGAAATAATACTGTTCGGTTTTCATATCTCCGCCAATTTGGTCTGCAAGTATATATGGATATAGTAGCTCATAGTCCGAAGTTGAGTTCCACATCAGATTATGTTTTGTGCCAGTGTTGTACGAAGCTGCTCCCCAAACTTTGTTTTTGGAAGAGAGGTTTAGATAAGAATTAGCATAAATATTCAATAAATCAATTCCATCTCCAAGTTGAGCTATTTTTGCCTCCTTTTCTCTTTTCCAATCGTATTCAATCCCAAGTGTAGACAACGAATAGTTGTAAGCAAAGGTTTTTGCTACAATATCTCTTTCGTAAATCTTTACAAAATTATTTAGAGCAGATTTATGTTCGGCAATGCCCAAACTTATTTTCTGGGACATAGCTGTACTTGCTATCAAAATAAATATGCTACTTATAAGTGTTTTTTTCATTTTGTTTATAGCATTATAAATAATTGAACGTCCAAATAATCATTTTCAGTGATAAACTCAGCTAATTCTACATAGGCTCTTACACGATTGTTTACCGTTTCTCCATTTTGCGAAACATAACTCATATTTCCCTCTATTTTGATGTTGTAATAGCCTTTTTGTAGTTTTATTTTCAAAACACCGTCTTTGAAATCCGAAGTTCGATATTCATTTCGAGTATTAATATTAGTTAATATAGCACTTAGCTGAATAGTCTTTACGTTGCTGACCTGTTCAGGCGTAACAGCACGTATTTCTGTACTATTAAAAATCTCTGTTTCTCCTTTTGTACAAGCAAAGTTCAAAAGACAGATTGTTATTATCAATATTAATTTTTTCATATTTTAATGTTTATTTCCATACCAAAATATGGCGATGTATAGCGTCTAATTATTATATTATTAGATTTGTAGTTTGGCGATATGCTCAACAGATTGTTTGCAAACACGGCAATCAAAATCTTATTTTTTAACAGTTTCTTTGTAGCTTTTAGATTTACTCTCATCTCAAATGGAACTGTGTTTCGTGCAAATTGTGAATCTGTAAAATCTCGCACAAGCCATTTTAGGATATAATCATCTGCGTCTTTTTCTGTAAAAGGATATATGTTTCCAGCTGGATCCATATACTTTGTTGGCTGTAGGCTTCGACGCATACTTTGCGAAGATGTAAACCAAACGCACTGCATTGATACCGAGAATCCCAAACCCAAGGACGGAATATCTGTGTCAAACATAAAATTTGTATTGAAAAAATTACGTATATACCCGTCATCATCGTCATAAATTCCCACATATTCAATCTGTTTGCCATCAATAACAACATTTGGTCGAACATACAATGGTTGGCTGTTTTTGTAAGTTGTATTAAACCACGCACCATTTACTGTTAACCTTGTTCTTATTGCCTCAAATCTTGGTGAAGAATATGTAAATTCAATCCCTTTTTTTATTGTCTGGCTACCATTTGTATAATATGTAGTACTAAGTAGCATAGTATCTCTCACGTAAGCCAAATCAGCCACGTTTGGTGGAGCTGTTATGCTCGAATGTTCTATTTGGCTTGTGTCATAGTCTTTGAAAGTATATGAATTATAAAAAGTTGAGGTTCTGAAACCCGATTTCATATTTTCGTTAAAATAAGTTGCCGAAAATCTGTGTCTGCCAATATTCAAATCTCCTCTAAGCTCCCACTTTAAGTTTGTTGCAGGTTTAATGTCGTAGTTTGTTGCATCTACCACGTAAGTCATAAAGTTTATTACTCTATAATTTTCGTTTGTATGGTGATAGTTGAGTTGTTCAATATCGTGGTATACTGTTTCTGGATAAAGTTGTGAAAGAGTAGGCATTTTTGTGTGCCAACCAATCCCTCCCGAAAGTTCAATGTTTGAATTTTGTCCCAAGAAATTAAAATCTGGAAACGCCCAACGCAAATTCATACGAGGGTCAAAATACATTTTGCCGCTCATTTTGTATTTGTCTGCAAGATTTAGCAACATCATAGAGCGAACACCTGCCATTATTGTCATTTTGTTTGCTCCAATTTGTATATCTCCCAAATATTCCACAAATGCTGATAAATCTTGTCTTGAAGGAATATCTTTGAATGCACGAGGTCTGTTTGACATACCTGGATATGGTGGACGAAGCAAATCAAATACTTGCCCTTTGCCAAAGTTCTTATCCATAAGCCAGTTAATTCCCACTTTATAGCTATGCTCTGAATTTGTAGTTTCGTTGCCAAACACAGCCATAGCTTTCATAAATGCCGTCATAGGTTTGCCATCAACTATTTGCTGAGTTGTGTATTTGTATGGCAAAAATATCCCGTTGTGTTCTCCCCCATGAGGGTTGTTGGGGATTGCAGTTGGGCGTTGTAATTGCACGAATTTATTTCTGTCTATAATATCACTTTGGTAGCTCACGTGTCCGTTTATGCTAAGCGACTTAAAAAATGATTTATTTAGATTTTTGTATTTAATAGTATTTGTATAGAGTATTTTGTTTAACGATGATTTATAAGACTCTTCTTTGCCATAGTTCAAATCTGGATCTATTTTTTCGTTGTCAAACGAACCAGTATAGTCCAAATTGTTTGTCAGACTAAGTACATAATTATGTTTTATCCAAGTTTTACGTGTTCTCACTGAGGCAGTTAATCGTTTGTAGTTTTCGTACAAATTACGAGGGTCTGCCTTAGAGTCCATATAATCTACGCCTAAGTTTAATGTGAATTTATTTTTCTTGAAATCAAAAGCTTTTCCTGCATAAAACAATTTACTCGACATATCGGCTTTAAATCGTGCATCAAGCATATTTCCTCCATACTTACGCTCTATCTTTACAAGTCCACTTGTCAAATCTCCATATTCAACAGATGGGATACCCCTTACTACTTCAATGTTTTTTATATCATCTGTCGATAGGGTTCGCATATCAACACCCTTGTTCATAAAATTACGAGATGCAGCAGAATGCTCCCAAGCTCCTACTGCATTTTGTAAATTCGCATTTGTACTAATTGGCGAACCGTCTATCACGAATGCTGTTCCGAGCGATGATGTAGAATAGTTCGACCCCTGTAATGCAACTTCTCTAATGTGTATTTGATTGGGGACGGAGAGATTGGGTGTTTTTGAAACACCTCCGGGCAATAACTCCAATATATCTGAAAAACTTGAAGGTTGGAGATGTTGCATAGCTTTGACATCTATGACCGAAGAAGATGTTGTTCCCTTGCTTTCGGAGGCGGTTACAACAACCTCCTGCATTTGCAGAGTTCGAGGACTTAGTGCAATTACCAAATCTTTAATGTTATTTAGGTTTATAATTGCTGCCTTTGAGTTGTGTCCAATGTGTGATACCTCTACTATATACTCTCCTTTTTTTAAGAATTTAAACAAAGCAGTTGCGTTTTCGTCAGCAACAAGTGATTTTACAAGCCCTTCATCATTTGTTATGCTCACAAATGCAAATGGGAGTAATTCGTTGGTGGTAGAGTCAATAACTACCACCTGAATTTCCCCATTACCTTTGGACTGCGAACGAGCCTCAGTAACTAAACACACGACCGTTAGCAGAAGTGTGAGCAAATAATAATTAATTTGTATATTTTTGAGTAACATAGTGCTTTCACGAATAAGTTTTTATTTTCGTCTGCAAAAGTACTGTGGTTGAGAATTTTTGACAATCCCTATAAATTGTTAAAATATTCATTATAATAACTATTAATAGCTATATTGCTTTTTTTTATATTTATTGTCATTATGTATTTTTAAGCGTTAAAATAATTGATTTACAGATAGTTGTGTTTTGTTAAATAACTAATCTATTGTTAATTTAATAATTGAGAATATTTGTCTATTATTTTTAGTTAGTATCTAATTATAGATAATAATGTTATTTTGAAAAATAAAAATAAAATAAATTGCTAAAAAGCTTTTTTATATGAAAAATTTATTTACATTTGTGGCGGAGTTTAAAACTAATTGTTTATTAGTTGTTAGGCTCGTATTTATAACAAAGGAAAATACTCTTTAATTAGAGTATTAATTAATTAAAATTTTATGAATTTATACATTGGAAATCTTAACTACCGTGCCAAAGAGGCAGATTTAGTTAAGTTATTAGAAGAGTACGGTACAGTATCTTCTGTAAGATTAATCACTGATCGTGAAACAAGACGCTCTAAAGGATTTGCCTTTGCTGAAATGCCTAACGATGAAGAAGCACAAAAGGCTATCGAAGCATTGAACGAACAAGATTTTATGGATCGTGCAATGGTTATCAAAGTAGCACTTCCAAGAGAACAAAAATAATTTTGTAGCTCACAAAAAAAGGTGTCCATTTGGACACCTTTTTTTATTTATTTTTGCAAGGTGGGGGGTATGAAATTTTTTATGAAATTATCATTGTAAATATCTGATTTTAATTTTTTGTCTTATTTTTCTTGCACGGACAGTGTTTAGTCCGTTTTAGATACATCATATATCCCGATATCACAAAGAATACACCAAGTATAACCGATAGTAGGTATAGAATTACACTTACACTTCCAGCCCATAATCCATAGTGTAGATTATGGTATATAGATAGTTTTCTTGCGTCAAAACTATTGTCGTTGTTGTATTCTGCCGAGATAATTTCATAATTCTCTGAATTTATCTTGAATTTATCGCTTTGATTTTCTCCCCAGCAGTATTTTGGATAAAGAGTAAGTGTGAAATATTTTTTGCTTGCCGAGGGAAGTCCTATTTTTAGATTACGTACACTATAATAATTAGTGTTAATATCTCCCCATATAGAATCTAAAAACTCATCTTCCGATATGTATTTTTTTATCGAAAGTTTATTTTCTGTTTTCTTCTCGCTTTCTACAACTTCTTGTTGTGTGTTTTTTGCATTGTTTTTTTCTATATGAATTAATATTCCCGTTACAGACATTACAAGCAAAGGCAGTGCTACAAATAATCCCAATACAGTATGTAATTGCCAAAGTCTTAGATAAGTAGTTTTGCAATTCTTTTGTATTTTCAGACAGTTACATTTGCTTATTTTGATTTTTCGGATAGTCCCAGTAATAATTATTACTACAAATAATATAGTAGAAATTAAAACAACTTGACGACCAAATTCTCCTAAGTATAGTGTTGAGTGGAATTTTGTAAGTTCTGGAAAAAACGAAACAGAGTGTTTTATTTGAAGTGTCTCTGCCGTATAAGGATTTACATACATATTTTTGATACGACCCGAAATCCTAATTCTTGCAGGGTAGTACTTCCCGCCTTCCGTAACAGTAATTTCCATAACTTGCGTTTTGGCTTTACTTTCTATTGTTTTTATTAGTTCACTTACGGGTTTTATTTCTCCACTTTTTGGAGCATAATATTCTTCTGCATAACTGAATTTGAGAATTTCTGCTTTTAATGCCAGAACAGCACCCGACACCAAAACTAACAATAACACAAATCCCGAAACAATGCCCAGCCATCTGTGAAGTAATCTGAAAATTTTATACATATCAACCTATTTTTTTATACGTATGACAAATTTACAAAAAATATTCTGTTTTTACATCAAAACAGGGGCAATTTTTCTTTACTCCTTCAAAATCCCTATGTCCTTTAATTTCTGCATCTGGGTATTTTTTGTGCAAAATATTCAATAGTTTTTGAATTGATTGTTTTTGAGCATAGCTACGAGTGTCTTTACTGTCTTTTCCTCCAATATAAGCAATATGTATAGACGTGCTGTTAAAACCTCGAACACCATTTGTTGGACTGTCCTCATTGGCTAATTGTTCTATATCTCCATTTGCTTTTATGATATAATGGTAGCCTACGTTTTTCCATTTTAGTTGCTCTTTCCAATAACGTTTTATAGCCTCAACACTTGCTGTTGAGGCTGTTGCAGTACAATGTAGCACTATGTATTTTATCTTTCTCATTGATTGTTTTCGTTTTCGCTAAACTCGTGGGCAGGTATTCGCTTTTCGCAATTTGTTATCAAACATTTCTGAAATTTTGCTATTGCAATTTGTTCTGTGAGTTTAACATTTTTGATGTTTACATTAGATAATTGTTTGTAGAGGGTTACTACTTTATCTCGCTCTTTTGCTTCGTTTGCCAAAGAGTCGTTTAATTGTATTTTAAGTTCCGAAAATTCTTTTTTTAGTTCCGAATATTCCAATTTTAAATCTTCAATATATCCATCTTTTTGTAGTAGTATTTTGTCTATGTTTTTAAGTTCCAAACCTCGTGCTTCGGCACTTTCTTTGCGTTTGCGAGAGTCATAAAAAAATAAATATCCCAAAATTCCACTATTAAGCACCAGTCCCAATATTTCTGTTGTGTCCCTCATTAACATATACTATAACTTTGTGAGGGGTTTACTACCAGCAACTTTATAAATATTTTTTGGATTGAGTCGTACAACAAATCCTTTTGTTGTGAGAAATTTGCAATCTTGTTTTCGCAATCCACTACCAAAGCCCATTGCAACATCACAAAATTAATAATATACATTTCACACATAGAATCGAGTACTTGTACAGAGTTTATATCCCAGTTTATTTCACACTCTGCAATGAATTTTTTCACGCAAAAGCCTACTTTATCATCAATCTCAATCAATTTTATATCGTCCACCTTTACAAAATGATTTAAACTCATTTCACGAATTTTCAGAATTGCAACCCTTATATTTTTTGATATGAATTCATTTTCGTCACTGCTCAATGCATAGGATAGTACGTTTGACGGAGCATCTGGTTTTTGAGCCATCATTTTTGAATACATAAGCGTTGCATCAATAATTTTTTTTATTAATTGATTTTCTTGCCATTCAAAAACTATACTGTCTGATTTTACTATATTCATATTATCTAAGTTTTTTGTTAGTGTATTTTAGAGTTAAGGATTTTAATTGAGCATAAAGTTCTTTACTTTTTTGAGGGATAGGTAGGTTTATAGCCTTATCGTCGATATACATTTCAGATACTTTTTCGATTAAGTATCTTTGTATTATCTCTGCTATATTTCTGTTTTGTAGAGGGTGTTTGGGACTTATTTCATATACAATTTGAGTCTCAGTGTAATCTACTGGCATAGATGTTATTACCGAAATAATATTTTCAATTCCGTAGGCTACAAAATCTATATTTGTTTCAAACCACTTATAGTCGGTTTCGCTCATTGCATATTGTGTTCCGATAAACCCAAGTTTTGAATTTATTTTTGCTACGAGTAGAGCAAATAATTTTCTTTTTTCAAAAATGATTTTCATAATGTTTTAAATAATAGAAAGTTTGTCTTGAAAGTGTTTTTTGCATATTTCAGACTGAGCGTTTTCGCCGCATACCGAAAGCAGTTTGTAGGCAGTAAGCCATATCACTGCATCTGCAATAAGTGGTGGATATACCTCAGATACTGGCGTAACAACTATTGCTTCTGCTCTTTTGATAACTGGCTGTGTTCCTTGTGGCAGAGAATAACAATACAGATAAGCTCCATCACGAACTACAACTGGTTTTGCAAGAGACCCACGTGTTATATCGTTAAATTGATTGTGGTAGTTAGGGGATTGTGGTGTGATACATTCGTTTACATCTCTTTGCCACGTTTCGAGCTGAATACTTGCTAATTGTAGAAAATTCTCAGGAAGAGCAATTTTTACAACCCCATTTTCTAATAGTTCAGGTTTGGTATCCGAGAAATCCAATCTAAACGGAATTTTGTGTGGCGAAATAGCCTTCAATACCTCTATTGCGGCCTCGTCCATAAAGCTATCAATAGGGTAGGCAGTCAAAACATCATTTTGACTATCAATATGCAGTTCGTCAATGCACTGCAAAAGTTTTGTTACAAATTCTTCTCTTCTCATACTCTCTGCCAATTTATCATAACATATCCCTTTTCAAACAAATACTCTCTAACTTCCTCGTCCGAAACAGTTACGGGAAATTTTTTGTTTAGATTGTCTTCAATCCAATTCAAAACCATTTGTTTAGTTTTAATTCCCTCAATTAGTTTTGTTTTTGGGGCTTTTTTCTTGTCCTTTTGTTTAGAAACAATTTCTATGTAATCCACTCCGTAAGCACTACTACTTTCGATAGCTTTTTGTAGTTGCTCATCATAAACAGTAATTCTGCCCATAATTTTTATTGGATAACTACTTCCTCCTCTAAATTCCAAAATATGTTCTTTGTTACCAACCCACACACTACGTGTCAGATTGACCGAAGATATGGTTCTATAAATTTTTTGCATAATTAAAAATACCCACCCCTAACCCACAATACCATTAAATTTGACAAAAAGAAAATTAGATAGATGGTTTGATAATTGCGTGGCAATCAGGATAACGCAATGTCAAACAACTAACCTCTTGAATAACACGAGCATCTGCATTTTTGCTACCCGATTTTTTAAGGTCTAAATCTGTTACGCTCATTGGTACAAATTCGTGTTTTGTGATATGTTCCATATCCAAAATCAAACCATTGTTTTCCCAACCAACCTCACGGAATAGTGGTGCTAAAACAATGTTCAATGTGCCAAAATATGTCTGGATTTTACGAACATCTACTCCCAATGTTGCATCTTTCTCGACCGAAAGCATATTCTTTTGGAACTCATCTACCAATGACAATGATTTAATCAATCCACTACCTGCAAACAGTACACGTGTACTCGAACCGTTGTTTCCGTCAAATACTCTTTTCAACCAGTTGTTGTACTGTTCTTTTGTAATTGTGGTGTCGCCACCGCCTTTGCCATACTCCAATACTTGCTCAATATCTCGCACAATACCTCGTGTAAAATATGTCCTGTCGTTGCCAACAATCCATTCGCCTCCATTACCAAATAGCATTGACAATTCCATTTCCATTTTCATAGATAGGATATTTACAGCCTCAAAGTTTGAGAATCCCCAACTTACTTCTTTTTGAGTTAGGCGTTGGAAAGTAGATTCTTCTATTTGTGCCATAAAATTCTGACAGTACTGCCAGTTGATAGCAGGATAAATTGCAAAAGGTTCAGTAGTGATAGAAAGTTCACTTTTGGCTTGTCCCATACGATACAATACAGTAGTTGCTTTGAAGTTTGGAACAATATATTTGTTGGCATTATTGCCACCAGCACTGCCTTTCATACCTCCAATAGGAGTAATCTCCAAAACAGTATTGGATTTAGAAATAACATAAAACATTACGTCTGCCGAGAATGTTTCGCTCGAAGATACAATAGGATTTTGAGGACTACCTTGCAGTGTCAAACCTCTCATCAATAGCGTATCGTTTACTCTCCACATCGAAGCGTCTTTTACTTTTATAAAAATTGAAGTGAGTTCTGTGGTTTTTGCATTTTCAAAAGAACTTGCAGGAGCACTTTGCGAAAGGCCATTTCCGCTTACTTGTGAGTCTAATTCATCACGAATTGGTTTGTATGATGCTTGATAATAGCCAACTTTCTGATTGTGAGATTTTTGTGATTTTTTTGTATTACGTAATATAGTGTCCAGAGGAGTACGTGAAGGCATCATTTGGATAACACTTTGCGAAATATCTTCTCTGTTTAGTCCGCCTTCGTCGCCCGAAACCGTAGTTGAGGTTACTCCCAGAGGAAGTCCTATAATACTTGCCAGAGCAACTGTGCTTTCACTATCACAAGCGAACATCATAATAATTAGAATAACTGCAAATAGAATTGCAAAAAACACTTTGATTTTACTTTTTTTCATATTGATTTTTTGTTTTTAAATTGGTTTAAGTTTTATTATTTTCTTGATTGTAGGATACGTTCAATATAGCCTACTGGTTTGTTTTGTGCAGGAATTGAAGCCTCGCCTCCACAAAGTCCGTCAGAGGTGTGCGTTTGTTTTATTTTAAGTTCGATATTTTGGTTTTTGCCCTCCAAAATACCTTTTTCAAAACTTTCTTTTACGGCTTTTTCGTAGATATAAACTCTCCAAAGTTTCTCGAATACATCTATATCAAAATCGTTGTTAGTGATTTTTTCGACAAGTCCAAGTACTAATTCAGAATATCTGGCGTAATCCTCGTCCGAAATAGATTTGTTTTGAATGAATTGCTTTAACTCTTCAATGTTTTTTTCCTGATTAGAATGTTTGAAAACATTTATTTGAGATTTTTTGTACGCTTCCTCAGCACTTTCTCCGTTTTCAATCATTTCCAAAAACTTTTGGAATTGTGTTTCTTTGCCAAGCATCACAAAAATACGGTTACAAAATTCTCTAATGTCGTTTAGAGTATCTGTTAATTGTTGATAGTGGCTCACAAAAAGTTTTTTACAGTCGTTCATATCCGAGGTTTCTTCTTCTGGGTACAACTCTTGAACTCGTTGTTTCAAAAACATTTCAAAGCTCATTTCTGGTTCTTGATTAATTGGCAAATTATCTGCCTTTTTTTCATTTTGTTTTTTCATATTAAATGATTTATTATTAATAATTTGATAGCCCAAAAGTATGCTCTAAGTAGTAGGTTAAAAGTATTTCCATTGTATAAAAAATTACAATGAACTATCTTCTCCCAAAATATTTCTTTGTCTTAATAAAATTCAGTATATTTGTAGCTTAAAATGTTTTACGAAAAATAAAATGAAAAAAACACTTATATTAATAGCCCTATTTTGTTCAGTTTTGACTGTTCAATCTGTTTATAGTCAATCTTTTAAGTCTAAACTTAAAGTCGTAGTTCCAGAGAGTTACTCAGGTCAATGTCCCAGTGTAAATCACTTTGAAATTTACCAGAACAAGAAACAAAATTTAGCAAATATTAGCGATAATAAATTTAAAATCAATTTGGAAGAAGATTGGTTTGTGAAATATTACGATGGCTCTGTTTCAGACAATTTTGAGTATCTAACATCTGATTTTAGTGCCAAGGGTTGGACAAAAATCACTATGCCAACACCTGCTCAACCTTCCAAAAAAATAGTGTATTTCACAAAAATGTATGTTTCGCAGTATTGGGATTTCAGACAAATGTATCTTCGAGTTCCAATGTCTGACGGAATTTATGATGTGTTTGTAAATGGCTCAAAGGTTGGCACAAACTTAGATAGTCGTAATATTGCAACTTTCGACCTTACAAAATACGTAGTAGAGGGTTACAATAACTTAGTTATTATCTGCAAAAACGACACAAACAAATCTTTGTTGCAAGACAATCCCAAGATGACTGGCGGTCTGAATGGTAGTGTGTATCTATATTCAACACCCAAACTCCAAATTGAGGACTACCGCACATCTATCACATACACAAACGGCTACAATGTTGGTAACGTACAGATTTATTTAGATATTCGCACCAATCTGCTTAATCGCAAAGAGGCAAAACTACTATATGAATTATACGATAGTGAGGGTAATAGTATCTTTAAAGACGAGCGTTGGACACGTTTGGAGCTAAAAGACACTTACACTGCAACTTTTCATAGTTCGGTAGAATCTCCAAAACTTTATAGCGACCTAAGTCCCTATACTTACTATGCTGTTATTACTTTAATTCACGAGAACCGTCAGACTCAATCAATCAAAATTCCTATTAGATTTGACGAACTTTCACGCATAGACAATAAATTTATTTCGCACACTTCACACAAAAAACTATACGGTGTTGTGCTTGAACCAATTCACCAAGTTTTGAGTGATTCTCTTTATAGTATCAAAGCTAACAAACTCCTACAAACTATTAAATCTCTTGGATTTAATGCGATTATGCTAAACTCAAATGAGCGAGATATTTTCTATACCGCTTGTGATAATATTGGTCTGTATGTTATAGATATAGCAAATATAGATATTACCAAAAGTGGAAAATCACGTGGCATAAGTGGTTCACTTGCAAATGTTCCTGCAACTGCTGATGCAATTACCCAAAGAGTTTTGAATCGCTACCAAAAAATCAAAGAACATTCAAGCGTTATAGCTCTACGAGGCTCAAAATCTGGAAGTAATGGATATTCTCTTTACGAGGCATATATGTCATTGCGAGATATTGACAAAAACTTTGTGTTTGCCTCAAATGCAACAGATTTAGAATGGAACAATGACTTTGTTATCTATTTTAACCCAAAGGCAAAGACTATAAAATCACTTGATAATAGTAGATTTAATTTTGCAGTTACCGACAACGACAAATCATTTGCTACTGCACTTAAAGCAGTGGATAATGATGAACTTACAGGCTTTTTTGTGAATTACGCATCTCTACCAAAAGATTGTAGCAACAAAATCAAAGCATTTGATTTTGAATATGCTCAGGGTAGTTACAACACACTTATCTATCAAAACAGAATAGATGATACAAAACTTTCGATAAACTACAAATTATATTGCAACGGAGAATTGTTGCATAATGATACTAAACCTTACAAAAAATCGTTCAGTATTGACAATTCTGTACTAAACTACAAAGTTGATGAATACCGTAAACTTAATCGTTTGGTTAAGAAAGAATATAAATTAAAAGTTTCGTTGATGTATGGCAATACACCTATCAAAACTATTGAAACAGACTACAAACAAGTAAAAAAGAAATAACATTAATTAAAAATTAATACTATGAAAGCATTTGTTTTCCCGGGTCAGGGTGCACAATTCGTAGGAATGGGCAAAGACCTTTACGAAAATTCGCCATTGGCAAAAGAGCTTTTTGAAAAAGCAAATGAGATTCTTGGATTCTCAATCACAGATATTATGTTTAACGGAACAGACGAGGACTTAAAACAAACAAAGGTTACTCAACCAGCAATCTTCCTTCATTCTGTTATTATGGCAAAAACTTTGGGTGCAGAGTTCGCTCCCGAAATGACAGCTGGACATTCTCTTGGAGAATTTAGTGCATTGGTAGCAGCTGGTGCTTTGTCTTTCGAAGATGGTTTGAAATTGGTTGCAAAACGTGCGAGTGCTATGCAAAAAGCTTGTGAGAAGGTGCAATCAACTATGGCAGCAGTGCTTGGTCTTGACGACAAAACTGTTGAAGAGATATGTGCAAACACAGAAGGAATTGTTGTTCCTGCTAACTATAACTGTCCGGGACAGTTGGTTATTTCAGGCGAAGAGGCTGCAATCGACAAGGCTTGTGAGGCTCTAAAAGCAGCTGGTGCAAAACGTGCATTAAAACTTAAAGTAGGCGGAGCATTCCATTCTCCACTTATGGAAATGGCAAGAGTTGAACTTGAAGAGGCAATCAATAATTCAGAGTTCAAAACTCCTATTTGTCCAGTATATCAAAATGTTGATGCAAAACCTTATACAGACCCACAACAAATCAAACAAAATCTTATTGCACAGCTAACAAGTCCCGTTAAATGGACACAAACAGCTATCAATATGATTAATGATGGTGCTACATCGTTCACAGAATTAGGCCCGGGTGCAGTTCTTTGTGGTTTAGTCAAGAAAGTAAACAAAGAAATGCCTTGCGAAGCAAAACAATCTTTGTAAAATCATACTTAAAAAGACCGTAAAATACGGTCTTTTTTTTGCTTATTTTTAGCTGAAAAACGCTTTCTATACGCATTTTATGTAATAATCCCCATAAATAGCTATGATAAAATTTTATATTTAGCTACTTGTGGGGATTGTTTTAAGTGAGCGTTTGCCCTACCTTTGTATCAACAAAAGAGAGGAATTAGTTTAAAAATTTTGTTGCCTTGTTTATCTTTTTCATATAAAGCTCTCTTTTGGTTTCTATGAACGGAATTTTATTAGTTTATTTGTTTATCACACTTTTTTGCCTTCATAACACCGTTCTTTATATAGAGTCTGTCGGGAGATAGACTCTTTTTCTTTTTTTAGCGGACAATACTAAATTAGTATTGTCCGCTAAAAAAAGAAACTCGCCTATCTTGTATATTTCACCGATGCTCATAACTCACGTACGCCAGTACGCTACGTTATGACCATCA
>CAZRHJ010000002.1:0-120881 GCA_964600025.1 uncultured Rikenellaceae bacterium | reverse complement strand
GTTATGACCATCAGCAAAATAGCCTAAGAGATCCGAGTTTATTTGGAGCTTGTAAGATTTCGGAAAGATAAAAATTTTAAAAATCATTTTTCAAAGCTCCTCATAAATTAAAACACTGTAATGTATTATCACTTAATCCATTACAATGATTTTTAAAATTTTTACCGGACAGCAATAATTTGATATTATTGTAGTCCTCTAAAAACGAAACTCGTTCGCAGGTGTTTTGCTTTACGTACGCCAGTACGCTACGTTATATATGCAAAATATCCTAAGAGATACGAGCTTATTAGGAGTTTGGCTTTGTTCAAACTCCTTTTTTTGTTTTGTATTAGTAGGCGTATTTAAATAGGCACTATCTTTGTTGTTATCTGCAAAATATCCTAAGAGATACAAGTTTATTGGAACTTGTATGATTTCGGAAAGCAATATTTTATATTCAAAAAAAACAATGATGAAACATATATATTTGCTAATAATATTTATTTTGTTGGGAGAAATTGCTCTGGCACAAAATAAAAAAGTTATAGGAACTGTCAAAGGTTCAATTATTTCTAATAATAGCTCAAAAGGAATTTCTGGGGCTTATGTGAGTATATTCGGTACAAACACAAGTACGCTTAGCGATTCTTTGGGTAATTTTGTGTTAGAAACTACAAACATTGGTTATCAACGCCTATATGTATTTGCAGAAGGATATGACCAATTTGTTAGTGAATCCTTTTTGGTTAGTGGTTCGGTAGATGCGAATATTGTGGCAAAACTAAATAGATTAAGTTTGACTGTAAAAGAAATTACTGTTGTGGCGGCACCGCTAAAAAATAGTGTGGTTTCGCCAGTGTCAGTTCGCAGGATAGGGATAGAAGAAATTGATTTAACGCCAGGTGCTAATCGTGATATTTCAAAAGTTGTTCAGTTGTCGGCAGGGGTAGTTCCAGTCAGTTTTGGGAATAGAAATGACGTACTTGTGAGAGGTGGAGGTGCAAACGAAAATAAATATTCTATTGATGGAATAGAAATACCTGTTTTAAATCACTTTGCTGTGCAAGGGTCTTCGGGCGGATATGCCTCGCTTGTAAACACTGAACTTTTGAGTGGAGTGGAGTTTTATACTGGGGCTTTTCCTGCTCAGTATGCTAATGGTTTGAGTTCGATACTTGATATGACGGCTAAGGTTGGTAATTCGGATAAGTTTCACGCAAAAGCAATAGTCGGATTTACAGATTTTGGAATAAATATTGATACTCCTATTTCAAAAAATGGTAAAACAACTTTGATTGGTTCGTATAGAATAAGTTATTTAAGTATGTTGTTTAGTCTTATCAAACTTCCTTTCTTGCCAAGCTACAATGATTATCAATTCAAAATAAACTCTAAATTAAGCGATAGAGATGAGTTATATTTTATAGGTTTGGGTTCGGTGGATAAAAACAGACTAAATTTGGGATTGGACTCTTTGGACGATAGTCAAAGATATATTCAAGGTTATTTGCCAAATAATAATCAAACAAGTTATGTGTTTGGGGCTGGTTATAAGCATAAGTTTAGAGGAGGTGAATTTAGTAGTATAATTAGCCATAACTACCTAAATAACAAACTCTATAAATTTTTTGAGAACGACCAGACAAAAGATTTGACTATGGATATTAAAAGTCGTGAATTGGAGGTTAAAATTCGTAGTGAAGTGAAATTTAATAATCTTGGTGGATTTGTTTTTAAAGTGGGTATTGGGGCAGGGTACGGTGCTTTGCGAAGTGATATATACCAAAAGCAGTATATCTCGGACAAAGAGATACTTGTGGATTTTAGTAATAATTTGAATTTGTGGAGATATAGCATATATAGTACTTTGAGTAGAGATATTGTCAAAAATAAACTATATGCTGCATTTTCGCTTCGTGCCGACGGTATGGACTATTCTTCAAATACATCAAATCTATTTAAACAACTTTCGCCACGTTTTTCGCTAATGTATAATTTTGTGCCAAAATGGAATTTAAGTGCATCTGTTGGTAGGTATTACCAAGAACCAAGTTATACTACTATGGCTTACGATACCCCAAACCAGATTGAGTCACAAAGAGATAGATTGAAATATATGGCTGTAAATAATTATGTTTTGGGTTTGGATTATTCTCCAAATACAAATTCTAAATTCAAAATCGAAGGATTTTTTAAAGACTATTCAAATATGCCAGTATCTTTGATTGACTCGCTCCCAATATCTACTGCAAATTTTGAACAGTCAATAGTTGGTGCAGTTCCTGCCAAGAGTGTTGGAAAAGGTAGGGCTTATGGAATGGAATTTACATACCGAAACTTAGATTTGAAAAATACAATTATTAACTTTTCGTATAGTTTGATTTATTCGGAAGTGAACAAAATGGACGAAAATCTAAATCCAATAAAAGGTCGTTTTGTACCATCTGCGTGGGACGTTCGCAATATTGTAAATGTGAGTGCTATACATAAGTTTGGCAGAAACTGGACTCTCGGTGCAAAATGGTATTTGGTGGGAGGAATGCCCTATACTCCTTATAACAAGGAGCTATCTTCTTTGATAACAGCTTGGGACGCACAAAATAGACCATATATAAATACTAAAGAATATAATACTCTTCGTAGCGAAACCTATCATCAACTTGATATTAGAATAGACAAGGTTTGGTACTTTGATAAATGGAGGTTGGGTTTTTATATAGATATTCAAAATGCTTATAATAGTCAAGCAAACAAACAGGAATTGTATTTGCCTGAGGTTGATAAAAATGGAAATAATGTTATCGACCCAACTCGTCCAGAACACTACAAAATGAAAAGTGTTGAGAGTAGTTTTGGTGGAACAATTTTGCCAACTATTGGTATAACTATTGAATTTTAGAATTGAACAGAAATTATGCGTTTGGGTTTTAGCGGACAGTACTGATTTTTTTGATAGTAATAATTGGGTATAAATACTTAAATTTTGATTTGAATTTTAAAATCTGAAATTATTTGCTATCTTTGTTTGATATTTTAAATCTAAAAAATAATGAAAAAGACACTATTAATTGTACTTGCAGTAGTTGCTATTATAGTAATTGCTTCTTACTCTTTCTTTAAATCAAATTATAATTCAATGGTTGCTGGCAACGAACAAGTAAAAGCATCTTGGTCGCAAGTTGAAAACCAATACCAACGCCGTGCAGATTTGATTCCTAATCTTGTGGCAACAGTAAAAGGCTATGCTTCTCACGAACAAGAAACTCTTATGGGGGTTGTTGAGGCTCGTTCAAAAGCAACAAGCGTAAATATTAATGCAGAGGATTTGAACAAAGAGACTTTTGATAAATATGCTTCGGCACAAGGCGAACTTTCGGCTGCTCTTGGCAAACTTTTGGCTATTAGCGAAAACTATCCAGACCTAAAAGCTAATGAGAATTTTATTGCACTTCAAACTCAGTTAGAGGGTACTGAAAACCGTATTGCAACTGAAAGAAAACGTTATAATGATACTGCAAAAACTTATAATACAATGATAAAAACTTTTCCTCGCAATATTGTTGCAGGAATGTTTGATTTTGAAAGTGTAGAATATTTTAATGCAACTGAGGGTGCTAACAAACCTGTAAAAGTAGAATTCTAAGAGTAGAAATTATGAATATAGCTAATTTCCTTTCGCAAGAAGAAAAACAAATGATAGTGGGAGCTATCAAAAAAGCTGAACTAAGCACCAGTGCAGAGATACGTGTGCATATAGATAGCGTTTGTGCTACAAGTGTGTTGGATTCTGCAAGTAGACGTTTTGAAAAACTTGGTATGCAAAAAACCAAAGAACGTAATGGCGTTTTGATTTACGTAGCTATTAATTCTCGAAAATGTGCTATCATTGGAGATATTGCTATTAATCAAGTAGTTGATAAAAATTTTTGGAATAAATGTTATGCTATTCTGATTGAGTGTTTCTCTAAGGAAGATTATGCAAAAGGGATTTCAAAAGTTATTGAGATGTGTGGTGAGGTATTTGCAACTCATTTTAAATATACGTCTGATGATGTGAACGAATTGCCAGATGAAATATCATTTGGAAAATAAATAAATCGAGAAAATGAAAATATTTAGAAAATTATTTTTAATACTTGCACTTTTTGTAGTAACAAACTCATTTGCTCAAACATTGCCTGAGCCAATGAAACCAGCACGTTTGGTTAATGACTTTTCGGGTCTTATGACTGGCGAACAAGTTGGAATTTTGGAACAGGTACTTCGTGATTTGAATACTGAAACATCTACTCAAATTGTGGTTGTTACTGTTGATGATTTGCAAGGTATGTCGCCAAGCGACTATTCAACCGAACTTGCCCACAAATGGGGAATTGGTCAAAAAGGCAAAGATAACGGTATTTTGATGCTTGTTAAGCCTAAGAATAAAAGTGGCAAAGGCAAGATTTTTATTGCAGTAGGTTATGGTTTGGAGGGCGTAGTTCCAGATATTACTGCCAAACGAATTGTAAACAACGAGATAATTCCATTCTTTAAACGTGGAAAAATGTTTGAGGGTATTTACTCTGGTGTGAATACGCTTAAAGGATTGGTTGCAAATGAATATACTGCTGATGAATACAATGAAGGTAGTTTTGTAGGAAACTCAGTCGGTGTTCTGTTTATTCTTTTATTCTTACTTTTCTTGGGAGGCGGATTGTCTTCATTGTTTAGACGTAGTGAAAAAATTGATGGCAAAGGTTCAACAATAACAAGTCCAGCAATGCTTCCATTTATTTTCTTTGGTGGCAGTAGTGGTCGTTCGAGCGGATTCGACTCTTTTAGTAGTGGGAGTGGCTCATTCGGTGGCTTTGGCGGCGGCGGTTTTGGCGGCGGCGGAGCAGGTGGTAGTTGGTAGTTGATTTGTGGAAATTGAACAAAGGGGGAGGGGCTATAATTATTGAATTTTTTTCACATATAACAATCTCCTTAATTTGTCTAAATAATAAAATTGGCTTAGATTTGTTTCTAAGCCAATTTTTTTTGTTTGACTATTTTTATTTATTGCTACAATAGATAACATAGGCGAGTTTTGTTTTTAGTAGACAACAATAAACCCTATAAACACAAAAGAGGCTAACAACAATGTGTTAGCCTCTTTTGTGTAGTTCAAATTGAACTAACTCAAAAAAATGAGATTATTTTTTGTTAGCAAAAAAGTTTTTAACTTCTTCGTTAAGTACCATCTCTTCTTTAAAAATGTATGCACCAGTTTTCTCAGACTTAACCATTTTGATACATTTAGTGTATGCTTTGCCTGAAGATGTTCTAAGTGTTGCAACTGCTTTCTTTGCCATAATTCAAATTATTTAATTTCTCTGTGAACTGTTACTTTTTTAAGTATAGGATTATACTTTTTTCTCTCCATTCTATCAGGAGTGTTTTTCTTGTTTTTTGTAGTGATATATCTTGATGTACCTGGCATACCACTATCTTTGTGCTCTGTGCATTCCAAGATTACTTGGACTCTGTTACCTTTCTTAGCCATTTTCTTAGTAGATGTTAATTAGACCTTTTGCATCTTTCAAAGCTGCAGCAAGACCTTTTGCGTTAATAATTCTCATACCGTGTGCTGATACTTTCAAAGTAACCCAACGGTTTTCTTCTTCCAAAAAGAATTTTTTAGTTTTCAAGTTAGGACTAAAAACTCTCTTTGTCTTTTTGTTTGAGTGAGAAACATTGTTTCCATTCAAAGCTTTTTTACCTGTGATTTGACAAATTTTCATTTTACTCTATTTTAATAGGTGTATTTTTCAGTGTGCAAAGATAATTAAATTTTCTTAGACAGAAAATGTTTTAATGATTTTTTTTGACTTTTGTCCTCTAATTTTGTTTGTTAAAAGGATTTTCGTCCCAAATTTTTGTGAATTTACGGTATTTTGGTTTGAGTGCGTCAAACACAAATCTTATATGTGATTTTATGGTTTCAAAACCGCCGTAATAATCTTTCATAATTGCATAGCGTTCTCTTAGACTTTCTTTGTGGTGTTTGGTAGTAGCTCCGCCAGTGCTAAATACAGATATAATTTCGTTTGAATTATATGTGGATTTTGCTTTTTTGAGAGCCTCTAATACCCATTTAAAATCTGCTGAGTATTTGTAGTTAGTATCGTATTTTCCTGCTATGCTACGTTTGATTAAGATAGATTGATGACAAACTACCATTCCTTTCTTGAAACTCCTCCAAGTTAGTTTTTTTGGTAGTCGTTTTTTGCGAAGTCCCAAAATATCTCCGTCTTCGTTTGTTATTAGCGTATCTCCATAGTAAATATCATATATCTTGTCATTGCCGTCAAAAATATTGTTAAGTACGTAACTATCATATATGTAATCTCCTGCGTTGATATACCAAACATAGTCGCCAGTTGCCAGATTTAAACCCTTGTTCATTGCGTCATAAATCCCATTGTCGTTTTCGCTTATCCATTTGTCTATGTGGTACGAATTATTGATAATAACGTCTTTTGTGCCATCTGTCGAATTGCCATCTATCACAATAAGTTCATAATTGTGGTACTTTAAATCCAAAATATTATTTAATGTTTTGGAAAACGCCTCACAATTATTGAAAACTACTACTATAATGGAAATTTTTGGATTAATCATTGTTTTTAGAAAATAAATATATAACTTTACGTGGCGAAATTAATAAAATTATGGATATAAATAAAATTAAATATACTGTTTATTTACCAATAGTGGTTGCAGTGTCTGTTGTATTGGGTTTTTCAATGGGATATTGGGGAAATCCTCTTAGTTCAAATAAACCTGAAAATACGGCTAATAACACACAAGAGGAATCTTTGGAGAGTTTGTTTCAACAAGCCCATACAAAATCTAAACCCCAGCAATTACTTGACTTTATAGACAAAATATATATAGACAAAATAGATACAGATACTTTGACAGAAGAATTTTTGTCAAAAATTGTTGATAAGCTTGACCCGCACTCACTTTATATTCCAAAAGACGAAGTCCAAAAAGCTAATGAAAACCTTGAAGGAAGTTTTGATGGAATTGGTATAATGTTTAATATGGTTACAGATACTTTGGTGGTGCTTGAAGTTATCCCAGGTGGACCTTCATCAAAAGTTGGTTTGGAAATGGGAGATAGAATCATAAAAGTTGATGGAACTAATATTGCAGGTATTAAATTCGACCAAAACGAAGTAGTCAAAAAACTTAGAGGTAAAGGTGGTTCTACTGTTGTTTTGTCGGTTGAACGTGAGGGTATCTCGGATTTGATAGATATTTCTGTGGTACGTGGCAAAGTAGCAATAAAAAGTATGGAGGCAGCATTTATGATAACTCCAAAAATTGGTTATATCAAGCTATTGCGTTTTGCACGAACTACGCATAGTGAGGTGGTTAATGCTATTGATTCTTTGAATACACTGGGTATGCAAACTCTTATTTTTGACTTGAAAAATAACTCAGGAGGATACTTAGACCAAGCGATATATATAGCAAATGAATTTTTGCCTAAGGGAAGTCTTATTGTTTATACCGAAGGGCGTGGAGCTATGATGGGTAAACAATATTCTACTGGTACGGGTAGATTTACAAACCAAAAACTTTATTTGTTGGTAGATGAGTTTTCGGCATCTTCGAGTGAAATTGTGGCAGGTGCTATTCAAGATAACGATAGAGGAATTTTGGTTGGAAGAAGAACTTACGGCAAAGGATTGGTGCAACAACAAGTGCCTTTTACTGATGGCTCGGTGCTTAATATAACTGTTGCTCGTTATCATACTCCGTCGGGTAGATGTATTCAGAAACCTTACAAATTGGGAAATAAAGACGAATATAATAAAGATATTTTGAATAGATTTGATAATCAAGAATTTGTAAATCAAGACAGTATATCTATGATAGATACCGTAAAATATCATACAAAGTCTAATAGAGTAGTGTATGGTGGCGGTGGAATTATGCCTGATGTTTTTGTGCCTCTTGATACTACCGCACTAAATCCATTTATGCGTAAAGCAATGTCGAGTTTGCATATAATAAAATATGTTACAAAATATTCTTCTAAACATTCAAAAGAATTATCTAAACTAAAAACAGTTGAAGAGGTGAAAACGTTTTTGAAGGATAATCAAGATGAGATATTTAATGGATATGTGGATTATATGCTTGCTAATAAAGTTGGAGTTAGTCGCAGTGAGGCTATCAAAAACAAAAAAGATTTGAGTGTTTATCTGTGGGCGTATATTGGTCAATATACAAGCGTTGGCGAGAATGCTTTTTATTCTATAATATATCCGCTTGATGATATTGTTACAAAAGCTATTGAGCTAATTGACAAAGAAAATAATTAAATAACCTAAAATAACTTAAATTATGAAAAAACTATTTTTGACAGTCTGTGTATTTGCTGCTACTGTGTTTAGTGCAAATGCTCAAAAGGTTGATCCAGTGGTGAAAAACATTATTGAAATTCACAAAACTGACAACCAAACAATGAAACATCTTGACGTTTTGACTAATCGTTTTGGTGGTCGTATGGTCGGTTCTGATGCTTACGAAAACTCTCTACAATGGGTAGAAAGCAAGTTCAAAGAATGGGGACTTGACGAGGTATGGATTGAGGAAGCTGGTGTCGCTCCTGTTGGATTTAATCGTGGCCCTTGGTTTGGTAGAGTGTTGGGCGAGGAAGCTATGACACTTGACTTTGTTACTCCTTCTTACACTTCTGGTACTTGTGGTGTTCAAAAAGGACACGTTTTGATTGAGCCAAAAACACGTGCGGAGTTTAACAGAATGAAACACGTTTTGAAAGGTGCTTGGGTGCTTATTACTGGCAGAAACCGTGGTTGGGCTATTGCTCACGACGAAGAGGCTAATGCTCGACGTGCTGCTATGATTGCTGAAAACGAAGAAATTGCTAAGAAAAACGCTGAAATAACTCGTAATAACCGTGCAAACGGCACAAATGAGCCAATGTTGGAATACAAAGACGAACCAGCTTTGTTCTACAAAGAAATGGTTGAGGCAGGTATCTTGGGTATTATTCAATCATCAAATATTCCTATGACTGCTTTGTATGACAAAACTGTGTTGAACGACCCTACAATGACACTTGAAAAATTGCCTACAACAGCTGATATTAAACTTAACAGACATCAATATGCTAAGATTTATACTTGGGCAAAAGAGCGTCGTAGATTTGAGTTAGAGTTCCAAATTCGTAACCACTTCAAAATGGGACCTATCAAATACTATAATATCACTGGTGTGATTAAAGGTTCTAAATATCCAAACGAATATGTGATGTCTTCTGGTCACTTGGACGCTTATGATGCAGGTACAGGTGGCGTTGATTGTGGTGTTGGTGTTACTGCTACTATGGAGGCTGCTCGTATGGTTGCTCAGGCTGGTGGCAAACCAAAACGTAGTATGTTGTTTACATTGTTTGCAGCAGAAGAAATTGGTTTGGTTGGTTCAAAAGCTTGGATTGCTACTCACAAAGACAAACTTGACAAAATATCTAATCTATTTAATCGTGACGGAGGCCCAACAGTTCCAACAGGTATTATGGTTCCTCAATCTCAATATGATGATTATGTGAAAGCATCTGCTGGTATAAACGAACTTAACCCTGATTTCCCATTTGAGGTTAAATTACGTGAAAAACCTATCGTTCAACCTAAAAAACCAGGTGGACACGACGGAGCAGTATTTATGTGTGCTGGTGTTCCTGCTATCGGTTTTAGTTTGGGTGATGTTAAAGGCTATAATTTTAGCTATGGCGAGATTTGGCATACAGACCGTGACTTGTACAACAAAAATATTCCTGAGTACCAAATGCACACATCGGCAGTTACTGCTATTATGATGTACAACTTGGCTAACTTAGATCACGTGTTGAGTCGTGAAGGTCTTTATACACCTGCTAAATAAGACTCAACTATCTTGTATATTTTACCGATACTCATAACTCACGTACGCCAGTACGCTACGTTCTGACTATCGGTAAAATATCCTAAGATATTTGAGCTTATTAAGAGCTGTGAAATGTAAAAAAAGTTCAGATAGTTTAAATAGCTGTTTGGACTTTTTTATTACTGCATTTATCTTGTATATTTTACCGATACTCATAACTCACGTACGCCAGTACGCTACGTTCTGACTATCGGTAAAATATCCTAAGATATTTGAGCTTATTAAGAGCTGTGAAATGTAAAAAAAGTTCAGATAGTTTAAATAGCTGTTTGGACTTTTTTATTACTGCATTTATCTTGTATATTTTACCGATACTCATAACTCACGTACGCCAGTACGCTACGTTCTGACTATCGGCAAAATATCCTAAGATACTAATGAGTCATTGTTATCCAATGAAAATAAAAAAACATAGTTCTGATTTAGTCTGAACTATGTTTTTTTAATTCAATGCTATTCATTGCTCTAAATGCTATTTTACGTATATCTGGCGTATGTGAAAAATAGACGAGAGAGTTAATTTTAGTTTTAGTGTATAGTGCCAACAAAAAATGAAATTATTGATAATGTGCAGTAGATTGTGCTGCCCAGCGAGTTTAGGGTTGCAAATGCAAGATTTATTTTTGATATGTTTTTGGGAGTAACAACAATATGTTCAAAAATTAGTATTATGCTAAAAATAATTGCTCCAATCCAATAAATATAGTTCAGTGAATAGAGTATTCCAAGCCAAAGCACAAAAAATATAGTGATAGAATGACAAGCCGCACTCAAAAATAATGCTATCTTTCTACCGAATTTTGCAGGAACGGAATGAAGTTTGTTTTGTCTGTCAAATTCTTCGTCTTGCAAAGAATATAATATATCAAAACTGCTTACCCAACTTGTTACTATTAGTGTGAGAATTACTACAAACATATCAATTTTGCCAGTAACTGAAATATATGCTGCTGTTGGTGCAATGCCTAAGGCAAGTCCCAAAACATAGTGGCAAGTCCACGAAAAACGTTTCACAAGGCTATATCCCAAAATTACAATTAGAGCCACTGGCGAAAGAATAGCTGTTAGACTATTTATAAATGAGGCACTTATGACAAATAATATACAATTTATGATAGTGAATATAGCAGCGTGTTTGGGGCTGATTACTCCGTGAGGTATTTCACGTGTGGCAGTACGTGGATTTAGTTTGTCAAATTTGTAATCTGCCAAACGGTTAAATGCCATTGCTGCATTTCGAGCTGTTACCATACAAAAGATTATTCCGATAAAAATTCCTAAATCAAAATTAGTTTCGGTAGATGTTATTGCCCAACAAAATCCCATAAGTGCAAATGGAAGTGCAAAAATTGTATGACTGAACTTTACAAGTTTTAGGTAGTTGTTTGTTTTGTTTGTTATATTCATTGCAGTGAAAATGTTTGTAAAATCACACAAAATTAATCTAATTTTTTAAATTATAACAATAATTAAAAAAATATCATTTGCTTATTAATTATAAGCACTAAATGTTTGATGTTATGGAAAAAAAACTTAATTTTGCAGTTCGTAGTGGCTATGTAGTAAGTATATTTACTTATATATTTTAAGTATATTTATTGCCATTATAAATGATTGATATTTAAAGGAAACTTAAAAATAATAATTAATTTAAAAATAGTATAAAATGTCGAAAGTTATTAAACTTAAAAAAGGGCTCGACATCAAACTTGAAGGTGAGGCTGAAAAAGTTCTTGTGCCTTCTAATATCTCAAAAACTTATGGTGTTATGCCAACAGATTTTGAAGGTATTACACCAAAACTTTTGGTGAAGGTTGGTGATAAAGTTAAGGCAGGTACTGCAATTATGTTCGACAAGTATCACCCTGAGGTATTGTTCACTTCTCCTGTAAGTGGTACAGTTAAAGAGGTTGTACGTGGCGAGAAACGTAAGATTCTTGACGTTGTAATTGATGCAGATGTGCAAACTGAGTATGAGCAGTTCGATGTGCCTTCAATTGATTCTTTATCAGTTGAGCAAATCAAAGAATTAATGTTAAAATCAGGCTTGTGGCCATATATGGTTCAACGTCCTTATGGTATTATTCCTTCTGTGAATGATACTCCACGTGCTATCTATGTATCAATGTTTGATTCGGCACCTCTGGCTCCAGATATGGATATGATTCTTGGTAACGAAAAAGAAGATTTGACAGCAGGACTTAAAGTTTTGAAAAAACTTTCACAAGACAACCTTGTTATTGGTGTTTCGACTGCAACACGTTCGGATATCAAACAATTAGTTTCGGAAATTGCTACTGTTAATACATTTAGCACTATGCACCCAGCTGGTTGTGTTGGTATTCAAATTGCAAATACTCAACCAATCGCAAAAGGTGAAATTATTTGGACAGTTGATGCTCAGGCTATTTTGTTTATTGGTCGTTTGTTTGCATCTGGCAAAGTAGATATGCGTAAGATTATTGCTGTTAGTGGTTCGGAAGTTAAAAAGCCTCAGTATCACAAAGTAATTGTTGGTGCAGAAATTTCTTCTTTCCTTCCTGCTTCAAACATCAAAGAACAAGATGCTAATTCTTCGGTTCGTGTGATTGACGGAAATGTTTTGACTGGTAAAACATCATCTCTTGCTAATCACTTAGGTTATTACAAAAATGTTGTAACAGTTATTCCTGAGGGTGATAAACACGAGTTTATGGGTTGGATTGCTCCTCGTCTTCACAAATTCTCAATATCTCATAGCTATTTTTCTTGGTTGATGCCTTCTAAAAAATATAGCCTTGATACTAACCAAAATGGTGGACACCGTGCATTCGTTGTTACTGGCGAGTACGAAAAAGTCCTTCCTATGGATATCTATCCTGTTTATTTGTTGAAAGCTATTTTGGCTAACGACATTGATAAAATGGAAAATTTGGGTATCTACGAGGTTATTGAGGAGGATATGGCTCTTTGTGAGTTTGTTTGTACTTCAAAAATCGACGTACAATCAATTATCCGTAATGGTATTAATTCAATGATTAAAGAGCTTAACTAAAACTTTACGAGATATGAAATTCTTAAGAAATTATTTAGATAAAATTAAACCGAATTTTGAAGAAGGAGGAAAATATCAAAAATTCCACTCTTTCTTTGATGCAATCGAAACATTGTTCTTTGTTCCAAACACTGTAACAAAAGTTGGTTGTCATATCAAGGACTCTATGGACCTTAAACGTACTATGTTTATGGTTGTTATTGCTCTTGTACCTACATTGCTATTTGGTATGTACAACGTTGGTTTGCAACACTTCCTTAGTGTTGGAGCTGCCGAAAGTACATCTGTAATTGCTATGTTTTGGTATGGATTTTTGAGAGTTCTTCCTATTATCATCGTTACTTATGCCGTTGGTTTGGGTATCGAGATTTTTTATGCACAAATCCGCAAACACGAAGTGAACGAAGGTTTCTTTGTTTCTGGTATGCTTATTCCTTTGATTATGCCAGTTGATGCTCCATTGTGGATGATTGCTATTTCTACTGCTTTTGCAGTTATTTTGGGTAAAGAGGTATTTGGTGGTACTGGTATGAACGTGTTCAACCCAGCTCTACTTGCTCGTGCATTTATGTTCTTTGCTTACACTCCATTTATCTCTGGTGAGAAAATATGGGTTTCTGGTCTTTCAAAAGGCGAAGGTGTAATTGAGGCTTATTCTGGTGCAACTCCTCTTACTGAACTTGCTAATGGTGTTATGCCTCACACAAGTGTTATGGATTGGGTTATTGGTACTATGCCGGGTTGTATTGGTGAGACTTCTTTCATTGCTATTATGATTGGTGCTGCTATTATGCTTTATGCAGGTGTAGCTTCATACCGTATTATGTTTAGCGTTTTTGCTGGTGGTTTCCTTATGGCAACTTTATTCAATGTAGTTGGTGCTGATTCTGCTAATGTTGCAATGACAATGCCTGCTTACCAACACTTGTTGATTGGTGGTTTTGCTTTTGGTGCAGTGTTTATGGCAACAGACCCTGTTACTTCGGCTCAAACTCCTACTGGTCAATGGATATATGGTGCTTTGATTGGTATTGTAGCTGTTTTGGTGAGAGTTATCAACCCTGCTTATCCAGAAGGTATGATGATGGCTATTTTGCTTATGAATGCTATGGCTCCACTTATCGACTACAACGTTGTAGCAAAAAATATCAAGAGAAGAAACAAACGAGCTGTAACTACTAAATAATAGGAGATTAAAGAAATGAATAAACAATCAAATTCTTATATAATTATTTACGCTACTATTTTGGTAGTCGTTGTAGCCGCTGTTCTATCTTTTGTGTCTTTGACACTTAAACCTCTTCAACAAAAAAATGTTGAGATTGAGAAAATGGGTGCTATTCTTCAATCTGTTAATCAATTCCAAATTGATGCTAACATTGATTATAACACCGCTGTCGAAAATCAATACAATAATATTATTAAAGAGAGTTTTCTTGTAGATGTTAATGGCGAAAAAGTTTCTACTGATAGTAAAGAAACTTTTGATGCACTTGTAAATATCGCATCTGTTTTTGCTCAACCAGCAGAAGCTCGTAAAATGCCAGTTTTTGTTAGTCAGACTACTGATGGTAAGAAAAACTATATTTTCCCAGTTAATGGTACTGGTTTGTGGGGTCCAATTTGGGGCTACATTGCTATTGCAGATGATTTTAATACTGTTTCAGGTGTGGTTTTCGACCACGCAAGTGAAACACCAGGTTTGGGTGCAGAAATTGCAACTCCATTGTTCGAAAATCAATTTATCGACAAACATCTTTTCAAAGATGGCGAATTTGTTGGTATCGACGTATTGAAAGGTGCTGGTTCTTCGAAAGGTAATGACAATGCCGTAGATGCTATTTCTGGTGGTACAATTACTTCTTATGCTGTTAAAGATATGTTGTTTGACTGTCTTAACAATGGCTATAAAGCATTTGTTACTAATATGAAAAGTTCATCTAATATGGCTGCTCAAACTGAGGAAGTTGTAGAGAATGTTAATGTTGAACAGTAAAAATTATTATCAAAATGAGTAATAAAGAGAAAGAGCCGATGTTGTCGGCTAAAAACTTAAAATTATTGACTTCGCCTTTTAGTCAAACAAATCCTGTTACTGTTCAGATTTTGGGTATTTGTTCGGCTTTGGCAGTTACTGCGAAACTTAAACCTGCATTCGTTATGGCTATTTCTGTAACAGTTGTATGTGCTTTCGCTAACTTGTTAATTTCTTTTATGCGTAAGGGTATTCCTTCACGTATTCGTATCATAGTTCAGTTGGTTGTCGTAGCTGCTTTGGTTATCTTGGTTGACCAAGTTCTTAAAGCTTATGTTTATGACGTTAGTAAACAACTTTCAGTGTTTGTTGGTTTGATTATTACTAACTGTATTTTGATGGGTCGTCTTGAAGCATTTGCTTTGGCTAACAAGCCTTGGCCTTCATTCCTTGATGGTCTTGGTAATGGTCTTGGTTATGGTCTTATCCTTGTGATTTTGGGTGCTGTACGTGAACTTTTGGGAACAGGTACACTTTGGAATTTCAGAATTATACCAGAATCTTGGTACTATGCTAATGGTGGTGTTTATTCAAACAATGCCTTTATGTTGTTGCCTCCAATGGCACTTATTGCAGTGGGTATTATTATTTGGGTTCAACGTAGTAAAAACAAATCACTTTGTGATAAATAATATATAGAACAAAATGGAACATTTATTAAATATATTTATCAAGTCGATTTTTATCGACAATATGGTGTTCGCATTCTTCTTTGGAATGTGTTCATATATTGCTGTTTCTAAAACAGTTAAGACTGCAAATGGTTTGGGTATCGCTGTTGTTTTTGTAATGGCAGTTACAGTGCCTACTAACTACTTGCTTAACGAATATGTGTTATCTCCTGGTGCTTTGTCTTGGTTGGGAGCAGATTATGCTCATATTGATTTGAGCTTTTTGAGCTTTATCGTGTTTATTGCCGTTATTGCTTCTATTGTTCAGTTGGTTGAGATGATTGTAGAAAAATACACTCCTTCACTTTACAACTCTTTGGGTATTTTCTTGCCACTTATTGCCGTAAACTGTGCTATCCTTGGTGGTTCATTGTTTATGCAACAACGTGCTTACGAAACTCTTGGAGAAGCTACTGTATTTGCATTTGGTTCTGGTATTGGTTGGTGGTTAGCGATTGTTGCTATGGCAGCTGTTCGTGAAAAAATCACTTACTCAAACGTGCCTGCTGCATTGAAAGGTGCTGGTATCACATTTATCCTAACAGGTTTGATGGGTATTGCCTTTATGACTTTCCTTGGTATCAAACTATAATTCTAAACTGATAAATTAAAGTAAAAATGGATATAATTTCAATTATAGTTTCAATCGTTGCTTTTTTGGCGTTGGTATTGTTCTTAGTTGCAATACTACTTTACGCAAAAAGCAAATTGATGCCATCGGGTGAAGTCAAAATCAACATCAATGATGGTAAAAAAGAATTAACTGTAACACCGGGTTCATCTCTTTTGAGTACTTTGGGCGAGAATGGAGTATTCCTTCCAAGTGCTTGTGGTGGTGGTGGTTCTTGTGGTATGTGTCGTTGTCAAGTAGTTGAAGGTGGTGGAGATATTCTTCCTACTGAGGTTAACTTCTTTACTCGTAAACAACAACAAGAAAAAATGCGTTTGGCTTGTCAAGTAAAAGTAAAAGAAGACTTGAAAATTGTTGTGCCAGAGGCTGTTTTGGGTGTTAAAAAATGGGAGTGCGAGGTTGTTTCTAATCACAACGTTGCTACTTTTATCAAAGAATTTGTGGTTAAATTGCCAGAAGGTGAATTGTTGAATTTCCGTTCAGGTGGTTATATTCAAATTGATATACCAAAATATGACGCAATTAAATATGCTGATTTTGATATAGAAAAAGAATATCACGAGGACTGGGATAAAATGAAACTTTGGGATTTGGTTGCCAAAAATCCAGAGCCAACTTTCCGTGCTTATTCTATGGCTAACCACCCAGCAGAGGGTAACATTATTATGTTGAATATTCGTATTGCTACTCCTCCATTCGACAAAAATATTGGTGGATTTGCTCACGTTAATCCGGGTATTTGTTCGTCTTACATCTATTCTTTGAAACCAGGTGATAAGATTACAATTTCTGGCCCTTATGGTGAATTCTTCGTTAAAGATACTCCAAACGAGAAAATGTTTATTGGTGGTGGTGCTGGTATGGCTCCAATGCGTTCGCATATCTTCCATTTGTTCCACACTGAGAAAACTAACAAACCTGTTACTTTCTGGTATGGTGCACGTTCTCTTCGTGAGGTGTTCTATGAGGAACAATTTGAGGCTATCAAAAAAGATTTCCCTAACTTCGATTATACTTTGGCTCTTTCAGACCCTAAACCAGAAGATAACTGGACTGGTCCTACTGGATTTATCCACAATGTTATCTTTGAAGAGTATCTGAAAAATCACGAGAATCCAGAAGATATTGAGTACTACTTGTGTGGACCTCCAATGATGACTTCTGCTATTGTTAAGATGCTTGATAATCTTGGTGTTCCTGCTGAGAATATTATGTATGATAACTTCGGAAGTTAGCTTATAAACTTGTATCTCTTGTATATTTTGCCGATACTCATAACTCACGTACTATTGTACGCTACGTTATATCGACAAAATATCCTAAGAGATACAAGTTTCTAAGTCCAATTTAATAAAACAACAGAGTGCTATTTTTAACACTCTGTTGTTTGTTTTATTAGATAGATTATTCTTGTATATTTTACCGATACTCATAACTCACGTACTATTGTACGCTACGTTATATCGATAAAATATCCTAAGATATACACGTTTCTAAGTCCAGTTTAATGTAAAAATAGAGTGTTATAGCTAACACTCTATTTTTTAGGTAATTTGGGGAACAGTACAATTCTTTAATTTGTAGCACTACTTCCCATTACAAAATCTGTGAGTTCTTTTGTGGTGATTTTGTCTAAATATCTATATGCTTGTGAGGCATCTATGATATTGAATATATTTGAATATGTGTAAACTTGTCCGAGTAGTTTGCTTTCGAGTTCTTTGATGTTCTTGTTGCCAATAAAATCTCCGTTAAACTGTATTTCCTTTATTTTATTGTCGTTAATCATTAATTCAACTTCCACCGTACCACACGCAAATTTGTTTTCATAACTTATATTTGACTCAGCTATTTTGCCATAAATCCACGTTTTTGAGGCGTATTTTTCTTTGCTAATTTGCAACACTTTTTCTTTTTGGACGTTGCTGATTTCTATTTCGTTTTTGAAGTCGTCAGACAAAATGCGGGATAATTCTTGTGTGAATTGTTTTACATCTTTGATGTTTGGCAAATAATCCTTGATATTAGTTACTTGTTTGCTAACAGATTCTGTGCCACGAAGTCTAAGTTTGCTCTTAGGTCCATTTAGTACATTTTTTAGAGCTTCGGTGTTTACGTTGAACAGAAGAGTACCGTGAACCATACATCTATCTCCTGCAATGCGTTTTGCACAACCAGATATTTTTTTGCCGTCAAGCAAAATATCATTTCTGCCAGTCATTTCAACATTTTGCAAACCTAATTTTTTTAGGGCATCAATTATATAGCCAATATATTGTTCAAAAACTTCTTTTTCGTTGGTGTATTTGCCAATAAATGTAAAGTTTACATTTCCCTCATCGTGAAAAACTGCACCTCCACCCGAAAATCTACGTACTAAATTAATGTTGTTTTTCTCCAAATACTCTAAATCTACTTCTTTATATATATTTTGGTTAGCACCCATAATTACAGATGGAGAGTTTTGCCAAAAAAAGAAATATGGTTCGTCGTAAATAATGTTTTCCAAGCAGTATTCATCAAACGCCATATTGTAATATGGGTTTGTTGAATTATTTATAATGTATCTCATAGCTAAATTTTTTGCAAATATAAGTATAAGACTTCGATTTCTGAAATAAACCTTACTTAAAATCTGCCCACTAATTAATTAAAGTACCTCCTTTGTAGTAGTTCACTATTCTTGTTTGCATTATATAATTTAGTACGGCTTTTAATTGATCTATTTTTGCAGTTGTAAGGTTGGTTTGAGTAGTTTGTAGGTCTATGACACTTGCAATTCCTTCGTTGTATTTCGCATAAGTAGTTTTGTAAGATAAATCATTTGCTTTAACGTTTACTTCAGATTGTACGCATTGTTTTGCAAAACTTTCTAAGTCTATCAAACTTTCGCTAACTGCGTTTTCTAATTCACGTGTTTTTTCTTCCAAATCAATTTGAGATTTTTGCATATTATTGCGGCTACGGTATCTGTTCATTTGTAGCGACAGAGAATTGAAGATAGGAATAGATAGTGTAACTCCAAAATACTCGCCCAATCTGTTTTTTAGCTGTTCTCCATAATCTGTTTGAGCATTTGTAGAGCCAATTTGGCGTGAATATCCAGTTGAAACGCCTCCGTTTGCTGTTAATCTTGGAAATAATTTTGCTTTTGCTGTACTATATTTTAGTTCAGATGCTCTGAGATTGTGTTTTGCAATTTGCATTTCAGGTAAATGGCTTAGTGCTGTATTAATTATTCCATTTGTGTCGATTCCTTTGTCAATATCTATTTTTGAAGCACTCAACATTGTATCTATGTTTAATGTTTCTTGGATAGGGTAGAACATAGAATTTTTTAGTCTTAAAATTGCTTTTTGGTATTCTCCCTCCAAATAGATTACATTGTATTCGCTTTGTGAAACCTTACTTTCTAATTGAGCCAAATCACTAATACTTTTTAATCCTATTTGATGCTCAATTTTGCCTTTATGAAAGTTTTTTGAGTTGTCGTCAAGATTTTCTTTCGCAATTTTTAATGCTCCCCACGCAAAAATACTTGTGTAGTAGGCTTTCATAGTTTCGATTGAAATTTGGTCGTCTATTCTCTTACTCTCTTGTTCTTCACGAAACTTAGCGACTTTTGCAATTTTGTAGTTATTTATATTCTCAAAACCACTGAAAATAGTTATGTTTCCAGAAACTGAATAGTTGTTACTCATATTTGCAGAGCTTATATAAGTGTTTGTTTCGGGGTCAATCGAACGACCAAAATTTGTGTTAAGGTTTGTTCCTGCACTGATAGATGGAGCAAATCCTAATTTAGATTCGGTTAAATCCCTTTTGATATTATTTTCGTTTAGCACTTGACGGCGTGCCAAAGGTGAGTTTGTGATTGCATATCTCATACAATCATCTACACTCCATAATTCTTGGGAGTATAGGTTTGAAAATGCAAAAAATGTAGTGAGTAAAATAATAATTCTTTTCATATCTTGGTTTGTTTAATTCTATTTTATGATGCTTGTTTACCAAAACCGTGCCAAATAATATAAGTATTTAAATGTCAATATTTTACGCAAAATGCTAAAATTGCTAATTGTCTAATTTTTTGACTTTTGTGTCTATTTTTTTGATAGCTAAAAAATCTTTCTGTACTTTTGTGCAGACGAATTATTTGACTTATATGAGAGGGGTGTTTATTATATTGATTGTTTATTTTGTTGGGGCAATTTGTTCTAAACTTATAAACAATATGTTGCCAGCAAGTGTGTTGGGAATGTTGTTATTATTTTTGTTGCTTAATACAAAAATTCTGAAAGCTAAACAAATAGAATCTGTTTGTAATTTTCTACTAACTAATATGTTGATGTTTTTTGTGCCAGTTTCGGTGGGAATAATGACTACTTATTCTGTAATTGCTCAAAATTGGTTTTCGATTGTTGTGATAGTGGTTATATCAACTATTTGTGTTTTGGTAACTGTCGGTTATATTGCTCAAAAAATGGAGAAAAAGAAATGATAGATGTTTTACGAAGTGATGTCGCACTTTTGATTTTGACTGTGGGGGCATATCTATTGGGTACGGTGATGCGTAACAAACTAAAAACGGCTGTGCTTAATCCGATTTTTACGGCAGTTTTTTTTGTTATACTTTATCTTAAATTCTTTGAAATAGACTATGAGGCTTATCGTCGTGCAAATTCTATTATTAGTTTTGCTTTGGAATTGTCGGTAGTAGCATTAGGTTATTTGCTTTACAAACATTATGAGGATATTCGTCAAAATGCTTTGACTGTTCTTGTTTCGATTACCTGTGGGTCTGTTGTGGGAATTTTGAGTGTAGTGGCAATTTCTATGATGTTTGGTGTGCCAAATGAGATAATGCTTTCTTTGCAACCCAAATCTGTAACTACACCGATAGCTGTTTTGATTTCGGAGCATAGCGGAGGACTTAGCCCTTTGACTGCTATTGTGGTGATTATTACAGGAGTGTTTGGTAATGTTTTTGGCAAATATATTCTTACGCTTGTGGGGGTTAATTCGCCAATAGCCGAAGGACTTGCACTTGGTTCGGCTGCACACGGAGTTGGAACTGCAAAAGCCATTGAGCTTGGTGCAATTCAGGGGGCAACAGGAGGTCTTGCAATAGGAATAATGGGGGCTATTACATCTGTTCTTGTGCCTCTGGTTAATCTTTTATTGTTCTAAGTAAAAAACAACCAAGACAAGTTTTGTTTTTAATGAAAAGTGTTGTTTATAGTACTTATTATAAGTTTTATAGTCATATTTGGTTTAATATCCCGATTTTGATAGGTAAAACGGAATTATCTATTTGTCAGTTACGCAAAAAAATATTACATTTGTGAGTTAATAGGGACTAACAAACGGTGTTTGTCCTACAATATATATAGCTGTTATTTACAGCAAAAAATAAAAATAAATGAGTAAAAAAGATTTAGATATAAATTGCGAAAGAGGTTGTATTTTTGGTAAAGATATAGAAACTGATGAGCCTATTGCAACGCTTACGCACGGTGGTTTTAAGTTAAATAGCGTTGATTGGATTGAAGAGATTAAGTCTTCAAAAGTTTGCAAACTTTACGAAGTAAGATTTAAAAATACTCGCAAAGCATTTTTTGAAAACGTTAATAATTTGCCTTTGAAAATTGGCGATATTGTTGCAGTTGAAGGTAATCCTGGACACGATATAGGTATTATTTCGATGTGTGAGGATATGGTTAAAAAACAAATGCGAGCCAAACGATTTAATCCTGCAAACGCCGAATTTAAAAAGATTTATAGAATTGCCAAACCTTATGATATTGAAAGATGGCAGGAGGCTATATCGTTGGAACACCCAACTATGATAAAATCTCGTCAAATAGCTGCTAAACTTAATCTTAATATGAAGATTGGCGATGTTGAGTATCAAGGTGATAGAATAAAAGCAATTTTCTACTACATTGCAGACGAAAGGGTGGATTTTCGTGAACTTATCAAAATCTTAGCTGATGAGTTTAAGATTCGTATTGAGATGAAACAAATTGGAGCTCGTCAAGAGGCTGGTAGAATTGGAGGTATTGGTTCGTGTGGAAGGGAACTTTGCTGTTCTTCATTTGTTACAAACTTTGTGTCTGTAACGACAAATTCTGCTCGTTTCCAAGATATTTTGTTGAACCCTCAAAAACTTGCTGGTCAGTGTGGTAAACTTAAATGTTGTTTGAATTTTGAGGTGGATTCTTATATTGATGCTCGTAAAGGTCTGCCAAAAGTAAATGGACCTTTGCAGACACTTACAGATGATTATTATTTGGTTAAAACAGATATTTTTAAGGGTGAAATGACATTTAGTACTGACCCACATTTGTTTGTCAATACAAAAGTGTTGTCGGCAGATACTGTCAAAGAAATTATTTCTTTGAACCGTAGAGGTATCAAAGTTGAGGAGTTAATTTCTGAAACAGTTGTTGCAGATGATGTTGCACCAGACTACAAAAATGTTGTTGGAGATGATAGTATAACTCGTTTTGATAAAAAAATTATCAAAAAGAACAAGAAACGCAAACCGTTTACAAAACAAAAACCTAACGGAGAAAATCAAGCAAAAGTAGCTACATCTGGTGATGCAACAAATGATGCTCCTCGTCAGCGAAGAGATAATCCGAGAAGACAAAACTCTCCAAGAACAGAGGACGGTAGAAACCAAAACCTTAGTACAGAACAGCGTTCGCAAAATAACGATAATCGTGAACAACGCCAAGCACGACCACAAAATAATGGAACTCGTGCATCACGTCCGCAGAACGATGCTACTCGTGAGCAACGCCCACAAAATGATACTAACCGTACACCACGTCCGCAGAATGATGCTCCACGTGAGCAACGTCCGCAGAATAGAAACAATAATAATAGAAGGTTTAATAAAAGACCTAATAATAACAACTCAAACGGAGGTGAACAGAATACAACTGCTCCAAAAACGAAAGAATAAAATTTATGGGAAGTAAAGTATTTGTGCTATTTATTTGTATGTTTTTTGTGTTTGTTGCTTGTGATGAACCCAAATGGGTTTCGTCCCACAATTATGACATAAAGTCTGATGCTTGGCATAGCGAAGAGATTATTTGGCATACATTTAAAAATGTTGATACTTTGGCTACTTATTCGTTGAGTTTGTATGTTTCTACTTCTGACAAAAATGTGAATCTTCCACTTGCTTTACAAATAAAGCACGAGGGAGAAATTGTTAGTCAAGATACAATTTTGTATAAACCAAAAGTTCAAGAATATACAATTCTATCTAAAATGAATAATTCATATTTGGAGGTGCTTGACAGAATTAGTTTTAAAAATTCGGGAGATTATGAGTTTGGGTTTTATCCTTTGCAAAAATCAAATGTTAATACCTTTGGGGTATTTATAAATAAAAATAAATAATAAATGGGGAAAGATAAGTTAAGACGTTTTCAGGAGTGTGATACTTTTAAGTGTCTTATTCAAGCAGAATTTGATGAGATATTTCATAAGCCATACAAATTAAAAGGGAATTGGCATAGAGATTTCTTTGGAAACGATAATCCAATAGTTTTGGAATTGGGTTGTGGCAGAGGAGAATATACAGTAAATCTTGCCAAACGCTATCCAAATATTAACTTTATTGGAATTGATATTAAAGGTGCAAGATTGTGGAGAGGGGCTAAAACTGCAACGGAGGATAATATGAATAATATAGGTTTTATTCGTACAAGAATAGAATTTATTGAGTCATTTTTTGGTGCAGAAGAAGTTTCGGAAATTTGGATTACTTTTCCGGACCCACAACTCAAAAAAAACAGAGTAAAAAAACGTTTGACAGGTCATTTGTTTTTGGCTGAATATGCAAAATTCCTAAAACAAGGAGGCAAGGTTAATCTTAAAACAGATTGTTTGCACTTGCACCAATATACTAAGGCTTTGTGTGAACAAAATAATCTGAATATTGATTTTGCGTCAGATGATATTTACAATAATCCATCTATCGAAAAAGATTCGGATTTGCTAACTATCCAAACTACATACGAAGCAAAATTCCTAAAACAAGGAATGGCTATTACATATATTAAATTTGATTTGGCAGGTAAAACAAGCTTTGTACCAGCTGAATTTGAACCTGATGAATTACTTTAAAAATTTTAAATTATGATTGCACAGTTGTACAACAAAATTGGTTTGCTCCCAAAAATTATTATAGCTATTGTTTTGGGTATCCTTTGTAGTTATTTTTTTCCAACTCCTTTGGTTAGACTTTTTACTACATTTAACGGATTATTCTCGGGTTTTTTGGATTTCGTTATTCCTTTGATTATTTTGGGACTTGTTGCTCCCGGTATTGCCGAGTTGGGTAGTGGAGCGGGTAAATTGCTTGGTTTGACAGTTTTGATTGCCTATGGTTCAACTATCATAGCAGGATATTTCTCATATTTCACTTGTGTTGCAGTTTATCCAAGCCTTATAAATGTGGGTGTTGGATTTGATGCCGTTGCACAAGTTGATGACTCTATGTATGCTCCTTTCTTCAAGGTTGATATGCCACCTCTGATGTCGGTAATGGGTGCTTTGATGGCAGCTTTTGTTATGGGATTGGGTTTGGCTTACATTAAAGGTAATGTGATTAAAGAAGCATTTCAAGAATTTAGAGAAGTGGTAATGAAGGTTATTAAATCTGTAATTATTCCATTTTTGCCTCTTTATATCTTCGGTCTGTTTTTGAAAATGGGCGTTGTCGGTCAAGTTTCCTCGATATTAGGATTGTTTGTTAAAGTAATTGTTGTTATATTTGCTATGCACATTTTGTGGTTGATATTCCAATTTGTAGTAGCAGGTTTTATAGCAAAGAAAAATCCTTTTGTACTGCTGAAAAATATGCTCCCAGCTTATTTTACTGCACTTGGAACACAGTCTTCGGCAGCAACAATTCCAGTTACACTTAAACAAGCTATTAAAAATGGAGCAGACGAAGATTTGGCAGGTTTTGTAGTGCCTTTGTGTGCAACAATACACCTTTCGGGAAGTATTCTGAAAATTGTGGCTTGTGCTATTGCACTGATGATGCTTAACGGTATGGAAATTTCTCTTGGAATGTTCTCTCAGTTTATTTTTACGCTCGGTATCGCAATGGTGGCAGCTCCGGGAGTGCCTGGCGGTGCAATTATGGCAGCTCTTGGTATTTTGGCATCAATTTTGGGATTCGACGAAGGATTGCTTGGTATGATGATTGCATTATATATTACTATGGATAGTTTTGGTACTGCTTGTAATGTTACGGGAGATGGTGCTATTACTATGATTATAAATAGAATACATAAGAAAAACAACTAAATTTTTAACTTAAAACAAAACGACTATGAAAAAGTATGTATGTGACGTATGTGGTTACGTCTATGATCCAGAAAAAGGTGATCCAGATAGCGGAATTGCTCCGGGAACAGCTTGGGAAGATGTTCCAGCAGATTGGGTTTGTCCTCTTTGCGGTGTTGGAAAAGATGATTTCTCAGAACTATAAAAATAAAAGCGGTGATTTATCACCGCTTTTATTTTGTTTTTAGTGGACAGCAATATTTATTTTTATCTTTCCGAAATAGTACAAGCTCCTAACAAAATTATTACCCTACGATAATAAAAATGATTTACAGTTTTGATAAGAATTTTTGTCTATCAACAATAAATCTTTCGTGAGTTGCCTCTCCGATAATTCCTTTGCCATCACGTGCTATAATCGAGAAAGTGATTTTGCGACCATCTATATCTTCGATTTTTGCAACAGCCTCAATGTCTGAGTTTGGTGCAGTTGCTTTGATGTGGGTGGTGTTAATCGAAATCCCTACTGTTGATTGAGAATCTTCGATACACTGTGATGCACATAGCATTGCAGCGTTTTCCATAAGAGCTACCATAGCAGGAGTAGCTAAAACCTCCATATCGCCAGAACCCATATTACAAGCGAGCATATCGTCTGTAACTTTTTTCTTTGCGACATAAATCATACCTTTTTCTAATTCCATTATGCTTTTAGTTTGTTTGCCATTGCAACGGCAAGTTCTTTGATAGGTTGTAGTTTTGTAGCAGAAGGCATACCCATCATATCAACGCCTTCACAAACAGTTTCCCAAGCAATAGTTTTTGCAAAATCGTTTAAGCCACGAAGACCGCCACCTGCCCAACTGTATGTGCCAAATACTCCAAGGAATTTATTTTTTACACACATATGTTCAAGTTCACGTGTTAGGTTCTCCATTGCAGGGTGCATAACACCATTGTAGGCACAAGTGCCTAAGATAACGCCTTTGCATCTCCAAATTTCGCTCAAAAGGTATGAAATATTTGTTTTTGAAACATCATAAACTCTAATATTCTTGACGCCTTGTTCAGAAATTTGTCTTGCAACATAGTCTGCAACAGATGCTGTGTTTCCATACATTGATGCAAACATTACTACAACTGATTGTGAATCCTCAGCCTCGTAAGTGCTCCATTTATTATACAAATCCACGATTTTCATTGGGTCTTTTCTCCAAATAATTCCGTGTACTGGGCATATCATAGATATTTCTACACCAGCCAATTTTTGGAATGCTTTTTGAACCATTGGACTCCATTTTCCAACAATGTTTGAGTAGTAACGTCGAGCATCTTCCAAATAGAATGAAAAATCAACTTCATCATCAAAAACTCCTCCGTCCAAAGTGCCAAACATACCAAAAGCATCTTGTGAGAACAAAATCTTTTCAGTTGTGTCGTAAGCCATCATACTTTCTGGCCAGTGAACAAATGGTGTCATAACAAATTTTAGGTTGTGATGACCCAAATTAAGAGTTTCACCATCTTTCATCTCTATAAGATTTTCTGTATAGCCAAAATATGAAGCTAAAATGCTGAAAGTCTTTTTGTTACCAACTATTTTTACATTTGGGTATCTATCCACAACAGATTTAATTTCACCTGCGTGGTCTAATTCCATATGGTTTATAACCAAATAATCCAATTCTCTACCACCCAAAGCCTCTTCGAGTACTTTTGCAAAATCTACAAAGCCGATTTTTACCGTATCCAAAAGTGCGGTTTTTTCGTCTTCAATCAAATATGAATTGTATGCCACACCGTGGGGTAGAGGCCACATAGATTCAAAAAGGCTTGTAAGTCTGTCATTTACAACTAAATGCTTGACTTTATCAGTTATTTTTACGAAATTATACATAATTAATATTTTTTTGTTTTATTTTACAAATGTAGTCCAAAATATTTTTTTCTGCAAATGTTTTAGCGTATATAAAAATCTAATAATTTGCGGTCTTCGAGCCACGCTTCCAAATGGTCGCCAATGTTTACTTTGCCAACACCCGAAGGTGTGCCAGTAAAAATTAAATCTCCGATTTTTAGTGTAACATATTTAGAAACGTGTTCAATAAGTGTGTCCACATCAAATATCATTTCACTTGTGTTGGCTCTTTGGCGTTCTTCGCCGTTGATTGTCATTCTGAAATTTAGGTTCATAACATCTCCTCCGAGTTCGTCCAAAGGTATGAAATCGTTTGGAACGGGAGCCGACTTATCGAATGATTTTGCAATTTCCCAAGGTCGTCCTGCTTCGGCACATTTACGTTGCAAATCTCTTGCTGTAAAATCAATCCCTATACCCACTTCGGTGTAGCATCTCGACGCAAATTTTCTGTCAATAGATTTTACAACTCTATTGATTTTTACAACAACTTCTGTTTCGTACTGCAAATCTTGCGAAAATTCAGGAATATAAAAATCTTCGTTGTTACGTAATTGGGCAGTGTCTGGTTTCATAAAGAACATAGGTTCTGTGGGAACACTATTTGAAAGTTCTTTGATGTGGTCGTGATAGTTGCGACCTATACATATCATTTTCATATTGTTAGTATTTTATATCCGTTAAAAATAATCCATTTGAAGAAGCAGAGGATTTAGCTGCACAGCGGTCTTTTGCTTCAATAATTTTTTTGAAATCCGAGATTGTTATTTTGCCTCTCCCTACTTCCAAAAGTGTGCCTACAATGGCTCTTACCATATTCCTCAAAAATCTATCTGCTTTGATAGTAAACACTATTATATCTCCATTTTTCTCAAAACTTGCTTTTGTAACTTTACAGAAATTTGTTTTTGTGTCTGTATGTAGTTTTGCAAAGCTTGTAAAATCGCTTACGTTGAGCAATAAATTTGCGGCCTCTTGCATTTTTTCCAAATCCAGTTGCATAGTAAAAATATATGCAGTATCTATCACAAAAGGGTTTTTGGTGGTAGATATGTAGTATTTATATTCTCTTTCGAGTGCCGAAAATCTTGCGTGAAGCTCGCTATCTACCCTGTATATCTTGTGGATAGCAATATCTTTTGGCAAAATTGCATTAAAATGATAGACAAAATTCTCCTGCGTGCAGTCTTTGTCTGATTCGGTGTCAAAATGAGCAATATATTTTGAGGCGTGAACACCAGTGTCTGTTCGCCCTGCACCTACTATATTTGTATTGTGTCTAAGTAGTTTAGACAAAGCCTCTTCGATAGTTTGTTGTATCGAGGGAGCGTTCGGTTGAATCTGCCAACCGTTGTAGTGAGTTCCTTTGTATGATAATTCTATAAAATACCTTGTCATAAGCAAAAAATCGTTATATTTGCAATTCAATGCAAATATAATATTAATTAAGCGTTTTACAATGAAAGTAGCATTAATTGGTTATGGAAAAATGGGGCACGAGATAGAAAAAGTGCTTCTTGAACGTGGTCATTCAGTTTCCTTGATAATCGACAGAGATAATTACAGTGATTTTTGTAAAGAAAATTTTTTGGACATAGATGTAGCAGTTGAATTTTCAACTCCTTTGACAGCCTATGATAATATCAAAAAATGTATAGAATTTAATGTGCCAGTTGTGTGTGGTACAACGGCGTGGTTAGACAAATATTCCGAGGTAGTGGAGTATTGTCAAAAACATAATTCAGCGTTTTTCTATGCTTCAAATTACAGCATAGGGGTGAATGTTTTTCGCAAAATAAACACTTTACTTGCCAAATTTATGAACAATTATCCTCAATATGAGGCAAGTTTAGAGGAAGAACATCACTCTCAAAAGGTTGATTATCCGAGTGGTACGGCAATTACTCTTGCGGACGAACTAATCACTGAGGTGAATAGGTTAGACAAATGGGTAAGTGTGCCTTCTATCCAAAAAAACGAGCTTTCTATTGCTGCAATTCGTCGTAGTAATGTTCCGGGGACTCACTCTGTGGAGTGGGAAAGTGAGGAGGATTTAATTCAAATTACTCACCGTGCCAAAGGTCGTAGAGGTTTTGCTATGGGTGCGGTTGTGGCAGCTGAGTTTTTGTGTGGCAAGAAAGGCGTTTATTCAATGGAAGACTTAATGAAATTTTAATATATGAGCAAAATAAAAGAAATTTTAAGAAATAAATGGTTTAAATTCTGTTTTTGGTCGATACTCTATATCTTGATATTTGTAGTTTGGTCGGCTAATTTCTGGGCTATATTTTTAGAGATATTTATTTATGATTATTTTATCTCTAAAAAATACAAAGTACTTTTCTGGGATAAGCACACCGCACTAAAAGCTAAAAACTCAGTTTATAAATTTATTATGGGTTGGTTAGAGGCTATTGTTTTTGCCCTTGTTGTGGCTTCGTTTATACGTACTTATTTTGTGGAAATGTATGTTATTCCGTCGCCTTCTATGGAGCAAACGCTTTTGGTTGGAGATTATATAGGAGTGAGCAAAGTGGCTTATGGCCCCAAAATGCCAAATACCCCTATTGCTATGCCTTTGGTTCATAATACTATGCCTTTTGGTTCAAAATCAAAATCTTATGTTGAGTGGATTCAAAAACCTTATGAGCGTTTGGCAGGTTATACACATATCAAACATCAAGACGTTATAGTTTTTAATTACCCACAGGGCGATACTGTTTTGGTGGAATCCCCTCAGGATAATTACTATGCTTTGAAGCGTCAGTATGGCAGAAAATACTTGGAGAGTATTAGTGAGATAATTTACCACCCAGTAGATAAACGAGATAATTATATCAAACGTGCTATTGCTCTTGCGGGTGATAAACTCAAAATTCAAAATGGAATTGTATATGTGAATGGCAAAAAAGAAGATAATTACGAAACACGTGAGTATTTGTATCACGTTCAGTTTAATCCAAACACAATTTCAAAACAGGTTTTAGATAAATTGCAGATTGACGAAAGAAATATTATCTCGTACTCAGGTACTTCTATGAGTATGTTTGCAACGCTTACTCAAATATCAAAAATCAAAGCCTTGAATGGTGTTCAAAATGCAGTCCAGAATATTAATCAAGTTCCAAATATCGACGTATTTCCTTATGACACAGTAATGTACAAAAATAATGAACATAATTTGGAGGAAATTACTATCCCAAAACGTGGAGATAAAATTGTTTTGAATTCTCGAAACATTAAGCTATACGAAAGATTGATTACTGCCTACGAAAATCATACATTAGAAACAAATGTTAATGGAGAGTTTGTGATAGATGGACTTGTTACAAAAACTTATACCATAGAAATGGATTACTATTGGGCAATGGGAGATAATCGTGATAATTCTTTGGACTCACGCTTCTTTGGTTTTGTTCCCGAAGACCATTTGGTAGGTAAAGCTAATTTTATTTGGTTTTCGACAGATATGGCTAAGTCATTTCCCAAAAACATCAGATTTGACAGAATTTTTAATTGGATAAAATAATAATAATAGATATGAAAAAAGAATATTTACCATTCGTTGAAGAGCTAATTGAATTGGCTATTAGAGAGGATATTGGCGACGGCGACCATACCTCATTGTCAAGTATTCCTCGCGAGCAAAGAGGAAGAATGAAACTACTTGTAAAACAAGAAGGTATTATTGCGGGTATTGAAATTGCAAAAATCGTATTTAATCGTCTTGACTCGTCTGTTACTTTTGAACAAATTATCGAGGACGGTCAGAGAGTTAAAGTTGGCGATATTGCATTTTATGTTGAGGGTAATTTGATTACACTGCTTCAATCAGAAAGAATTATTCTGAATATTATGCAACGTATGAGTGGTGTTGCTACCCAAACAGCAGTTTATGTGAAAGAACTTGAAGGTCTTAAAACAAAAGTCTTGGATACTCGTAAAACTACTCCCGGAATGCGTGTGTTAGACAAAATTGCTGTTAAATTAGGCGGTGGAGAAAATCATCGTATTGGACTTTTTGATATGATTTTGTTGAAAGACAATCATATTGATTTTGCAGGTGGTATCCCGCAGGCGGTTAATGGTGCAAAAGAATATCTGAAACGTAATAACAAAAATCTTAGAATTGAGGTTGAAACACGTACAATGGAAGATATTAAACAATGTTTGGAATTGGGTGTAGATAGAATTATGTTAGATAATTTTAACCCAGAACGAACTATCGAAGCTGTTAAATTTATTAATGGAGCTTGTGAGGTTGAGTCTTCTGGTGGTATTACTCTTACAAATCTTCGTGAGTATGCAGAATGTGGCGTAGATTTTATATCGGTAGGAGCATTGACTCACCAAATTCGCAGTATAGATATGAGTCTTAAAGCAGTAGAAACAACAAAATAATTTAGATAAATGAAAAAACTTTTATTATTGGCTCTGTCTATTTTGGTGGCAGTGTCGGCAGTAGATGCACAAAAGAAATTTAGCTATAATGATATAGCAAAGGGCTTGTTTTCATCTCGTTCTGTTCGTGGAGTTCGTTCAATGAACAATGGAGAGGAATATACAACTCAAAAAGGAAATAAGATTGTTAAATATAGTTATGTAACTGGCAAAGAAATCGAAGTTTTGTTTGATGGTGATACACAAAGCCCAAAATTCAAATTTTCGAGCTATGCTTTCTCTGGTGATGAGCAGCAATTAATGTTGCAAACTGGTATTGAGCAAATTTATCGTCACTCGTACAGAGCCGAAAATTATATTTACAACTTGGCAACAAAGAGCCTTACTAAACTTTCGGACGAAGGTAAACAACAAGTTGCTACATTCTCTCCTGATGGCAAAAAAGTTGCTTATGTTAGAGATAATAATTTGTTTTGGTTTGATATAGCTTCACAAAAAACTACACAAATTACTTCTGATGGCAAATTTAACTATATCCTAAATGGTATTCCTGACTGGGTTTATGAAGAAGAATATGGTTTTGCACGTGCTTATGAGTGGTCGCCAAATTCTGATGCTATTGCTTATTTCAGAACAGATGAAGAGCGTGTCAAAGAATATCATATGAACCGTTTTGATAACAAACTTTATCCAACTGTTTATAGTTTCAAGTACCCAAAAGCTGGTGAGCAAAACTCACTTGTAACTATCCACGTTTATAATACTGTTACTTCTAAATCACAGAAAATGGATATTGGCGAGGAAACAGATATTTATATCCCTCGTATTAAATGGTCAATAGACAACAACAAATTGATTATTTTCAGAATGAACCGTTTGCAAAACGAATTGGATTTGTTGTTAGCTAATGCTACTGACGGAAGTTCAACAGTGGTTTACAACGAGAAAGAACCTCAATATATTGAGAGAGTTGATGACGAAACTATTACTTTCTTGCCAGATGGCGACCGTTTTATTATAAAAAGTGAAAGAGATGGTTTTATGCACTTGTATCTTCATAGCTTGACAAAAGGTGCATTAAACCCTGTTACTGCTGGTGATTGGGACGTTACATCTATTTTGGGTGTAGATAATAAAAAAGGTTTGGTATATTATATGTCTGCCGAAACTTCTCCTATGCGTCGTAATCTTTATTCTGTAAAACTTAACGGTAAAGACAAAAAGCGTATTACAGATGGTGAAGGGTCTTATTCTGTGAATTTTAGCAAAGGTTTCAAATATTTTATTTCTTATTTCTCAAATGCTTCTACTCCTTTGACTGTAACTTTGCACAAAGGTGATGGAAAAATGGTTCGAGTTTTGGAAAATAACGACAAACTAAAAGCAACTGTTGCTGAATACAAAATTCCTATCAAAGAATTTATGACTATCACTACCGAAGACGGAGTAGAGTTGAATGCCTATATGGTTAAACCAGTTGATTTTGACGAAAACAAACAATATCCATTGTTTATGACTCAATATTCTGGCCCTGGTTCACAACAAGTTCTTGATAATTTTAGCGTTTCTTGGGAACAAGCATTGGTTCAAGACGGATATATTTTGGTTTGTGTTGATGGACGTGGAACTGGTATGCGTGGCGAAGAGTTCAAAAAATGTACATACAAAGATTTAGGTCGTTTGGAAGTAATTGACCAAATTGCTGCCGCAAAAGAGTTTGGAAAAATGAAATTTATTGATTCTTCTCGTATGATGATTTACGGTTGGAGTTATGGTGGTTTTATGGCTTTGAACTGTATTTTGAAAGGAAATGATGTTTTTAAAGCGGCTATTGCTGTTGCTCCCGTAACTTCTTGGAGATATTATGATACTATATATACAGAAGTTTACAACGGTTTGCCACAAGATAACGCAAAGGGTTACGACGAGAACTCTCCAATACATTTTGCTGATAGACTAAAAGGTAAACTTTTGATTGCTCACGGAACTGGTGATGATAATGTTCATATCCAAAATACTTACGAGATGATTAATGCACTTATCATCAATAACAAAGATTTTGAAATGCACATAGTTCCTGACAAAAATCATAGTATGTATCCGGGTGCGGTTTATAGAAACCACTTAATGGAAAAATGTATTGATTTTGTTCACAAAAATCTATAATACAAAAAACTCCCTTATTTTAGGGAGTTTTTTTTAAATGATTATTTTTACGAAATTTTATAAGTTCCTAATAAACTCGGGTTTCTTAGGATATTTTGCTGCTACTCATAACGTAGCGTACGGACGTACGTGAGTTATAAGCGTCAGTGAAATATACAACATAGGCGAGTTTCGTTTTTAGTGGGCAATGCTAATTTACAAAAAAAATATGGATATTAAAGAACAAAAGAAAACAATTAGAAAAATGATTTCCGTAGAAAAGAAAAAGTATTCTATGGAGGAAAAACTGAAATTGTCAAAAATGGTTTGTGATAGAATAGAGCAAATTGAAGAGTTTCAGAATAGTAATACTATTTTGATGTATTATTCTCTGCCTGACGAAGTGCAAACTGTGGAATTTATTAATAAATGGTGTGGCAAAAAACGAATTGTTTTGCCAGTGGTAGATGGTGTAAATTTGATTTTGAAAGAATATTTACCAGATATGATAGAGGTCGGTTATCAATCAATACTCGAACCTACAAATACCAAAATCGTAAATCCTTCTGAAATTGAATTTGCTATTATCCCCGGAGTAGCTTTTGATAGAAATAAAAACAGACTGGGTCGCGGTAAAGGTTTCTATGATAGAATTATTCCACATCTTAAATGTAAAATGCTTGGATTGGCTTATGGCTTTCAGATGGTAGAGCAAATCCCTTTGGAGAGTTTTGATAAGGGTTTGGATATGCTTGTCTGTGAGAGTGAAACTATCTTGTGATAAAATAAACTCGTCTATCTTGTATATTTTGCCGATACTCATAACTCACGTACGTCAGTACGCTACGTTATGACTATCAACAAAATAGGCGAGTTTCGTTTTTAGCGGACAATACTAATATAAAACAAAAAAGCTATCCTCAAAGGATAGCTTTTTGTTTTGTTTGTGCGTTAATTACTCAACTGTTGGAAGAATAGAAACAAATGATTTACCATCTGCTTTTTTTCTAAATGCTACTGTTCCATCAATCAAAGCAAATAAAGTATGATCTTTACCGATACCTACATTTTCGCCAGGATTGTGTCGAGTTCCTCTTTGACGTACGATAATGTTACCAGCTTTAGCAACTTGACCGCCAAAAAGTTTAACACCTAAACGCTTGCTTTCTGATTCACGGCCGTTCTTTGAACTACCTACACCTTTTTTGTGTGCCATTTCTTCTAAAATTTAAAACGTTTAACCATTAATTTCTTCTACAACTACCTGAGTTAAATATTGGCGATGACCATTTTTAACTTTGTAGCCTTTTCTTCTTTTTTTCTTGAATACGATAACTTTATCGTCTTTAAGATGTTTAAGAATCTTTACTTTTACTGAGGCACCTTCTACAACAGGTGTGCCAACTTTAACCTGACCGTCATTCTCTAATAGCAGGATTTTATCGAAGCTCATAGATGAGTTTTCCTCACCTTTAAGACGGTGAACATAAAGCTTACGATCTTTTTCAACTTTAAACTGTTGACCTGCAATGTCTACAATTGCGTACATTTTTTATTTCTTATTAAAATAAGTTTAATATTTCAGTGTGCAAAGATAATCAAATTTATTTAATAACAAAAACTTTTGAGAATTATAAGTTCTATGAATGTGTTTTTTTTAATTATACTATATATTGTAATATGTTTTTTTTGAAAAATAATGATAAATGTTTGCAGGGGTAAATATTAATGCCTATCTTTGCGACGAAAATTTAATAAATAAAAAGATGAATTACATTTCAAAAGAAAAAAAGGAAGAAATTTTTACTTCTTACGGCAAGTCTAATACTGACACAGGTTCTCCAGAGAGCCAAATCGCATTATTTTCATACCGTATCAATCATCTTACTCAGCACCTTAAAGCTAACCACAAAGACTTCAATACTCGTCGTTCTTTGTTGAAACTTGTAGGTAAAAGAAGAAGTTTGCTTGATTACTTAATCAAAGTGGACATTGAGAGATACAGAGCAATTATTAAGCAATTAGGTCTTAGAAAATAATCCTATTCTTGTATTAGAATACTTAGAGCATTCATTGATGAATGCTCTTTTTTTATCTAAAATTAGTATTGTTCGCTAAGAACGAAACTCGCCTATCTTGTCTATTTCTCCGATGCTCTGCTTCACGTATGCCAGTACGCTACGTTATATATGCAAAATAGCCTAAGAGATCCGAGTTTATTGGGAGCTTTTAAGATTTCGGAAAGATAAAAATTATTTTTCCAAGCCCCTCGCAAATTAAAACACTGTAATATATTAACGCTTAATACATTACAACGATTTTTAAAATTTTTACCAGACAGCAATAGTCTAAAAATAACTTGTTGGTATGAATATTGCATAAAATCTTTATAAAATTTGTAGTTTAAAATATATTTTCTTACCTTTACACGGAATTATAAGATGTAAAATTTATTCTTAGTTTATATGAACTATATTGAGAAGGCGATTCCTCTTAGTGGAAACCGCGAAATCGTAATTGAAACTGGCAAATTGGCTAAACAAGCTGATGGCTCAGTTGTTGTACGCCAAGGCGATACAATGTTGCTTGCTACCGTTGTAGCTGCAAAAGATGCAAAAGAAGGTGTGGATTTTATGCCACTACAAGTTGAGTACAAAGAAAAATATGCTGCTTGTGGACGTTTCCCAGGTGGTTTTCTTAAACGTGAAGGTAGAGCTGACGACTACGAGATTCTTATTTCTCGTTTGATTGACCGTGCTTTACGTCCTTTGTTCCCAGAAGATTATCACGCTGATGTGTTTGTTACAGTAACACTTGTTTCAGCTGATCCAGATATTCAACCAGACGCTTTGGCTGGTTTGGCAGCTTCTGCTGCTTTGGCAGTTTCAGATATTCCTTTCCAAGGTCCTATTTCTGAGGTGCGTGTTGCTCGTATTAATGGCGAGTTTACAATCAACCCTACATTCTCTCAAATGGAAAATTGTGACTTAGATATTATGGTTGCAGCTTCATACGAGAATATTATGATGGTTGAAGGTGAGATGAAAGAAGTTAGCGAAGATGTTATGCTTGATGCTATCAAATTTGCTCACACAGAAATCAAAAAACACTGTACAGCACAGTTAGAATTGACTAAACAAGTTGGTAAAGAAGAAAAACGTGTTTATTGCCACGAAACTAACGATTTGGAGTTGAGAGATAAAGTAATTGCTGAGCTTTATGACAAAGCCTATGAAATTGCAAAAAGTCAATCTGCAAAACACGAACGTAGCGATAAATTTGATGAATTAATCAATAACTTTGTTGCAGAAATTCCAGAAGAAGAATTGGCAGTTAAAGAACCACTTGCTCGTAAATATTTCCACGATAATGTTTTGAAAAAAGCAATGAGAAATATGATTTTGGACGAGGGTGTGCGTTTGGACGGTCGTAAAACAGACGAGATTCGTCCTATTTGGTGTGAGGTAGGTTATTTGCCGGGCCCTCACGGTTCTGCTGTTTTTACTCGTGGTGAAACTCAATCACTTACAACTGTTACTCTTGGTACAAAAATGGACGAAAAACAAATTGATGAAGTTTTGTTCCAAGGCACAGAGAAATTTGTACTACATTATAATTTCCCTCCTTTCTCTACTGGTGAGGCTCGTCCTTCAAAAGGCATTTCTCGTCGTGAGGTAGGACACGGTAACTTAGCATTCAGAGCTTTGAAACCTATGATTCCAACAGAAAACAACCCTTATGCAATTAGAGTTGTATCTGATATTTTGGAAAGTAATGGTTCTTCATCTATGGCTACTGTTTGTGCAGGTACTTTGGCTTTGATGGACGCAGGTGTTCAAATCAAAAAACCAGTTTCAGGTATTGCAATGGGTCTTATTTCTGAGGGTGGTAACGGTAAGTTTGCTGTTCTTTCAGATATTTTGGGAGACGAAGACCACTTGGGAGATATGGACTTTAAAGTAACAGGTACAAAAGACGGTATTACTGCTACTCAAATGGATATTAAAGTTGATGGACTTCCTTATGAGGTTCTTGCAAAAGCATTGGAACAAGCAAGAGTTGGTCGTATGCACATCTTAGGCAAAATTACTGATACTATTGCTGCTCCTCGTGAAGACTACAAACCTCACGTTCCACGTATGGTTCAAATCACTGTTCCGGGAGATTTTATTGGTGCAATTATAGGCCCTGGTGGTAAAGTTATTCAAGAAATGCAAAAAGTAACTGGTGCGACTATTACTATTACAGAAGTTGATGGCAAAGGTCTTGTTGATATTTTTGCAGCTGACAAAAATGCTATTGATGCAGCACTTGCAAGAATTAAAGGTATTATTGCAGTTCCAGAAGTTGGTGAAATTTACAAAGGTAAAGTTAAAAATATTATGTCTTTCGGTGCGTTTATCGAGATTCTTCCAGGAAAAGACGGTTTGTTGCATATCTCTGAGATAGATTACAAACGTTTTGAGACTATGGAAGATACTGGTATCAAACAAGGCGACGAAATTGAAGTTAAATTGATTGATATTGACAAGTCTGGTAAACTTAAACTTTCTCGTAAGGTGCTTTTGCCTAAACCTGAAAGAACAGAAAGACCTGAAAGAAGAGAAAGACCAGAGAAAACTGAAAACACTGAAAAAAAATAAATATTAGTTAAAAAATAAAGTTATTTTTTTTAAATATTTTTATATTTTTGCAATGTTTAAAAATCGTAATAATAATAAAACAAATTAATAAACTTAAATTATCTGTAAAACAATGAAAAAATTCTTGAAAATCAGTTTGGTAGCTATGTTTGCTACTATCTTGTTGACAGGTTGTAACTGTTTTAAAGCTGCTTCTAAAAGAGTAGATGCTTTGAGCGTTAATACAAATCCTTCTCCTGTTTCTTTGAAAGGTGATGTAGTTCCTTTCACAGCAGAGGTTTCTATCCCTGCAAAATTTGTTAAAAATACAGCTACTTACAAAATTACACCTGTATTTATTTACGAAGGTGGAGAATTAGCTGCTGAGCCTTATTTTGTACAAGGCGAGAAAGCTGTTGGTAACTACCAAACAATCCTTACAACAGGTGGTGTTGCTAAAATCAACTCAAAAGTTACTTACGAAAAAAATATTCGTGTTTCTAAATTGGTTATGCGTATTGAGGTTCAGTGTAAAAAAGGTCAATCATTCCTTCCACTTGCTGACATACCTGCTGCAAAAGGTGTAAGCATTATCCAAAACTTAGTTAAAGCTCCTAAATTTGCTTTTGCAAAAGATAATTTCCAACGTGTAACTACTGAGGTTGAAGAGGCTAATATCCTATTCAGAATCAATAGCTCAGTTGTTAGAAAAGCAGAATTGAATAACGAAGAAGTTAAAGCTCTTCAACAATTCATTCTTGACAATAGAGAAAACCCACGTAGAACAGTTTCTGATGTTCACACTAAATCTTACGCTTCTCCTGACGGTCCAGTTAAATTTAACGATAAACTTTCTCAAAACCGTTCGAAAGCTACTCAGAAATCTGTAAACAAAGAATTTGCAAAGAAAAACATTAACAATCTTCTTGATTTTGATGCTCTTGGTGAGGACTGGGACGGTTTCAAAGCATTGGTTGAAAAATCTGATATCGCTGAAAAAGATATGATTCTTCAAATCTTGAATATGTACAACGATCCAGCTAAACGTGATGAGGAAATCAAAAACCTTTCTTCTGTATTCACTATTCTTAAAGAGAAAGTTCTTCCACAACTTCGTCGTTCTAAAATGGAAGTTAGCGTTGAAATCCAAGGCTATACTGACGAGGAATTGAAAGAAATAGTTCACTCAAACGTTAAAAAACTTAACGTAGAAGAAATGTTGTTTGCTGCTACTTTGTTTGAAGATATTGACACAAAAGCAAAAGTTTACGCTGCTGCTGCTGAGAAATATTCTCAAGATTGGAGAACAATCAACAATAACGCTATTGCTCTTTATACAAAAGGTAATGTAGCTGAGGCAAAAGCTCAATTTGCAAAAGCTGCTCAACTTAACTCTTCTGCTGCTGAGGTTGTTAATAACTTAGGTGCTGTTGCTTTCAGAGATAACAAAATTGCTGAGGCTAAAAACTATTTCTCTTCTGTTGCTGGTCAGCTTAACACAGCAAAAGAAAACCTTGGTTTGGTTTACCTAAGACAAGGCGAATATGCTGAAGCTATCAAATATTGCCACGCAGGTTCTGAAAAAGGTATCGCTCAAATCCTTTCAGGTGATTTGGCTGGTGCTAAACAAACAGTTAAAGGTCACACTTGTATGTATGCAAAAGCTGTTGAGGCTCTTGTAATTGCAAAAGAAGGTGATTTCAAAACTGCTGAAGAATTAGCTGCTAAATGTGGTGCTCTTAAAGATGAAATTATGATTGAGATTAACTTGATGAAATAATTTTAAATCACATAAACAAAAAATGGAGAAACAGTAGTTTCTCCATTTTTTTGTGATATTTTGGAAATTTTATCAAACCATAATTTCTGAAAGATGAAAATATTGCAAGGTAGCAATAAATAAAAAAGCGTAAGAATGAATTTCATTTTTACGCTTTTTTTTGTTTAATAATCGCTACAAACTTTGCTTATATCCATAGTGAAACCGTTTTCACTTGGTTTGAATTTGCCTTTTTGTTCGAGGAATTCTATTACTTCGTTGGCGTTCATTCCTTCGGCAGAACAAGTATTAAATCTTGCCTCTGAACCGAATTTCTCGATTATAGCTAATTTTAAATTTTCTTTTGTGTAAGTGTTCCCCTCCATCATTCGGAGTATTTCGTGTGCGTGAATCATATAAACTATATTTTTAATTTTATTGATTAAGTAACGCAAAAATATACTTTTGTAGTATTTATAGTTAAAAAAAGTATTATTTATTCTGAACAGCAATAATTATTTCTCTGCTATAAATCCATAACTTTTTGCTATTTCAAAATCCTGAGTAGCTCCAATTTTGTCCCCCAATGCACGTTTTGCAATTCCTCTTGCAAAGTAACCGTAACCAAAATCTTTGTTTAGTATAAGTGCTGTATCGTAGCTAAGTATTGCATCACTATATTTTTTTTGTTCGTATAGTATCGACCCTTTTATATAATGAGCTTCGTAGTTTTTTGAATCAAGTTCTAAGGAAATGTTTATTTGGTTGAGAGCCTCGTCAAAGCGTTTTGTCATTGACAAAGCACTGGCGTAGTACGTGCGACAATATATTTTTTGTTCGTGTTTCAGAAGTTTTAGCGTTTTGTCGTTTCTAAGTGTAGCCTCAAAATATTTTATTGCCTCGTCTATTTCTTGTTTTTCGTAGTTTATTTGAGCAATCGAAAATTGAGCAAAAGTATTTGTTGGGTCTATTTTTAATGAAATTTTGAAATAGCCCAAAGCGGCATCTAAGTTGTTTGCATTATATTCGATAACTCCAAGGTTATGGTAGGCAAAATAATTGTTTGGATTAAGCTCGATAGCCATATCAAAATCGAAAATAGCTCCTTCTGTATCGCCTATGTGCATTTTGGAACACGCTCTGCCGTAGACTGCAACATCGTTGTTTGGCTGTTTGCTTATGGCAAGAGTAAAATAATCAATGGCTTTTACGTGATTGTCTTTTTTGACCTCCTCCAAAGCCATATTGTAGTATTCTCTGGCACTTTGTCCAAAGCTGTAATTTGCTATTAATAAACCAAAAATAATTATCAAATATATTCTTTTCATCTTTTTGTTTTAGCAGTTTTTATTATTTGGCTTAATTCTTTTGCACTTTGCATAGGATTTTCTGACGAAATAATTGCAGAAACTACTGCCACAGAATCTGCCCCAGCAGTGATTGTGTCTGAGATGGTATCGCTGTTCATTCTGCCTATTGCGACTAATGGGTGTTTGGAGTTTTTGCGTATCCACTCAATTCCGTCTATTCCCCACTGGATTATTGTATTTGTTTTTGTAGGGGTCGAAAATACTGGGCTTGCTGCAATATAATCCACGTCCAAGCTATTTGCCAAGATAACTTCCTCTTTGTTTTCCACAGAGAGTCCAATGATTTTATTTTTTCCAAGTATTTTTCTTGCAATAGAGTAGGGCATATCACTTTGACCGATATGTACGCCGTCTGCATCACACGCAAGTGCAATATCTATTCTGTCGTTTATAATTAGTGGTACGTTATAAGGTCTTAAAAGTTTTTTTAGTGCTATGGCTTTTTCGCAAAAATCCTTTGTGCAAAGTTGTTTTTCTCTTAACTGAACCATTGTAACACCGCCTTTGACTGCATCTTCTATTGTCTTAAAAAAATCTTTGCCTTCCAATAGTTCCTCGTCTGTAACCAAATATAATTCCATTGTTTTATAATTCAATTTTTACACAATCCATAAATTCTTCTTTGCTAAGTGTATATAGTTTGTCTAAGAAATTTACTTGAAAAGAGCCTGTACCTTTGCTTTCTTTTGCTGATAATTCTCCGCATACTCCCATAAGTGCATTTGCTGTAATGGCTGCCATAAAACTATCATTGCAAACTCCCAAAGCGGCTCCGTGAATTGCAGAAGATGTGCAACCCATACCAGTAACCCGTTCCATAATATATGATCCATTATATATTTTGGCTATACTATTTCCATTTACTACAAAATCTATTTCGCCACTGATACTTATAGTTGTATTCAGTTGTTTGCTTAGGTTTATTGCAGAACTAAGACTATCAAGAGTTGAATTGCTACTATCAACACCTCTCGAAAGAGTTGTTATGCCTGCTATGCACATTATTTCACTTGCATTTCCTCTGATGATAGTTGGAATAGATTGGCTCAAAATATTTTGTACAACTTTGTGTCTAAACGTAGTTGCTCCAACTCCAACTGGGTCTAAGACAGTTGGTTTGTTGTGTTGTTTTGCCACTTGCATAGCTTTGTACATAGACTCTGCGGTATTACTATCGAGAGTGCCAATATTTATAACAGTACAGTTGCAAAGTTTGACCATTTCTTCAATCTCCTCTATTGCGTGAGCCATAATTGGAGATGCACCACAAGCAAGAAGTGCATTTGCAGTATTGTTCATTACTACATAATTGGTTATGCTGTGAACCAATGGTGAGTTTTTTCTTATTTTCTGGATATTATCCCAAATTTTATTCTTCATTTTCTTAAATCCTTTTGTCAAAGATAGTATTTTTTTTTATTTTTACACAAAATATCGCACTATGAAAATTGTTATTGCACCAGATAAATTCAAATCCTCACTTAGCTCTTTGGAGTTTTGTGAAATTGTAGGTAGTGCAATTCATTCTATTGATGATAATGTGAATATTGTATTCAAGCCTATGGCTGACGGTGGAGATGGTACAGCAGATGTGTTGTATGCTTATTCTCGTCAAAAATATTTTGTGGAAAGTGTAGATGCTTTTGGTCGTAGTTGTTGTGGCGAATATGTAGTTTTGGATAACAAAACTGTTATTGTAGAAATGTCCCAGACTGTTGGACTTGCCAAATTGCAGGAGTCTGAATATGATATTATGAAGGCCTCGTCTTATGGTTTCGGATTGGTAGTGAGAAGTGCCATTGAGGCAGGGTATACAGATTTTGTTTTGGGTATAGGTGGTAGTGCTTCGAATGATTGTGCTTTGGGTATGATGAGTGCTTTGGGTGTGAAGTTTTTTGACAAGAATTATCTTTTGCTTGATGCCATTAGCTCTAATCTTGAAAATATTTATTATATAGACACAAAAGACTTTGATACACTTGTTTCTAAATGTTGTTTTAAAGTTGCTTGTGATGTCCGAAATACTCTCTATGGTGCAAATGGTGCTGCCTATGTTTATGCTCCACAGAAAGGTGCAAATTTAGCCCAAGTTGAGTACTTAGATAAGTCTATGAGATTGTTTGCAGAGCGAGTAAAAGATATTTATGGCGTAAATATGGCTACTATTGTGGGAGGTGGTGCAGCAGGAGGTGTTGGTGCATCTTTGTCTGTTTTTTTTGGTGCAGAACTTTGTTCGGGAGCAAAACTAATTGCTCAAACCATAAAATTAGAAGAGGATTTGTTAGACGCTGATTTGTTAATAACGGGCGAAGGAAAAATTGATGCACAAACGCAAAACGGCAAATTACTAAATGTACTTTTTGAATACGCACAAAAATATAATATCAATATGATTGCCTATTGTGGAGTGCTTGACAATGATTTTGATAATAGTTTTGATGTTTATAGCATTGTTGGTAAAGGTGTTACAAGAGAACAATCAATGTCTAATACAAAAGAACTACTTTATGAATTAGTCAAAAAAACAATTAAAAAATACTTGAAAAATGAATAGAAAGAATGTTTGGATATTTTATCCTCAATCAAAATGCTCTATGAACGAGGAGGCTTATCGTTGGATTTGTAGTGAGGCTTCTGCTCAGGGGGTGAATTTGAGAGTATTGCTTGTTGAGAATATTTCTTTGGGTATTTTTAATTCTCGTTTGACTATTTCCGAAAATGGAGAACAAATTGACGACCGTCCAGATTTGGCTATTGTACGTGGTTATGATTTTGTGTTAATGCGACATTTGGAGCTAATGGGGGTTCGTTTGCTTAATTCCCACGATGCAATGTATAATTCCTTAGATAAGATAATTACTCATCAACTTTTGGCTAAAAATTCTATTCCAACGCCAAAAACCATTTATAACGCTTCTAATTATTTGAGTTGCTGTGAGTGTTTTGGTTCAGATGTTTTTATAGCAAAATATGCAAAAGGTAGCAAAGGAAATGAGGTTTATATGATTAAATCCCAGAGTGATTTTGATATTGTGTTAAACAAGTATGATGAAGTTGTGGCACAGGAATATATATCTACATCTTTTGGAAAGGATATACGTGTTTGGGTTGTAGGAGATAGTGTTGTAGATGCTGTTATGCGATATAATGATAATGATTTTAAATCAAATTTCTCACAAGGAGGAAGTGTGAAACAAGTAAACATAAGCCCCGAAATTGAGAGGATTGCATTGGAGAGTTGTCGTGCAGTTGGTTTGAAGTTTGCAGGTGTGGATTTGTTGTTTACCGAAGATTCTTATACTGTTTGTGAGGTAAATGGTAATGCAGCGTTTAGGTCTATATCGACTATTAAGGACGAAAATATAATTCCAGCAAGGCTATTTGAGTATATATTTAAATATAGTATTGTCCGCTAAAACGAAACTCGACTTACCTATGCTCTGCTTCACGTACACCAGCACGCTATGTTATATATGCAAAATAGCCTAAGAGATTCGAGTTTATTGGAAGCTTGTAAGATTTTTACTGTACAGCAATAATTTAAATGCTATAATTGCTAAATTCTTCGGCATAACCGCCACCTATAACTCTGTTTTGGCAGTAAAAAACAACTGGTTGTCCTTTGGTTACTGCCCAAGCAGGATATTCCAAACTGATTTTTGCTTTGTTTCTGTCAAGTATTTTGATTTGTGCAAAGCCTTTTGGGTTTTCGCCAATACCTCTTACGTTTGCAACTATATTGTTGGAACTTAAATCTTCTAAGTTGCCAAAATAATAATTTGAAATGATTATTTCTTTTGTAAACAAGTCGTTTCTGTTGCCCACTATTAGTCTGTTTGTCTCAGGTACTATATCAATAACACATTTGCCATTATTGAGTCCAAGACCTTTTTTTTGGGCAATAGTATAGAAAGGATAGCCATCGTGTTTTCCTATTATATTTCCATCTGTGTCGAGTATATCCCCGCCTTTCAAATCATTTGTAGTTGGTAAGTTTTCTTCCAAAAATAGTTTTAATCCCTTGTCTTTCAAAAAACAGACACTCATACTTTGTGGTTTATTAACTATCTTTTGGTAGCCTTTTTCTCGCATCATATCATATATTTGAGCCTTTGTATAGTTGCCAAGAGGAAAAATTGCACCTTCCAGAATATCTTGTTCTAATTTCCAAAGATAGTATGATTGGTCTTTTATTGGGTCAAGTCCTCGCTCAATGTAGTAAGTCCCGTTATGCTTAGATACATTGCAATAATGCCCAGTTGCCCAATTATTACAGCCATTTTCGAGTGCCATTTGGCGTATGATTTTCCATTTTATGCTGTGATTGCACTCAACGCAGGGAGATGGAGTGAGCCCCATCATATAGCTATTAACAAAATTATCAATAATGTTAGCGTTAAAAATATCGCTAACATTATTGATAATGATTTTTATTCCAAGTCTGTCTTGGAGTTCTTCGTGGTCTGTAAGTGGAGTATGAATTTGTAGATATACGCCAACCACTTCATAACCCAACTCTTTGAGTATAAGTACCGAAGCTGCACTGTCTATCCCCCCACTAATTCCTAAAAATACTCGTTTCAACAGATTAAAAATTTTGTTTACAAAGCATCAAATTCTTTGTCTATATCCGACATTGTATAACCTTTGTCCTCTAATTCAAAATTTGATTTCTCTTCTTGTTTTTCAAAAAAATCTTTTTTGTTTTCTTTTATGAATGACATTGCTTTTTGCATAGCCTCTTCAAATTTCTCAAAATCTTCTTTGTACAAAAATATTTTGTGTTTTTCGTAACTAAATGAACCATCTCTTTCAGTTTTGCGTCTGCTCTCTGTTAGAGTAATGTAATAGTCATTCCCTTTTGTTGATTTAACATCAAAAAAATAAGTTCGTTTCCCTGCTCTAACTGACTCAGAATATACTTCATCTGAATTATTGTCAGTTCCAAAATTTCTTCCTTCTTCCATTATTTAATAGTTATTTCACATTATTATCATAAAGGTAGGGTATTTTTTCTGAATTTCAAAATAATTTTGAGTTTTTTTTGAAAAAATGTTAAGTATATTATTTCTTGTATCGAGTTACAATTTTTGGTTTTTTGAATTTGTGAGCCAACCAACGAGGGAAAATTATTGCTCCAATTATCAAATATGGATAATATGTTATTAATCTCCAAATAAGAGCCATAATAATTGCTACTGAGGCTATTGGGAGAAATTCTCCTAAGTATTCTTTGAACAAAAACTCTGAAAAACCACTTCCTCCGGGTGTTGGAAGTATTAGCATCATTATCCACATAATTAATTGTCTGCCAAATAGTAATAAGTGGTCGCCAACGCTAAACATTGACAAAATTAGTGCATTTACAACCAAATATCTTGAACTCCACGAAAGGAAAGTTGCCATAAATGATTTTATCCAAAACATTAGGGGCTTTTTGCGGAAATTCTTTGAACTTTCTATTATATCGTCGCCAGTAGCAACTGCATCGTATTTCCATTTTCTTAGGAAAGGCAAAGAAAAAATCTTAATCAATAGCCATTTAATTCCTCGTGGTCTAATAAATAAACCATAGCTAACAAACAGTAGATAAATTAATTTTAGGGAATAGCCAATTATTACAAAAGTCAAGAAACTATCTGCAAAACTGCTATGTGGTGTAGATATATTGAAAAGTAGGTCGTGTCCCAACCAAAAATATATCAAAGGGAACATTATTATAAAATAAAGTTCGTCGAAAAACGAGGTTAGGAGAACCATTGCGGTGCTTTCTCCAATGCTTATTCCTGCTTTATGAACGTAGAGTACTGCAACACTTGTGCCACCTACTGCCGAAGGCGTAATTGCCGAAGTGAATTCCCAAAGCATAATCACTTTGAAACATTCATACCAAGAAATTCTTCCTTCCGAAAAAATCCTAAGTCGGATAATATAGCCAATATCCCTACCAAACATAAACAAAACAGCTATGAAAAACCAAAAAATACTTTTTAGGTTGATAGTGATTTCAGAAAATGCACTTGCGTCAAAATCATCATATATCATATAGAAAACCACACCTAAACCAAATAAAATTGGATAGATAATATTTTTGACTTTTATCTTTGATAATTGCCCAGCCCCTTTGTCTAATCTTTCTTTTTCGAAAGACTTTCTAATCTTTTCGGTATTTTTCATTAGCTTTGCAATAAATTATTTATTTAAGGAATGAATATATCAAACTCACATATTAAACATTTAGCCCTAAAATATGGTTTTGAAATTTGTGGTATTGCAAAGATACATAATATATTGAAACAAAAAAACTATATTGATAGATGGATTGACAAAAAATTCAATGCTGGTATGGATTGGTTTCTTTCTAATTCAGAAATTAGACTAAATCCTGCATTGCTTGTTGAAAATGCTAAATCGGTAATTGTGTGTGCCAAATATTACAACCCTCAGGTGAATTTTGGTAATAATCCACGTATTGCAAAATATGCTTTATCGAACGATTATCATTTTACTATCAAAAACTCTCTATCCAAGATGATAGATGAATTGGGTGAGGAATGTAATGCCAGAGCTTTTGTGGATTCTGCACCTATTCTCGAAAAATATTGGGCAGAGTGTTGTGGTATTGGTTGGCTTGGCAAAAATGGTTTGATTACAAATCTGAATTATGGCAGTTTGCTCAATTTGGGAGTTATTGTAACAGATTTTGAGTTTGATAGCTATGATATGCCAACCAAAAATCGTTGTGGTACTTGTCAAAAATGTTTGGAGGCTTGTCCTACTTCTGCTTTGCTAAGCGAATATGTGATTGATGCTCGTAGATGTCTTTCGTATTTGACAATAGAGCATAGAGGTGAGTTTGATGAGTCCCAAAAGGAGTTATTGACTTGTGCTAATCCTTGTAATACTGTTTTTGGTTGTGATATTTGTTTAGACGCTTGTCCGTGGAATACAAAATCTAAACTTAATAATGGTTTTAGTCATCAAGTCTCGGAAGTATTTGTTAGAAGTAGTCAACAATGGCTTGATATATCTACTAATCAATTTAGACGCTTGTATCGTCCAACGCCGCTGATTAGGTGTGATGCTAAGGGGTTTAGGCGTAACGTAGGGGTAGTTTGTATAGGTGTGGAATAAACTTGCCTATCTTGTATATTTCACAGATGCTCATAACTCACGTACTTCATTACGCTACGTTATGACCATCTGCAAAATATGCTAAGATATCCAAGTTTTATTGAACCTTGAAACTCCTGTATAAAAAAATATATTTTAAAAGTTATTTACGACAATTCTTCTAAAAACAAAATAGGCTGAGAATTTTCTCAGCCTATTTTCTTAAACTATAAACAACTTTATAAATAAATCACATATTTATTATTGTTTATTTATAACGTATGGAACACGCAAAATATTATTTTTTGTTGTTTCTCATTTGTTCTTGTTGTTTTGCAAGTTCCTCCATTTTTTGTTGCCATTTACTTTTTTTGCGAGGTTTCTTAGCGTTTGCTTTCATCTTTGCGTGAAGTTTGTCATCATCTACAAATTTACGCATAAGAAGCATTTGACCAATAGTGATAACGTTTGCAAGTAGGTAGTAGTAACTCAAACCTGATGAATAACTATTGAACCATACTACAAGCATAATAGGCATCATATAAGTCATCATAAAGTTCATACCTGGCATTTGTTGGTTTGAAACATTATTTTGTGAGTTTAGTTTTGTTGAGAACAACAAAGATGCACCCATCAATAGAGCAAACAAACTGATATGGTCGCCATAGAAAGGAATGTTAAATGGAAGGTCTAATACAGAGTCGTAGCTCGACAAGTCGTCTGCCCACAAGAATGATTTTCCACGAAGTTCGATACTTGCAGGGAAAAATCTAAATAGTGCAATGATAATTGGCATTTGTAACAACATTGGCAAACAACCGCCCATAGGGTTTACACCAGCTTTACGGTATAGTTCCATAGTTGCTTGTTGCTTTTTCATTGCGTCATTCTTGTCTGGGAATTTTTTGTTTATTTCCTCAATTTCTGGTTTTAACAGACGCATATTTGCCATAGAAATATATGACTTGTATGTAAATCCAAACAATAGAATTTTGATGAATATTGTCATCAATAAGATGATAATACCATAGTTTGAAATAAATCCGCCAAGGAAGTTGAATGTAGGAATAATAATGTATTTATTAACCCAGCCAAAAATACCCCAACCAAGTGGAACAAGTTTTTCAAGGTTTAACTCCTCTGCTTTAAGTGTTGTATATTCGTTTCCACCAAAGAAAAATTGCATAGAATATTCCTTTGTTTCCATAGTGTATGGAAGTGCTAATTTAGCTTCAAAATGCTTGATATTGCCACTGTTTTCAGCAAATGTTTCGTAAGATAAATTTGCATTTTCAAATGCGTCTTTTGCAATCAAAATACTTGAAAAGAACTGTTGTTTGAAAGCAACCCATTTAACTTTTGAGCTAATTTCCTCACGTTCTGTATCCGTAGATACAGTTAATTCTTCCAAATCGCTACTATTTGGCGACATATAGCCTATTGTAGTGTAAGTATTTTCGTAACTAAAACCCCTTTCTTGTTGAGGAGATACGTTCGACCAGTTTACAAACAAATTACTTTGTCCGGGAGAAAGAATATTTGAAGTGCCATTTAGCTTAATATCAAAATCAACCATATTACTACCTTGTTTGATAGTGTATATGTAGTCTATCGAAGCAGTTTCGCTAAGTGGCAAACTCAAAGTCATTGATTTTGTTTCGCCCTCTGTGCTTACTGTTACGTTGCCAGTTTTGTTTGTAAAATAAAAATCACTTGTATTAAGCAAAGTATTTGTGTAGAAAGATAGGTTGAAAACAGCATCTTTCTCTTTGAACAAATACAAAGGCTCTTTTGTGTAAGTTTTATATTCTTTAAGCTCTACGGAACGAATTGCAGCACCTTTATTAGATATTTTTGCAATTATTTTGTCGTTCTCCAAAGTGTAAAATTCTTCGTTGCCAACACTTGCAATGTTCAAAGATTCAGATGAATATGTAGGCTGTTGAGCTACTGTTTTGTTTTCTTCTGCTGCTTTTTTTGTTTCCCAAGCTGCCAATTCTTTTTCTTTGGCAATGTTGTTTACCGAGTCTATTTTATGTTGGACTTCTCTCTGTTTTGACATTTGGTTCTCGCTATATAGCGTAAATCCAAGAAGAATTGCACCAATAAGTAATAGGCCTGTTAATGTATTTTTATCCACTGTCTATTTCTTTTAATTATATTTTTTAAAATTATTTTTTAGCATTTTTGATAGCTGCTGCTACGAAAGCACAGAACAAAGGGTGAGGATTAGTTACTGTACTTTTGTATTCTGGGTGGTATTGAACGCCTACAAACCAAGGGTGTGAAGGAATTTCTACAACTTCTACCAAATCGTTTTTAGGATTAATTCCCACTGGAACCATACCTTTATCAATAAAATCTTGTGTGAATTTATTGTTGAACTCATAGCGGTGACGGTGGCGTTCAGAAATATCTTCTTTGCCATAAGCCTCATATACGTTTGAGCCTTTTGTAAGTGTACAAGGGAATGCACCAAGTCGCATTGTTCCTCCCATATTTGTAATGCCTTTTTGTTCTTCCATAAGGTCGATTACTGTATGTTCGGCTTTTGTGTCAAATTCTGCACTTGTTGCATCTTTAAATCCAATTACATTACGTGCAAACTCAATTACGCAACATTGCATACCCAAACATATACCCAAGAAAGGAACATTGTGAGTACGAGCATATTTTACTGCGTCAATCTTTCCTTCGATACCTCTATCGCCAAATCCGGGAGCAACCAAAATTGCGTCCATATTTCCCAAAGCTTCCTCTTCTTTGCCTTTGATTACGCTGTCTGAGTTAATCAAATGTAGTTTAACTTTGTAGTTGTTTACTACTCCTGCGTGAATAAGAGCCTCTGATATTGATTTGTATGAGTCTGGAAGAGCAGTATATTTGCCTACCAAACCAACATTGATAATTCCTTTTGGATTTTTGTAACGTTTCAAAAATTCGCTCCATTTATCCATATTGATAGGTTTGATATCCAAATCAAGTTTTCTAAGAGCTACCGAATCAAAATCTTGTTCAAGCATTTTGAAAGGAACTTCGTAGATAGTAGGAACGTCAATGCTTTCAATTACTGCATCTTTCTCAACGTTACAGAACAAACCAACTTTTTGTTTCAAAGAATCCGAAAGTTTGTGTTCTGTTCTAAGTACCAAAATATCTGGTTGTAAACCATTCTCTAATAATAGTTTAACTGAATGTTGAGTAGGTTTTGTTTTAAGCTCTCCCGAAGCAGAAAGATAAGGGATAAGAGTTAGGTGTACAACTACTGAGTTCTTTGCACCCAAATCATATCTTAATTGGCGAACTGCCTCAATGTATGGTAAAGATTCAATATCGCCAACTGTTCCACCAATCTCTGTAATAACTACATCAAATCCTTTTTCGTTGCCAACTTTTTTGATACGGTGTTTGATTTCGTCTGTAATGTGAGGGATAATCTGAACAGTTTTGCCAAGATAATCGCCACGACGTTCTCTTTCGATTACAGATTTATATATTTTACCTGTTGTTACGTTGTTTGCTTTTGATGTTGGAGTTCCCAAAAATCTCTCATAGTGTCCCAAGTCCAAGTCTGTCTCTGCACCGTCTTCTGTTACATAACACTCTCCGTGTTCGTAAGGGTTTAGAGTTCCCGGGTCAATGTTCAAATAAGGGTCTAATTTTTGGATTGTTACAGAATAACCACGTGCTTGAAGTAGGGTAGCAAGTGAAGAGGCAATGATACCTTTTCCTAATGAAGAGGCAACACCTCCTGTAACAAAAATGTACTTTGTTTTATTTTCTTTTGCCATAATATTATGCGTCTTTCTCGTTTCTGTTTCTTTCTTCTGTTATAATATGCTTAATCTTTTCTTTTGTATTAGATATTTCTTCTTTTGTGTTAGCAATTTTCTGTTGAATATCTTTGATTAAGCCCTCAGCATTAGATGATTTAGAGAAAAATCCAATGTTATTTTCCAAAGTAGAAATATCTGTTTCTAATTTTTGAAGACGTTTTTGTAGTCTTTCTTTCTCACGAGATATTTCTGTTTTAGAAGATTTACTTGAAACTTTATTCTTGAAATTATCTAAGTTTAGTTGTGATAAGTTTTTCTTGAAATTAGTGAAGTGAGTATCAATAATTTCTTTGTATTGTGCATAAAGAGGATTCTGAATACGTGCAGGAACAAAACCACTTTCTGTCCATCTGCGTTGAATCTCTTTTAGTTTTTCTATTGCTGTATGAGGATTTTCTTCTACAAAATTCTTTAATTCCTCTATAATTTGCTCTTTTTTAGCAATTAGTTCTGCATAAGAACTTTCTAATTCTTTGAAATGCTCTTGTTTGCGTTCAAAGAAATAGTCGCAAGACTCTCTGAATGATTTCCAAAGTTCGTCAAGTTCTTTTGAGGCAGCACCGCCAATTTCTTTCCATTGTTTTTGCAATGCAATTAGTTCGGCAGTTGTTTTTTGCCATTCTTGGCTATCTTTTAATTTGTTTGCTTGTTCGCAAATCTCAGTTTTGATTTGAAGAACATTCATAAAATGCTCTTTTTTGCCTTTGAAGTAATTTTGTTTTTCTTCAAAGAATTTGTTGCAAAGAGATTTGAAAGTTTCGTAAACTTTTGTATTGTCTTTTTTTGGAGCAAAACCAATAGTTTTCCAAAGTTCTTGAATGTTCAAAAGCTCCTGAGTTTTTTCGTCCCATTCCTTTCTGTTTTGTGGAATAGTTTCCAAAAGAGCCTCTACTTTTTGACAAAACTCACGCTTGATATTCAAATTGCTTTCTTGTTCTGCGTTAAGTTTTTCAAAATATTCTTGATGATTTTTGTTGATTATTGTACTTGCTTGTTTGAATCTGTCCCAAATTTCATCTTTGTGTTCTTTGGCAACTGGCCCTATTTCACGCCATTTTTCGTGAAGTATTTGAAGTTCTTTGAACGCCTCTACATAAGATGTTTGGAGAGATAGTTGCTCGGCTGATTCGCACAATGCAATTCTTTGTTCAAGATTTTTCTTGTAGTCTAAATCTCTAAGCTCCTTGTTGATTTTTATGATATTGTAGTAGCTTTCTATTTGGAAGTGGTAGCTGTTCCAAAGTTCATTTAATTGCTCTTTTGGAACTGCTCCTATTTCGTGCCATTGTTTTTGTATTTCGCTAAACTCAGGATAGGTATTGGTGTCGCTGTTTTCGCTACGCTCAACAAGTTCCTTTAATTTTTCGATTAATTCTAATTTTTTGGCAAGATTTTCGGCTCTTTCTTTTTCGATGATAGCGTTTGCTTCGTTGCGACGCTGACGATACTGGGCAAGAAGATTTTTAAGAGTTGCTTCCTTGTCGTCTGCTTCGATTTTGAAATCATCAATATTACCGCCTTGTGCGATAAATTCTTTTTTAGCATTTTCAATATCCGCTTTGTTGCGTTTGTAGAATGCTGTTTTGATGCTTTCGCTGATTGATTTCAACTCATCAAGAGGTTTTTCTTGTAGAGCTTTGTTTAATTCCAATATTAACTCGTCTTTTGACATTGTTGAATATTGTTCGTTTTCTGAAATATTTTCGACATTTTTGTCGAATTGTTCTTCTTGAACAGATTGTACTAAAACATCCATAATGAAATGTTTAAAAAATTATTACAACAATAAATACAGTACCCTCGTGCTTTGTAAGTTGTTAAGCGAGAGTAAAGTATCATTAATTATGCTTGTAGTAAGCATATATATTTTGCAAAGATATGAAATATTTTTTATAAACCTCAGTCTTTTTTGGACTATTTTAAAGAACTGAACTTCCAGACTTTATGCAAACCAATGCTTTTACGTGTTTTGTGCTTGTATAGATTTTTTAATTCCGAAACCAAAAATAGTGAAGCTGTTATGAATGCCAAAAAATCTGATACAGAAATTGCAAACCAAACACCATTTATTCCAAAAAATATTGGTAATATGAAAATCAATGGGCACATATATATTACTTGTCTAAGTAATGACATAAACAGTGATTTACCTGCTCTGCCTATGGATAACAAAAACGAAGATATGGTAATGGGAAGTCCAACAAACAGAACACACACAAATGAGTATCTAAATGCCTCTACGGTATATTTTGTTAGCTCTGGGTCGTTTGTAAATGCTTTTGTGAGTAGTTCAGGGAAAAACTCTGCCATAATAAAAAATGGGATTGTTATGTAGGTTGCAATTTTGAGTGTCAAAAACATAGTGTCCTTTACTCTTTTGTAATTGTTGGCACCGTAATTATAACCAACTATTGGTTGCATTGCATTGCTCATTCCAAGCACAAAAAGTGCCATAAACAACTGGTAACTATATATAATTCCAAAGGCTCCAATGGCATAATCTCCTCCATATTTAGCAAGTTGAATATTTAGCACAAATGCAATTCCACTTGCCACAAAATTCATTATAAATGGCGAAAATCCAATAGAGAGAATGTTTCGTATTATGCTTTTTTTGAGTTTAAAATCTTGCCAATGAAATGAAATAGTGTTTTGCTTGTTCATAAAATGAAAAACTGGATACAATCCTCCAACCATCATAGATATTGCTGTTGCGATAGCTACACCCTCAATACCTGTTTTGAAAACAAACAGAAATATTGGATCTAAAATCATATTTAGAACGATACCTATTAATATAGTATTCATTGCTTTTTTGGGGAAACCACTTGCACGGAGTATGTGGCTAAATCCAAAACATAAATTTGTGAAAATACTAAACGGTATAACTATTTGAAGGTAGTCTTTGGCGTAGCTAAGAGTTTTGTCAGTAGCTCCAAACATATATAGCAATTCGTCCAGATAAATCATTGATGTTGTGATGAATATGCCAGAAAAGAATAACGTCAAGATAGGATAATGACACAAAATATTCCTTGCCCAGTGAATATCTTTTTTGCCCATTACAATAGATATACGAGCCGATGAACCTATACCAAGAAGTGTGCCTACGGCAGTAATTGCTGCTGAGATGGGTAGAGTTAGTGCAAGTCCAGATATTGCCATTGCTCCCAAACTATGACCAATATATATACGGTCTATAATATTGTAGAGTGCAACCACAAGTGTGCTTATAACAGCTGGTATAGAGTATTTGAACAAGAGTTTTGGAATATTTCCGTATCTTAGTTCGTAAGACTTTGTGTCTAATGAGATTTTATTCATAGAATTTTAACGTACAAACAAAATAACTATTGCATTGCAATAGTTATTTTGTTTATGAAATTAGGACTATTTTTTCAGTGTCCAAATGCTGAATTAATTAGGACGATTTTCTTTTGTGTTCAAAAACTGAATTACATTATCCTCATCTGCTTTTAGTGCAAAACTTGGAGCCTTTAAATTAGCTTTTCGACAACTTGTAGTTAGTTTGCCATCACTGTCTTTTTTCAAATAACAGAAATATCCTTTTTTGTTTTTTGCAATCAAGAATCCATCTTTTGTGCTGTGATATTTCATATTCGCATCTCCAAACAAACGGATTTTTATTGTTTTGCCATTTGGTTGAGTGTAGCTAATCAAATTTTCTGTGGCTTGTACTTTTTGTTGGGAATATCCCAAACTGCATATACAGCATAATATTAAAGTAAATAATATCTTTTTCATAGAACATAAGTTTTAATTTGCTACAAATATACGATTTTATTTTTGTTTCGTATCAAAAAATTATCTTGCACCAGCAGGAAGATTTTTTAACCAAAATGCTTCCTGTGTCATTTCAAGATGTTTTGAAGTGCCTTTGCCTTCACGAAGTGAGTGAGTACGCATAGGATAGGTAATTGCCCAAAATAATTTATTGTACTCTACCAATTTGTTTACTAACATCTCGTAGTTTTGATAATGAACATTATCATCGCCAGTTCCGTGAATTAACAATAAATTTCCTTTCAAACCCTCAGCATAAGTGATAGGAGAGCCATATTTGTAACCCTCTGGGTTGTTTTGTGGGGTATCCATAAAACGCTCTTGATATATAGTATCATAAAGTCTTTGGTCTGCCACAAAAGCCAATGAAATACCTGTTTTGTAAATCTCTGGATAGCGGAACATACAGTGCAAAGTCATTGAGCCACCGCCACTGTGTCCTGTTATACCAATTCTATCTTTGTCAATATACGAAAACATTTCAGCAAGTTTCATAATGCCATTTGCTTGGTCGTGAGTAGATTCTATTCCCACTCCTCCATAAATACATTTTCTCCATTCTCTGCCACGAGGGAGTGTTACTCCACGACTATCCATACTAATAACCACATAGCCCAACTCTGCCAAATAGTGATAAGCTAAATCCCCACCTGCCCATTTGTTCTGAACAGTAGATGTTCCGGGTTCACTATATACTTTTACGATAACTGGATATTTTTTTGTTGCGTCAAAATTTGTTGGTTTGATAATCCAAGCGTCCAAAGTCCAGTCTTTTAGAGGAACTTTTACATACTCTTTGTCTATTAATCCCAGTGCTTTGTATTGTTCTTTTGCTTTGCTGTTGTTCTCGATTACTCTCACAATTTTGTTTTTTGGAAGAGAAATCATATTTATTTGTGTTGGAGTAACTGCATTTGAGAAGTAGTGTACTGCCCACGAGCAGTTTGGTGACATATTATAACTGTGGTGTCCGATTAGTTTTGTGTCAGACACTATCTCTGAATTTGCTTTGCCGTTTAGTTTCGAACGATACAAATATCTTTCGATTGGGCTTTTTGGAGATGCTATATAATATACATAGCCATTTTTCTTGTCTATACCAACTTGATTGACAATATCAAAATCCTCAGTTATTGGGCGTATATCTTTGCCATCTTTCGATATTAAATATAGTTTTTTCCAACCATCACGGTCGCTCTCCCAAGTGAAATATTCGTTGTTATTAATCCATTGAATATTGTCGTTTGTGTTTAGCCACGCTTTGTCTGTATCTGTGAAAATTAATTCTGGTTTTGAATTACCAATTTTTGCAATATATACTTTATTAGTGTTTTGTTGGCGATTCATTCTCTGAATTATAAGTTCGTTTGATTCAGGTACAAACTCCATACGAGGAATATAGTTGTTACGCTCGTCCCCCTCAATCTCAAACCAAGTAGTAGCTCCGCCTTCGCACGATGCGTATCCTACTTTTACTGCTGAGTTTTGTGTTCCAGCTTTTGGGTAAGGGAAAGGAGTTACAAAAGAATAAATAGAATCAACATTGTTTATGATGTTGAACACTCCTGTTCCTTGTGTATTGCTCTGCCAGTATGCAATAAATTTGCTGTCGCCACTAAAACGAAAACCATCTCTGCAACCAAATTCTTCTTCATATACCCAGTCAAATGTGCCATTAACTATATAGTTATTGCCATCTGTTGTGATTTTTGTGATATTGTTTGTTTTACAATCTTCTACATATATATTGTTTTTTACTACATAGCCTACCTTTGAGCCATCGGGCGAGAATTTCGCAAACATCATTTCGCTCTCTGGCATATCTTTACCAAGTTTAGTAAGCGATTTAGTTTGGAGGTCAAGCAACCAATAATCACCTTTTGTGTGGTAACGCCAAACTTTTTTTGTGTTTGTGAAAATTAACATTTTTGAGTTGTCGTTGCTCCAATCAAAAGAACGAATACCAATGTGTTTTTTTGAAATTGGGTCAATAAACATTTCTTCTCCCAAAACAATGCTTCGTGCATTATCTTTTGCTTCATAACGAATTATTTCTAATCCGCCATTTTTGCCTTTTTCCAAAGTAGTAAAACCTTGTCCGTCAGCAGCCCAAATGATTTGAGCAAATCCTTTTGTTTGGATTGGATTGTTGTTTATTTGCTCTCTTTTGTCGTTTGCAAAAGAAAGAGTTGAGCAAACAATTAGCAGTAGTGTTAAAAGTTTTTTCATATACTATTAATGTTATTAATTTTCTCTTATTTAATCGTTTGCAAATATACGTTAAATTTTATATAAAATACATAATCATTTAACATTTATGTGAAGAAAATGTTTCTACGAAAAATATTTTTCAGAAATAAATACTTAAAACTTTGGTTTTTAAATATTTATAAATTATATTTGTGGTCTGTAATCTAAAAAAATAAAGAAAAAATTATTTTTTTTCAAAAAAAATGAATTATAGTTATGAAAGATTATAAAATTTTGTATCTTTGCGGTTCGAAAGAGAATAATAAAAAATAATAAAGTATAATAGATTATGACTAAGGCGGACATCGTAAATGAGATTTCTAAGGAGACAGGAATTGAAAAATCACAAGTTCAGGCAGTTGTTGAGGGTTTTATGGAAAGTGTAAAAAAATCCCTTATCAACGATAATAGCGTTTATTTGAGAGGATTTGGTTCTTTCATTGTAAAACAAAGAGCTGAGAAAGTAGCGAGAAACATTAAACAAGAAACTACTATCACAATACCAGCACATAATATTCCAGCTTTCAAACCTTCAAAAAGTTTTGTTAGCGAAGTGAAGAATAAATAATTAAAGTTTAATCATAAAATCGTAAAGTTATGCCAAGCGGAAAAAAGAGAAAAAGACATAAAATGGCTACTCACAAAAGAAAGAAACGTCTTAGAATGAATAGACATAAGAAGAAGTAGTCTTTCGAATTAACCTAAAGTCCTGAGGATTTTAGGTTTTTTTTCATAAATCTATTTGAAAATCAAAAATGAAAAAAGAGTTAATAGTACATTCATCAGTTGAACAGGATAATATATCAATAGCATTACTCGAAGATGGTTTCTTGCAAGAAATTAACCGTGTGAGTGGCTCTGACGGATATTCTGTGGGTGATATTTATTTGGGAAAGGTGCGTAAAGTGATGGGAGGTCTTAATGCAGCTTTTATAAACATTGGTGGCGAAAAAGATTCTTTCGTACACTATTTGGACTTAGGCTCAAACTATAAGTCCTATGCTCGTTTGCTTAATACTCTTTCAAATAGAAGAATTTTTTCATTTTCGGATTATCCTCGTCAAAAAGAAATTTTGCGTGAGGGAAAAATCCAAGATGTTTTGTCGGCAGGTGATGAGGTTTTGGTGCAAATTACCAAAGAACCAATAAACACCAAAGGTCCACGTGTTTCTACCGATATTTCATTGACAGGTCGTCATATTGTCCTAAAACCTTTTGAGCATAAAGTTTCTATTTCTCAAAAAATCAAGTCTTCGGACGAGCGAAAACGCTTGAAAGATATTGTTAGGTCAATTCTTCCCAAAAACTATGGCGTTATTATTCGTACTGCAAGCCAAGATGCTTCGTATGAAGATATTACTCAGGATATGGGCGAACTTGTGAGCAAATGGCAGGCAATGCTCGACAAAATTCAAACACTCAAATCCCCATCTTTGGTTATTTCGGAGAGTAATCGTGTGATGACTATTCTTCGTGATATTTTGAATGACTCGTTTAGCTCTATTGTGATAGACGATTCTTTGATATATCAGGAAGTTAAAGATTATATTCGCCGAATATCTTCTGGACAAGAAAAAATTGTTAAATTCTACAAATCAAGTACGCCAATATTTGATGAGTATGATGTAACACGACAAATCAAAGGTTTGTTTGGCAAAATAGTGCCTTTCAAACGTAAATCATATATGGTTATTGAACAAACTGAGGCTCTGCACGTTATTGATATTAACTCTGGTCCACGTTTTAACAATGCCGAAAATCAAGAAGCTATTGCAATGGAAGTAAATACCAATGCAGTAGAACAAATTGCTCGTCAGTTGCGTTTGAGGGATATGGGAGGTATTATAGTTATTGATTTTATAGACCTACATTTGCCCGAAAACCGTCAGGCACTTTTCAATATGATGCGTGAGGCAATGAGCAAGGATAGAGCAAAACACACCATACTTCCTTTGTCAAAATTCTGTTTGATGCAGATTACTCGCCAGAGGGTACGTCCTGCACAGATAATCGAAAACAGTGAGGCTTGTCCTACTTGTAAGGGTACAGGTGTAATTACCTCGTCAGTGTTGTTTGATACCGAAGTTGAGAATCAAATTGAAAATCTTGTAAAAGAATATGGTTTGAGGTATTTGACTGTCAAACTCCACCCATTTGTTGCGTCTTATTTTACCAAAGGATTGTTTTCACGTCGTTTGAAAATAATGCTTAAAAACAAAATATATCTTAATATTCAAGCAAATGAGTCTATTGGTTATATAGACGCTAAGTATTATGATAGAGATGGTTGTATGCTTACTTTGGAGCAACACACTATCGAAAAAAACGACGAAGAAGAATATGATGAATAATACTGAGTTGCTTTCTATTTTATCGCAAAATGAAAGTTATAAAAAAGTTATTTCGGCAAAATCCAAAAATATTTCTTTGCAAGGACTAAGTTTTTCGGCACTCTCGACACTTATTTCTGCATATATCCAAAAACATAATTCTATCAATATAGTAATAGCCGAAAATCGTGATGCGGCAGCCTATATTGACAATGATTTATGTGAGTTTAACAGTTTTGAAAACGTTAGATTTTTTCCGTCTTCCTACAAAAAATCTATATTATATAGTGGTGATGATCCTTCTGGACTTGTTCAGAGGATTTCTTTGTTGAGCCATATCAAGAATCTTTCCAAAAACTCTTCTCTTGTAATTTGTACTTACCCAGAGGCTTTGGGCGAAAAGGTTGTGTCGTCGGTTCGTTACAACAAAAACATATTGGATATTCAAGTAGATAAGGATATTCCAATCTCGGATATAGAGTCAAAACTTATTGAACTTAATTTTAATAGAGTTGATTTTGTGTATGAACCCGGGCAATTTTCTGTCAGAGGCGGAATTATAGATATTTTTTCTTATGCCAACAACTTGCCTTATAGGGTAGATACGTTTGGGGATACAATAGACTCCATACGTACTTTTGATGTTGGAACTCAGCGTTCCATAGACAAAGTCGATAAAATTACGATTGTTCCTAATCTTTCGAGTAGTTCGGTTGAGGAAAGTCGTGTTTCGCTTATTGAGTTTATCAAAAATACTTGTTCGCAAAAAATAAATATATGGACTTTATCTCCCCAAAAACTGCTATCTGAACTTTCCGAAGTGCGTTCAAAATTAGCACACAAAATAGTTGAAGGTGGTGGGGATATTGAGAGTGCGTATTCAAAAGTTACATCTTCTACGGAGTTTTTGCAATTAATCAAAGACTGTACAAAATTCTCTTTGAGTGGAGGATATGATGGCTATCCAAATAGTTTGACTGTTGATTTTGATACCTCAAAGCAACAATCTTTTAACAAAAACTTTGAATTGTTGGCAGAGACTTTTGCTCAGAACTCAAAAAATGGCTACAAAACGTATTTGCTTACTCACAACAAAGCACAGGTTGAGAGATTAGAAAACATACTTAATTCGCTGAAAAGTGTTAATGCAACTTTTGAACATATTTCACTTTCTTTGCACGAAGGATTTGTGGATAATGAAGCTAAAATTGCCTTATATACCGACCATAATATTTTTGAGCGTTATCACAAATATACCATTGCCAACGAGCTACAAAAACCTGAAAGCATCACAATATCCGAATTGAATGCTTTGGAGATAGGGGATTTTGTTGTGCATATAGACCACGGTGTTGGACGTTATGGAGGTATTGTAAAAAGTGTAGAAAACGGAAAGGTCAAAGAATCTATACGTTTGTCATACAAGGATAATGATGTCCTACTTGTTAATGTTCACGCTATTCACAAAATCTCAAAATACAAAGACAAAGAAAATGTTGGAGTATCTGTAAATAAATTAGGAACTGGTGCTTGGCAGAAATTTAAAGCGACTGCCAAAGCAAAAGTCAAAGATATTGCCAAAGATTTAATTGCACTATATGCAAAACGAAAACAAATCAAAGGTTTTTCTTTTTCGCCAGATACTTTCTTGCAACACGAGTTGGAAGCCTCTTTCTTGTATGAGGATACTCCCGACCAAGAAAAAGCAACAAAAGCTATTAAGCGTGAGATGGAAAGTTCAACGCCAATGGATATGTTGATTTGTGGAGATGTTGGATTTGGCAAAACGGAAGTAGCAATGAGGGCTGCTTTCAAGGCAGTTTCGGACAACAAACAAGTTGCTGTTTTAGTTCCTACTACTGTTTTGGCATTGCAGCATTACAGAACTTTCAACAAGCGATTAAAGAATTTTCCAGTTGTTATCGAAAGTGTTTCACGTACCAAAACCGCAAAACAAATTACAGAAATAGTTGGGAAACTAAAAGAGGGTAAAATAGATATATTGATAGGTACTCACAAACTTCTCAATGCACAGTTTGAATTCAATGATTTAGGATTGTTGATTATAGACGAGGAGCAAAAATTTGGTGTTGCAACCAAAGAAAAACTTAGAGGAGTTAAGGCAAACGTAGATACACTTACGCTTACAGCTACTCCAATTCCACGTACTTTGCAGTTTTCGCTTATGGGAGCGAGGGATTTAGTTGTGATTAATACTCCTCCACCAAATCGCCAACCTGTTACTACACAAGTACATAGTTTTGATACGGATTTGCTAAAAGAAGCTATTGATTTTGAAATAGGCAGAAATGGGCAAGTTTTCATAATACACAATAGAGTAGATACGTTATATCATTTGAAAGAGGTTGTTCAGACGCTTTGTCCAAACGTGAAAATAGAAATTGGACACGGACAGATGAAGGCTGGTGATTTAGAGAAAATAATGATGGATTTTATCTATGGCGAGATAGATGTGTTTATTTCTACAACTATCATCGAATCTGGTATAGATATTCCAAATGCAAATACTATAATCATCAATGATGCCCAGAATTTTGGTCTTTCGGAACTTCATCAGTTGCGTGGTAGGGTTGGGCGTACAAATCGCAAAGCATTCTGTTATTTGTTTGTCCCAAGTTCAGGACATATATCTTCTAATGGTGCCAAAAGGCTTAAAGCGATTGAGGATTTTTCAGAATTAGGTTCGGGTTTGAACATTGCTATGCAGGATTTGGATATACGTGGAGCAGGAAACATTCTTGGAGCGGAGCAGAGTGGGTTTATTGCAGATGTGGGTTACGAAACTTACTACAAAATCCTAAATGAAGCAATGATAGAATTGAAAGGCGAAGGAATATCGGAGCAAGAAAAGGATTCTATGCCAAAAAACATAGCATATATCACCGATTGTCAGATAGAAACTAATGTTGAGGCAATAATTCCAGATTCCTATGTTTCTAATATGAACGAGAAAATGAGATTGTACAAACTTATTGATACAAGTCCTTCCTTTGATACTCTTAACTCAATTAAAGACTCGATGGTGGATAGGTTTGGTGCGTTACCAGAGGCGGTAAATAATCTTATTGAACTTGTGAAAATCCGAAAAACGGCTATTGAACTGGGTTTTGAGAAAGTTATATTCAAAAATGGTTTTTTGATATTCCATTTTATTTACAATCAAAAGTCTGCATATTTCAAAAGCGATATATTTGGAAATATAATGAAATTTATAGCCTCAAAAGACGAAAGTTATAAATTTAAGCAAGTGGATTCTGTTTTGTTGCTATCTATCAAAGCAGTAGCCTCTGCCGAAGATGCAACCAAAACAATTTTGGAAATAAAAGAAAGTGTTATAAAATAATTGAGTTTTTTTGGACTTTATTGTTTTATATTAAAAATAAAAGATTAAATTTGCAGTTTGTATGGCAAAATTACTAATTGATGTTGGTAACACTACCACAAAAGCAGTTATATATAGTGCAGATAATTTTATCGAGGTGCTTAGGGTAGATACTCTAACGATTGAGCATATTGCTCAATTAGAAAAACAATTCGATATTAGCTATGTGCTTTTGACGGCAGTTGGGACTGTTCCTCAGAATGTTTTGGAATATCTTAGAACTTCGTATTTAGAAAGTTTCTTTGAATTTAGCAGTACTACACCAGTTGGAATTGATAATCTTTATGCTACTCCAAATACACTTGGTTGTGATAGGCTATTGGCAGCAGTAGCTGTTGCCGAAGAGTATCCAAACCAAAATGTTTTGGTTATAGATATGGGAAGTGCCATAACAGTTGATTTTGTTAATGATAAAGGACAATATTGCGGAGGAAATATCTCTGTTGGTGTTGGGTTGAGGTTTAAAGCTCTGAACCAATACACAAGTAGGTTGCCCTTGTTGAGTGTGTGTGATGATGTCTGTTTGTGTGGAACAACTACTACTGAGGCTATCGAATATGGCGTTATCAACGGAATTATTTTTGAATTAAAAGCATATATCAAAAAATATAGCGAGAAATACCCTAATCTAAAAATAGTATTGACAGGTGGAGATTCGGAATATTTTTCAAAAACTTTGGACTGTGAACTTGCAGTTGATGTTAATTTAGTTTTTAAGGGGTTAAACATAGTATTTATTTATAATGCAGAAAAATAACAGTATATTATTAAAAAGTTTATTGATACTTGTGATGTTTATGTCATCGGTATCCTTGTATGCACAGTTTAATGGCGGAAACGTTTCGAGTCCATACTCTATGTTTGGAATTGGAGATATGAGAGTTTCTGGTACTGCTATTACTCGCTCAATGGGCGGTGGTGGTCTGTCTTACAGAGATGCAGTTTCGGCAAACGTACTTAATCCAGCGTCTTTGAGTGCAGCTCCTCGCCAAAGTTTTTATTTTGCAATAGGTGCAGAAGGGGTTAATAGTTATCTTTCGTCAAAAGACAAAAGTACTTCAAATAACTCTGTGAACTTAGGCTTTTTGGCAGTTAGAATGCCAGTAGCAAAAGGATTGGGATTTAGTTTTTCGATGTCGCCATATAGTAGTGTTGGATACAGTATTCGTGAGGTTGATAATCGTGATGAAATAATTGGTACTATTGGAGATGTGAACTACCTTTATACAGGAAAAGGAGATATAGGTCAATATAAAATTGGTATGGGTTGGGAGATTTTCAAAAATTTCTCTTTTGGAGCTAATTTTATTTACTACTTAGGTAATCTAAACCGTAAAGTAACAGTAGAAACTAATCCTTATGTCTCAAATATTTCTTATTCAACAGTACACTCAGAAGAGAATCAACATTATAGTATTCCTTCTGTGGAGTTGGGTTTGCAATACGGTATTAGACTTAATGATGAGTCAATTTTGAATTTAGCAGCTGTTTATCAGCCCGGAATTAAAAATAATACTGAAATTAACTATATCAAAACTTCATATTCTGGAAACGGTATTGATACACTATACAACAACCAAGTTCAGCAAGGAGTTGTAATCCCAGATAAGTATGCTGGTGGACTGTCTTTCCAAAACAGTAAGTTGTTAGTTTATGGAGATTATACATTTGAGAAATTTTCAAAATCGTTCTCAGGTAATATGCTTGATGAAAAAGTTGATTTTGTTGATAGAAATACTATTGTAGTGGGAGCTCAATTTACTCCAAATCGCTATGATATTAGATATTTGCACAGAAGAATGAGTTATAGAGTTGGTTTTAGATATACAAACTCTTATATGAAATACAATGGAAATCCATTAAACGAATATGCTGTTTCGGCAGGTGTTGGTATTCCATTTAATTCTGTTGCATTCTCTTCTATTAATATTGGTTTAGAGTATTGTATAAGAGGTTCAAAAAGTAATGATATGATTAGAACTAACTTATTTAGTTTTTTTGTAGATTTGAACCTATTTACAGACCAACAATGGTTTAGAAGATTTAAGTTTGATTAATATTAAGTACCAAATAAATTAAATTAAAATAAATAGTTATGAAAAAATCACTTACAAGCGTATTTGTGCTTTTTGCAATGTTGCTATGTGTTAATGTAGCATCTGCACAAATAGACTACTCAAACAACCCTAAGTACATGAAGTACGGCTCTAATCCTATTGAGCGTGAGGCTAATCACAAAAACTATGTGTTCTTTGCTGAGGCTATGAAAATGAAAAGTTTTGATGACGCTGAAAAGCGTTTGGAAGATCTTTTGGTTAAAGCTCCTGGTGCAACAGAAAACCTTTACATCAATGGTAGAAGACTTTACCTTACAAGAATTGCATCTGCAAAAGATGAGGCTACTAAAACAGCTTATGTTGAAAAACTTGTAAAATTACAAGAGATTCGTAACGAGCATTTTGCAAATGTAAGAGTTCGTGGTACACGAGTTATTTGGCAAACACGTTTGATGGACTATATGCAATATGCTCCAGAAAGCACAGAGCGTATTTTGAAATATGGTAAAGAGGCTATCGAGGCAGGTGTTGCAAGTTCTTATGGTGTTGATGCTGATATGGTTGCTCAATTCTTCAATGTATTGACTAACTCATTTATGCAAGATAAAGTTACTCCAGATGATTACCTTTCAGCTTACGAAATGATTTCTAACGCACTTGCTAAATCTAAGAGCGTTAATGCACAAGAGCGTGTTAAAGACTGTGAAGTTTTGTTCGTTCAAAGTGGTGCTGCTGACTGTACAAACATCGAAAAAATCTACAAACCAAAATACGAAGCTAATCCAGCCGATACTGACTTGATTAAGAAAATTATGAGTTATATGGTAGTAGGTAACTGTGAAGGTGATTTCCGTATGGAACTTACAGAAAAATTGTTTGAACTTACTCCTACAACTACTTCTGCATTCCAACTTGGTGTTTCTTATGCTACAAAAGGTGATATGGAGAAAGCTAAAATGTATATCGACAAAGCTATCGAATTAGAAGAAAATCCAGATGAAGATTCTAAATTCCAAGTTCGTCTTGCTGCTTCATTCCTTGCTAACAAAAATATTTCTGACGCAATTAAATATGCTCGTGCAGCTGTTGCTTCTGACGATGATAATGGTTTAGCTTATTTGATTTTGGCTCAGGCTTATGGTGCTGCAAGTACTCAAACAGGCTGTAAAGGTGTACAACAAAAAGCTATTTACTGGGTAATTGTTGACGTTCTTTACAAAGCTAAAACATATCTTGCAAAAGATACTGAACAAGTAGATAGAATTAATCAACTTATTAGTAGCTATTCTCTACACTTCCCAACAGTAGAAGAATTATTCTTTGACCCTAATATGAAAGAAGGTTCATCTTATACTGTTAATTGTGGTGCTATCTCTGGCGTTACACGTGTAAGAGCTGCTAAATAATTGTTAGTATTTTATGCTTACAATAACAAATAAAATAATTGTAGCACTCCTATTTATTGGGAGTGCTATATTTATGTATAGCTGTGGCTCAGATGTGCCAAAGATGGAAATTGATGCTCAAAATATTCCTGTTTTGAGTGTTGATTCTTTGACTTTGAAATACTCGGAAGACGGGGATTTATCTTATAGGTTTACGACTCAAAAAATGGAGAGATTTGATCATAAAGACAGTGTTTTTATGGTTTTCCCAGAAGGAGTATTTGTAGAAACATTCAATGATTCTACTATGCTTGTAGAGTCTTTTTTGGAGGCTGATTATGGCTATTTTAACGAAACGGACGAGCTTTGGGAGATAAAAGGCAATGTGGTTGCTCAGTCCAAAGATGGCAAAAAACTTTATACCGAGCATTTATATTGGAATCAATCAAAGAAAAAAATATACTCTTTTGTCGAATCTATCATAGTCGATGGTGAAGAACGTATGGTTGGACAAAATGGTTTTGATGCAGATGAAGATATGAACAATGTTATTTTTAAAAACTCAATAGGCCGTATTTTGATTGATACCACAAAAAATACAAGTTCAGTAGTGGATACAACAACCCAAATTACTTCAAAAGAGCAGAAAATAGAAGAAGAAAACAATTATAAAAATTAATTTTAGCTGAAATTGTAAAATATATTGTCAAATATTTTTATAATTTTAAAAAAAATAGTATATTCGCAGGTCTTTTTATAACGATAATAACAAAAAAATATAAATTTATGGCAGCATTAAATACTCTAAGAACAAAAGGAGCTATTGTAATGACAAGTGCTATCGCATTTGCCTTGTTAGCATTCTTGTTGAGTGATGGTAATTTTATGAATCAACAACCTAAAATAGTTGTTGGAACAATCAACGGTGAAGAAGTCCCTATGAAGGATTTTAGCGAGAGAGTTGATGATATGGTTTTTTATAATCAGTTTGTTTCTAATAGATCAGCTTTGGCAACAGAAGAAACTGAACAACTAAACCAACAAGTTTGGCAACAACTTGTACTTGAAAGTATGATTAATGAATCAATAGTTAATTTAGGTTTGTCTGTTGCTTCTGACGAATTAGTAGATATGGCTGGTGGTCAATTCTCATCTCCAATCCTTACATCTTTGTTCAGAAACGAATTAGGTCAATTAAACAAAGAATCTCTTGTAGGTTTTGTTTCTCAAATTGATATGGACCCTTCTGGCAAAGCATCTAAATTCTGGAAATTGACAGAAAAACAAATTGGTGTTGAGCGTGAGATGTCAAAACTTATCACTCTTATCCACAAAGGTATGTTTGTTACAGACTTAGAAGTTGAAAATGGTGTTGCTAATTCATCTACTGCTTATGATTTGAATTATGTGATGGCTCCAAAATCTGAGGAAAAAATTGAAGTATCTGAATCTGAGATGAAAGCTTATTATGATAAAAACAATGAGCGTTTCCGTAAAGAGGCTTACAGAGCTATCGAATATATCGTTTATGAGGCTACTCCAAGCCAAGAAGACTATGCACAAGCACAAAAGAATTTTGCAGAACTTGCTACTGAATTTAAAGCTACTGAGGATTTAGCTCAATTTGTAGATCTTAATTCAGAAGAGAAATTTGATGCTCGTTATTATTCAGAAAAAATGTTAAGCCCAGAAGTTGCTGAATTTGCATTTGGCAAAAACAGTACAGGTGTTTACGAACCTGCTTTGGAAGGCAATATCTACACTGCTATTCGTGTTATTTCTTCAAAACTTATGCCTGACTCAATTACAATAAGAGCTATTGGAATCCCAACAGCTATGAATATTGACTCTGCAATCAACGTAGTAAAATCTAATAAAAATGGTTTTGATAGTATCGCAGAATCTTTTTCTTTGGGTGCACCAGAGACAAGAGCAGAGCAAACTTTCTCTACTTCTGATATAGTTGAGCCAAAACTTCTTCAAGCTAAAAAAGGTGAAGTTATTACAATGGACGGCGGTCAAGGTACTACTACTTTGGTTTATGTAACAAATACTGACAAACAAGTTAGAAAAGTTCAGTTAGCTAAATTGGTTTATAATGTAGTTCCAAGTAATCGTACAGAGCAAATTAATTTTGCACTTGCAACTGAATTTGGAAATAAAGCTGCTGCAAAAGGTTCATCTTTCGACCAAACAGTTACAGAACTTGGTCTTGAAAAACGTGTTGCAAATCTTTTGCCAACAGATAGAAAAGTTAATGAATTGCCAGAAACAAAAGAAATTGTACGTTGGGCATTCAATGCAAAAGTTGGTGATATTTCGACTGTAATTACTTCTGGTTCATCTAATTATGTTGCAGTTTTAACTACTGCTTTTGAAGGTGGTATTGTTCCTTTTGCTGAACTTAAAGAAGATATTAAACGTGAATTGGAAATCGAAAAACGTATTGAAAATTCTAAAAAACAACTTGCTACTTATGCTTCACTTGAAGATGCAGCAAAAGCTTTAAATACTGAGGTTATGAAGGCTGAGGGTGTTACTTTTAATTCTTTCTATGTTCAAGGAATTGGTATTGCTCCAAGTATGATTGGTCTTATGACTACAACACCTGTAAATACACTTTCTAAACCAGTTGCAGCAGGTGCAGATGCAGTGATTTTTAATGTTGCTGACAAAAAAGTAAATGAAGTTAGTGCAGAAAGTCAAAAAACAATGATTGAAAGTTTGAATGCTTCAAACCTTGAATCAAGAGTTTTAGGTAGCTTTATTACAAGTTCTAAAATTGTAGATAATAGAATTATTTATATGTAGAATTTACATGTTATATATAGAGTCCGTCTTATTATAGACGGACTTTTTTTTGTCAAAAAACTCGGATATCTTGTCTATTTTACCTATGCTCGTAACTCACGTACGCCAGTACGCTATGTTACGACCATAGGCAAAATCCCCTAAGATATCCGAGTTTTTAGAAACTGTGATTAATAATGCTGTCGTATCAAAATTAGTATTGTCCGCTAAACACGAAACTCTCCTATCTTGTCTATCTCACCTATGCTTATAACTCACGTACGCCAGTACGTTACGACCATAGACGAGTTCCGTTTTTAGTGGACGGCAATATCTGCGTTTATATTTCTTGCCGTACAGCTACAAAACCGTTTAGGTGGGTACAAAAAAAACTCTCTGCAACAATGCAGAGAGTTTTTTTTGTTATACTAAGAGATTAGAAACGGAATCTAAAACCTCCATTTACTATACCTTGGTAGCCAAAACCTGCTTCAAGAAAGAAGGCAAATTTGCGACCAATTTCGATACCGATTGGTGAGGCTTGGAATGCGAATACACATTTTGTATCTTCGTAAACACCTGCACTTGCTCCACGAGTTATAACGTCTTTTTCTAATCCGATAGACACGCCGAGAGCAACCTTAGAGTAAAGTGTGAATATATCACTTTTAAACCAATTACTTTTGAATTGTGGCATAATTGTGTGTATATCAACTTTGTTGTTGCCATAAACACTGCCTTTGTATATGATATTTCTTTTCAAACCCGAATAAGTATATGCCAAACCAAATGTAATGTAGTCCGAGTGGCGATATAGATAATTTAAAGTAATAGTTCCCCAGTTACTGCCATCATCGTAAACGTGGTTTAGGATAGTGGAGTTGTCAAAGTCGTCAATCCATCTTGTGGCTGATGCAAAACCATAGCTCAAACTTACTTCGTGAGAATCAAAATCGTATGTTACTAACTCTTGTTTTTGTGCATTTGCAAAAAATGGTAGCATAATAATGCTCAAAAGTACGATTATTGTAGATTTTATTTTCATATTATTAGATTTTAGTACTTTACAAAGGTAATTATTTTTTTTGTAAACTATGGCAAAAGATAGTTAATATAATATATCTTTGTGGACAATTTGAAAAAAACGAGAAAATGAAAAATATTAAAGGTCTTTTTTATGCTATTGCATCTTCCACAACATTTGGTTTAATTCCATTGTTTGCTTTGCCCGTATTGGTTTCTGGTAATATCAATACCTTATCAATTTTGTTTTATCGTTTTTTCTTTGGTTTTATTATAATGGGTATTTTGGGCTTATTGGCAGGCAAAAGTTTCAGAATCACGTGGAAAGAGTTGCTTACTTTATTTTTGTTTGGTCTGAATTATGTGCTTACCGCACTCGGATTGTTGTACTCTTACAAAATGGTGCCAAGTGGTATGGCAACCACTATCCACTCTCTATATCCTATTACAGTTACATTGTTTTCTGTGCTTTTGTTCAAAGAAAAACTATCTATAAATTACATTTTTGCTGTTGTTGCTTCAATTTTGGGAGTTGTAATGATGTGTTGGAGTGGTGGAGAAGTGAATTATTGGGGAATTGCTTTGGTGTTTATGACTGTATTTACATACACTAACTACATAATTCTTATGAGTAGAGCCAAAGTCAATAGAATAGACCCTATGCCATTGAATTTCTTTATTTTAGCTTTTGGAGCAGTCATAGTATATGTTGTTTCGCTTTTTGCACCCGAAAGTCAAATTGATTTTATAACAACACAATCAGATTTAATAAATCTTGTGCTTTTGGCACTCGTACCTACTGTTATTTCTAATATAACACTAATAATGGCTGTGAAGAGTGTTGGAGCAACAAAAACAGCCATATTGGGTTCGTTTGAACCAGCAACGGCTGTTTTGGTAGGAGTGTTTATGTTTGCGGAGAAAATAAACTTTGTCGGTATATTAGGATTTGTGCTTATTGTTTGTGCAACAACTATCGTTATTTTGTCATCAAAAAAAGAATCCTAAATTTTTTACCAGACAGCAATATCCTAAAATAAAGTTTGAAAACGCTAATGAGCGAAACATTTGAAGTGTAAGTGTTTGGGAATTACCTGAAATTTACTTTGTTTATCTCTATTGCTTCTTGGACAATATCTTTTATGCTGTATATTTCGTCCATTTCACTATCGTTGTATGTTTTACTGAACTCGTTTATTGTTTTTATAAAGTATTCGTTAGTGTCATCATAAATCAATATTCCTGTTATTCCGCCAATGTTCAAATTTATGAGTTTAGAGTTTTTATTATCTAATTTCATTTTGTGAATTTTTGGCAAAATTGTTTTGTAGAACCTAATCGAAAATGAGTATAGTGTGCTATAACAATGTGCGTAAGTAATTACGATATTAGTTCCTATTTCCTTTGCGTGTGCAACCCCAATCTCGTCGTTAAAACTATTTGTGATAGAAATATAATATGAATTAGGAATATCTTTAATCAAATTCATAATTGTGTTTCCTTCGTTTAGTCCTTTCATCAAGTCGAGAAGATTGTTCCCGTCTTTGCGATTAACAAAAGGAATTGCTTTGTATTGAATCGAGGCAGAGGCAACAAGATTATTGCTACGAAGTATTTTGTAACTTTCCGACGTTGTTTCGCCAAGAATAATGTTTTGTTCTTCTAAGTTTTTGTAGTAAGTGTTATTTAGAGCTTTTATGTGTCTTGCACTCTTTGGGTGTTTGGAGTAATAGTCTCTAAATTCTTTATCTCGCAAAAATTTCATTGCTTTGGTGTAGCGTTTTACGTGCCAAGCAAGGTTTTCTTCTTTTATCTCAAAAAAATGTGTTTCGGCAGTGCATAATTCAAATTTTGCAACAATTCCTCTACGCCATTTTTTGATAACTTTGTTCAAAGACAAAAGTTTATTCTCGTTTTTGTCAAAATAAAATATACTGATATATTCGTTGTATTGATACAAAAAATACTCAATTTTGCGACCCAACGAAGTTTTGAAAACTGCCTTTTCGTGGGGTTCGCCCCAAAGCCTAATAACTTCTTTTGTGTTTGATTTGCCCACTACTATTCCTCCAAACAAATTAAATAGTTTGTTGCCATTTTCGTTGTCTATCAATCTTATAGATACAGTATATCCATATTGTATCTTCATATCAAAAGCCATTGGATTAATCAAGTCCACATAAATAATACAGCCATCTTTCTCAATTATTATATTTGAGGTTCTTGAATGAGCTGGGAGTGTTTTTAGTTGTTTAGGGGATTTGATTTTCCAACCATCATTCAAAAACACTTTGAAAATAGTACAAATTGGATATAATTTTGAGTCTATATGATAATGCGTATAGTAAGGTGCAAAATCTTCATTTATCGTTATATTCATAATGTTAGTATTTTGTTTTTTTGAATGCAAAAAGCGAACCGTTGTAGGTAATTATGCATACAAATATATAAAACAATTCTAATATTTGAATAATTTTCTTAATAAATTTTCAATGTATTTTAATAATATGCTTTTATTCTCTTAAAATATTTACTTTTATCTTTCCGAAATCATACAAGTTTCTGATAAATTTGTATCTCGTTAATAACGAAGTGTGATTGGTATGTAAAGCAGAACATTGACAAAATAGACAAGATGTGCGAGTTTTGTTTTTAGCAGATAGTACTAATTTTATTTTAATGTAAATATTGACGTTTATATTGTTTATACTCAAAATAAAATTAGTATCTTTGCAATGATAGTTTGACAAATAAATTTAAAAAATATTATTGATATGAAACCAACATTATTAGTGCTTGCAGCGGGTATGGGTTCTCGCTATGGCTCTTTGAAACAAATGGACGGAATTGGTCCTAACAACGAAGCTATTTTAGATTATTCTGTATATGATGCAATCAAAGCAGGATTTGGAAAAGTAGTGTTTATTATTCGCCACTCTTTTGAGGCAGAATTTAAAGAAGTTTTTACTGCTGAGCGTTTTAACAACAAAATACAAGTTGAATATGCTTTTCAAGAATTAGATTATCTTCCAGAAGGTTTTTCTGTTCCAGAGGGTCGTGTTAAGCCTTGGGGAACTATGCACGCAGTGATGATGGGTGCTAAACTTATCAATGAGCCTTTTGGAGTGATTAATGCTGATGATTTTTATGGTGCTGAGGCATACAAAACTCTTGCGGACTACCTTATGACTTTGGACGGTCAAAAAAATAAATATTGTATGGTTGGTTACCGTCTTGCAAATACTCTTTCTGACTTTGGTACTGTTTCTCGTGGATATTGTACTGCAAACGCTTCTGGCGACTTAGAATCAATCGTAGAGTGTTACGAAGTGGGCTACTATGACGGCAAAGTTATGCACAAAGTTGCTGACGAACTAAAAGAAATTTCTATTGACTCTATCGTTTCTATGAATATGTTTGGTTATACTCCTGATTTCTTTGAGTATTCAGACAAAATGTTTGTTGATTTCTTGAAAGAAAGAGGTTCTGAAATGAAATCTGAATACCTTATTCCTTCGGTTACAGATACACTTATCAAACAAGGTGTTGCAACTATGAAAGTTCTTTCGAGTGACGCAAAATGGTTTGGTGTTACTTTCAAAGAAGACAAACCTAATGTAGTTGCAAAGCTTAATGCACTTATAGAAAAAGGTCTTTATCCAAAAAATCTTTGGGAGAAATAATTTATGGTAGAACAAGATATTTTGGGTTTTACTCCAAATGCAGAGCCAGTAATTCTTTATACTCTTACTAACCAAAGTGGTGCAAAAGTTAAATTGATTAACATTGGAGCTGCTATTGTGGGTATTGAAGTCCCAGACAAAACTGGCAAATTACGTGATGTGGTTTTGGGGTATCGTATGTATGAGGATTATTTGCGTGACCCTGCCGCTTTGGGTAAGACAGTTGGTAGATACGCCAACCGTATTGCCAACGGTATGTTTACCCTAAATGGCAAGCAATATCGTTTGGCTGTAAACAATGGACGCAATCACTTGCACGGTGGCCCAACTGGTTTTCAGGTTAGGGTTTGGGGTGCGAGAGTAGAGGACGAGAGTATTGTTTTTTCTTACCAAAGTGCTGAGGGCGAAGAAAATTACCCAGGTTCGTTGGGGGTTGAAGTTACTTACTCTTGGAGCGATACAAATGAACTTAATATCGAATATATTGCGACTCCAAGCGAGGATACTATTGTAAATCTTACAAATCACACATACTTTAATCTTAATGGCGAGGGTAGTGGCGAGATTAATTCTCATTACTTGACACTTAATTCTGACGAGTTTTTGCCAATAGACCGAAATATGATACCTACTGGCGAGTATCGTCAGGTAGAGGCAACAGTTATGGATTTTAGAAATCCAAAACTTATTGGTCAAGATATTCAAGCAAATGACGAGCAGTTAGAGATTGGTAATGGTTACGACCATTGTTGGTGTATCAAAAATTGGCAACCGGGAGTAATGGCAAATGCTGCCAAACTATATTCCCCTGAAAGTGGTATTGCGGTTAGTATTTCAACAACTCAACCTGGTGTTCAAGTATATACGGGCAACTATTTGTTTGGTACAGGAGTGTCTAAGAATGGCAAAGAACACGACAATCGTCAAGGAGTTGCTATTGAATGTCAAAACTTCCCAGATTCTCCAAACAAAGAGAATTTCCCTACACCAATACTTTTGGCAGACGAAGTTTATGACGAACAAATCAAATTTAGTTTTTCGGTAGAATAATAATTAAAAACATTAAAATAATGTCTAATAATCAAAAAACAATTAGTTATACAGGTCCATTTATTACAATGGTATTTCTGTTTTTTATCGTTGGATTTTTGACAGTTGTAAATCAACAGTTTCAAAGTCCGCTACAAGCCGCTTTGCTACAAAATGCTGGTGCAATCAAAAACACTTTGGCTGTTTTAATTACTTTCTCTTGGTTTCTTTCTTATCCATTGACTGGCGGTATTGCCGCACGAATGGTAAACAAATTTGGTTACAAAAAAACTATGGTTCGTGGTTTGTTAGTAATGATATTTGGACTTGGAATCTTTGAGTGTTCTGTGCTTTTTCAAGAATACATTGCTACATCTATCAATCTCGGTAGCGTACAAATCCCAGTAGCATATTTTATCTTCTTGTTAGGTTCTTATACTGTTGGTGCTGCTGTTACTATTATGCAGGTTGTTATTAATCCTTATCTTGTTGCTTGTAAAGTAAAAGGTACAAGTGATGTTCAGCGTCAAAATATGGGAGGGTCTTCAAACTCTATCGGTACTACTTTTGCACCTTTCTTTGTAGGTGGTATTATCTTTGGAGGTTTGTCTGGTAGCGAAATTACACTTTCAAAACTTATTGTTCCGTTTATTGGTTTGATGATAACTATTGCGGTAGTTGCATTTATCGTAAACAAACTTTCTCTTCCAAATATTGAAGGCACAACTGCCGAAGGCGAAACAAAATTAGAGCGTAGCATTTGGTCTTTCCGTCATTTGGTTTTGGGTGTTGTAGCTATATTTATCTATGTTGGAGTAGAGGTGTGTGTGGGTGCAAACCTTAAACTTCACGCTGAGAGCATTGGAGGAGAATATACTGCAATGAAAAACTTTTTAGGTAGCGAAGTTACTATGGCAACACTTTTGGCTTCACTATACTGGTTTAGTATGTTGGTTGGTCGTTTGATTGGTGCAGGTATTAGTTTTATTCCTGCAAAAACTCAATTAATTTTCACTTCTGTTGCTGCAACTATATTGCTAATCATTGGTATTGCAACACAAAATATGTGGTTCTTTGTTGCTACTGGTCTTTGCCACTCTGTAATGTGGCCAGCTACATTCTCTCTTGCTATTCGTAGCCTTGGTAAATATACTTCTGTTGGTGCAGGAGCATTGATGATTGGTGTTCTTGGTGGAGGTGTACTTCCGCTAATTCAAGCTGGTATGGCAGACATAGGAGGTTGGAATTGGACTTGGTCGATAGTAGTTATTGGCGAGATTTATTTGTTGTACTATGCCCTTATTGGTTGCAAAGTTCGCAAAGAAGATAATATGGAGTAATGAAATATATGTGATTATGGAACTAAATAAAATTAAAGATACTTTCAAACAAAAGTTTGGAAGTGAGGGAGAAATGTTTACTTCTCCAGGACGTATTAATCTAATTGGTGAACATACAGATTATAATGGAGGTTTTGTGCTTCCAGGGGCTATTGACAAAGGTATGTATGCCGAAATTAAATTTAACGGTACAGACAAGGTTCGTGCTTATTCTATTGATTTGGATAGTTATGCTGAGTTTGGACTTGAAGAGGCTGATGCTCCTTCGGAGGGTTGGGCTAAATATATTTTTGGAGTTTGTCGTGAGATAATCAAACGTGGTTATAGTGTCAAAGCTTTTGATACTGTTTTCTCTGGCGATGTGCCTTTGGGAGCTGGTCTTAGCTCTTCGGCAGCTTTGGAGAGTACTTATGCTTTTGCACTTAACGAAATGCTTTCGCTGGGTATCCAAAAAATGGAACTTGCAAAAATTGGTCAAGCAACAGAGCATAATTATGTTGGTGTAAAATGTGGTATTATGGATCAATTCGCATCTATTCACGGCAAAGCTGGTCATTTGATGCGTTTGGATTGTAAATCTGGTGAATTTACTTATGTACCTTTCGACCCAGAAAAATATGGCTACAAAGTTGTTTTGGTGGATACTTGTGTAAAACACGAGCTTGTTGGTTCTCCATACAACCGTCGTCGTGAGAGTTGCGAACGTGCAGCAAAAGCTATTGCACTTACTCACCCAGAGGTTGAGTTTATGCGTGATTCAAAAATTGAATGGTTGGACGAAGTTATTGGAAAAATCTCAACAGAGGATTATTTCCGTGCTAAATATGCTATCGAGGAGGTTGAGCGTCTTTTGACTGCTTGTGATTTCTTGACACAAGGAGATTATGAAAAAGTTGGTCAAAGAATGTATGGAACTCACAATGGTATGAGTGTTTTGTATGAAGTGAGTTGCGAGGAATTGGATTTTGTAAATCAAGTTGCAAAAGATTGTGGCGTTTGTGGTTCACGTGTTATGGGTGGCGGTTTTGGTGGTTGTACTATCAATGTCGTAAAACAAGAACGTTATGAAAACTTTGTTTCAACAGTCCAAAAAGAATACAAAGACAAATTTGGAATTGACTGTAAGGTTTATCCAGTTGTTATATCTGACGGAGCAAGACGTTTGAACTAAGCACTATCCTCAAAAACCAATATACGTGTAGCACAATATCTCAAAGAAGATGCACGTTACGCACGAAGCACTGTGGGCAAACCCGAGAAATTGCTGAGATGATATATTTCTTAGCAAATGATGTGTTGAGCTTTTGCACTGGTGGACACTATTTGGTTGATGGCAGTTTGCTTGCTAAATAATAAATTAAAAAATGAGAGTTTTAACTCTCATTTTTTTTGTGTACATTTGTACAAATATTAGTTTTATGATAGAGATAGAAAATAAATCACTAAATGGACTTAAATTTATAGACCTATTTGCTGGTATTGGTGGATTTCATTTAGCATTAAAGAGTTTTGGGGCAGAGTGTGTTTTTGCTTCAGAAATAGATAAGTATGCTGTTGAAACATATTCTAAAAATTTTAAATTAATTCCAAGTGGTGATGTTAAACTTATTGATGCAGGAGATATTCCTTCGCACGATATTTTATGTGCAGGATTTCCTTGTCAGCCATTTTCTGTTTCTGGTAAAATGAAAGGTTTTGAAGACAAAAATGGAGTTTTGTTTTTTGAAATAGTTAGGATATTAGAGAGTCATAACCCTAAATTTTTAATATTAGAAAATGTTAAAAATATTGTTAATCATAATGGTGGAGAAACGCTGAAAACTATTATTCAAGAATTAAATAAATTAAATTATAATATATATTATAAGGTTGTAAATACAAGTGATTTTGGCTTGCCACAAAAGCGAGAACGTGTATTTTTCTTTGGATTTAGGAAAGATATTGATAAAAATAACTTTACATTTGTACATAAAAAAATAAGCTCTTGTTTGTTTGATATTATTGACGAACAGCATAATGCAAAAGAAATTAAAGGTAGAAAAGATATTTTTATAACAAAACAGATTTTTCAAGAAAAAAAACTCTTTGATGATTTTGAATTTGAAAATAAACCTATAAGGATTGGGTATGTAAATAAAGGTGGTCAAGGAGAAAGAATATATCACCCGTTGGGACATTCAGTAACATTGTCGGCAAATGGAGGTGGAGTTGGTGCTAAAACAGGTCTGTATTTGATTGATGGTAAAATTAGAAAATTATCTCCAAGAGAATGTGCAAGATTGCAAGGTTATCCCGATAGTTTTAATATCTGTGATAATTATAATCAAGCAATTAAACAATTTGGAAATGGTATATCTGTTGATGTTTTACAGTACTTAATAAAAAACAATATAAATAGTTATGTCGAGTAATTTATATAATGGGTCTAAAACTGCTAAACAAGGGTTTCAGAATGAACAAGAAGTTGCAGATTCTTTTAATAATTGGGTATTTGATGAGCGTTCTCGACAGTGGCTTATTATTATGGGTTATGATCTATCCGAAATAGAAGTGGTAAGAGCAGAGGTTATTAGTGGTTATAAAACTGATGTTCATATTCAAGTAACTATAAAAGTAACTAATTTAATTGACACTCAAAACGTACAGGTAAAATTAGTTAGTACTAAAAAAGGTTTCAATCAAATAGATAAAAGGTGGGTAGATTCTTATGCTGATATGTGGAATATCCCAAGTGATATTGTTAGTATATTAAAACGTTATAGCGGAGAGTATAAACCTAATATTTTAAATTCCAAAGATAAACGAAGAATGTTTATGACGGAGTTTAGTATAGACGAGCAAACAGCATTGCTTGAATGGTTGAATCAAAACAAAACATTGATTGTTAGTGATGTGTTGAGGGGAAGAGGAAGTTTTGCCGCTGAGTGGATATTGGTAATTCAAAAAGGCTTACAAAATACGAAATGGGTTTTAAAACCCATAAACTTATGCCTTAATGCATATGGTAATGGAGAAATTAAAATAACGAATAGAGGGTCAATTAATATTGGCAAAATAACTTTACAGCGAAAAGGAGGAGATGGCGGTAAAGTAACAGCAAATATGTTGCAATTTAAAATAGACCCTACAATTTTATTTGAATATGATAGAGATAGAAAATAAATTATTGAGTGACGATATTGTTACAGAGCATTTTTTGTGTGATTTGTGCAAGTGTAAGGGAGCGTGTTGCGTTTATGGTGATAGTGGTGCTCCGTTGTTGGAGAGTGAGATTGGGCAGATTGAGGACTGTTTGGATAAGGTTAAGCCTTATATGACAGAGGTTGGTCTGAAAGCCGTTGAGGAGAAAGGTGTTTTTGAGATTGACTTCGAGGGAGATTATACAACGACACTTGTGGAAGGTACAGAGGAGTGTGCTTTTACATTTGTATCGGAGGACGGAATGGTTTTGTGTGCAATAGAAAAAGCGTTTAGAGATGGTAAGATTGATTTTAAGAAACCTATTTCTTGCCACTTGTATCCTATTCGTGTCAAAGAGTTTAAAAATAATATGGTTGGGCTTAACTACCATCGTTGGGATATTTGCAAAGATGCTATCCAAAATGGCGAAAAATGTGGGGTGAAAGTATATCAAGGTGTCAAAGATGCTATTGTTCGCCAATGGGGAGAGGAGTTCTATTCTTATATCGAAGATGTGGATAGAATTATTACAAATGGAGAAGTAGAAGAAGAATAAAATTTAGAATATGGATATTACAACTATTATTTTTTTGATTTTTGCAGTTATAATTGGTGTAGTGATTGGTTATTTTGTCCAACAATCCAAGTCTTCAAGACTGATTGTAGAGAACAATCATTTAGCTGAGCAGTTAGCACGAAATCAAGATGCAGAGAATGATTTGATACAACTCAAACAGCAAAATGCAGTTCTGAGTTCACAGATTATTGGTTATGAACAAAAAGTCAGTGAGCTAAAAATATCTATCACAGATTTTGAAAATTCAAAACACCAAAATATTCAGAACTTAGTAGTTTTGAAAGAAGAAATATCTATGCTCAAAGAAAAAAAATCTTCGTTGGAAGAAATGTTGAGAGCAAGGGAGGAAAAAGAACAGAAGAATGAAGAAAAACTAAAAGTAACTTTTGAAAATCTTGCTAATAAGATTTTTGAAGAAAAACAATCTTCGTTTTCACAGCTTGGTACTCAGCAGATTAAAACTGTGCTTGAACCTTTTGGCAAGGATATAGCAGATTTTAAAGAAAAAATTGAGAAAATACATATCTCTGAGGCTGAAAAACGTGCAAGTTTGAGTACAGAATTGAGTAATTTGATGAAACTAAATCAACAATTAAGTTCGGACGCTACCAATCTTACGAAAGCTCTAAAAGGTGAAAAAAACAATAAAGTTCAGGGTAATTGGGGTGAGATGATTCTCGAAACTATCCTACAAAACTCTGGACTAAAAAAAGGAGTTGAGTATTTTCCTCAGGACGAACAGAAAAGCGAGGAGGGAAGAAGTCTAAGACCCGATATTGTGGTGCGTTATCCCGACGAGCGAGAAGTGATTATTGATTCAAAAGTATCACTTACGGCTTATAGTCGCTATGTGGAGGCAGAAACCGAAGATATACGAGCGGTTGCTCTCAAAGAACATATTGTATCTATTCGTAGCCATATAGACGAGCTTTCTGCCAAAAAATATGATAGCAGAGAAAATTCTTTGGATTTTGTTATGATGTTTATGCCTATTGAGGCCTCTTATATGATAGCACTTAACGAAGATGCTAATTTGTGGGAATACGCCTACAAACGCCGAATTATTTTGATAACTCCAACCCATCTAATTACTGCCTTAAAGTTAGTTTATGACCTTTGGAAACGAGAAAAACAAAATCAGAGCGTTATGCAGATTGTTGATAGAGCCACAAAAATGTATGACAAATTTGATATATTCTTGGGATATATGAATAGTATAGATTCAAATATTACCAAATGTCGTGAAAGTTATGACAGTGCTTTAAAATCGCTATCACAAGGAAATGGTAATTTTATTTGGCAAGTGCAACAACTTCAATCACTTGGTATTAAAGGAACTAAGGCAAAATCAAATATCCCAGTGCTGGAAGATACAGAAACTATTAATATTTAAAATAACTGTTCCGTACACTAAAATGAAACTCGCCTATCTTGTCTATTTTTCTGATGTCTGTTGCACGTACGCTACGCTATACCAGTAAAATATCCTAAGAAGTCTGAGTTTATTAGTAGCCAGTCTGATTTTGTAAATAAAAACAACTAATATGAAAAAAGTACTTACAATTTTATCTGTTTTGTTGTGTAGTGCAGTATTTGCTCAGAGTAATGTAGAGCAAGGACTCAATACTATCACAAAACAATCTGCTGAGGCTCATATTGCTTTCTTGGCAGACGATTTGTTAGAAGGTCGTGGGTTTGGTACACGTGGTGCAGCAATTTCACGTGAATATATCATCTCGCAGCTCAAACAATATGGTATAAGTCCCTATAAAGAGGCTTACAAACAACATTTCCAACTTGCAAAATCTGGGAATACGGTATGGTTCGTTGAAGATGTTTTAGACGCTAAAAAAACATTTGATTTGTATAATGTTTTGGGCTATATAGAGGGCGAAATAAAAGACCAATATGTTATTATTGGGGCTCATTACGACCACCTTGGCATAAAAAACAATGTTACGGGTAAAGACAAAATTTTTAACGGAGCTGATGATAATGCAAGTGGAGTTTCGGCAGTATTGCAGATAGCACGTGCTTACAAAGAAAATGGTGTTAAGCCAAAATATTCCGTTATTTTTGCATTTTGGGACGCAGAGGAAGTAGGCGTACGTGGCTCAGAGTACTTTGTTCGTAATTTTGGAGATTTGAAAAATATCAAAATGTATATGAATTTTGATATGATTGGACGCAATACAAATGAAGAAAAACCTAATTTGGTAGCTTTTTTCTATACTTTGGATTCTTACAAACAAATTATGCAGCAGAATATAACTCAATATAATCTGCAATTAGAGCCTATTTATAATGTTGCTGATAATAAATTAGGTGGTAGTGATAACAGAAGTTTTGGGCGTAGAGATGTGCCTATTATGTGGTATCATACTGACGGACACTCAGATTACCACAAAGTTACAGATGTAGTTGAGAAACTAAATTGGTCTAAATTAGTAGATATTACAAAATCTGCATATCTTAATTCTTGGAGTGTTGCAAACAACTAAGGAAATTTGTATGATTTTTAGCGGACAATACTATTCTAAAAATACCAGTTTTTGACTTTGGTATTTCAAGTAATAAAAAAACTTACGACATAATAAGTCGTAAGTTTTTTTTGTTATATCTTTTTGAAAAATCCTTCTACTTTAAAAATATGTTTTATGTCGTCTGTTTTTATCAATGTTTCGTTCATTTGATTTATTGGTAGAGAACATAATTTAATTATATTTGCTTTGTCGCTACGAGTAATTATTCTAAATTCTTGAAAATGTTCTGTAACAACATAATATGGTTTACCAAACAAGATATTATCAATGCTGATTTTTTTAAGAAAAGCGGAACTGCCTGCTGGAATAATCTCGTTTAAGTCAGAAGTCATAACATCTATTGCTAAATCTGCATTTATGAAAGAAGGAGCACTGAAACCAGATTTGCTATCATCTGGGTTTTCAAGATATTGTGGAACACCTAAGTGGTAGTACGGAATTATAGATGATGTTTCTAATTTATTTTTTGAAAGCATATCTCCTGCACCTGTCATTAACCACACGTCGCTAATCTCTGGGTAGCGATTTGTAACTTGTATAACAAGTTTGCGGCTCATACCGTTTAGGTTATTTTTTATTCGGTACAAGTTTTCTGAACGTTTTAATCCTACTTCACCAGCGAATGCGTGAATAGACAATCCTGTCCATCTAATCACTTCGCTTAATCTAAGCCATTGTTCGGAATGTATCTGACCTTCTTTTTGTTTCATATCACCATAAATTTTATATCTTTGCAAATATAATGAAATATTTTTTTATAAAACGAAAAAATGAACAATTTATTATTAGTTGCAATTAAATCTGCTGTTGAGGCAGGGCGAGCAATAGAGAAGATATATTATGATATTTCGGATTTGCAAATTCAGAAAAAATCTGATAATTCTCCTGTTACCTTAGCTGATAAACTTGCCAATGATATTATTTTGGAGGGTTTGTCTGTTACGAATATCCCGTACATAAGCGAAGAGAGTAAAATTGAAGATAAAGCGGCACGACTATTGTGGACAAAATACTGGTTAATAGATCCACTTGATGGAACAAAGGGATTTATAAACAAAAGCAAAGAGTTTACTGTTAATATCGCACTTATCGAAGATTCTAAATCTGTATTTGGAGTTATATATGTGCCTATAACCCACGATTTATATTTTGCACATAGTTCGTTTGGGACGCTTTGGTGTAATTTAGAACCTTCCGATAATTTTGGAAGTTTAGATGAGTTAATTAATAAATCAACAAAGCTACCTTTGCCACAGACCAAACAAGAATATATAGTTGCACGTAGCGTTTCGTTTCAAGATAATGCTACCAACTGTTATATAACTCGTGAGTGCGAAAACACTCCAAATAGTAAAGTTATTCAAATGGGAAGTTCGTTGAAGTTTGCCGAGATAGCAAAAGGAAACATAGACTGTTATCCACGCTGTTTGCCAATCCACGCTTGGGATATTGCGGCAGGTGTTGCACTTGTTCAGTGTAGCGGAGGAAAAGTGTTAGATTTATCTACAAATAAGTCCTATTTGTTTACTTTGGAAAGTTTTGTTACTAATCAATTTGTTGCATTGGCAAAAAAAATGTAACTTTGACTGAAAATAAATGTTTTTTATTATGAAAAATAAAGTATTAATATTAACGATATTATGCTGTTTTACAGGCATATCTACATTTGCTCAAAACTCTGGCAATATCGTTCCTATTCCTTACGGAGATTTTGAAAAATGGTTTTCACGAACAGTCAAGGATTCACGAATAATCGGTTCGAAAGTACATACTTTGTACGAGATTGGAGAGGCTCAAACTATTCCTCAAAACAGTCCTTATGTTAAAGATGCAAGAGTTCCTTGGCGAAGTTCGAATGTTTTTGCAGATGTAGGTGTAGTCAAAGGGTCTTCCACAGTATCTCGTGATACTCGTGAAACTGGTGGCTATGTTGCAAAACTCGAAACTAAACTTGAAAAAGTAAGGGTATTGGGACTTTTTAATATAAATGTAATTGCCGCAGGTTCTGTATATCTTGGCAATATCATAGAGCCTATCAAATCTGTTAAATCTGCTATTGAGAATGTTTGTAGAGGTGTGGAAATATCTTCTATGCCCAAACAAATTATGTTTGATTACAAGTATTTATCTACTGGCGAAAGATACTACGCTAATGGTATGGGCGACCCTACCGCTTTGGGTGAGCAGAATTTTGCCGAAGTATTGGTGTTTGTCCAAAAACGTTGGGAAGACGAAGAAGGTAATATTTTTGCTAAACGTCTTGGTACAGCAAATATTCGTTTGGACGATACAGATGGAAAATGGGTAAACAATTATACTTTGGATATTTTGAAAGGAGATATTTCAAAATTGCCAATATTCAAAAAACACTTGGCTTTGCTAACCAAAAAAACTGAAAAAGATTTTAGACACTATGATACAAACTCAAAAGGAGAGCAAAAACGAATTGTAGAAATTGGTTGGGGTGGTGAGGAAGACCAACCAACACATATATTTTTGATTTTCTCATCGAGCCAAAATGGTGCTTATGTGGGAGCTCCTGGAAGTACTCTGTGGGTGGATAATGTTAAATATGTTTATTAATTAGTACTGTCTACTAAAAACGAAACTCGCCTATCTTGTCTATTTTGCTGATACTCTGCTTTACGTACGCCATACGCTACGTTATATATTCAGAATAGCCTAAGAGAAGGAGTTTGTACTATTTCGGAAATATAAAAAATAGAATTTTCAATAAAACTTTGATTTAATGCAAAAATATTATGATGTAGCGATTGTTGGAGGTGGTGCAGCGGGTTTGATGGCTGCTCTATCTTGTGCTGCATTTCACACAAAAGCCAAAATTGTAGTTTTGGAAAAAATGGAAAAATGTGGCAGGAAAATTAGAATTACTGGCAAGGGTCGTTGTAATTTAACGAATAACAAAGGCTACGAAGAATTTTTGTCGAAAGTCAGAAGTGAAAAGGATTTTTTTGAACATTCGTTCAAAGAATTTGATAACGAAGATACTTGGCATTTTTTTCAAGACAATGGTCTTAAACTTGTTGTAAAACAAGGTGGTAGAATCTACCCTATGAGCGAAGATGCTTGGGACGTTGTTAGGTGTTTAGAAAATAATTGTTATCGTTCCGATGTAGATATTGAGTGTAATTGTGAGATTAACAAAATAGTAAAGACCGAAAGTGGTTTTGACTTGTTTCTCTCTGGTAGAGCAAGTGCATTAAAAGCCTCAAAAGTTATACTCGCTACGGGTGGGAAGTCATACCCAAAGACTGGTTCGACAGGTGATGGATACGCCTTTGCAAAAGAATTAGGACATACTATTACACCACTTTTACCCTCATTAGTTCCTTTTGATATAAAATCTAAATTTTTGAGTCAAGTAAGAGGTTTAGTTGTCAAAAATATAAATATTTCTTTGGAAATAGATTCCCAAATCATTGCAAAGGAGCAGGGTGAAGCAGAATTTTTTAGTTTTGGTATTGGTGGAGGTTCGATTTTCAGAATGAGTAGGTTGGCAGTCGAAGCTCTTAGCAAAAAACAACACGTTTATTTTGTAATAGACTTTAAACCGGGGCTTACACAAAATAAATTTCTTGGAAGAATGGACAGAGAATGTGCTGAAAATCCAAAACTTACGTTGGAAACTTTTTTTAGGAAACTTTTTCCACAAAAATTAATTCAAATGATTTTGTCAGAAATTACGCAGAATAAAAATGTTTTATTATCTTCGCTTGATGAAAGACAAAAAATTGAGGTGATTAATATAATTAAAAATTTTAAATTGCAGGTTTTGAGAGATAGAGGATTTGCCGAAGCTGTTGTTACGGCTGGTGGCGTAGATTGTACGGAAGTAGAACCAAAAACTCTAAAATCAAATATTTGTGATGGTTTGTCATTTGCAGGGGAGTTATTGAATATAGATGCAGACACTGGCGGATATAATCTTCAAATAGCATTCTCTACTGGGTTTTGTGCAGGAAAATACATTTTATAAAATATGAAAATAGTTAGAAAAGCAAAATATCTTTTAAGATTTAAGTATCGCAAAGGTCATAATATTCATTCTCCTTTTGTTTATAGCTTAGTGCGTAGCGTTTTTATGCCAAGTGCATCTACTTCTTTGACTGTAAACAACGATATGTACAACAAAATTTGTTCGTATAATGTCAAAAATCGTTATGCACTTAGATGGTGTCATATACATTCTTATTTAGAATTTGATTCTTATGTTATCGACCCAATCAACTACAATAATGAAGATTTAGTTGTGGTAACAGCAATGCGAAATATATCTTCTATGTCATCGTTAATACAGAGTATGAAGGCTTTGGATAAACGAACTGTATTGATTATAAACGGCATTTCTAAAAACCAAGAAAATAGAAATTGGTGGTCAAAGATTGATAATGAATTAGTTTTGGACTTTAACTATTTTGGGGTAATGATTTTTGATAAACATCTTAGTCCAAAGACATATAAATTAAAGCTATAAAACATAACTATTTAAAACTATGAACGACAACGAAATTATTAATATTAAAGATATCAACAAAACCTACATTGTGGGTTCTCAGAAAGTTGAGGCACTTAAATCTGTGGATTTGACAATCTACAAAAATGATTATATTGCCATTATGGGCCCCTCTGGTTCAGGGAAATCAACTTTGATGAATATGCTTGGTTGTTTGGATTCGCCAACACGTGGAGAGTATTTCCTAAATGGAGTTGATGTGAGCAAAATGAACGATGATGAATTGTCGGAAGTCCGAAATCGTGAAATTGGTTTTGTGTTTCAGACCTTCAATTTGATGCCACGCCAAAATGGTGTTCAAAATGTTGCATTGCCACTGATTTATTCTGGTGTACCCAAAAATATCCGCACCCAAAGAGCTATTGATGCACTTACAAAAGTTGGTTTGGAAGAGAGAATGTATCATCGTCCAAACGAACTTTCTGGTGGACAACGCCAAAGGGTAGCTATTGCACGTGCTCTCGTAACTAATCCTTCTATTATTCTTGCTGACGAGCCTACTGGTAATCTCGACACCAAAACATCTATTGATATAATGGGATTTTTTGAGGAAATATACCGTTCTGGCAATACTATTATTGTAGTTACTCACGAAGAAGATATTGCACGTTATGCACGTAGGATTGTGCGTTTGCGTGATGGTTTGATAGAAAACGATGAGATTAATCAAAATCCTACTATGGCTAATCAAAAATTTTAGAACTATGAAAGTATATACAAAAGGTGGAGATAAAGGTTCGACTTCGCTTGTCGGAGGCGAGAGAGTAAGCAAAACGCATTGTCGTTTGGAGGCTTATGGTACAGTTGATGAATTGTCAGCTCATTTGGCTTTTCTTAGAGATAGTATGATAGAATCTTCTCAACTCCAAAACGAAGATTTTAAGACTGAATTAGACGAATTGTTGGAGGTTTTGCATAGACTTATGGTTGTTTCAACTCTGTTGGCTTCGGACAGTTCAATATACGATAAACTACCACGTATTAGCGAGGATAATATACTTATGCTCGAAAATGCAATAGACCGAATGACTTTGGAGCTTAAACCAATTACACGTTTCACTTTGCCTGGCGGAAACAGACTTGTTTCGGCTGCCCACATTGCTCGTACTGTTTGTCGTCGTGCCGAACGTGCCTCGTTGCGTGTACAAGAACAATTTGAAATTGATAGCACTGCCATAAAATACTTAAATCGCTTGTCGGATTACATCTATGTGCTTGGTAGATTGATTACCGAAAAACTTGGGATAGAGGAATTGTACTGGGAAGGAAAAAACGAATAAAAATATTTTTTTAAAAAATATTATAAAAAACTTGTTTAATTAGATTTTTTTTATACTTTTGTGTTGTTTAAAAAATATCGAAGAAAAAAATAGTATTAACAACATAAAACTTAATTAAAATGTATTGGACATTAGAGTTAGCTTCAAAATTGGAAGATGCACCTTGGCCTGCAACAAAAGAAGAACTTATTGATTATGCAGTTCGTTCAGGTGTTCCGTTGGAAGTTATTGAGAATCTTCAAGAAATAGAGGACGAGGGCGAAGCATACGAAAGTATAGAAGATATTTGGCCAGATTATCCGAGTAAAGACGAATTTTTCTTTAACGAAGAAGAATATTAGAAAAATGCTACTTATAAAATAAGTAGCATTTTTGTTTTCAGTGGTAATGTGGTAAAAAATAGCTGATTTTTTTGATATTTTTTTTGATTTTTATTCCAAAATAATTTTGCGATATTGCCTAATTAAATGTGAAGCTTCCGGGGGTTATTCCAGATTTGAAACTTTTGATTAGATTGGCGTTTTTGTCGTAACGGTATATTGTGGATTTTTGTACGTAATTTACAGCATCACCGATATATATATCGTCGTTGCTTGGGTCTATTCCCAGTGAGTAGATTAGTTTGTCTTTGCCACTGATAAATGGATTTTGTGGAAGCGATTGAGCTTCAATATCCATTTTATATACTCCGTATGGACGGTTTTCGGAACTTTTGCTTGTTGTTGTTTGGACTGTACCGTACACGAAATATAAGTTCTCTCCCTTTGAGTCAATTCTTAGTCGCATAGGCATAGCGACATCACTTTCAAAAGTGAATGTTTGTTCTACTTCAAATTTTTCTAAATCAATTTTGGTAAGTGCTGCACGTACTTTCCCGATTGGTGACCCAGGATAGCTACCGTCGCTTAGTACCCACAGTTTATTATTTTTGTCTTTGACAAGAGAATTTGGTTGAAGAGTAACTTTCAGAGAGTCGCTAACTTTGTCAGTAGATGTGTTTATTTTGTAAACTTTGTCGCTAAACGCCCAACTACACGTATATACATAGTCCTTATCTCGTATCATTTCTTCTGTTCCACGAGGTTTGCCGCTTGGTGTATAGCCAATAAAAATCCCGTTTGTTACTTGCATTTTCTCCATATCCAAAACTGCAATCGACGGCGAGTAAAGGTCTGTTATATAGGCTTTCTTATCGTTTATAAATTCTATATAGCGGGGAGATACAAGTCCGCTAATCTTGTCTTTATATACCATAGTGTTTTTATCTACAATATAAATTTTACCTGAATTATTTACCATCATATATAGTGAATTTCCTCTGATTTTGGTAGATTGAAGAACGTCTCCAACAGGAAAATTGTTTGTGTTGATAAATATTTGGTCGTAACTTTCGTGTGTGTTTTTGTCGTAGTAGCTAAGTGTTGCGTTTCCGTACATAAAGTTTCCCTCACAGCCAATAAAAACTCCTTTGCTATTGCTTAGCTCTAAGTATGGTGTAGGTTCAATCTTTCCTATCTCTTTTGTACAAGCAAAAGCCAAAAATAATATAAAAATGCTTAATATCTTTTTCATAACTTAAAAATCAAATTTAATTTGGAATTGGTAGTTTCTGCCTGGCATTGCTCTCCACAAAATTGCTTGATAATCAACATTAAACAAGTTATTAATCTTGAATTGAATATCAAATGCAGTTTTTTTGATTTTGCCCAAGTATATTTTTTTGCCTATTGTCAAATCGCAAAGAGAGTAGTATGGAAGTTTGTGGCGAGTATATTCGTTAGAAGAAGTAGTAAATCTTTCGCCAGTAAAATTCCACATAAAATCCAAATAGAAATTACGGTATCTTGTTCCAAAAAGTGTACTTGCTTTGTGAAGTGGAATATATATCAACTGTTTGCCTTTCGAGTCATTTGCCATCAAATTGTCGCTTTCGTTGGTGGTACGTGTAAAGACATAATTACCATTAAGCGTAAACTCAAATGCTCTAAGTTGGTATTTTAGTTCAAAATTTGCCTCTACACCTCGTGCATAAACTTTTTGAATATTCTGTGCTGTCCAATACATATATTCGCTTGGTTGCCAGATAATCCAATCGTCAATTTTTGATAGATAACCAGATGCAGAAGTTTTTAATTTGAATTTGTTTGCCCAAACGTTTTCATAGCTAATAGATAAATCCCCAGTGTAGCCTTTTTCGCTACGCAAATCTGGGTTCCCGCCTGGTTGCCAATACAAATCATTTAGTGTTGGTTTGTGGTAATTACGTGTACCATTAATTGCAATACTGAAATTTTTGTCTTTAAATGGGCTTGACGAAACGCCTATACTTGGCATAATTGGCGAAAACTCTCCGTCTGTTAATTCTTCTCTGATAAGTACATAACCCGAAATAAATCTATTGAACGAATGATGAAAACTTGCAGTAGCACCACACTCCAAACGGTCGTTTTGATAACCCTCTTGGGTTAGTCTATTAAGTGTCGAAACATCGTGATAATCTACATTTATATTTGCTTTTAGTACACTTTTCTTTGAAATATTCCAATCAACCTTATAGCTGTTAAAAAAAGAATTTGTATAACTTCGGCTATCTGTGTTTATTACCCAATCCAAATAAGTGTTGTTTGACAGTAAATAATCCATATCTGTACGTGAATATCCACTCGAAAGCACTGTGTTTACATCTTTCCAATACTTAGACCATTTTGCCACAATTCTAATTTCGTCACTTTTGTCATATTCTTTTCTGCCCAATCCCTCGTAAGACATAATTGTTGGTAAATTACGGTCTGAGGTGTGAAACCAAAGATTTAGCGAAAGAAAATTCTGTTTCCCTGCATTATAATAAAAATCTGTTGTTAATGCGTGTTTGTCATACTCTGCATTTTGTTGGGTAGTACGTTCAAATGGAGGAATAGATGTATTGATAAATTCAAAATTGTTGTTTGCTCTTTCGTATAAATATCTTGCTTTGACCTGAAATTTGTATGAGCCACCACCTACCGAAGCCATAGTTTGGTATTTTCCAAAACTTCCAAATCCTTGCACAACTGTTCCGTGATATTTTTCGCTCCAATGTGGTTTTGTTCCTATCGAAACCGAGCCTCCCAATGCCCCGCTACTATTTTGAAGCGAACTGCCTCCGTGATACAACTCAACATTGTCGATAAACCAAACAGGTATTTGTGAGAAATCTACTTGTCCAAGCATTGGGTTGTTTATGTTTAGTCCGTTCCATTCTACTTGAGTGTGCGAAGCTCCTGTGCCTCTAAAAGATACAGTAGCAGTTGAACCTTGACCGTAAGTTTTGACAAAAATTGGAGTGGATTTTGAAAGTAGTTCGGAAAGAGAGCTATTTGCGGATTGTGCAATTTGAACCGAGTCCACAATGGTTTTTGTAACAGCTTGTTCCTCTACTTTTTTCTTTGCAGTTATGGTAATTTCTTTAAGCTCGTATTTTTTTTGAGCCTTACTCATATTTGGAAGTACTATTGTTATTAGCAAAGTACATATATATAGTGTCCTAAATTTCATTTTATGATAGTGTATTGGTCGACAAAATTACACATTAATATGTTTACAAACAAATTTAGATTTATGCTAACCGACCGTTAGGCGAAAACGTTGTCGGTTAGCTACTAAATTGAACAAAGCATCACTGCTTTTTTTCAAAAGAAAACATATTTTGTTAAAACATAGCGGTAGCAACAATTATCAAGTCCAAAACAGTCTGTGGTTCTTCCCAAACAACCACAATTTTGGCTCAACAAGAGCATTTACTTCGTTAGAAATTTGTAAAAATCTATTGACGTTTGTTTATATTCTCCGTATAAGTAAAACTCAGTTTTTAATGGCAGGTCTTCTGACTCGTTCGTATTTAATCGCCTTCCCAACTAATAGTCAGTGGCAATAAGAGTGATTAAATAACATATAGAACTTACAGCAGCGGGAACTGTTGTAGAATTTCACTACATTCCCTTTTAATTCTGTGATTGATAACAATCCTTAGAAACCATTGTTTTGCAAAGATATATATCTTTTTAACAAAAACAAATTTATTTGCATAAAAATTAAATACAGATATTGTTTTGTCGTCTTCAAATTGCTGTTTGTCGATATTTTTTTATTTGTAAAGACAATAAATTGTTTAGTATGAAATATTTGGTTTACTTTGTCTATATAGTAACTAAACTTAAATGAATTATGAGAAAAATCATTTACTCAGCACTTATTTTGGGGTTAAGTGTATTATCAACCTCAATTTTTGCACAATCTGAGAAGTTTCAGACTCCACCTCAGATTATGAAAAATATAATTGATGCCAAACCTGTACCTACTACTGTTATCGGTTCAGAAAATCATTTGGCAATACTTTCAAAAAGCACTGCCTTTTTGACACTAAAAGATATTTCATACAATGAATATCGTTTGGGTGGAGTACGTATGAATCCAAAAAACTTCTCTGTAACTCGTCAAGTGTTTTCAGACGCTTTGACTATCGAAGTTAATGGACAGAAATTGGAAATCAAAAATCTTCCAGTTAATCTTCAAATTTCTACTCTGAAATGGTCGCCAAACAACAAATATGTTGCTTTTTCGAATGTTACAGAAAATGAAATCGAATTGTGGAGAATTGATTTAGCAACTCTCGAAGCTGCCAAAATCAATAAATACAAATTGAGCGGAACAGTGTTGCGTAGCGACTTATTCCAATTTATGGGAGATGACAAAATCATCTATATGGCAGTCCCAGAAGATGCAGGCGAGTGTCCTTCAACAGACCGTTTGCCAGAAGGCCCAGCCGTTCAAGAAGTTTATGGCAAAAAATTTGGTGGCAGAACTATTGCAGATATTATCACTACACCAGCCGAAGAAGCTGTTTTTGAATATCTTACAACTTCTCAAATAGTTGTTTATTCAAACGAAGGCACTTCAAAGATTGGAGATAAAGCAATTTATTCATCGCTTAATCTTTCACCAGACAAACAATATGCTTTGGTGCGTACTGTTCACAAACCTTTCTCTTATATCACTTCTTACAGTGCTTTCCCTCACAAACTACAATTAATGGAAATTGCATCTGGCAAAATCATCAAAACTCTTGAAGATAAAACTATCAAAGAAGAGAAAAAAGATGATAAAACTCCAAAACCACGTGGCTATAATTGGAGAGCTGACGTAGCGTCTACTTTGTATTGGACAGAAAGAATTGTCGAAGACAAAGAAGAAGATAATGCAAAATCTGAGGAAGAAAAAGACGAGGAAGTTGAAAAAACTTTCCAAACTTCTGTATATCAATTATCTGCACCTTTCGATGGTCAAAAATCTTTGGTTTTGACTTCTGAATATGGATTTGGTGGTATTGTTTGGGGTAATGAGAATTTTGCTTTGTATAGCGACAATTCTTCAAAACAAAAAATCTCTCGTACTTTGTCTTTCAATCCAGCAGATAACACTCAAAAACCTCAGTTGTTGTTTGTTGAATCTACAAAACCAGATTCAGTTAAAAACTATACTGTTATTGGTCGTCCATTTACAAAAAATAATCAATTTGGCGAGAAGGTTCTATATCTTGAAAAAGGAAATAAAAAACTTTATTTTGTAGGCCGTAACCGTCCTGATGCTGAGGGAGATATGATGTCTTTCGTAGATGCTTTTGATATGAAGAAAAAAGAGTTTACTCAACTTTGGATATCTGCTGCTCCTTATTCTACTTCTATTGTAGATATTTTGGATTTCAAAAAACTAACTTTGTTGGTTTCTCGTCAAAGTGCTACAACTCCTGCAAATTTAGCTACTTTGCGTGTCAAAGATGGTCAAGTTAAAGAACTTACAGCATTTACAGACCCAGTTCCTGAAATTCGTGAGTTAGGTCGTGAGTTTGTAACTTATACTCGTAAAGATGGTGTTGGTCAGACTGCACTTTTGATTACTCCAAAAGGTTATGACAAAGAGCGTGATGGCAGACTTCCAGTGTTTATGTGGGCTTACCCTCGTGAATACCGCACAAGCGTAGAGGCAGAGAAAAATCGTGCTGGTCGCTACAATTTTATTGCTCCAACAGCTGCTGCAATTATGGCTACACAAGGTTATGCAGTAATGCTTGATATGAGTATGTATATTGTTTCGGATAGTGTTGATAATGAGCCAAATGATGTATTTATCTCACAATTAGTTTCTAATGCTGAGGCTGCAATAGATTATGTGGTTTCTATTGGTGTTGGTGATAGAAATCGTTGTGCAGTAGGTGGACACTCTTATGGTGCATTTATGACTGCTCACTTGCTTTCTCAAAGTGATTTGTTTACAGCAGGTATTGCTCGTAGTGGTGCTTACAACCGTACTTTGACTCCATTTGGTTTCCAAACTGAACGTCGTACTTATTGGAAAGCTCCGGATTTGTATTTCAAAATGTCTCCATTCTCTTATGTAAATAAACTTAAAGAGCCTATTTTGTTAATCCACGGTAGCTTAGACGAAAATAGTGGTACTTTCCCAGTTCAAACACAACGTTTGTACCAAGCAATTTCATATTTCGGTGGTACAAGCCGTTATGTTGTTCTTCCAAACGATACTCACGGTTATCGTGCAAAAGAAAACGTATATCAATTATGGTTCGAAACAGTGAAATGGTTGGATAAATATACAAAAAACGCTAAACCAAAAGAGGAAAAGAAATAATATTTACTTATCGGTAATATAATTTTTTATAATAAAATTTATAAATTATAGGGTATTTGGATTTTTGTTCAAATACCCTATTTTTTAATGAGTAATATGGTGTTTAATTAAAAAAAATGCTTATATTTGTGGCAGAATTTTAAACGCTATAAGTGGTTTTGTAACTGTATTTTATATAGATGTTTGAAAATCTATTTTAAGCACAAAATTTACTAAAAATATAACAAATTATCGAAATGGAAAAAGATTTGGAAATCTTCGGTTTGATCGAAGAAGAGAAAAACAGACAGATGCACGGTATTGAGCTTATCGCATCAGAGAACTTCGTTAGTGAGCAAGTAATGGCAGCTATGGGTTCTGTACTTACTAACAAATATGCTGAGGGTTACCCAAAAGCACGTTACTATGGTGGTTGTCAAGTTGTTGATAAAGTTGAGCAATTAGCTATCGACCGTCTTTGCAAACTTTATGATGCAGAGTATGCTAACGTTCAACCTCACTCAGGTGCACAAGCAAATATGGCTGTATTCCACGCTATCTTGAAACCAGGTGATACTTTCTTAGGTCTTGACCTTTCTCACGGTGGTCACTTGTCTCACGGTTCTCCAGTAAATATGTCTGGTATGAACTACAAAGCACTTTCTTACCACGTAAAAGAAGAAACTGGTACAGTTGATTACGAGGAAATGGAAAAAGTAGCAATGGAAAACAAACCAAAACTTATCATTGCTGGTGCTTCTGCATATAGCCGTGAGTGGGATTATGCTCGTATCCGTAAAATCGCTGATGCTTGTGGTGCATTGATGATGGTAGATATGGCTCACCCTGCTGGTATGATTGCTGCTGGTTTGTTAGACAACCCTGTTAAATACGCTCACGTAGTTACTTCAACTACTCACAAAACTCTTCGTGGTCCACGTGGTGGTATTATCCTTATGGGTAAAGACTTCGAAAATCCTTGGGGTTTGAAAACTCCAAAAGGCGTAGTTAAAATGATGTCTCAAATCTTTAACTCTGCTGTATTCCCAGGTATCCAAGGTGGCCCACTTGAACACGTAATCGCTGCTAAGGCTGTTGCATTTGGTGAGGCTTTGAAACCAGAATACAAACAATACCAACTTCAAGTTCGTGCTAACACACAAGCTATGGCTAAACAATTCTTAGCTTTGGGTTACACTATCGTTTCTGGTGGTACAGACAATCACTTGTTGTTGATTGACCTTCGTTCTAAATTCCCAGAATTGACTGGTAAAAAAGCTGAGAACACTCTTGTTCTTGCTGATATTACTATCAACAAAAATATGGTACCATTTGACTCACGTACACCATTTACAACATCTGGTATTCGTGTAGGTGCTGCTGCTATCACAACTCGTGGTTTGAAAGAAGACGAAATGGTTCAAGTTGTAAACTTGATTGATAGAGTACTTTCTAATCCAGATGACGAAGCAAATCTTGCACAAGTTCGTGGTGAGGTTAATGCTCTTATGGCAAACCGTCCACTATACGCTTGGTAGTCTATTTGGTTGAATCTTAAAAAAGACGACTATAAATTCTGCTCCGAAGTTTCTTGCTTAGGAGCAGTTTTTTTTAATAGTATAGTATTGTCCGCTAAAAACAAAACTCGCCTATCTTGTATGATTTCTGAAAGATATTTTTTTTACTGAACGGCAATATTTATTTTTGAACCTAAATTCAAATCTATGGCACAAACTAACGAATATAAAACTCGAAACTTAGAGTTTTTGGAACAATATAGACTTCAACCCAATGTCAAAGTACTGTTTAATGGTGTAATGTACCGTGAAATAGTAAAAGGCAATGGAGTTAAACCTTCTCCAAAGAGCATTGTTACAGTTCATTATATTGGGAAACTAATTAATGGAAAAATATTTGATACTACCCAAAAGGGGCGACCTTCATCGTTCAAACTCTCTGAGTTGATACTCGGTTGGCGAACTGCTTTGCGAGAAATGCCCGTCGGCTCACGTTGGGAAATAGTTATTCCATTTAATTTGGGATATGGTTCAAAACAAGCAGGAGCTATCAAACCATTTTCGACACTAATATTTGATATCCGACTTTTAGACTCTTCAAATTAAAATTATATGCACAGTACTTATTTCTTCTATTTAATTTATTTTAGTACTGTCCGCTAAAAACGAAACTCGCCTATCTTGTCTATTTCACCGATGCTCATAACTCACGTACGCCAGTACGCTACGTTATGACCATCAGCAAAATAGCCTAAGAGATCCGAGTTTATTGGGAACTTGTAAGATTTCTGAAAGATAAAAATTTTAAAAATATTTTTTCAAGCCTCTTACAAATTAAAATACTGTAATACATTGTTGTTTAATCTATTACGATTATTTTTAAAATTTTTACTGGACAGCAATAAATTTATTTATATACATATAATTAACAGAAAAATTATTTAGCACAAAATTAGATGAGGTACTGAATTTCAATAATTATTAATATCTTTGTAGCAATAAAAAAATAATAATCCAGATAGAATTATGCAAATAGATTTTGAATCATACATACGCAATGTAGAACCCAGCAAAAAAGAAAAGGCTTCTGTTTGGAAAACTGCTATCGGTCTCCAAGCTGTTGATGGTTTGCAGACTTCTGAATATTTAAGAAATACCGCCATAAAACATATTGAGGGGGATATTAGTATAGACGAAGTCAGAACTCTTATTAGTGGGTATTATGAATCTAAAACTGAAAGAACACTTGATGATGATAATATCGAAGAAGCAGATAAAGTTTCTGCAAATATAGCACAAATATTATCTGAAAAATCCTTTTCTTTTTCTGTTACAGGTTTTATTTCTATTCACAAAAAATTATTTAGTGGAGTTTTTGATTTTGCAGGGAAGTTAAGGGAGTATAATATTACAAAGAAAGAATGGGTACTCCAAGGAGATACCGTTTTATATGTTAGTGCAGACGATTTATATAAAACTATCGAATATGATTTAGAACAAGAAAAAAAAATTAGTTATAAAGGACTTTCGTCAAATGAGGTAGTAGAACATATAGCTAAATTTGTTTCTGGACTGTGGCAAATACACCCATTTGGCAAGGGGAATACGAGAGTAACAGCTGTTTTTATTATTAAATATTTAAGAAGTTTAGGCTATGATGTAAATAATGACTTATTTGCAGAACACTCTTGGTATTTTCGTAACGCTTTGGTTCGTGCTAATTATAGAAATATTCCAAAAGGAATAGAATCAAATATATATTTTTTAGTTTTATTCTTCAAGAATCTTTTAATTGGAGAAGAAAATGAGTTAAGAAATAGATTTATGTTGATTGAAAACAAAAAAGACTGAGTTTTACTCAGTCTTTTTTGTTATAGTTATTTAGGGAAATTCCCTACTCAATTATTTTTTAAGGTGTTTATCTAACCAAGCGTAAAACTCACTGTGCCAAACCATAGCGTTTTGTGGTTTGAATACTTGGTGTCCTTCGTCTTCGAATGCTAACAATCTTGCATCAAGACCTTTGCTTTTAGCAGCAGTAAATGCTTGTAGAGATTCTGTATAAGGAATACGGTAGTCTTTCAAACCAACGATAATCAAGATAGGAGTATCCCATTTAGCAACGAATTTGTGAGGAGAGTTTGCGTAAGAACGTTTGATAGTTTTACCTTCTTCCCAGTAAGCACCACCTAAATCCCAACTTGGGAACCAAAGTTCCTCTGTTGCACCATAGAAGCTCTCAAAATTGAACATACCGCAGTGAGAGATAAATGCTTTGAAACGATTGTTGTGGTTACCTGCAAGATAGTAAGTAGAGTAGCCACCATAACTTGCACCAACACAACCCAATCTGTCTGTGTCAACATATTTTTCTTTTGCAACATCATCAATAGCACTCAAATAGTCTTTGATGTTTTGACCAGAGTAGTCGCCAGAGATTTGGTCGTTCCACTCGCTACCAAATGAAGGTAAACCACGACGGTTTGGAGCAACAATCACATAGCCTTGTGCAGCGAATGCTTGGAAATTCCAACGGTAACTCCATCTTTGGCTAACAACACTTTGAGGACCGCCTTGGCAGTACAACAATGTAGGGTATTTTTTAGAAGCGTCAAAATTAGGAGGAAGAATAACCCAAGTAAGCATTTGTTTGCCGTCAGTTGTTTTTACCCAACGTTTTTGTACTTCGCCCATTTTAACAAATGGAAGGATATGTTTGTTTACCTCTGTAAGTTGAGATTCTTTGTAAGAGTTTCTATCAAGTGCCACAACATCTGCTGGAGTAGAGATAGTTACTTTCTCCATATAAATATTGTTTTGAGCAACAAGCAAATGAGAGTAGTCTTGAAGACCGTCAGTAAGTACTTTTACTTTTGCACCTTCTTCTACTTCAACGCTACAAAGTTGGTGAGTAGCTTGGATAGGAGCAATGAAATAAATAGTGTTACCGTCCCAGTTAATATCACCTGCATCGTTATCAAAATCTTTTGTTAAATCCATTACTTTGCCAGTAGCAAAATCTTTTACCATAAGTCTTTCTTTGTCTGCCTCATTGCCATTACGAGCCATAGACACCCAAGCAATTTTTGAGTCGTCTGCACTAAATACTGGGGAGTTGTCGTAACCGTTTTTAAGTTCAGCAGTCATACATTCAGTGTTGCCACTTGCAAGGTCGTAGATATAGATTTCAGAGTTAGTGCTTTTAGCATACTCATAACCTGTAAGTTTTTTAGAAGAATAAGCAATTTTTGTACCTGCGTTGTTCCAAGTAATATCGCCCATTGGGAAATATGGAGCAAATGGAGTATCCCAGCTTTCTCCTTCGTTAATATCTTTGTCGTTTGCAAGTTTGTTGTTCACGATATCTGCTACAAAGATATGAGAATATTCGCCTTTTGTCCAGTAGTCCCAGTGGCGAACCATCAAATCGTCCCAAATTTGAGCCCCGCTTTTTTGGTACTCTGGGTACATATCTTTTGCAATTTTATCAACTTTTACTGTTTTAGCATACAAAACCTTGTCGTTTGTTGGAGCGATTGCAAAACCATTGATACCTCCCTCTACGTCCGAAATTTGTATTTTGTTAGAGCCGTCCAAATTCATAACCCAAACCTGAGAACCATTGTTTTCGTTAGATTTGAAGAAGATTTTTGAACCGTCTTTGCTGAATTGAGCAGAAGAATTGCTCTTTTCGCCAAATGTTAATTGAGTAGTTGCTTTGCTTTCTGTATCAATAGCAAACAAATTAGTGTATGAACGGTTGTTTTTGATGTCTTGTGCATTCAAAGCATAAACAACAGTTTTGCCGTCTGGTGATACAGTTGAACCCGAAAGTCTTGCAAGTTTCAACATTACCTCAGTAGATAATATACCTGCATCTTTCTCAGCTTGTGTAAGTTGAGGTAGTCGCATAGGCTCTTGTGCTGTTGTAGCACCACCTCCACAGCTTGTCAAAATAGTCGCTGCAAACATTGTAGCCATAGCTGTTTTGAAGATTTTTTTCATAATGATAAAATTAGTGTTTATTTTTGTTTTGTGTAATTCTCAATTACTTTTTTGATTGTAGCATAACTATCTGCTACCAATTCTTGTAGTTCGGATTTTTTGACCCATCTCACCTCGCTAATTCCCTCTTCTGTTTGTGGAGTTAGTTTGTTTGAGTAAGTGCTTGTCATAGCATACCACCAAGTTGTTTTAATGTGCCATTTGCCAAACAAAAAATATATATGAGTTGTTTTTGTTATCAAATCACCTTGTTTGATGTCTTCGATACCACATTCTTCCATTACTTCTCGTACGGCACAATCTTCAATATTTTCGTTAGGTTCTTGTTTGCCCTTTGGAATATCCCAACGATTGTTTCTGAAAATCATTAGGCATTTGTTTTCCTCGTTTTGGACTATCCCACCAGCGGCTGCAATTTGTTCAAATTGTTCCAAAAACAATTTATAACACTGGTCTAAGTCTTTGCAGACAATAATTAATTTGTCTGTTTTGTCAAGTTTTTTAATCAAATTTGTAGCACTGATAGTTTGTTTATCTGTGTCATAATCAATTACTTGACTTTGTTTGTAATCTTTGCAATTATTATCAAAGATTATTTCTTTGTCTTGGTAATATACGCTTATCATTTTTGTACTTTGATATAGATTACAAATATACGTATATTTTGTGAATTTTTGGTTATATTAGCGGACAATTAATTCAGTGTTTGTATGAACGATTTTAGATTAGAGGTTTTTAATACTGTTGCCGAAGTTTTGAGTTTTACAAAAGCCTCGCAGATTTTACATATTTCACAACCAGCTATCTCTAAACATATCCAAGAATTAGAGAGTAGTTATAACGTTCGGTTATTTGTACGCAACAAAAATAAAATAGAGCTTAGTCCCTCTGGCGAACTTTTTAGAACTTACTCTATTTCAATACATAAACTCTATAAGGAACTTGAATCCGAAATGGCTTTGCTTTCGCAAAACCACAAAGGAGAATTGATTATTGGTGCGAGTACCACCATTTCTCAATACCTTTTGCCTTCCATAATTGCAAAATATATGGCACGTTTTCCCGAAGTAAAATTATCACTGACAAATGGCAATACCCTCCAAATTGAACAGCATTTATTGAGCAACAGAATAGATGTAGGAATGATAGAAGGCAAAAGTCATAAAACTGATTTTAGATATGAGGTCTTGTCCCGTGATGAGTTAGTACTTGTGTGTTCCTCTACCCACAAAACTCCCGAATCTGTTACGCTTTCACAGCTCAAAGAATTGCCTTTGGTGTTGCGTGAGGGAGGTTCTGGAACTTTGGAAGTCATAGAGTCTTCACTCCACAAACACTCTATCAAAATATCTGATTTGAATGTTGTTATACAGCTTGGAAGTACCGAAAGTATTAAGCATTTTTTGTATAACAGTTATTCTTATGCTATTGTTTCGATAGCCTCGGTGTTGGACGAACTGAACGAAAATAAACTCAAAATAATAGATATAGAGGAATTGGTATTTGAACGTGATTTTTCGATAATAAACAACGTTGGGAGTCAAAATAGACTTGCTGAACATTTTTGTGAGTTTGCAAAAATGAGTTTAGATGTTAGTATTGTCCGCTAAAAAAATATTTTTCCAATCCTCATATAATTGGAAATATTGAAATAATTTAAGCAGTAATATTTAGAAATAAAATTATGTCTATAACTTTTTGTTATAAGACTCAAAAAAACAATATTGGCATTATATTGCTTTGGAGCATACCTTTGTAATCAAAAAAGATTTAAAAGTTATGAAAACCACATTGTTTTTTTGTTTATTGCTAACTTCGCTATTTGTTTCGCCAGCCTTGGCTCTTTTTAGCGGAATTGCATTTGCACTTTTGCTAAAACCTTACTTTCAAACTCAATCTCGCAAAGTATCAAAGTATTTACTACAAATTTCTGTTGTAGGTCTTGGATTTGGAATGAACCTCCACGAGGCTCTAAAAACATCAAGTGAAGGAATGAGTTTTACTATTATCTCGGTTGTATGTGTTATTAGTGTAGGGATTTTGTTAGGAAAATTATTTAAACTTGACAAAAAACTTGCTTTCTTGGTTTCTTCTGGAACTGCAATTTGTGGAGGAAGTGCTATTGCGGCTGTTTCGCCAGTGATTGATGCTGATAACGACCAAACATCAATGTCTTTGGCAGTTGTTTTTACTTTGAATGCTATTGCAATGTTTTTGTTCCCATTTATTGGGCATCAATTAGGACTTAGCCAAACTCAGTTTGGTACGTGGGCAGCTATTGCAATCCACGATACAAGTTCGGTTGTAGGAGCAGGGGAGACTTACGGAAACGAAGCCTTGATGGTTGCGACAACTGTTAAACTAACACGAGCATTGTGGATTATTCCTTTGTCTTTTGTTGCAATGTTTATGTACAAAAATAGCTCAAAAGGCAAAATATCTATTCCTTGGTTTATTTTCTTGTTTGTTATAGCAATGATAATTAATACTTATGTGGATATTAATACTAACGTTTCGCACGTTATTAATATATTTTCGCACAAAGCACTTTCTGTTACATTGTTTTTGATAGGTGGCACTTTATCTATCGAAGCAATTCACAAAGTGGGAGCAAAACCAATAATTATGGGTGTTTTGCTTTGGGCAGTAATTTCTGTATTATCTCTTAGTTTTATAATGTTATGATAAAAACTTTTTTTATAGCACTTCTGACTTTTATAGCTCTTGTCAATCCAGTGCAGAAGATTTTTGTGATATTTTCTCTCCAAAAATCATATTCTTCTGATGAGATTAAAACAATCGTGAACAAAGCTACTATTACAGCTTTTGCAATACTTGTTTTGTTTATGGCTTTGGGTTCACAAATCCTTACCTATGTGTTTAATATCGAGATGTATGCTTTTCAGGTAATATCTGGTGTTGTATTGATTCTAAATGGTATGTTGGCTCTCCAAAAAGGAGCATTTTTGAATATAGACACTTCGAGCAAAATAACAGATATTATCACAGTTCCTATTGCAGTGCCAATGATAGCAGGTCCGGCTACTATTACCGCAGTTGTTGCAATGCCAATGACCTATGGTGTTGGAGTTGCAATAGCAGCCCTTGTTGTAGCTATATTCCTAAATTGGTTGATTATGAGAGAGAGTGGTGTGCTTGGCAAATTTATGGTAAAATATAATATTCTAAATCCTTTATTAAGAATTTTTGGTTTGATAGTCGCTGCAATAGGTATGCAAATGGTTTTTAATGGGGTAAAAACTTTTGTTAGTTCCATATAAATCAAGATTAACTAAGTATTTATTCCATTTGTCTGAAAAAAATCTTAACTTTGTGGCATTGAACATAAAAATATTTAATTATATGAATCTATCTATTAGCAAAGATGTTGCAGAGAGTTTGTTGCAAATAAAAGCAATTAAACTTAGTCCAGTTAATTATTTTACTTGGGCTTCTGGTTGGTATTCTCCAATTTATTGTGATAACCGCAAAACTCTTTCTTTCCCAAAAGTGCGTCGTCAGATTTGCAATTCTTTTGTGGAAATGATTAAACAAAAATTTCCAAAAGTTGAGGTTATAGCAGGTGTTGCTACTGGTGCTATTGCTCACGGTGTGTTGGTTGCAGAACAAATGAACAAGCCTTTTATCTATGTTCGTTCGGAGGCTAAAAATCACGGTATGACAAATCGTATCGAGGGTGATTTCAAAAAAGGCGACAAGGTTGTTGTAATTGAGGACTTAATTTCTACTGGTGGAAGTTCACTTGCAGCTGTTGAGGCTCTACGTGCCGAAGGTGTTGAGGTTTTGGGTATGATGGCAATTTTTACTTATGCTTTCCCACAAGCTGCTGCAAACTTCGAAAAAGCTAATTGTACAGTATATACTTTGAGTAACTATCCAACTCTTGTTGAGGTAGCAAACGAACAAAACTATATCAAACCTGAGGAAATGGAAACTCTTAATAATTGGAGAGAAAATCCATCTCAATGGAATAAATAATATGACAGAATATACAAGTAAACAGGTTCAGATTAACCGAGCCGATTCTATGATTTTTGAGGCTTTGGGCAGTTTTGAAAACTTTACTCCAATGCTCAAAGACAAAGTAGAGGAGTGGACAGCCACTGTCGATTCTTGTTCGTTCAAAGCAAAAGGTTTTACAATTAAACTTAAAATGATTGAGCGAGAGCCTTATTCAATCATCAAAATTACTGGCGAAGAAATGCCCTTTGAAGCATTTTTTTGGATACAGCTCAAAAAGGTTGATGCCTACGATACTCGTATGAGATTGGTTGTTAAAGCTGAATTGAATATGGTAATGAAAATGATGATTGGCAAAAAACTCCAAGCTGGTCTTGACAATATGGCAGAACAGATTGCAACTGCATTCAATGCTCGATAATTTAAAAGATACAAACTATAATTATTAATTCCCTCCATTTTAGCTATTTTGCTGAAAATGGAGGGAATAATTGTTAAGGTGCATTGCAATAATTTTTAATATGAGATAATTTGCTAAATTTTTCTATCTGACCGAATTAAATCTATAAATATTTACATCTCCAACACTATCTATCTTATTCAGTGTCTTTTCCCATTCTTGAAGTTCTTTGTTGGACTTAATATCTTTTTTGTGTAGCAGAATTACATCTGGGTTTTTGACAGATTTTATTTCTTCAATGCTCAAATGTAGGTTACTATCTTTGCCCGTAAACACATTTAGGTTTTCGCCACCTCTGAACTTGTAAAAATCAATTTGTTTAATGTCTTGTGTTAGAGAAATTTCATTTAGCTTATTACCTAAGTTTCTAAATCCTATATAGCTATTGAATTGTTCCAAACCAAAGGCGGCAACAAACAACAACATCAAAAATCCTGAACCAATAGCTATGACCGCTTTTGAAATTTGAGATTTTTTGACAGCCAAATATACTCCGTAAGCACTCATCAATGTTAGTATTCCAAGACCTATACGAGGAAGTAACAGAGATTCGTAACCAAAAGGCATTAATTTGTCTGCAAAGAAACTTGCCACAAACACACCAGCGAACAAAATTGCTGGAATGGTAATAGATATTTTGTGCCATTTTTTTATCTTCTGGTCTTGAAGTAGCATAAATGCTTGATAGATTATAAACGGATAAATTGGAACAAGATATACATCTAATTTTGAGCTAATAAGCGACAATATTACAAATGATGAAACGCTTATTGATGCAAAAAACAAATGCAAATCTCCATTAATCATTTTTTTGCGAATAGCATATACAAATACTGTTATATACAAGAATATCCACGGAGCAAATGTCCAAATTGCATTGCGTACGTAGAAATAAAATGGACCTTTGTGGTGGAAAGAATTAATCCCTCGACCAACTGTTTGTTTGAAAACTAAGTTGTTCAGATATTCATTACCTCCTTCAATGTAGACCATCACAAACCAAGCCACAAATAACCCAAACATCAAAATTAGCTGTTTGTAGTTAAAATATTTGCCAAATTGCTTGATTTCTCGTTTGACACCCAAAAATGTTGCCATTGATAGGAAAGGTATTATTATACCCATAGCACCTTTGGTAAACACAGCCATAAAAATATACACTGGTATAAGCCATTTGTCCCATTTTGAGCCTACTCCCATATATAGTTTGTAGAAACTATATAGCGACAACAATATAAATAGTGTCATTAAAATATCCATTCGCATCACCAGCGAAGTGCCAAGATACATTATGGTAGTTAGTGTAGCAATAGATGCAGCAGTAGTGTTTTGCATACCTGCAAAACGTTTAGTCCATCTATCCATCACAGCAATTACTCCCACCGACGGAAGTATAGTAATAAGCGAAATAGCCCACATTTGGTGTGAACCCAAAATCCATTTCATAAGCATCATAAACCACAAATATAATGGTGGTTTGTCAGCATAGACTATACCATTGTTATAAAAACAAAATATAGAACCATTATCCAATGCTTCGTTTGCTATTCCTATATATCTAAGTTCGTTACTTGGCGTATAATCTCTAAAAATAAATGCAGGGAGAAGAGCCAATGCGTAAAGTAAATATTTCAGGTATTTATTCATTATTTAAAGTTTTTTTTACTGTTTTTAAGTTTAGTTTTTAGTATACAGTAATATTTAAAAATATTATTTTCTTTTAGACAAAACAATGTTTCGGGTATATACAATCGCCCCTGGGAATTGTCCCATAATAAGCACAGGATCTAATCTGAAAACAGCATAAGAGATTATAAGAATAGACCCAGTAAGGCTAATCACCCAGAAGAATTGAGGAAGTAACGAAGCTCCCATTTTTTTGGAATACCACATTTGATACACAAACCTTAGTGTGAATATTACTTGACCTATTGAGCCATACACAACTAACCACAATGGAACATCACTCTTGAACAATCTATCTACTTGATGCTCCAAATCTGTCAAGAAATACGTAAGAATTATAACTGGTATAGATGTAAGTATAATTCTTAGAAACAGCGGCAGTGTGTGCCATTTTTTGTTCATATTTATATTCCATATATAGATATAATATGAAATAAATTGCCCCAAAATAATCGCAAAGTCATCTATTACCCACCCGTAGGTAAACAATAAAAACGACCCTACCAGACTAAGTTGCCAGTATATGTTTGGAGATATTACCTTTTTTGCTTTTTCTGATGCTATCCATTGTATAAGCATTCGAGCCGAAAATAATATTTGAGCCGAAAAACCAATGGCATATATCCAAAATGCTTTGTCCATATATTACTAAATATTAGAGTCTTTAACAGAATAATCTATATATCTTTTTTTCATCCAGCGGTAAGCGAAACAATCTAATAGAGATACAAAAACTCTATTCCAAAGTGTGTATTTGCTTACACCTGCCGTACGAGGATAGTGTCTGACTGGGCATTGAGAATATGTTCCTCCTTGTAATTCGATTAAAGCAGGTAAAAATCTATGCATACCTACAAACATAGGAAATTTCTTTGCATATTTAGTTTCAATGATTTTCAGAGGACAGCAAGTGTCTATTGCAGTGTCGCCCGTCATTGACCTACGGAAATTATTTGCAATTTTTGATTGGATTTTCTTAGATATACCATCTTCACGGCTTGTTCTCCAACCAATGCTCATTTGATTTTCTCCAATTACATCAAACAATTTTTCAAAATCTTCTGGATTTGTTTGCATATCTGCATCAATATATCCAATGTATTTTGAATAAATATTATCAAAACCTGCCTTTACAGCACCTGTAAGTCTTTGGTTTTTTTGTAATGAAATTTTGAAAAAATCGGGGTTTCTTTTGCATACTTCGTCAAGCATAATATTGCTCTTGTCAGTAGAACAATCATCTACAAACAGAACACAAGTTTTGCGTGAGGCTTTTAGCAAATATTCAGAAAATTGTTTTTCTAAATTCAAAATATTGTCCTCTTCGTTATACAAGGGGACTAAAATAGTAAATTCGTAGTTTGCTGTTTTATTCATTTTATAATCTTTTAACTTAATAACCAAATAATATATCCGACATATACGCTCAAAAACATTATGCCGTCTTGATAGAAAATTTTGAATTTTCCTAAAATAAATACAGACAAGAAGAATAACACTGCTGAAAGCAACATAACCCCCATATCTATACTTGTAATTCCTCCTAAACTCAGAGGGCTAATAGTGGCTGCAATACCCAATATAAACAATATATTAAATATATTAGAGCCTATCACGTTTCCGATAGCCATTTGCGTTTTGCCTTTACGAGCTGCCGAGATTGTGGCTGCAAGTTCGGGCAAAGATGTTCCACCAGCCATAAGTGTTATTGCTATAATGTGCTGACTTATACCAATTTGTGTAGCAAGTTCCACTGCATTATCCAAAAACAAACTACCACCATAGACCAATCCTGCCAATCCTCCAACAATATAAATCGAGGTTTTTAACAAACTAATTTGTTTTGTTTCGTCATTTTGTTTGCCAATACTTTTGTAGCGTTTTGCAACATTTAGGGTATAGACCATAAAAAGCACAAACATCAACAACAAAATTCCTCCATCTATCCGAGATAGTTCGCTTGTAGGGCTATTTGTAAGTAGCGTATCACAAGCAAGTACAAACAACAAAACAGACGATAGTAAAACAAACGGAATTTCACGTGTTATATTGCCTCGTGTTGTACGTATGGTCGAAAAAATAGATGCTACACCAAGTATTCCCAAAACATTAAATATATTTGAGCCAACTACATTTCCTATTGCAACATCTCCCTTGCCTTCGATTGAGGACAAAACACTCACCACCAATTCGGGAGCTGATGTGCCAACAGATATGATTGTAAGTCCAATTACAAGCTCTGGGATATTAAATCTTCGAGCAAGTGCAGCCGAACCCTCTGTGAGAATATCTGCACCTTTGATAATCAATACCAAACCTACAATTATGAGTACGATAAGTAGAAACATTTAGAATTTTGTGTTTTTGATGTTTTCCAAAATTTTATCTACCAAACGTGTGCGAGCCTCTACACTTGCCCAAGCAATATGTGGAGTTGCCACTAATTTATGTTTGTTTTTGAGTGTCAAGAAAGGAGATGTTTTGAGCATAGGCTCTTTTGTGAACACGTCCAGACCTGCACCTGCAATTTTGTCTTCGTCCAATATTCTTACCAAATCCTCCTCGTTGATAATTCCACCACGACCTGCGTTTAGGATTAATGCAGAAGGTTTCATTTTAGAAAGTTTTGCATAATCAAACAGATTATTTGTATTCTCGTTCATAGGTGCGTGAATACTAATAATATCACAAGTCGTTAGCAATTCTTCCATATCAACTCTCTTGAAGTCGTTTGTAGAGTTTTTGCCAGATGTAGAGTAATAAACCACCTCACAGCCAAATGCCTGAGCAATTTGAGCAACTTTTCTGCCAATAGTTCCAAGTCCTACCACACCAAGTCTTTTACCAGTAAGTTCGTTGTATGCTGGGTTGATAAGCGTAAATGAAGGCGATTGAGAATACTCTCCGCTTTGTATATAGTTGTTGAACAGTGAAGTATGGCTCATAAGTTCCAACAATAGCGAGAATGTAATTTGAACAACGCTATCTGTTGAGTAACCTGCAACATTTTTGACTGGAATGTTATTTTCCTCTGCACATTTCAAATCTACGTTATTAGTGCCAGTTGCTGCTACGCAAATAAGTTTTAGATTAGGGCAAGAAGTGATAATCTCTCTATCCATTATCACTTTGTTAGTAATAACAACATCTGCATCTTTAACTCTTTCCAATCTCTCTTGTGTCGAAGTGTAATCATAGGCGATATACTGTCCCAGAGAACTAAACTGTGCAGTGTTAGGCAGGTTGCCTACTGTGGCTGCGTCCAAAAAAACGATTTTCATAATTTATATTTTTTATTTTTCTATTACTTGATTGTATTGGTAGATTTTTAGGTTGAAATAACTAACTACCGACAAAATATGATCGAACAAATCCGCTTGTACCACCTCGTATTCTATCCACGCTTTGCGTTGCGAGAAACAGTAAATCTCGATTGGTATTCCTGCTGGTGTTGGTTGAAGTTGTCTGACCATATGTGTCATTTGTTGGTTAATATCTGGATTAGCCTCCAACCATTGGCTCAAATAAATCCTAAAAATACCTAAATTTGTAAGTTTTGTTGTGTCTATTCCGTGCTTGTCGTTGCCTTTGTAAGCATCGAGCATAGACAACATTTTTTCGATATAAGGTTTTAGGTATTCCGAAGATTTCATAAACTCAATTTCTTCGTTAGTCAAGAAATGCACAGAAGTTTGGTCTATATTTATGCTACGTTTGATTCTGCGTCCTCCACCTTCTTCCATTCCTTTCCAGTTCACAAACGACTCAGACATAAGCTTATAGGCAGGAATAGATGATATTGTTTTGTCCCAATTCTGGACTTTTATGGTATAGATAGATATTTCTATAACCTCGCCGTCTGCCGTTCCGTTTGGAGTAACAATCCAATCCCCAATTTTTACCATATTGTTGGTAACAAGCTGAACGCCAGACACAAATCCAACAATAGAATCCTTGAATACTAATGTTATAACAGCTGCACCAGCTCCCAAGAATCCAAATATTGCTACGGGTGATTTGCCCACAAAAATACTAATAATGATAATTACTAAAATCAAAAATATAACAATTTTTATGGCTTGTAACAAACTTTTGATAGGTCTGTTTTTTGAAACTTCGTAGGTTTCGTAGATAGAATTGATACTTTCCAAAAAATTATTTATGATAATACCAAGTACTGCTATTGCCCACGCACCAATGAATTTTTGTATAAATTCTTTCCACTCCCACTCAATATACGAGAATGAAAGCCAAAATATAGCTACTGGAATAAGGAACGAAAGGGAGTGAAATAGTTTTTTCTCCAATAATATATCGTCCCATTTTGTTGATGATTTTTCGGCAATATGTTTAATCGCTCTATAAATATACCTATTGAAAACGAACATAATTATCCAACTAAGTAGCAATGATAAACCAAGGGCAATAAGTATATTTATTGTCAGTGAGCTACTGTCGGTTGTTGTTTTCTGAAAAAAATCTGTAATATAATTTGTTTCCATAGTTATTTCATAAATTCTTTGATTGTTTCTATAAATTTATCTTCTTCCTCCACAAAACTCATATGCCCAGATTGCTCCATAACGACGTGTTTCGCATTTGGAAGATAATTCTCTATGTTTTCTGTGTAATTCTCTGGAAAGAAACTATCGAATTTCCCCCAAATACACAAAACAGGAGTTTTTGTATTTTTAGCAAAATCTTTCATATCTTCTCTTTGCATCATACCGTTAAGTAGAGCAATACAGCCTTCGTTCTCCGAAACAATCGCTTGATATTCCAAATCTTCAATCAAGTCTGCGTATTTTTTGTGCGAATGTTTTGCAATGGCTTTACCAGGATTTATTTTTGCAATAAGTTCTTTTTTGCCCGCTTTAATCAAATCTATTTCTTTTTGTCTAAATGCTTTTTTCTCGTCATTATCTGCCTCAAAAATAGAATGTATCATAATTAGTCCTTCACAACGCTCACTGTATTTTTGTGCGAATTTAGTAGCCACGTATCCACCCATTGAATGACCTGCAATATAGCATTTTTCTACTTTTTGCTGGTCTAATATATCTGCCACAACATCTGCCAAAAACTCCATAGAATGACACTCTCCAATAGTTTCTGAAATGCCGTGTCCTGGTACGTCAAAACTAATTATTCTATATTGTTGTTTTAGTTTTTTGATTACATCTTCAAAAATATCCAAGGACAAAAAATATCCGTGAACCAAAACCAAAACTTTATCTCCTTTTTGTGTGTCGTTAATTCGTAACGCACAACCATTTGCCATCAAAAATTTTTCCATAATTATAATTCTATAATACCACTAAATACTCGTTTTGCTTCGCCTTGAAGATATATGTTTTGTATGCTCATATCTTCTTTGACTTCAAAATAAACTTTCAAATCTCCACCAAGTGCTTTGACTGTAATCGGAGAGGGTGTCTCTTCCACGAAGTGTGTTGCTATTGCACTGGCAGTAGCTCCTGTTCCACACGCCAAAGTTTCGTTTTCAACGCCTCTTTCGTAGGTTCGGATTTTGATAGTGTCTGCCGAAACTCTTTCCACAAAATTTGCATTAGTGCCACCGAGTGCTTCAAATGCTTTGCTATATCTAATCTCTGAGCCTTGTTTTAGAATATCTATTTGCGAAACATCATCACAAAAACTCACATAGTGATTTACACCAGTATTCAAAAAGTATTCCTTTTCGTTTATTTTTTCGATTTTCTCGACATTAATTAATTTTGTTTTGAGCTGTGCAGATTCTCCAAAATCTTCTATTACCTCTATGTTATGTACCCCGTCGAGCGAACGGAAAGTTTTGAGTTTTGAGCCTATGCCCAAATGATGAGCAAAAAGCCCAATACATCTACTGCCATTGCCACACATTCCGACTTGTCCGCCATCAGGATTAAAATATCTCATATAAAAATCAAACTCAGTATCTTTTTCTAATAGTATAACTCCGTCAGAGCCTATGCCAAATTTTCTGTCCGAAAGTTTTTGGATAAGTCCCTCGTTCCATTTAATCTCTCCCAAACGATTGTCTATCAATACAAAATCGTTTCCTGCACCTTGATATTTGCTGAATTTTATTTGTTGCATAAAATATTTTACTTTTAACTTACAAATATAATTATTATTTGCGAAAAATTCTAATCTGCTTTGTGATAATGCTTATTATTGTTACTTTTGTGCCAAAATATACCAATAATATATGAGCGAAAAAGATTATAACCCGAATATGCACACCATTGAACATTTGTTAAATGGTACTATTTCGAGAATGTTTGGCTGTGGTAGAGCTTTTACCACACATATCGAAAAAAAGAAATCTAAGATTGATTATCATTTTGATAGAAATCTTACTGAGGAGGAACTATCTGTTGTTCAAAACACAGTAAACGAAATTATCCTCAAAAATATTCCTGTTACAATCGAGATGATGCCGATGAATTTGGCACGTCAAAAATTTGATTTATCACGTTTGCCAGAAGGGGTTGAGGGAGATTTGAGAATTGTGAATATAGGCGAGTTTGATGCTTGTCCTTGTATAGGTTCTCACGTACAAAATACTTCGGAGATTGGTGGACTACTCAAAATTATTTCTTCTGACCATAACCCAGAAACTGGTGTTATGCGTATTCGTTTCAAAATAGACAAACAACAATAATATATGATATCAGTAGATGGATTAGCGGTTGAGTTTGGTGGCACAACCCTTTTTAAGGATATATCTTTTGTGATAAATCCCAAAGATAGAATTGCTCTTATGGGCAAAAATGGTGCTGGAAAATCAACTCTTTTGAAGATAATATCTGGACAAAGAACCCCTACACGTGGCAAGGTTTCGTTTGATTCTGGGAGTGTAATTGGCTATTTGCCTCAGCACTTAATGACCGAAAATACTCGTACAGTTTTTGAAGAAACTCTTTTGGCTTACTCGCATTTGTTTGAGATGGAGCGTGAGATAGAGGCTTTGAATGTTCAACTTACAGAACGTACTGACTATGAGAGTGATAGTTATTCAAAATTAATCGAACAGGTTTCTACTTTGAGCGAAAAATTATATTCAATTGAAGCTGTAAATTACAACGAAGAGGCAGAACGCTGTTTGATAGGTTTGGGGTTTGAACGTAGCGACTTTACTCGTCAAACAAGTGAGTTTAGTGGAGGTTGGAGAATGAGGATAGAACTTGCAAAAATTCTGTTACAAAAACCAGATTTAATTCTGCTTGACGAGCCTACCAACCACCTCGATATTGAGAGTATTCAGTGGTTAGAAGATTTCTTGATAAATGGAGCAAAAGCTGTTATGGTTATATCCCACGACAAAGCATTTGTAGATAATATAACTACTCGTACAATAGAAATTACTATGGGTAGAATATATGACTATAAAGTGAACTACTCTAAATATTTGGAACTTCGTAAGGAACGCCGAGAGCAACAGGTTGCAGCCTACGAAAATCAGCAAAAAATGATTGCCGATAATATGGATTTCATTGAAAGATTTAAGGGTACTTATTCCAAAACCAATCAAGTTCAATCACGTGTTCGTATGCTCGAAAAATTAGAACTTTTGGAGGTAGATGAAGAAGATAGGTCGGCTTTGAATTTGCGTTTTCCACCATCACCACGTTCTGGTAACTACCCAGTAATGTGCGATGGGGTTTCAAAATCTTATGACGAACATACGGTTTTCAGAAATGCGTCTTTGACACTCGAAAGAGGAGATAAAGTTGCGTTTGTAGGACGAAACGGAGAAGGTAAATCTACACTCGTAAAATGTATAATGAACGAGATAGACTTTGACGGAACTCTACAAATGGGACACAACGTAAAAATCGGTTATTTTGCACAAAATCAAGCAACTTTGCTTGATGAAGACAAAACAGTATTCCAGACTATCGACGATATTGCAGTTGGGGATATTCGTACCAAAATTCGTGATATTTTGGGTGCGTTTATGTTTGGTAAAGATGATTCTGATAAATTTGTGAAAGTGCTTTCGGGCGGAGAAAGAACCCGTTTGGCTATGATTAAATTGCTGTTAGAGCCAGTCAATTTGTTAATTCTTGACGAGCCTACCAATCATCTCGACCTCAAAACAAAAGAGATTTTGAAAGAGGCTTTGATTAATTTTGACGGTACGCTTATTGTGGTTTCGCACGATAGGGATTTCTTGGACGGATTGGCATCAAAAGTTTATGAATTTGGACACCAAAAAGTGCGTGAGCATCTTGGAGGAATTTACGAATTTTTGGAAAAACACAAAATGGAAAACCTACACGAAATTGAGCGTAAAAATTAGTTTGATATAATTTTTCCAAAATATTTCATAAATAACAGAAATGTTGTATATTTGTACTATACAATAAGAACATAATAATATGAAAATGATATTTCTTTTCAAAGCCTATTCTCCTGAGGACGAAAGCTTTGAACGTGATTACGAATTACCTTATGATGCAACACTTTTAGATTTTCATAATCTTATAGTCGAAGATTTGGGCTTTGATGAAAACGAAATGGCATCTTTTTTTACGAGCGACAAGACTTGGGCAAAAATTCAAGAGTTCACTTCCGAAAAGATGTTCTATGGCGAGAATGATACCGACTTAGACGAGCTTACGCCTACTGCAATGGAAGATGTTTTGCTTGGTCAAGTTATCAAAGAAAAACACGCTCGTTTGTTGTATGTATTTGATTTGTTGTCAAATAGAGGTTTGTTGATAGAGCTTATAAAATCATATAAATCTGAGGACGAAGGCGTCTTGCCTTGTGTGCTTATGTCGAAAGGCGAAGCCCCTCTCCAAATTAACGACGATATGGTTGCTGAGGACGTTTCGGATATGTTTGATGACTATGAGGACGATTTATATAGTGATGATGAGTATAATGATTTTACTGATGGATTTGATGAATATTCAGAGAGTGAAACTTATTATTAAAATATGAAAAAAAAACTAATTGTAATATTAGGTCCAACAGCAGTTGGTAAATCTGATTTGAGCATTGAAATAGCAAAATATTTCAATGCTCCTATTGTTTCTTCCGACTCACGGCAGGTATATAAACAAATGAACATAGGAACAGCCGTTCCGAGTGCCGAACAACTATCACAGGTTAAGCATTATTTCATACAAACCAAAGATATTTCTGAAAGATTTACAGCAGGAATGTTTGAATTGGAGGCTCTCGAAACTCTTTCGGAGATTTATAAGCATACAGACTATGCGGTATTGACTGGGGGTTCAGGACTTTATATAGACGCTTTGTGTGATGGCTTTGATAATGTTCCAGACGAAGATTCTTCGGTGCGAAAATCTTTGCAAGAACTTTACGAAAGAGATGGAATTGAGGCTTTGACTTCTCGTCTGAAAGACTTAGATAATGAATATTATTCACAAGTTGATTTGAGCAATCCACAGAGAGTTATGCGTGGATTAGAAGTTTGTATATCTACTGGCAAACCTTACTCTGAGTTTCGCAAAGGTCAAAGCAAACAGCGAGATTTTGATATTATCAAAATTGGACTAAACATAGAGCGTGAAATTCTCTATGACAGAATTAATCGAAGAGTAGATATAATGATAAATGAGGGGCTTGTTGAGGAAGCAAAATCACTATACCCATTCAGAGAATACAACGCATTGCAGACGGTTGGATACAAAGAGTTTTTTGATTATTTTGATGGCAAAACAACTCTCGAAGAGGCTATCGAACTGCTAAAACGCAATACTCGACGCTATGCAAAACGTCAGCTCACGTGGTTTCGCCGTACAGAGAACGTAAAATGGTTTGAACCATCGGAATTTGCCGAAATAATAAACCATATTATTGTTTTCCGCTAAAAACGAAACTCGCATATCTTGTATATTTTGCAGATACTCGCCAGTACGCCACGTTATGACCATCTGCAAAATATCCTAAGAAAACCGAGTTTATTAGGTGCTTGTACGATATAGGAGAGCATAAAACCATATCAATTTTTTGAATAAACTTTAAACAAAATAACAATGTTAAAGAAACTTTTTACTTCTACAATTTTCAAACTGCTTATTGCGGTTGTGATTGGTATTTTACTTGGATTCGTTGCAAACGAAGATTTTATGAACGTAGTTGTTACAGTGCGTTTCATCTTAGGACAAGTTATATTTTTTATGGTGCCTTTGATTATTTTGGCATTTATAGCTTCATCTATTGCCAAAATGGGTAATGGAGCGTCAAAAATGTTGGGATATTCTTTGGGATTGGCTTATACATCTTCGGTAGGTGCTGCACTTATGGGAATGATGTTGGGTTATACCTTATTGCCATTTTTGACTATTCACCAAGCCACAGAAGGACTTAATGTTCTTCCAAAAATGGTGTTTGAACTTAATATCCCACCAGTAATGTCTGTTATGACTGCTTTGATTTTGGCTATTATGATTGGCTTGTCGGCAGTTTGGACAAAAGCAACGGCAGTTGTGAATTTGCTTGATGAGTTCCAAAAAATGGTATTGGTGCTTATTAATCGTGTGCTTATTCCACTTTTGCCGTTTTTTATTGCTGCAAACTTCTGTGCATTAAGCTACGAGGGTTCAATTACATCTCAACTGCCAGTGTTTATCAACGTAATGGGTATCGTTTTGGTGGCACACTTCGTTTGGTTGTTTATTTTGTACTCTATTGCAATGCTTGTTACTGGCAAAAACCCTTTGCAAGTATTCAAATATTATGCTCCTGCATATTTTACAGCAGTAGGAACTATGTCCTCGGCAGCTACTTTGCCCGTTTCTATTAAATGTGCAAAACGTAGCCCTATATTAAACGAAAAAATAGTGGATTTTTCAATTCCTTTATTCTCGAATATCCACCTTTGTGGTTCAATTCTTACAGAGGTGTTCTTTGTAATGACAGTATCTCAGTTGTTGTACGGTTCTTTTCCTCCACTTACTACAATGGTCTTATTTATAGTTTTGTTGGGAATTTTTGCAGTAGGAGCTCCGGGAGTTCCGGGTGGAACGGTAATTGCTTCGCTTGGTATAGTTACAGGTGTTCTTGGGTTTGACGAAGCTGGTACAGCTCTATTGCTTACAATTTTTGCTCTTCAAGATAGTTTTGGCACAGCTTGTAACGTAGTTGGCGACGGTGCTTTGACAATGATTATGACTAAGGTTTCTCCAAAACAATAAAATATGAACTATATCACACTTTTTGATTTACAGTCAAAAATTCAAGATGCACTTACTTACTCTCTTGATGCTACCTATTGGGTAGTTGCAGAGGTGAGCGAAATGAAATTGAATTCTACTGGGCATTGCTATATGGAACTTGTTGAGAAAAGTGAAAATAGTGGTCAAGCACGTGCGAAATCTCGTGCAATGATTTGGGCAAGTAGATTTACTGCATTGAATAATTATTTTATGCAAACAACTTCTTCTCCTATCAAAAATGGCATAAAAGTTCTTGTTAATGTACGTGTTTCTTTTCACGCATTGTATGGAATGAGTCTTGTAATTGAAAACATAGACCCAAACTATACTTTGGGCGATATAGAAAGACAAAAACAACAGACCATTGCTCAGCTCCAAAAAGATGGCGTATTTGATATGAATCGTGAATGTGATATGGACTTGGCAGTCAAACGCATTGCAGTTGTTTCGTCTTCACACGCAGCAGGTTATACGGATTTTATGCAAGAGATTACAAATAATGTCTATGCTTACAAATATGATATAGTGTTGTTTGAAACTCTCGTTCAAGGCGAAGGAGCAGAGACTGGGGTAGTTGAATCCTTACAAAGAGTTTATGACTACCACGAGGGAGTGAAACCTTTTGATTGTGTTGCACTTATACGTGGGGGAGGCTCTGTAAACGATTTGTCTTGTTTTGATTCCTATGCTATTGCTTCGGCAGTTGCACAATTACCTATTCCAGTTTTTACGGGTATAGGTCACGAAAAAGATGTTTCGGTGGCAGACTTAGTTGCGTACAAACATCTAAAAACTCCTACCGCAGTTGCACAATATATAGTATCGTTATCAAATATTGTAGATAATAGTTTGGAAGATGCAAAACTTAAAGTCCTAAATTCTATAAAAATGGAATTTATGCAACAGTCTGCATTGATTACAAAATATTCTAATAGTTTGGGTGTTTTAGCAACAAAATCTATTACAGATACTCGTAGCCGACTTGATGGCTTTCAGAATAAATTAATGTTACTTTTGAAACTTAAATATGCAAATGAACAGAATAATTTGGATAATATGTCCAAATCTTTGGCAAGTTCGTTAAGTTCTGTTTATAGTGTTGCACACAGAGATTTGGAGTTGCGAAAATCCAAAATCGAGCAATTCTCTCCACAACGAATACTCGAACTTGGATATAGTTTGGTATCTTCAAAAAACTCTATCCTAAAATCAATTAATGATTTTGATGACAATATGGAGCTTACAATTACTACAAAAGATGGTTCGATAAAAGGTGAATTCAATAAAAATATTGCTGTCCGGTAAAAATTTTAAAAATCATTATAATGGATTAAGTGATAATAT
>CAZRHJ010000001.1:0-162318 GCA_964600025.1 uncultured Rikenellaceae bacterium | reverse complement strand
CTAAACTTTTTGCATAATTATTTTGCTCCACCTATTTTCTGGATTGATCCATTATACGACCGTATATAAATGAAAATGAGATAGTTACGACAACTACCTCATTTTTTCGACTTCCGCCGTTTGGCGGAGAGAGAGGTTTGAGAATTTGCTTTTGTATCATATTGATTATCAACAGTATACAAAACAAAATCTCTTTACTGTATACATATCTACAACGAATAATAGTATTTTGATAATAATCTAATAATCAACCAATTAGTTAAGTTGGGATTTTAAATCAAGTCGTTAATATCATCTTGAAACACAAACTTTCTGTGATAATCCAAATACTCTTCTCTGTTTTCGGGGAAAATTCTTAAATTATTTTTTGCTGTTGGGTTAATGTTTAAGCGTTCCCACGTGTATGGAGAAAGTAATGTTCCACAAATCAAGTCTCCATTATCTTTGAATGTAATATACCCTTGGTCAAATAATTTATCATAGGTTGGAGTTAGAGCTAACCCATTTAAGTAGTCTATGGCTTGATCATCTCTTCCCTCTTTTATACAAATTCGATAAGGTTTAATATGACTAGCAATAAGTAATTTTTCATCTGAAATTTTTGTAAAAGGACACTGAGGCATATGCTCAATGACTTTTTTACGATATTGGTCAGCTCCCTGCCTATTGACTGACTTTACTTTTTCTCGTTTATCTTTCGCTATAACTTCTATTTCTGCCGTAGTTCCAATTAATTTGGGATGTACAATAGACCTAAACTGATAGTCTAATAAGATTCTAAAATAAAACAAAGGCTTTTGATTTTCTTTATTGCCAATAACAGGTAACAGTTTAAGTATTGAAAGATAACTAATTTTAGGCAAAACTAATTTTCTCCAAATATCCCAAATAGATTCATCAGAACGAATATAAGCTCGACTTAAATTATTATCTGTTAAATCAGACACATCGTATATACTGAAAAATATTTTTTCCTGTTCTAGTGCGGTAATACTTTCTAAATTATTGGTATAAAATTCACTTATATCAGAATTATATATTTGTTCCTGTTTTTGATACTCAATTCTTGCATCATACATATATTTTAGTAAGTTAGACTTACTAAAGAAACAGCTGTCTTGTTGAATTGGGGTATAAACTCTTTCCCCATCTTCAATTCCTTTACCCCAATCTTTATACTCAAAAAAATCATTTAATCTTTCTCCATTAGTACCTAAATAACTACCTACATATTTTCTTGCCTCGCCATTTCCTTTGAACATTCGCAGTTTATTTTTTCTGTAAATAAAACTGTCTTCAGCTCTTAAATTTTGAATTGAGTCTATAATGAAATAATCTTTACCCTCAATGTGTATCTTTTGAAAATTATCCATATCCTATTTATTTGCAAATTTTGTTATATCCATCTGTTTAAGTAATGCAATTAAAACATCTACAACTATGCTATTACCTGCTTGTCTGTACATTTGAGTATCACTAATAACTTGTTTAAAGTCATCTCTAAATCCCATCAATCGCAAACATTCTCTAGGTGTTAATTTCCTAATTCTACCCGTATGAGTTACATAATTGTCTACTCCTGCACGGTGCATTTTATGCATTGATTGTAATAATGGTCTTGCTATTTCTAAATCTGTTTTTACATTGGTTTTAAAATTTTTAGTACCTGTATTCAGTACATAATCTCTCACTTTTTGAGATAGATAATATTTTTCTTCTACTTTACTTACATCAAAAATAAATTCATCAAACTCCTCTCCTTGATGTTCTTCAAAAACAAAATCACCGTGCCAATTAAATTGTTGGTTAGCTTTCTGACATAATGCAATATCTCCATTAATTTGGGTATATCTTTTATTTCTATTTTTAGAACTTGTAACAAATTTTATCCCTTTTTCTTTTAAGTAATATTTGCTCTCAATAAAGTCTTCTAAAAAATCCTGCATTTTATATTCAAGAGAAATAGGAGTCGGAAAATCAAAATGTACATCTTTGTTTTTAAATCCAATTACAAATATTCGCTCTCTATGTTGGGGTATGCCGTAATCTTTAGAATTTAATACTTGATAGAAATATGTATAATTCAATTCGTCAAACGTTGCTCTAATTGTTGCAAATGTATTTCCATTATCGTGATTAAGCAACCCTTTTACATTTTCAAATATAAATACGTTTGGTTGGCATTCTTTTACAACTCTTGCAAATTCATAAAATAAAGTTCCTCGTGTATCTGAAAATCCTTTTCTTTTTCCAACCATTGAAAATGATTGACAAGGACTCCCTCCAACTAGAAGGTCTATTTTCCCCTTATATTTTTCTCCATTGATATTCTTAACATCGTCATACCAATCTTCCTCTCTAATATTATAATTGGCAAAGTAGCTTTTTTTAACAAAAGAGTCAATGTCACTTGCAAATAATAGCTCCGTTTTTAGGTTTAATCTTTTAAATGCGTACTCAATAGCACCTATTCCAGAAAACATCGTTCCAAGTTTAATAGTGGCATCGGGGTGTAAAAATGCTTTCTCTTTCCAACTTTCATTAATAGCCTCTCTTTCTTGTGTTGGTACAAAATGAGACATTTGCTCATTAACTATATTTAAAACATCTTGGTAAGTCGGACATTGTTTAAGATCCTTTATTATTCTAGTTGAATGATAATAATTTAATAACGTTATTCTATCTGCATTAAGAATAATACTTAAATTGTCAATACATTCAATATTTAATTGTCGTTCATTTTTCTCTACTTTACCTAGAGTAGAGGGGTCAATATCTATTTTAGATGCAACCTTTCTCAACGGAAAGCCTAATTCCAGTCTTTTTTTCTTAATATATTCACCAAATGTATATTCCATATTTCTCGCTTTAATATTCAGGACAATTTAAGTCCAAAGATAGGGAATAATTTTCAATTGTGCTAATATTATGGTAATATGATTAAGTCGATATATATAAACCATACACAGTTATGATTAGGTAATTAATTGACTGTTAGTGAGTTGTATTTGTAGATTTGGGTTATTTTTAGTAACTTAGTGGTATAATTTAATAGATTTTGATATGAATAATGCACAGGTTATACAGTTTGATAGACTGGAATTGATTAAAAACAAGGTGTTTAACACACCGGACGTGTCAGAGAGTACACGTAGGGAGTATTTGACGAGAATAGACTATTTTTTACGGTTTACAGGACAAAACGGATTAAATGAGGGTGTTTATTTAGACTATAAAAGATGGCTGCAAAATAACGATACTTACAGCGTTTCTACAAAGAATAAATATCTTATTACCGCAAAGGTGTTTCTTGATGGACTGTATCGCCTTAGATTGATTCCGTATAAAATTACAGATGGCGTAAAGGGGTTTAATCAATCCCGACTACATAAAAAAGATGGTCTGAATGATAACGACATCGGCAAATTACAAAAATATTTTAGCGACTTGGAACATTCCAAAGCTAACACACGAAAGAGGGCTTTAATAGCTCTCTTTTTGTTTCAAGGGTTGCGAGGTGTAGAAGTGGCAAGATTAAATGTTACTGATATTGATTTGAAAAGCAAGATAGCTTTTATACAGGGTAAAGGCAACACGATAAGGAAAAAATACATTTGCACCCTGCAACGGTTAAGGTTCTGCGTGAGTACATACGAGAGTATAAATATCGTGAGGGTGCATTATTCCGAAGTAGTAGTAATTATTCTAATGGCTCACGATTAACGACAAAATCCATAAGAGAGATAATAACCGCTATTTTCAAAGAGTTAGACATTGACGGAACGACAAACGGTTTCCGTCATTTTTTTATTACCAAGCTGATAAAGTCCTACAAAGGCGAACTACTGACAGTCTCCAAATATAGTCGGCATCGTTCTATACAGATGTTGGAGGTTTATAATGACGAGGTTATTCGTGAGGAGGATTTACCGAGATACTATGATGTATTTAACGGTATCGAGTTATGAGCATTGAGAGGCACATATATTGCTTAGAGGGTAATTGGAGCAAGAACCCCAACAGCAAACAGAGTATAAAGCCTATTCTTGATGTTCTTTATTACTCCTGTGGTGTTAAGTATGTTTATCGCAAATGTAACACTAAAGCGGAGTTTTTAGAGGGTCTGCGAAAATTCACCTTTAAACGTTACTCCAACTACACTATTTTATATATCGCATTTCACGGACGTAAAAACAAAATTTTAGTAGGGAATGAGAGTGTAACACTAAAAGAGATTTCAAGTGTATTAAATGGGAGATTAGAGGGCGTTATTGTACACTTTGGGAGTTGTTCAACCTTAGGAACTACACAAAACAATATATCCTCATTTATTGACAGTACAAAATGCGCACTTATTTCGGGATATGCCAAAGATGTAGACTATATCGCAAGTAGTGCCTTTGATTTGATATATTTTGAGTTGCTACAACGACACACCAAAGTCTATAAAATAAAAGATAAGATTTTCCACAAATATCAAGCATTTATAGAAAATCTTATGTTTGTAGTAATAGCGTAGTCCTACACCTATTTTTTGGTTTTTGAAATAGGGGCAGGAGCAGGTTTAGGTGGTGGCGGTGGTGGAGTTTTAAACTCAAATCCGCCTCTGACCTCTCCTCTAACTGGAGGAACATATACGATGCTTTGAGGTTTAGAGTTTTGTTTTGCCATATATTTAATTGTTAGAAATAAAAATTATCATTACTGTAATACCGAGCCATAATGTGCCAAATATAAGCCAATTTAATATGCGAGTATCTTTATTATGCTTTGTAATAATTTCAGTTACATTTTGATGATTAAATTCTTCATCTTTACAAATCATATTATCAATTGACGCTACAACCTTATGTGCTTTACTTTTAGCGGTAATATGAGAATATGTATCTAAGAGCAAAGATATTGCAATCAGAACCCAACTTGCATATAGTAGCCAGACACACACAACATCATCACCTATATATGTCAAGATGGCTATTGACAAACCCAATGCACCCGTGGCAGTTGTATATGTTCTAGTATCTAATATTTTAGAACTTTTCTCTATTACACTCTCTGCGTCAGCTCTTATATTCAAATAACTCTTATAATCTTCTTCTGTCATAACTAATATATTACTTACATATTAATGTACACTTATTTATATTAAAGTCTCTTATTCCAAAATTGCACATCTGTTTTATTGCCAAAAACATTGACATTATCGTCTCTGTTTATTTTAGCAATGTGTAAAGCCTCTTTATTCTCACTAAGGAAACGAGCTATTTGTGAATGTACAGTTTGAAATGCTCTTTTATCTATGTTATTATATAGCCAAGTAATATATACACGCTCATAGTTATAGGCAAATTTTTCAATGAATTGATGTGAGTTAAATTCATTACCCAACCCCTCAATTATTTCTCTTACATCACAGATATGATTTTCTAAATAGGTCTTTATTGTATTCATAGTTATTTTACTTTAATCTATCTATTATTAGATTTCTACTTATTGGAGGTGGGAATTTTTACACTTTTCTGCGTGTAGCTCTTTTGTAATCTAAAACGTGTAGCATTTCTTCGGCAAATTTCTCTCGAAACTCTTTTTCGTATTTGCCCATTAAGAGAGGTCTAACTTTTTTGAGTAGTGTCGCTTTCTTGCGTTTTTCTTTTTTATACTCTGCCTCTCCTGCGGTTTCGCTTAAAAAACGAAGATAACGGTCGAACCCATTAGATGTTACAAATATATAATCTTTTATCTTATTTTGCAAGTCTTTAGAGGACTTATGAGGCATTTTTGTATGGTCTATTGAGTGGTCTGCAAAAATAATCTCGTCTAATACAGAGTAGAGCAGATTTGCACAGAATGTAGCATACTTTCTACTACATAGATTCTCGGCAGTGGGATTTTCAAACCCAAATGTTTGCAACTGACTTTTTGTAAATTTAACCTCATAGCGTAAAATATTACGAGGTAGTTTGCCTCGTTCTTCTATTGATATTTTTTCGTCTTTGATATAGTCGGCTATTTTATCATAGAACTTAATCCAATACTCCGACATCGAGCATTTAGCACCGCAAATAATAGTAGAGCCTGTTCTTGGGTGCATTAACAAAAATGGATTACCCTTGTGATAGGCTAAAGTCTCTACATACCTCATTGGGTCTTCCTCCACTGAAATATTTACGCCAATTTCAATACTTGTTATATTAAATGCAGATAACGGTATTTCTAATTTGGTGGATAATTTTTGTAGGGTTTCAACAGCTTCACTAAAAGTATAACGACAATAGTTGTTTCCTCTAGCTGATTTATGCAACGACCCCTCAATTCTAAGAATTGAACTTTTCTTATAGATGGCAATTCTCAATCCTCTATAATTACCTTTGCTTGTCAATTTTGTATCGTTAAACTCTGTCAATAGGTCGGGCATTCTTTCGTCAATATAATCTTCTGTTATGCCATAGGCTTGCATTGTTATTCTATCTATCATCTTTATTTGCTACGATTGGTTGCTACAATAATATTTCTATTTGCTCCAAAGGTACAAAAAAACGCTCAGACTTTTGGGCTGAACGTTTGATAAATGTAATTACAGAACGTTGAGATTTTAGTGTTCCAAGTTGTAATAATTAGCAATAATTTCTTCTAATGTTTTGAGGTCATATATTAATACTTAACGAGGTTTAGAGCCTTGTTGTTGTTTAACGATATATTTAGCAATATTGCTGTCCGCTAAAAACGGAACTTGTAAGATTTCGGAAAGATAAAAAAATAGTCAGAACCACGAAGTTCCGACTATTTCTTATTATACTTAGATTTTTTACTATCTAAAATAATTTCTCATTCTTTCAAATATATTTTGCCCTTTGTCTTTTGGTGCAAATGATTTTGAAGAACGCAAACCTTCCAAAATTTTCTTTTCTGAGCTTGAAATGTTGTCTGGGATAAATATGTCCACACAAACTAAAATATCGCCTTGACGATAGCCATTTATGTCTGGAAGACCTTTTCCTTTTAGACGAAGGACTTTGCCGGGCTGAACACCTGCCTCGATTTTTATTTTTGCTTTGCCCTCAATCATTGGAATTTCTATTGATGCTCCCAAAATTGCATCAATTACGTTTAATTTTAGATTGTAAATAAGGTCGTTGCCCTCACGGATAAGGTTTTCATCTGGAATTTCCTCAATTACGACAAGTAAATCACCATTTACGCCTCCGTGACGTGCGGCATTTCCTCTGCCCGATACCGATAATTGCATACCGTCTGCAACACCAGCAGGAATACGAACCTCAATAACCTCTTCTGCTTTTTTGACTCCCTCGCCACCACAAACATTACACTTTTCAGTGATGATTTTGCCTTCACCGTGGCAGTGTGGACAAGGTTGTGTAGTTTGAGATCTGCCAAAGAAAGTATTTACTACTTGCGTAACATAACCAGAGCCATTACAAGTTGTACAATTAGTATAAGAATTGCTGTCTTTTGCACCAGTACCGTTACAAGTATCACAAGCAACAAGTTTGTTTATTTTTAGTTTTTTATCAACTCCGTTGGCAATATCTTTCAGAGTCAATTTGACTTTTACACGCAAATCCGAACCACGATTTACACGTCTGCCCTGTGAGCGACCTCCGCCAAAGCCTCCAAAGTGTCCACCAAAAATATCTCCAAATTGCTCGAAAATATCGTCCATAGAGAAACCTCCTGCACCAGCACCTCCGCCAAATCCGCCTTTCATTCCTTCGTGGCCAAACTGGTCGTAACGAGCTTTTTTGTTCGGGTCGCTAAGTATCTCAAACGCCTCAGCAGCCTCTTTAAACTTATCTTCTGCCTCCTTATTGTCAGGATTTTTGTCTGGGTGATATTTGATAGCCGCTTTACGATAGGCTTTTTTTATCTCTTCAGGTGTGGCACTTTTTGTAACACCTAACACCTCATAATAATCTCTTTTTTCCATTCTTTTATTCTCCTACAACTACTTTTGCATAACGCACAACCTTTTCTTTTAATTTGTAACCCTTCTCGATTACATCAATGATTGTACCTTTCTTAGTTTCGTCTTCAACAGGAAATTTAGCGATTGCATCGTGAAACTCTGTGTCTAATTTTTCGCCCATTGCAGAAAGTTCAGTAACATTTTTTTGTTTTAACGAATCAAGCATTTTTTGACGTATCAACACCATTCCTTCACGTATTGCATTAATATCTTCCGATTTTTCATTTGCTTTTACAGCTCTATCCATATCGTCCAATACCGACAACATCAATTTTATCACATCTTCGCCAGAATACTCAATCAAATCCATTTTTTCTTTCAAAGTACGCTTGCGAAAGTTGTCAAACTCTGCCACTAATCTAATATATTTGTCTTGGCACACTGCCAAATCTTCTGTCAATTTGTCAATAGGATTCTTTTCGTTTTCTGCCTCAGCGTTGTTTGCCTCAGTTTGTGAAGCTTCATTTACATTCTCTTGGTTATTTACAACCTCCTCATTTACAACCTCTTCGGTATTGTTTTTCTTATTGCTCATTATTATAATTTATTTATTTTCTAAGTATTATTTACAAAAGCTATACCAATACTATTTCTTGCCAATCCAAGGTCTGTCTATGACAGTCGTATCTCCTGCCTTTTTGTCCACAAAAGGATATTGACGCATTTTAAGCGTTACATACAAATTCTCCAAACCTTCTTTTGTTTCGATATTTCTATAATAAAAAACCTTTGTAACAGTATCGCAAACAACTGTTAGCAAGTTTCTATCGCCTATTTCCACAAATTCCAACATATTTGTCTCTGAATTATACGCACCTTTCATCAAACTCTGCAACTTTTCTCCAGATTCTTTCGAAACAATCTCTCCTCCAAATGCCTGTGCGTATGTATTTACCGCATAAAAAGTCGTATCAGCAACAAAAATATAACCAACAGTATTAACATTCTTCACCTCCAAAGCATCTTTTTCAAGAACTTGCATTGATTTTACATAAATATTTGTTTTGTCACTCACCTTCGTACAAGCCGAAAAAACAAAAAAACTCAAAAACAGCACAATTAAGGCAGATTTATTTTCAAACATATAAAAATTTTTTTTCATAGTAATAATTCTCTCTAATAAACTAATTTACAAAAAATTAGCTATCAAAAAACCTCTGCAAAGGTAGCTATTTTTAGCTACCAACGAAAAAAAAATTAAAAAAAAATCACTTTTTTTTTGGTAGTTAAGAAATTTTATCTACTTTTGTCGTCGGAGAGATGGCAGAGTGGTCGAATGCGGCGGTCTTGAAAACCGTTGTACTGCAAGGTACCGGGGGTTCGAATCCCTCTCTCTCCGCCATAAAGTTCTCACGCAGAGGACGATAAGCGGTAAAAACCCTACAAATACTTGATTTGTAGGGTTTTTTCATATATATACCTTCCAACTCACAAGACGTTATTTGGACACCATAGGACACCGCCCAGTCTCCAAATGGTTCCCCCTTCAAAATTCGATCGAAAAACAGTAACCAAAGTCCGATTATGTCTACCTAACGACCGATTGTATATGCCCTGTAAATGAATTAGTTAAATTAACTTTGCACCTTGTAAAAGTGCTAGTGTTAGCACTGCAAGATGCAGTAACCAAAAACATTTCGGAGTATGACAAGGAGTACATTCAAGGTATTATTTTACCTAAAGAAAGGGGCGGAAAATAATAGTGGCGAGGCAATGATTATGACTCGTATCACATTAAATGGAGTAAGATGTAATTTCAGCACAAAGCAGAAAGTAAAACCCTCTTCGTGGAGCGTAGAGGGCAATAAAGCTATTGGACGCTCGTCTGGAACACACAAAATTAACAATTTGCTAGACCAGATTAAGAGTTCATTGATGAACATCTATCAAGAGATGCTGCTCATTGACAACTATGTAACAGCCGAGAAAGTGCGCAATGCCTTTATGGGCAATGCTGAGAGCTGTGCCACTATCTTGGGGCTATTCGATAAGCATAATGAAGATGTAAAATCGTTAGTAGGTATCTCTAAATCAACGGCTACACTTCAAAAGTATAATGTAACTCGCAGACACCTAAGCGAGTTTATTCGCCATAAATATAATCTCTCAGACATATATGTAAATGAGATTAATGCAATGTTCATAAGTGATTTCGACCTATATCTTAGGACGATTGCTTGCTGTGGAGCGAATACAACAGCTAAATTTCTTCAATTCTTCAAGAGAATAGTAATCATAGCCAGAGATAATGGCTTGATGAAAGCTGATCCATTTGCTAACTACAAAATCCGTATCGCAAAAGTTGATAGAGGCTACCTAAGCCAAGAGGATGTAAATAAAATAGTTAAGAAAAAACTCGCCTCAGAGCGTTTGGAGCAAGTTCGTGATATATTTATCTTCGCTTGTTTCAGCGGTTTAGCCTATATTGATGTAAAGAATCTTTCCGAATCTAATATCAAAACTATGTTTGATGGCAAAAAGTGGATTATCACCAAACGCCAAAAGACCAACACCAAAGTAGAAGTTCCTCTACTAACTATCCCTGAGCGTATTATAACCAAGTATAAAGGAAAAACCAAAGATGGTTACCTTTTGCCCGTAATCAGTAACCAAAAACTAAATTCATATTTAAAAGAGATTGGCGATGTGTGTGGTATAGAACAAAAGCTGACATTTCATTTGGCGAGACACACATTTGCTACCACCACTACTCTAGCCAAAGGCATTCCTATTGAAACTGTCTCTAAAATGCTAGGACACACCAATATATCGACTACTCAAATCTATGCTCGAATTACAAATGACAAGATTAGTAAAGATATGGAGGGGTTATCAGATAAGTTCACTGAAACTGAGGGTATGTACAAAACAATTGATTCAAATGTTGCAAAGAGAGCAAGGAAAATCATATAAAGGGTAACCAAAACAGTAACCATTTAGAGAATATGCAGTAACCAAAGTAGTTTTAGTAATCTAAATATCAATGTAATATGAATAATAGAGGAAACATAGAGATAAGGCAGCGTGCAGATAGCTCGCTTGCAATAAATATAATAACAGTCGATGGCGATGTGTGGGTAACAAAACACGAGATTGCGAATATCTTCCAAGTCTTTGTGTCGGCAGTAAGCTCAAATCTAAAGGTCATCTTTAAGAATAACGAGCTATTTGAAGATGAAGTAACCAAAGAGGTCGCTGGTGTCACATTTTACAATCTCGATGTAGTGATTGCTCTTGCCTTTAGGTGCAAGGGTCCAATCTGCGTGAGATTTCGCCAGTGGCTAAGGGATAAAGCAAAAAAACCAATGATTAGCGAGCAGCAACCGCTAATTATTCAAATCGGTAACAGTTCGTTTCTTTCATAATTATTTTGCAAGCCACTCTTCGGAGTGGCTTGCAACTAAACTATTTGAAAAATTTAGCTTGTATTTTAATCTCACCTATATACCCTTTTCTTTTCCACTCATGAAAATCTTTTGCAAATGCATATACATATGTTGTACCTTGAAAATCACAAAAAGCAGGAATGCATTTCTCGCAGGGAAACCACCTTATGTAAAATTTATTAATTTCAAGAGGACTGCATTTTGCAAATAATTTTCGCTCGCAACAAGAGTATGATTGTAGTATACTCGATGTAGACTTTTTCTCTAATAATGCCGCACTCAGCTTTTTGGATGATGTTAAAAAAGTTAGAGAATGATCGCTATTTTCATCTACGTATTTTAAAGTGTTATCACATAGACGACACCACGTTAAATTAAGTTTACGTGAAATTTCTTCTGCTAATTTTACAATCGCATCTATCTTCTTCTTTCTCCTCGGCTTCTCTTGATAATAATTCATAACTTTTGCATCAGTATCTACATAATCATAATAATCACTTATAGCAAAAAAAACATTCCGTTCACCATCAATCTTTAAAATGGCAAAACATCCACGCCCATCTTTTTCATCATCTTGATAGCGCTTGCTGTATTTTAGATCATATTTATAGATATTAATTGCATCTCGAAGACGGCAGTAATCTGCTGATTCAAGGTTGTTAATTTTTTCAATCAATGATTCTATTAACTTTGGAACTTTGCTGATTAACATTCTTAATGTATCAAGATGTGATTTGCCTACTTTATATACACGTTGGAGATAAGAAGCATAATTGATAAGATATCCAAGATAAGACCCGTGATAATATTTAAGTCTATTTACATAATTTCTGTAATTTGTGCTTGGAACAGACTCTTCAGGTTCAATCTGAGGGATTCTCAATAGTATAGATAGATCTATCTTTACCTGCTTATAGTAAAGTCTTGATAAAAGCTCTTTATCATAATACTCGTTGGGGAGTTCGTCACTTGTAATCCCTTCCACTTCAGCCATTCTGCATATAGCTTTGGCGTCAGAATAATAGTCATATAATGACAATTCTGTAATGATAGTATTATCATTTATCCAAAAAACATTATCTGCATTATCAGGAATAGACTCTAGTAATTGTGGGTATCTAATTTCATCACTGTGCCTTAAAGCATAAAAAAGTACTCCACAATACTCTTTAAGCACTTCTATTTCGTATGGCACGAAATATTCAATCAGTTTTTCATTCAAAAAATCTTCTCCAAATTCAAATCTAAACCCCTTCTCCATAACTCAAAACTATTTTATTAATTAATACAATGATTGTCAGATAATACAAATATAATTAAAAATTAATCTTAGTTCCTATCTTCTGGTATAAATCCTCCACTTATATGGCGGTGTCCTGTTGTCGCTCTGGTGGTAGTTTCATTGCGTATGCAAAGGTATTTTCAGTCGTTTAACGTAAAAACAAGGTCAAGCAGACGAGCTGTTTATATAAAAATCTCCACACCCTTTGGGGTAGTATTTTAATATAAAACCTTGTTTTTCCTACTCCCTACACCTTTTGATGCACACGAAACGAAACGACCGAGCCGACGGGAAGACGCATATAAAAAAATGTCGGATTTAAGAGATAGGAAATTTAAAGTTTGAAACTCAACTCCCTCATCTCTAGAAATCCGCATATAATCAAAAAGAGGGGAGAGAAGATGAAAACAGCACTTTACATACTTAGCAAGATACTATCAATCATTTGGGCAGTAGTGAGCATACCGATACAAGTAGTCTTGACGATGGTATTAGCATTTGTAATCTACATAGCATTTTATGTAGGAGTGATAGCAGTAGCAATTTGGATAATAACAATTTAATATTTAGAGATATGAACAACATAGCAACAAAATTTGTGCAGTGGGATGTAAACCCACTTGTGAGCCTAAAAGGCAGTATAGCGTACACACTTAGAGAGAAACTTAACGAAGGTGGTACGATGAACAGAACAGAGAAAAATTGGTTAGCCGAAAAGGTAAACACAAGCACCTACTTCAAAGATAGTGTACCAGTGATGGGATGGCGATTTGATTTTTCAGATGTACTCAAAAAGTATCTTGTAAACCAATATGGGCAGTGGAGTGAGTACTTTGCACCCGACAAAACAAGCCTTAGAGAGGTCCTTTGCGGACGAATTAATCAAATTGTCGAACTTCAAAACTAATAGAGATATGAGCAAAATAGAAATCAACCACGAATACTTACTTCGCATAGCATATTACAGCAGTAGTCACTATCCGCAGGAGTCATTAACAGAGGAGTTATTTAATGAAACCTTTGGCAGTGCAATGGGCGCACACTACTTCAGCAAGTGGGAGCATCTTTACAAGAGAGACATTTTGAAAATGGTAGTCTACTTTGGACGAGATACCACAGAGGGGCAGAAGTTCGCCAACCTTTTAGCTAAACAGATTGAGAAATACGAAAAACGCATAGGACGATGAAGATAATAAAGATAGAGGATTTTGTAATGTTATGGTATGACCAGTGTGCCGTATCATACGTACAGATAAGCAACGCAATATGTTCGAGTGAAACAATGGCAGAGCTAAGGGATGCAATGGGATTAGTCCTAATAGACACTGAGGCATATAAGTATTTCAAGTGGGGATATATCGACAACCTTTTCTGGGTCAAGCAACGCACCGAGTATATGGGTAAGGAGCTACAAGAGGGCAACACCATATCAGTAGAATTTAAGTAGTAATAAGGGGAGCGAAAAACCTCCCCACAAAACCAACAGCAATGAGAGCATTGACAGACGAGCAAATAGCAAAAAAGGAACAGCAACAGATAAAGCAAGAGAGCACTATCCGCACTTGCAGTGCCATCAAGGGCGATAGCGACTACAAATATGTAGGATTGTGTTTGGTGCATCGTAGAGAGTTGCAAAACAAGATATACCGAGAGTGTGGCAAATTCTTCGAGATACTCTACTTAGGCGAGTGGCGTTCAGCATTTAAGAAAGATTTTATAATAGATAACCAATAAACAGAACAGATATGAAACAGATATTTTTAGCACTTATGGCACTTACTGCATTCTCTTGCAGTAAGTCAACAACAGAGGTAGAACCAATTTATGATTTCGCACTCTACACTGAGCAGGAGAGCTACACCATTAGCGAGGGGCAAACAATCAACATAGCGTGTGAGTTGCACAAAAGCTACTTTTATAGCGAGGATGCACGCTTTACAATCTCTTACACGCAAGTGAAAGGAGTAGGAACGCTAACGATGAATGGCGAAAGGCTGAGAGTCGAGAGAGCCTACACCCTACCCAAAGGCGAGTTTACAATGAGCTACACAGCACAGGGCGAAAACCACCACGAGTTAGAGATCAGCGTTAGCGACCAATTTAGCAACATCGAGCAGTTAAACCTATACTTTACCAACGATGAACGATAGAGAGTATTTGGAGCAAGTCCAAGAGGGGGTAACCGAGATAATGATGGATAACACCCAACCCACAGAAGATAGATTTGCGGCAATGATGGTCGCACTAATAGCAAAAACCAATAACAACTAAAACCATACAGCAATGAATAATACATTAAACATAAGAGATATTAAACTTTCGTCAATCTGCACTAACCCTAACAACCCACGCAAGAGTTTCAACCAACAAGCACTTGAGGAGTTGGCAATAAGTCTAAAGACGCAAGGAGTTCTGCAACCAATCATCGTCAAGAACACCAACAACCCCGACAGCGAGTACACTTACGAAATAGTGTGTGGTGAGCGTAGATTTAGAGCAGCACAAATAGCGGAGCTACACACTATCCCTGCCATTATCCAAATAGCGGTTACAGAGAATCAATTTTACGAAATGGCTCTAACAGAAAATCTACTTCGTGAGGATATTACACCATTGGAGGAGATGAAAATCTACTCAACGCTTATCGAGAAGAAAGATTATACCACCGAGAAGATAGTTGCACGATTTGGCAAGAGTGAGAGTTATATCCGCAGTCGTATGAGGTTGTCAAACCTTATCGAGGAGTACCACCCACTACTGCAATCAGAGGATATAACACTATCTATCGCATTGGAGCTATGCAAGTACTCAAAGGAGACCCAAGCAGAGATTTACGATAGCCATTTTGCAACTACCAACAACTACCAAAATTGGCTAACCAAGAACGCTAAAGAGGTTATTAAGTTGATAGAGAGTGATTATTCAACCAATTTAGAGGATTATTTCTTCGATAAATTGGAGTGCTACAACTGCCAATTCAATACGCAAGTGGTATCGCTATTCACTGATGATGATATTTGTGGCAGATGTATGAACCGCACTTGCCTAAAGGCTAAAAATACCAACTATATCGTTGAGCGAGCTATCCAAACCCACGAGCAGAACCCCGAACTACCTCTTGCACGCTATGAATATCGCCACGATGAAAGTGCAATCGAGGAGCTAACAGCCAAAGGGTATGAAGTGAAAATAGTTGATTGGTGCAGAGAGTGTCCAGTTCCTCCAGTAGTTGAGAATTGCGAAACAGACGAGGAGTATCAAGAGGAGCTTGCCGAGTTTATGGCTGAAACCACAGAGCTAACCGAAAAGTACCAAAAGGGCGAGATTGAAATGTATGCTCTTGTAGGTAACAGAGGTGTAAGTTTGAGTTATAGGAGTGTTGGCAGTGGCACTTCATCGACCACTGAGGCAGAAACACCACTTGTTAAGTTACAGAACCAAGACAAGCGTAACAAGGAGATTGCCACAGAAAAAACCATTGCAGACCTCAAAGACTTAGTAAACGGTCTTGATGTTACGCAGGGTGATTTCTCTGCCTTTGAGGAGCAGATAACCTACTTTGCAATGGCAAAAGCACTCCGCAGAGAGCATCTTGCGATGGTTGGTTTTGAGGATAAAAACTACCTCACCGATGAAGATAGATGGACTTTGGTTTACAACCTAACAGAGGAGAAACGCACCATCATCAAGCGTGATTTTATCCTATCAAACCTCAAAGATGCACAGCGAGGAAACTACACCGCAGTAATGCTATTAGGTTATGCCGACCAACACGCAGAAGAGCAAGCCAACGAGATTAGAGCGACCCACGATGCAGTGTATGAAAAACGACACGAGAGGATAATGGAGAAGATTACAGCCATAGAATCAGTCGAATAAAAATTACAATGGAGATTTGGTAGGGAATTAAATCCCTACCAAATCCCTTAAGAATCCCCACTAATAATCAATAACTTACAAAAATTAAAGATATGACAACAAACAATAATTTAGGAGCGATAAGCATCTGCCCCAGCGGAGAAGAAAAGCACACATCCTTCCGCCTAACACCAAGATCAAGGCGAAACGGCAAGAACATCTACACCCAGTACGAGTACAGATGCCCACAAACCAACAAGCTATTTTCGTGCGTTGCACCAACGCTAGAGAAGTGCCGAGAGAAACGAGATAAGTGGTTAGCAGATATTAGCCACAACTAATATTTGAGCTAACAAACGAGCTAATATTTTGACTCACTTATTAGCTCATAAAACAGCTAATATTCCAACTAATAAAATTACTCACATTTCCACTCATATTTTAGCTAATAAAAAAATATGAGTGGAAATATTAATCATTATAATAAACAATTAAAAATCAAATAAATAAAGTATGAATACACGAATTATTACGGTCGCAAATAACAAGGGAGGAGTGGCAAAAACCACCACTTGCACATTCTTGTTATTTGCGTTAGCAAAGCGAGGTTACAAAGTGTTGGGCATCGACCTTGACCCACAGCGAAACTTATCTATTGCACTTGGGGCGAAAGGGAAGCAAACTATTGTTACAGCCTTTGAAGAGTTTATATCTATGACAAACGAAGATATTCTCCTGCACACTGAAACTATACGAGATAATCTCGATATTGTCAGTGCATCGCCAAAACTGGAGCAGATTGAGCAGATGTTAGTGGCCCAACCTGCAAGGGAGAATATTTTGAAGATATTTATCTCCGAACTCCTCAAAGTTAAGGAGTATGATTTTATCATCATCGACACACGACCATCGCTTGGTGTGCTATCTACAAATGCAATAGTAGCATCATCGGATATTATAGTCCCGATAGAAACCGACTTTTTGGCAATACAAGGAGTGCTTGATCTTGTCAAAAAGCTAAAGCGAGTAATATCGCTTACAAACCCTTCGCTCAACATTTTGGGTCTTGTGGCTACCAAGTACAACAAAGGGGTCAATATGAACGATAATGCACTAAAGTTTCTGAGGGATACTTATGCTGACGCAATGTTTAGCACAGTTATTCGCAAGAACATCGCCCTTTCAGAGGCTATATCAAAGAGCAAATCAATCTTTGACTATAAAGCCGAGTCTAAGGGTGCTGAGGATTATGACAATTTAGCAATGGAGATAATAACACGATTGGGATATGAGTAAAGATGATTTTTTCAGCAACCTGCGAGACAGTGATGATAGCGACTTCGATTTTGAATTACCTCAAAATCGAAGTGTTCCTACATCAAAGGCAGATGTAATAAGGGAGCTATCCATCGAGAAAAATGCCACCAATATCAATGTAACTGTAACGCTCAATGGTGAGCTATTCAAGAAGATTGAAAAGGTGCAAAAAGAGCTACAAAAACGGAGTAAGGATAGGATTAGCAAGAGTAAGGTAATAGCCAAAATTTGTGAGCATTACCTCTCTAAGATGTAATGTTTTAGCTAATATTCCCACTAATATTATTTTATTAAAAATCGGATAACCAGTAATTTGCACACTGATTATCCGATTTATTTAAGAGGTGTAAATATAATTACACTTGCTATTCAAAAATATCTCGAATAAGTTTTTTTATGGTATTATTCTCTAATTTTGCAGCAATAGGAGAAATAATATCGACATTGTTTTTCCAATGCATTCCTTCATTATAAATGATTCCTAATAAGTAATGTGATTCTGGACTATCAAATCCTAATTCTTCTGCCTTTTCAAGTTTGTCCCTAGTTTTATAGGTCTGAATAAATGTCATTTTTGCTTCTTCGCTTGTGAGTTTGTTATATGCAATCTCCTCTATTTTAACTCGGACAGCACCACATACAGCTAAAGGACAAAACGAACGGTCATTTAAGTAATTATCAGATTCCTGAAAAAGAAATTGATAAAAATTATCAGACTCTCCCCATAACTCTTTTATGCCTAACGCTCTAAATTCATTTCTCTTATTAATATGGGCAGGATTATAATGAAGTAGAAATTTAGAAACATCGTCTTCAATATCACTATTCTCTCTGTGTTTTAGTAATTTTACCAAATTATTATCTGGTAAAATGTTTGATTTATTTAGATGATATACTTTTTGATCCTTGAAAGTATAGTTTTTAAAGTAGAAAGGATTAAGGTGAGTTAATATTAAAGGGTATAGTCTTTTACCTTTGCGCTTATACATAGTTATCATATTGGAAATGTAATATTGAGCTGCAATTAGATTAGCATCATCTAAGTAATCAAAAACTTCATCTATAATTAATATGTTTGAATCCTTATTTAGTTCTTTGTGTGCTTTAAACAACATTGAGATAAATGTAAGAATATCTCTTTGTCCGTTAGATATATGAATAGCTTCTGGGAATTTTACTGCTAACTGACGATTAGATTCTGTAGTACGAATATTTTTCCAAGTGCTGTTAAATGTAGACAGCATCTCATTGAATGTATGTTTCTCAAGCAAGTATTTTTTATATTTACAAGCATCTTTAAATTGGTTTTTATTGTCGTTGTAGAGCCAAACAATTTGTAGCGCCAACAGATATGAGGTTACTTCTGATTTGTTCTCATAGTCAATATTATGAATGATATTAGCTATATCATTCAAGTGTTTAATATTTCGAAAATCTTCAATCTTATTATCACTGCTCCAATTTATCAATATCTCAGCACTTCCACTTTGAGCATTTATGTCATTTATGACAGAAGTGATTTTTTGTTTTACCCTTTCCCCATTTGCACGTTCTAACGATAGATAATTCAGTGATAATCTTTCTATGAGCACTAGGTTTTCAAATACCCAGTTCGCATTGGGTAGAATCTTTCCACAAGATCCGAATCTAGTGCGATAATTAGAACAACTATAATCAAACCTAATGTTATTAGGTATTCTATCGACTAAAACAATATCTTCAATTTCAAGTCTAGCACTTGCACGACCAAATCTAGAACCAACTCCTTTAGGCTTAACTTGATTATTAATCACATAACAGTCAAATATATCACTGATTGTATTTTCTTCATTTGTTGCAACCAAGTTAACATCTATATTACTTGCATTATTGTATTTAAGCATTATTTGTGGTTGATTGCTATCTCTGTTTTCGTAATAATCATCTTCTCGTAAAAGAATACGGTTACTATTCATTGATTTGAACGCAGCAGCCAACGAACTCTTGCCGAATCCATTTGGGGCTACAAGAATACTCGGCTTATTTGGGATAATATTCAATTCAAAGATTTTATCTTGAATCCCTTTTACATTTTTAATATGTAGTGTTTTAATCATACGTTTAGTTTTTTTTGTAAAAGTACAAAAAAACAGCGAACTGCACAACTGTGTAATTCGCTGTAACTGACTATTACCCAACTCTCCTAAGAGCAATATCAACATACTCAGGATTTAGCTCAAAGCCGATGAAGTTACGCCCTGTGCGTTTGGCGACTATGGCTGTTGTGCCACCGCCCATAAAGGGGTCGAGAACTTTGCCACCCTCTGGAGAGCCTGCCAATATTGGTGTTTCGACAAGTTTGGAGGGGAACATTGCGAAGTGCCCCTCTTTGCTACCCTCAAATGGTATCTTCCATACTGTACGCATATTGCGTCCGTTGGGATTGTGACGCATCATCTTATCGCAAGGTGCACCGCTGATCTCTTTATAGACTCCATTTTTACCATTGCCGGTCATTGGGTAGTTGTAACGCTTGATGGTGGATTCTGCATAAGGTTCAAACTGTTGATTAAAATTATACTTCTTGCTTTTTGTGAAAAAATAGAGCTTCTCATAGTTGTTTGTAAAGCGATCAGTAGCTCCAGAGGGCAAACAACTTGGCTTATGCCAAATTATCTCATTACGAAGATACCATCCACTTTTTATCATCTCATCGGCAAAGTAATTGGGGATATTGCAAAGGCTCTTGTTTTTATAGCTATCGGCAAGGTTTACCCAAAGTGTACCGCTGTCTTTTAGTACTCGTCTACACTCATCAAATATCTCGATAAGGTGAGCAACAAATAGCTCTCGTGTTGGTTCTTGTCCTAACTGTCCGTTCCAACCATCGCCCCACGCAACATCGGCTATACCATAATCTCGCATTTGATAGTAAGGTGGTGAAGTAACGATGCAGTCCACCGAGTTGTCGGGCAAAGCTCGTAAGCCCGACAACGCATCTATGTTATGAATTTTATTCAACTCCATCTTCTTCATCGACATTCTCGTTTGTAAAACTGAAACTACTCTTTTGGATTAGACCGAAGTTATCCTCGATGTAAATATCTATCGTCTGTTGATCGGTAGAGCGTGAGGTGTAGTATAGGCGGAATACATCTCTATCGAGGATATAGCGGTCGTTTGGCTTAAATAATAAGCCATCATCTGATCGCAACTCGCCCTCACCATCGGGTTGAAAGTAGCGGATAGTAAATTGAGCATCGTCATAGTAGCCGTTCTTATGAAGTCGGCAACGGATCTCGGCTGTTTCACCCTCTTGAATATCACTTTGTACAGGCATCGTTTCAAGAGTGAAATCGTAAATCTGCTGCACCTCGATTTTGTCGTTACACGAGGTGAGCGTTGTAGCTGCTATGCAGACCATCAAGGCTGCAAATAGTATTTTTATCTGTTTCATTTTCTGTTTTTTAAGGGAGTTCTAACAATTGCTCTATTTTTTATGGTTTTTATTTCGGGGGAATTTTTGGAACTCCCCTTAAATTCTAGATCAATATCGTTATCTATCTGTGGTATGGTATCCCACGGAGGGTATATTGGTATCTCAAAATCGAGTTGTGGTCGTTCTATGTTTTCATCATAACTCTCATCATATAATTTGGCACAGCTTGACATAACAAGTGTAGCAAGAACTAATATCAATAATTTTCTCATTTAATCATCTTTTAAAAGGTTATTTATTTCGGGGTCTAGTTTACCTCTATACTCCATCCTTGAATTAAGGTTGCAAGATTCCAAGAAATGCTTTCGTCCCTCCTTGATATAACCTAATCGAGAGCAAAGAACCGCTCGCAGATAGTAGGTCATATAGTTCTGAGGTAGATCGCAGAAGATTTCGTATGCTTTTTCGTCGTAACCTAGTGACATAAGAGCAACTGCCGAGTTATGATCCTCATACCCATTAAGTATCATCAAAGCATCGCTATACCTACGTTTTTCTAGTAGTTCCATACCTTTGAGGTATGTAGTGTCCAATTCGGTGGTGTGGATAGTGTCCTTTAACATTCCAACACGTCTCAAATCATACTTGAAACTCACTGAACGCAACATTGGGAACAACTCCTCTCTCATACGCTTGTACTCGTCTGGATATTTCATCGCTATTGCTAGTTCTCTGCTGTCAGGATCTTCTACTGAGTCGATGATCTTCAAGATCCGATCTCTGTTGTTGATCTGAGAACGTTGCAATAGGCGACTCAACTCCTGCCAATCCTCTGCTACCGAACGAACAGTGATAAGGGTATCGACATCGCTACCAAACCTCTCAACTAGCCTCTCTTTGAGCGATAGTGCTCTCGATTTGGATAGTGCACTGTTGAGCGAGTAGCTACCCTCTGGCGAAGATGAAGAGGTGAGGATGATAGAGTCAATGTGGAACTCGTATTGGTTCACAAGACTATCCATCAGGCTTTCTATTCGCTCTAGCTGCTGCTTGTTGTTGCCCAGTGTATCTACGATAGTGCTATTTGCTACTGCAAAGGTGAGATAGTTCCTGTCGTTTACCACTGCATACTTCTCGATTATCCTCTTGATGTATCTCGGTGTTTTGTCTAGGAAGTTGAGCATCGACGAGATGTTGTATTGTAGAGTGTCGCTTGGTGGAAGTTGGTAGTAACTACCATCTAAACCATTCACTCTGCCATCCAGAGTGATAAGTAGCTTTCGCCCCTCGCCCTCGGTTGAAACCTCTTGGTTGTAGTAGTAGGTGATTGCAGAGTTGCTCTCAACTATCGAATCTAGTCGCACTCCCTCTGGGTAGGGATACTTCACAAATCGCTCAAAGGCTCGCTGTTGCTCTGTTGCGTTTGGCTTGTACTTTTTTACGTAGTGCTCAAACTGCCAATAGTTGCGCCCCTGCACCTTGGAGAATAGTCCACCACGAATAGATAGCTCTTGTAGTGGCTCTGTTGTACTCCCCTTGTGTAGATAAGGGGTGATGACAACTGATTGGCAACTCCCTTGCAGATCCTTGGGAAGGGTTATCATAAAGTCGATTCCTACCTTACCTCTTCGCTCTGGTAGGCTTCTTGATTTTGCAACGATCACGACCTCTCCAACATCCAACAACATCATCTGCTCACCATTCTCGTCAGTGGTTGCAGGAACTAAGTAGTAGGTTGAACTATCCTTCTTGATCTCAAGATAAGGTTTGACTCTCTCTTTGGTCTGTGTGACAATCTCTCGTGGGATAAACTTCACATCCGCCCCAGTCTGCCTACTATCTAATCGTGAGGTGACAGCACAGCTACATAAAAACATAGCCATACAGATTAATATTATATTTTGCATATTCTAAAAGAGATAAGAGAATCCAACCTCCAGACGGGATGGAGCAACTACAACTTGTTTGCGGTGGCGATATACTATATCTTCGGTGGTAGACATTTCGGGCACAAGCTGTCGGTCTTTCATATAAAAGAACCCTATGCCTCCCTCTAGCGATAGACTCCACCGCTTGGATAGAATCCAACTATAACCAACCGAAGAGCCAATGCCAACTGAGTAGCCCTCTCGTCTGTTCATATTGTATCTAGCTCCAGTGGAGTGAACTCCCCAGAACCACCCCACATTTGGTTCGAACCTCCACCGCTTTGCTCCAATGGATATCGCCGAGGAGTTGTTTAGCACAGGATTCCACATAATAGTGCCATCTACTGACCACTTCTGGCTTACTCCTATATCAACCCCTGCATTCAGCGTTGCTGTGGCTAACGATAAGGTGTTTACTCTGATAGCCTTGTTTTGTGCTGAGACGGCAGTTGTTGCACAGAAGAACACCAAGAGTAGTAATGATATTTTATTCATACATTTGTGTTTTTATTATTGATACCCGTAGGCAATGTCGATAGGGATCGTATTCTCGTTTGGTAAGCCATCATTGAAAACCATATCCATTCTCAGGGTTGCATCTTTTGCACGATAGTTGGATATATAGAGCCTATAATTTGTTCCTGGTTTGATCTTCCCTGCTACTATATCTGTGTAGTCTGTTGTAGTAAACTCTACAATCTTCTCGTTGTGCGAGTAGTCGGGACGGTGCTCATTGTCGGGATCTACCCAAGTGTCGTTATTCCATAGCGATACCGTGAATCTCCCTCCCTCAATATTGTTAAAGCTAACAGTGACATCGTCAGAGGTGGCAGACAAGAGCTTGAACACCGAAAAGGTGACCTCCTGCCAACCAATACTTTCGGGGAGTGATTTACTAAACTCAACCATAAGCTCGTATGACTCTAGCGTAACACGTAGATCCTCAGTGTTTGAACCATTAATCACTATATCAACATTGTAATCTCTATTTCTATGAATATCGAAGTTGTTTATCGTATTCTCACCTAGATAGATGCAGTACTTGATATCTGCCATTGCGCTTTTGGCTGATATTATAATGTAGGTTGCATTTGTGGGAGCGTTAGAGGCGATCTTATCTTCGGGGCGAGTAATTGCGTTATTCTCTCCTTGCAGGTTCTCGAACATATAAAACGAAAAACTTCCTCCACTGCTACTACTTGGCTTTGAGTAGTTGACGGTTGTCTCTGTCGGGGAGTTTGGATCAAAGATCGAGCAGCTATTTGGGATGTTGTATATCTTAATATCTGTCACATCTATAACTCCCTGAACCGATTCTGCTAGAGTTACAGAGACATTAACCCTTGAGACAATCCGCTCTAGCGAGATATTAATCGAACAGTTAGAGGTGATATTTACTCGCCTATGGCAGCTCATTACAACTCCACCACCCTCTTTTAGATCATCCTCTTGCGACATTGTTGCACTATAATCCTTCACCTGTGGTAGTGTCAGCCCATTTAGGTTTCTACCGACATTTGCAATGAAGTAGAGATCCCAACTGCTGTTCATTAGCATTATCTCTACATCGCTAGGATCGCTAAAGTATTCGTGTTTGAAGATGCCTAACCTCTCATTGTAGTAGAAGAGATTAAGATTGCCAACAGTCGACGACTCGGCATCGCTAATAGATTTTGTTGGTGCCGTAGGTGCACTGCACCTAAACTGCACTAATGACTCCTCGATCTCAATATCTGGCAAGATTGGATCATCCACCTCTAGCTCTTTAGAGCAGCTACAAAGGGCGCATAGTGCCATTATGCTTATCATTATTATTTGCATGATTATAGTTTTTATAGTGGAGCTTTTACACTCCACTATGGTTTGAAGAATATTATTTACCAAGTTCCACATCTTGAGTTTTTGGACTCTCCCAATCTGCAACTGTGATACTCATAGTTGCATCTGCGCCCGTCACTCCATTTAGCGACACTGCTACACGATAGTAACCGTTTCTAAGAATAGAGCCACTGCCGTCACTACCATTTAGAGATAGCGTATAGGTCATTGGAGCTTGATCCGTAGTGGTAGCGAAATTTCCATCTCTATCGTAGATTGCATTGATCGTTAGTAGCACTCTATCGCTGATTGGGCCATTCTCAAAGATGTAGAATAGGTTTTGGAAATATCTACCAGAAACGTTTGAAGTCTGGTTGTGCGAAAAGTTCATTGCCCCTGTCGCTGGAGTTGATGGAGCAATAACTCTTGATTGCGATGCCGCTCTGCTGATAGTCACATTGTTGACAAATACATCGCCACTATACAACTCATCAAACTCATCACTCTTGCTTATCTGGAGAGCGATCTTTGCAACGGTGCGCTTGATTGTGGTTGTGATATTTGTTGTACCATTAACAATGGTGATACTCTTTTTGCCCGACATCACAAATCCATCGGTTCGCTTTGCTCTTTTTGTCACCTCTGTGAATGAGTCGTTGTAGAGTACGGCACTCCCCTCAATGGCACTCAATAGTGCACTCTCTGAGATTACACCCATATCAATATCGATATTTGCTACAACATAGAACCTACACACATCGCCAGCAGAGATACCTGGCAGTGCAAATGATGATCTCTTTGCTGCGATCTCTTCTGCGTCAAACTCTCGTCGTAGAACAAAGTCGCCATTCTCCTCAAAGGCAAAGATTGTTACGTTTGTTAGCTGTTTCTCCCACACCTCAGCCGCTGCCGAACTACTAAAGAAAGCCTTGGTTGTGGGGTCGTGGTCGGTAAAGGATAGATTCACTACACTCGCCTCGACTGGTGTTTCGATACCGTCAAAAATTTCATCTCCCTTTTCGCAAGATGAGAAAAATGCTACTGCAGCTATTGCTGCTAAAAAAAGCTGTTTCATAAATGAAAATTGTTTTGTGCTACCTCTTTGGTAGCGTTATTAAATGGATTTTAGTGGTGGGGATTACTCCCCGAATTTTAGTTGATTATAAATTTAAGTCCCAAACCTATCTGAGTATGGAAATTTCCTATTGAGCTCCCAAAAAGCACCCTTTCTCGTACATTGAGCAGCAATACGACTCGGTCGGACAGATAGGTTTCTACCTCAAGGGTTATCGCTCCCCCATAGATAAAGGCATCTTTGTTTCGGAGTGTTGCACCATCGTAGAGTAGCTTTTCTCCCCAATTGCTTGTTTCGTAACCTAGCAAGGCAGAGCCACCGATAGATAAAAAGAGCGTCTTTGAGGGGTCGGACAGGAACATATAGTAGTAACCTCCCTCGGCAGTGAATTGGCTTTTGGGTATCTGAATAGCTTTGTACTCATACTCCTTTTGCAAATACTCAACTCCAAACACCCATCTATCCTGTCCTTTAGTATAGGTAGAGATAGCGATACCGCCATAGAAATTATTGGCATTGCTAAAGCCATCTATCAATCCTCCTCGAAGCTCTATGCCTCGCATCTTGGGTAGGTAGCGTTGAGCGTGTGCATTTGTAATACATAGAGCCATCAACGCTACAATTATAAATAGTGCTCTTTTCATTACTGTATCTTTAGCTCGTTGATAATTTCTGCTCGTTCAATGTCTGAGTTCTCGACAATAAACTCAAGGTGGCGACCTCCCGACTTCTCGTGCATCTGTACTACAAGTTGTTTATCGTCTGGAATGGTGAACTTATTCATTGTGAATACTGTTCGCTCTCGCTCCTTGCCGCCTATACGAACTGCATAGTTGTAAGCCCTCAAAGGGAAGATTACTTGCTCTTGAATTGCTGTGCGTTTCGCAACCTTTCTATCTACTATCTTAAAGGTGATAAAGTCAATGTCGTATGGCACATTGGTTTGGTTTTTAATCTCTGTGTGGAAATAAAGCAGACCATTATGCGTATAGATACCCTTTAGAAGATATTGCACCCCGAATCGTTTACAGCCGATATGCTTAATTTCTCTATCGTTGTTCTTGTGGATAGATTTATTGATGATATTAACTAGCTTTGGCGACTCGCTACCAAGCTCAGTGAGATAGACATCGAGAGCATTGTTTGGTCGGTTTACTGTGCTGCCATCGTGGATAAAGTCCACCATCTCAACATTGAGAAGTAATGGTTCTTCGGCATAGCGAACATTGAAGGTGTAGAAGTTACCATTGTCGGTAATGACTGATAGATTGGTTTCGCCTCTAAACTCCTTGACTGTTGATTTTACACGGATAACATTCTCTGCTCCGTCTGCCTTACCAGCGATAAGGTTTGGCGAACCCAAATCTACATACTCCACACTTGAAGGGAAGATAATATGCACTGTCTTGTCGTATGTCACCTCCAATCCGTGAGGTGCAATCATACGGTCAAAACCAATCTTCTTGGTTAGACCTTGGAATAAATCGCCATTCTCCTTGATGTCGTACACATCTTTTTTGAGGGTGATTTTTTGACTTGCCGTAGAATCTGCCGACACTATTTCCTGCGCATTCACTGCACATACTACGCCCACTGTGAGGGCGAACATCATCATTACTTTTTTCATTTTTGCTCTGTTTTAATTATTGTCTTTCTTGATATAACATTACTCTGTAACCTGCTTTGAGGTGTACTCTAACTTCTCGCATCTTCTTACCTATGTACTGCGACACTCCTTGAATAGCCCCTTTGCCAAGGTCGGTGAGAATCTGATCCCCTGCCGATTGTTGGTTTAGGTTTATGGTTGTACCCATATTGCTACCCAAGTTTGCCACTACCTCTTTAATGGCATTTAGCTCCATTGAGTTCGGGATAAAAATACCCTCACCACCATCGCTATCAATCACTGTTAGCTCTACTGGTAGTATGTAGCCTTGATACTCAAGTGCTGTGATAGAGATAAAAAGTCTTTCGCCTTGAATCTTGCCTGAGCCTGTAATCACTGCATTTTTTGGTAGTCGCCTATCACCAACATTCATATCCTCGGTTAGTCGCATTCTTACGCTCTGCCCATCGGTAATGGTTTGGTTGGAGTGGATAACTGCTGATATGGTGTTACGCTCTGCTTGAGTGCTACCACCAACCGCTGTATTGAATCCCCAATTTCGAGATTTTGAAAACTCCGCCACAAAGGCTGAATCACTCATCGGCTGCGAAAGAGTTGTTACAATAGGCTTTCGCACCTGCCCAATGGTATTTAGCTGTGCTTTGCCATTGATAAACTCTTTTGCCTTTTCAATCTCTGGAGTTGTGGTCGTGGTGGTTTGCTCTGTCGTTCCACCTTGACCATTTGGCATATACTTAGCCGCCAACTCATAGGATTTCTCCATTAGCATAAGTTGCTCATCAACACCCATTGATTGAGGTTGTTGCTCCTGCATCGCAAGTTGTGCCTTTAGCTCATCAAGCTCCTCTTGCATAGCCTCCTTCTCGGGGTCCACCTTAACAGTCGGCTTACGATAAAAGTTATTAAGACTCGCATTCATCTCTCGATAAGCCTCAGTAGATGCTATTATTTTATCCTTCGGCTCTTGGGGCTTGTGGTAGTTAGGTCGAGAAGATGTGCCAGTGGTGATAGTTGGTATAACCTCCACTTTCTGCTCGTCCTCCTCGATAAGTTGCTCGGCAAGAGTTTTGATTGCTTCTCGCTCTTCATCTCGCTTGTTGAGTTGCTCCTTTTGGTAAGCGGATTTTTTATCCTCCGACATCTCATTCTGCACGGCATCGGGGATCGTGGTATTAAATCCACTGCTAACCTCCTTATCGCTACTTAGCTCAGGGGCGAAGATGAGCCACAGTATCACCACTCCCACGATAGCTGCCAAAAGTTTAATTGCCATTTGCTCTATTCGCTTACGCTCTTCGGGCGTAAGTTTTCGTTTCACTATTTCGCTCATACTATTTCTGTTATAAAGTTGAACACTCCAATGATCGCCAGTGTGACAAGTATTGTTATTACTACTGTTTTGCGGTGAGAGGTAGGTATTTTATCACACCTCTCACGCAGAAAACTATCTGCTCGCTTGAAAACCTTGGCTATCATCGTTTATAGACTCTAATATCTTGGTTCTCATTGATAGTGAAGTTCTCGATGATAAATCCGTGAGGGTTATTATCAGAGCGAACAGAGTTTTGAAGTTGACATGTAGTTATCAAACTTCTTTCGGTAACATTACTCTCCCTGATAATCATCTGCTTTGCAAAAGTTCTGATTGTGTAGGGGTGAGAGTCAAAGTTGCATGCTATACTATCGACCTCGATTAGCTGATTGATATTACCTGATATGATACGATTGTAATATCCTTTCTCAGCAAAGTCGTTGTAGTGATAAAAGGCACTCTTATCAGCGAGTAGTAATGCTCTTGTAATGTTACCCTCAATCGCTGCCTTGTCGGGAGCAAGGGTAAAGAAGAGTTCGTGAAAACGCTTTACGTGTTCTCGTGCCTCGACTGGTCGATTCTGTGCCAAGTCTTGCGAAAGAGCTAGCATTAACGATTTGCCTTGGTCGAGTACATATATCTTCTCTCGCTGTTTCTGTGCAAAGTTGTATGAACTCCAAACCGAGTAGCCCACAAGCACTACACACGCACTGAGGAAGATTATACTATAGAGTCGTATCTGCTTGAAACTTGACTCTATGTTTTTTAAACTTTTAAATTCCATTTCTTTGTTTATTTATTATTTACTTTATGGTAGAATACCGCTTATTTGCCCATTAATCTACCTGCAATATTACCTGCTGTTGCTCCAGCTGCTGCACCCGTCATCCCTGCTGCACGCCCCGTAACAGAGTTTACATTTCTACTATATGCACCTGCTCCACCTGCCTGAATAATCCAATTCGCTACTGTCGGTATGGTGAAGTAACCGATGATACCAATAATCATAAATATGATATACATTCCGTTGCTTGCATCTACCGAGTAATTAGGGTCATTTTGCAGTTTAGAAATATCGTTCTCTAGCATCAATACCTGTATTTTTGCGAGTATGGTGCTAAATATATCCGACACTGGTAGTCATAAGTAGATTGAAATATACCTACATATCCACTGTGTGAGAGTTGATTGAAAGCCATCCCAAACGCTAATCGCAAAGGCTATTGGTCCTAATATCGAGAGGACTATAAGAAAGAAAGTCCGCAGAACATCTATCACAAGTGCCGCTGCTGCAAACATTAGTTCTAATATTTCACGAAAGAAGTCACGGATAGATTTCTGCATATTGTAAGATGTACGATCAATATACATTCCTGCCATAGTCGCCATATCGCTCGCACCCCAGCCGAGTTCATCGAGTTGCTTGTAGAACTCCTCATTGCTTACTAAGTAAACTGTTTCGGGATTTCGCATCATAGCTTCATACTCCAACATATCTTTCTGCTCTTGATACTTATTCATGTCAAAGGCTTCTCCCTCTAACATTTGGTGTGTACCTTGAACTATTGGCGACATTATACTATTGACAGTACCGAGTACTATTGTCGGAAAAAACATAATACAGATACCTATTGCAAAGGGTCTAAGCATCGGATAAACATCTATCGGCTCAGCTCTAGCTAGTGATTGCCAAACTCTATACGCAACATAGAATAGTGCTCCAAGCCCTGCTATCGCTTTTGCTGTTCCTGCCATTGTTGAGCAAAGGGGCATCATCTCTAAGTAGAGGTTACGCAGGATTAAGTGTAGTGATTCAAATTCTCCCATTACCAATACTTATTATATACATCACTATATAGAGCTACAATAGCATCGCTATCACCAGCATTCTTGGAACGCAAGTAGCTAACCGAGATATTTTTATTGGTAAAGTAGCTCACCAGATTGCGGTAATTTAGCACAGAACGATAGCATTTATCAATCACATCCATTCGCTCCTTGTCGCTCATCGAGAGTGAAGTAATATCTACAATATCTTTCATCTCATTGATGACTGCCGTACTCTCCTCTAAGAGCCGAGTATAACCGTAGGCAATAGCAGATAGCTCCTCAATAGTGAAATTGTCATCGGTCATCATCACTTGAAAACTATTAACATAAATATCTGAAACTTCACCTATCATAAGCACTGTTTGCTGCACCTTACGGGCATCTTTCACTAGATTGTTAACCTTTTTCAGACCATCGTAGAACTTCTTGCCCTGCTCATAAACTTTCTTAGTTTCTTGAAAATTGTTTATCATATTTGAAGCCGTAGTAGAGGTCTGAATCACATTCCTAGTAGTATTGATAATACTTTGAGCAATGTTTGCAGGGTCGAAAGTTACCCACTGTGCTTGTGCCTTATTTGTAAATAGACACACTGCACACATTATTATTAAAATCTTTATTCTCATTTCTTTTTGCGTTTTTCAGTTGATAATTGTTTTATAGCTGTTTCAATATCTCCACTCAATTTATAGGTTCGCTCTGCAACCTCTAACTTCTCCAGCTCTTCAGTCGTATAGGCAAGATATTCTTCAACACTTACCTCTGTTGCATAAACTGCCGACTGAGCACCACCAAGACCAATCCATACTTCTTTATAAATTCTATTAGGACTGTTTGCCATATTGATAGAGAGGATTTGTCCTTTCTCCTTGTCAGTGAGTCCCAAAAGATTTTGGATAGAATCAAACTTGTTCATATACTTGCGTTGATCGAGCAAGATTTTGCAGTCGGAGTTATTGATAATAGCATCTTTAACAATTGGCGAGGCGATAATATCGTCTACCTCTTGTGTTACTACTATCGCCTCTCCGTAGAACTTACGCACCGTTTTGTACAAATACTTTAGGTAGTTTGCCATACTCGGAGAGGTCAGAGCTTTCCAAGCCTCCTCGACAATAAGTTGTTTGCGTACTCCTTTTAATCGTCGCATCTTGTTGATAAAGGCTTCCATAATGATAATAGTCACCACTGGAAACAACTCCTTGTTATCCTTGATAGCGTCAATCTCAAATACGATAAAGCGTTTTGATAATAGGTCAATATTCTTGTCTGAGTTGAGCAGGAAATCAAATCGACCACCTTTGTAGTACTGAATCAAAGTCGTTAGAAAGTTGTCAAGATTAAAATCTCGTTTATCTACCTTGATTGTTCTGTTTTCAAGCTCTGCTCTATACTCGTCACGCATAAACTCATAAAATGAGTTGAAGTTTGGAGTAATCGTGCGGTCTGCCTTGATACGCTCTATGTAAGCATTAACAGCTGATCCCAACTCACCAGACTCTGTTTTGGTGATTCTATCATCGTCACTCTTCCATAGAGTAAGAAGTAGAGTTTTGATACTATCTTTCTTCTCCACATCAAAGACCATATCATCGGTATAGAAAGGATTAAAGCTAATTGGATTCTCCTCTGTATAGGTAAAGTATATACCGTCCTCGCCCTTAGTCTTGCGGTTAATCATATTGCATAGACCTTGATAAGAGTTACCTGTATCAACCAATACGACGTGCGTGCCTTGCTCATAATATTGCCTTACCATATGGTTCATAAAGAATGATTTTCCACTTCCCGACGGTCCTAATACAAATTTATTTCGGTTAGTGATAATGCCTTTTTTCATCGGCAAATCTGAAATATCTATGTGTAGTGGTTTGCCAGTCAATCTATCCACCATCTTAATTCCAAAAGGTGAAACAGAACTGCGGTAGTTTGTTTCGCCACTGAATAGGCATACTCCCTGCTCGATGAAAGTATAGAAACTCTCCTCGCTTGGGAAGTCGGCAGCGTTGCCAGGTATGCCAGCCCAAAATAGTGTTGGAACATCAATTGTGTTGTGGCGAGACTTGCAACCCATAAGGGCAAGTGCAGAACCTACCTCGTTCTTAATCTGTTTTAGTTCCTCTCGGTTGTCGCTCCACGCCATCACATTACAATGGCATCGAACAGAAGTTAATCCCATAGAGTGAGCCTCGTTCAGGTAGAGATCTATCCACTCTTTATTAATCTGATTGCTTCGGCTGTACCTTGATAGTGAGTGCATATTTTTGGCACTCTTCTCAAACTGCAATAGGTTCTCCGCACTATCATCAATAAATATATATTGATTGGTGATGTGATTGCAACTTAGTAATAATCCAATAGGCGAAGCAAACGATACTCTACAATCAGAGCGGTCGGTAGATAGTTTCTCGTACTTTCTATCTGTTCCAACCATTGTTGGCATATCTTCTGTGTCAGATAGTGTATGTAGACATAAAGTTTTGTCGCCAATACGCATATCGTTTGGATTGAGGGTAATATCCTTTAGCGTTGTTGTATCGCTATGTGATAGTGAAAAATATTTTTCAATTACCCCTGCATTACCATCTGTGCCGACAATCTCATCATCGCTCAATCGCTCCACGCTGATTAATCCACTCTCGTTAATGATACTTTCGGCTTGACCTACTGCTTCTATAAACTTCGCTATTAGGTCTCTATCCTTTACACTCTTTGGCACAATAGAGCCACGGCAAAGTGTCGAGAAGTTACTCTGCTTACGGCTACGCTCCTTGGTTGTTTTGGTTATGAATAGATAGCAAGTGTGGTGCAAGTATGGTCGCTCGTTGAAGTGGCGTTCAAAGGAGTTGCTCAAAAAACTCTTCTCGGCATCTACCTTTGGGGTGTAGCTCTCCTTGATATACCAATCTTGCTTATGCACCACTGTAAAATTTGGTAACACCTTTAAGGCTTTTACCCAAGTGGAGTGTATCGCCTCATACTCGGCAGAGGTGACCGTATAGAGTTCGGGAAGCGTTACCTTGAAGCCGACAGTTATATCGGCATCCTTACTCACTATACAACCATTCTCAACTGCTAAGAGGGGAAACTTATTATCTAAGGTTGTGATTTTTAATATATTTCGCATATTACTTTTTTGTTATTAGTCGATTGAATCGCTTTCTGTTGATTATGTGTCGTGGTCTATATCCTCGTGCTTGGAGCTTCATAACTCCAAACTCTCCATACTTTTCGTTGAGCGAGAATGTTTGCCACACAAGGAGTGTTGCCCCAACTACTCCAATAGCTATACAAAGCCATTGGGGTACGCCTAGCATATAGAGGATGACAAAGGCAATAAAGATTGCAAGTAGTCCACCCACGAAGATGAATAGGTATTGGGATTTCAACCCTTTGAATTCAACCGAGCGTCCAATCCCTTTGTTGATTGGAAATTCAGCCATTTCATTAAATTTTAAATTGATTTATAACCCAATATTCAAGGCGTGCAAGGTGACTAAAGCGGAGTTTGCATTAGCAAATGAGCATTTAGTCATCCGCAGTACAACGCAGAATATTGGGGTTAGAAATCGGTTTATAGGAAGAAGGAGCGTAAAATAGTCGCAGCGACAATTAGAAATATACACGCACCAAACCACGATGCCGCAGTTTTAGATGTGTCGGGGTCTCCGCTGGAGAACTTACCATACACTTTAACACCTCCGATGAGTCCCACAACTGCACCGATAGCATAGATTAGTTTAGTACCTGGATCAAAATAGGAAGTCACCATTGAAGTTGCTTCGGTGATACCTGCCAGCCCATTTCCTTGGGCAAAAGCAGAGCTAGAGGCTACGAGGAGCGTAGCCAACATAAGACTTTTTTTCTTAGTCATAACTTGGATTTTTTAGTGGTTGAGAGGTGAGCGGTTGGATAGTCCGCTCACGTTCTCTATTAATACTGGATACTTGGATTTTGTGGGTCTATTACCCTTTTTTAATTTTAGTGGTGGCTACTTACTTCAGCCATAATCAATGTGCAGCATAATGCATTACTTAATGGTTTAACAATTCTAAGTTATCAATTAGATCACTTGCAGCGTTGGAAAATTTACCGTTCATACTTTCAATCACTGCACTCATTAGTTGAGTACCTCGCAGCTTTTTATATGTTTCAATGTTATCTTCTGTAAACTCGTCTCCCTTTACCAAAGCTCTTGAGGCTGATTGAACCTGCATATAATCAAGGCAAACTTTCTTTTGAAGCTCTATATTTTCGCTCGTTTCCTCTATCTTCTCTAGGAAAACAGGCTCTTGCTCTTCAACAAGTTCTGTACTCTCATCTTGCTCATAATCACACTCAAAAGATTCAGCATCTATATCATTACTAGCAAAAACTTCTTCTAACTCTTCCGTAGGGATTACGACACTTTTAGGTTTAGGCTCTGGTTTCGATTCTAACATAACTGATTTGCTTGTACCAACGATTGAAGATGTCTCAACTTTGGGTTTAATAACCTGCGGTGGCGTATCGCTTTGTTTGCTATCCTTCGTCTCTGTCGTGAAGAATATATGGTGCATTAGAAAGTAAATTACTATGCACTGTATCGCTATGATAAGTAAAAGTGTCTGATTCATTATAGTGGGCTTCTTAATCTTTTGTTATACATTGAGTTTATCAACTCTCTTTTCTCGTCAAAATGACCTCTGATGACATTCATAACATAGCTACTAACATTAACCTTACGCTTTGTTGTTACGTGGAGTATATCAATTATTTGCTCGTGCAAATCACCATCTATATAGAGCATCTGTCTATCTACTAAATCGGTAGACACAAGATATTTTGCTCTGTACTCCTCTGCTGCACGCTTGGTGATTCTCTGTTTTGGCTGCTCTTGTTCAAATTCCTCACCTTCTTCTTCTGATACTTCAGGCTGCGACTCTTTTACAGTATGAGTAACAACCATTGGTTGTGGCATACCTCTGGCAACCATCTCTTGTATCTTTTTCTCATCTATCTCTTTTGCCATTACTTCAATTCTAATTTTATAATATTCATAATTTCTGCAAGTAGCTCTTTTAAATTGGTCCCATTCTCCACTCTTGGATTATATGGAAATATCGTTGAGCGGAAAATATTGTCCTTTGTTCCTGCGGAGTATTCCTTCTTGAATCTTTTGGTGTCGGGGATGTATGTATCCAATACTAATAGTCCCATATCTCGGAGGGACTTGTTGTATAGATCATATAGGTCTGTTCGCTCACGACGATCAACCATATTCCAGAATAGATGTACACTTTTAATATTACACCCCTCTCTACCGACAAGAGCTGCATTGGCAGCCAACGCAAATGAAATGGAACTTTCGAGCACCATTCTATCCGCAGTGATAGGCGAAAAGACATAGTCAATTTGAGAAATTGTTTGTAGCACACCTTCGGTTAGCACAGTGCCAGGTAGGTCGATAAATACAATATCAATTTGCTCATCGCAGGAGTCAATGAAGGTGTTAGCAACCTCGATTGCCGATTCAGGATAACTACACAATATTGGATAAGGAGCTTTTCCAATATCCTCTACCTGTCTTGCAAATTTTGCTTTCACAAGATCATCTTGCTCCACAGCTTTTAAATCTCTTTGTCGCATTTTTTGCAGACTACTCTGTGGATAGTCGCAATCAACAAACACTACATTGTAGTTTTGTTTATAGTGTAGGTAGCTTGCAGCAAGTACACTAAACACACTTTTGCCTACGCCTCCCTTCTGTGTTGAGAAGGCTATGAATATTGGTCTATTTTTCATATTTAATCTTTTATATTATTCTTTGCTGTTTTTTTGCACTGCTGCATATTTGCATATTATCAATCATTCTATCAACTTATCATTCGAGCAATCACATCAACCAACCAAACTCTTGCATTTTTGCTTGACAGCTCAATTGATTAATTGCAATCAATCTATCAATTCATCAACCAATCATACTAATCAATTCATCACAGCTCATATTCAAATTTGCTCGTGTGCTCGTATGCTTTCGTGCATCAAATCTGGCACAAATTAAAGCACAAAATCTGGTAGGAAAAAGGATTTGAGAGTGCTCTAAGTCAAATTACGTCATTTTAAGTCATTATGTGTCAGCGACTTTTTCATCGTTATGATTAAAGACTCTAACTTTGCACCCGATAAGAGTAGTTTTATTTTTCTAGCCTTAGATTATATCTTGAAATGTAATGAGATTCTCTTCTCAAAGAGAATAATTTGTACAAAGCAAATAGCAAGGTATATTTTCCGACTCCCGAAACTTTTTCGGCATACAGAAAATCCTTGCTACTTAGGCGTAGAGCAAAACACCGCCGAAGTTGGTGCTTTTAGAGTTTACAGCTAATGAAATGACATCTGAATTATTTACCACTAAAATCCAAGGGTCATAGACCCAATTTACAAACTAAGACAGTAAAACAAATGACAAAAAAAGAGAAGAGAGGGGGCAGACCTCCAAAAACAGACCCTGCCATACACAAGTATTCTTTAAGATTGAACTCTAAGGAGAATGCACAATTTATCAAGCTATTTGAAAATTCAGGTATCCGCCACAAGTCACATTTTATTGCATCTTGCATATTTGATAAGCAGATGAGAGTAATAAAAGCAGATGAAAACACCCTTGCTTTTTACGATAAACTCAAAGAAATTAGACAAGAACTCAATAGTATTGGAGTTAATTACAACCAATATATTGTGCTATTGAGAACACATTTCTCGGAACAAAGGGCTGCAATTATGAGTGAAAAATCAGCTAAAGCGTTAATGGAATCACTCGCATTAAATGAAAGAGCATTGAATCTCACCCTAGAATTAGTGTCGAGGTGGTTGCAAAAATAAGCACAGGAAGCTCACTTTATGGAGCACTTTCGTATAATCAATCTAAGATAGATGCAGGCGAAGCTAAGATTGTTTTAACCAATAAAATCTATGGTGGTTTGGATAATGACCTCACTATTAATAGCTGTATGGAGTCATTCACATTGCAGATGCCAAATAGATTTAGGACTGAAAAACCTATTGTACACATATCGCTTAACCCTCATCCCGATGATAAGATTGAGGAGTGGCAATATGCTCAAATAGCTAAAGAGTATCTGGAGAGATTAGGGTATGGAGAACAACCATATATAGTCTACCGCCACGATGATATTGAGAGAACACACTTGCATATTGTTACCACCAATGTTGATAGTAAAGGCAAGAAGTTAGATAGTAGCAACAATTTCTATCAGAGCAAAAAAATCACTCGTGATATAGAAGATAAGTATGGACTTCGCAAAGCCGAGAAGAAAACCAAAGCCGAGCGACAAGCCTTTACTTTTAAGAGAGTCGATGCAACAAAAGGCAATGTAAAGATTGATATTGGCAATGTGATTAAGCCTATTGCAGCCACCTATAAGTTTCAAAGTTTTGGAGAGTATCGCACTCTGTTGTCACTATATAATATAAGTGTCGAGGAGAGCAAAGGTGTCCGAGGTGGCAGAGCTTACGAGGGTCTAATCTATTATGCAATTAACGATAAGGGAGAGAAGATGTCTAACCCTTTCAAGTCATCGCTATATGGCAGTAGTGTTGGCTATAAATCTATACACGAGAAGTGCGATAAGCATAAAGCGACTATCAAGGATAAGCGACTTGGCAAGCAGACAGCACAAAGAATCCTCTCTGCCACCAATGGCATATCGGATAGACAGAAATTTGTTGATGCTCTAGGGCGAGAAAATATAGATGTAATATTTCGTGAGAATGATGCAGGACGCATTTATGGTGCAACATTCATTGACCATAACAACCATTGCGTATTCAATGGTTCTCGATTAGGTAAAGAGTTTTCGGCAAATGCTATAAACGACAGATTTAGCGAAGCTCAAATATCACAACAAGCACCTGAGTACAAGGAGCAGTATAGTCAAGATGATGACTTCAGTTTCACAACTGGAGGTCTATTTGACTTACCCGTGGGCAGTGGCGATGACGCTGAAGAGGCTCAATTCCGTAGGCAGATGCAACGCAAGAAAAAGAGAAAAACAAGAAAAATATAACTTAAAAAATATAGAAATGCAACAAGAAGATGATTTAAGGGCACTGGCTAAAATTATGGATTTTATGCGTGCCGTGAGTATCCTATTTGTAATAATGAATATCTATTGGTATTGCTATGGTGCAATAGAGATGTGGAACATAAATATTGAGGTAGTAGATAATATCCTGATGAATTTTAATCGCACGGCAGGACTGTTTGAAAATATACTTTGGACTAAACTGGGAGCTTTAATCCTTCTTGCTACATCGTGTTTAGGTATTAGAGGTGTAGCCAACGAGAAGATAACTTGGCTAAAAGTGTGGTCGCTGTTGAGTACTGGTACAGTGCTGTTCTTCCTTAACTGGTGGATACTCTCGCTACCTCTACCCATAGAGGCAAACACCGCACTATACATATTTACTATGTCGCTTGGTTACACTTGCCTACTTATGTCGGGTTTATATATGAGCCGACTTCTAAATGTGGACTTAATGGAAGATCCATTCAACGAGGAGAACGAATCGTTCCAACAAGAGACCAAGCTAATGGAAAATGAGTACTCGGTAAATCTGCCTACACGCTTTTACTATAACAAGAAGTGGAACAAGGGTTGGGTAAATATCGTAAACCCTTTCCGAGCATCCATCGTGCTTGGCACTCCAGGTAGTGGTAAATCCTATGCTATTGTAAATAATTATATTAAACAACAAATCGAGAAGGGCTTTGCTCTCTATTGTTATGATTTTAAGTTCGATGACCTTTCGACCATTGCTTATAATCATCTACTAAATCATCAAGATGCTTACAAGGTAAAGCCAAAGTTTTATGTTATCAACTTCGATGACCCACGCAAATCGCATAGGTGTAACCCTATAAACCCTGCGTTTATAACAGATATTTCGGATGCTTATGAGAGTGCATATACTATCATGCTCAACCTCAATAAAACTTGGATTCAAAAACAGGGCGATTTCTTCGTGGAGTCACCAATCATCTTGCTTGCCAGTATCATTTGGTATCTTAAAATCTATGAGGATGGCAAGTACTGCACATTCCCTCATGCTATTGAGCTACTTAACAAAAAATACACCGACATTTTTCCCATACTAACCTCATACAGAGAGCTTGAAAACTATCTTTCACCTTTATGGATGCTTGGGAAGGCGGAGCGCAGGATCAGTTGCAGGGGCAGATAGCATCAGCAAAAATACCGCTTTCACGAATGATTTCGCCACAGCTATATTGGGTGATGAGTGGCGATGATTTTACCCTTGATATTAATAATCCCGAAGAACCAAAAATACTCTGCGTAGGTAATAATCCAGACCGACAAAACATCTACTCGGCAGCTCTCGGCTTGTACAATAGCCGTATCGTAAAACTGATAAATAAGAAAGGTAAGCTAAAGAGTGCCGTAATCATAGATGAGCTACCAACCATCTATTTCCGTGGACTTGACAACCTTATCGCTACCACACGAAGTAACAAAGTGGCAGTCTGCTTAGGCTTCCAAGACTTCAGCCAGCTCAAGCGTGACTATGGCGATAAAGAGGCGGCAGTAGTGATGAACACAGTTGGCAATATATTTAGTGGTCAGGTGGTTGGCGATACAGCCAAAAACCTCTCGGAGCGTTTTGGTAAGGTGTTGCAGAAACGCCAGTCGCTAACTATAAATCGTAACGATAAGAGTACCCAAATCTCTACACAAATGGATAGTCTTATACCTCAGAGTAAGATTTCAACCCTCACTCAAGGTATGTTCGTAGGCTCTATTTCGGACAACTTCGGCGAGCGAATCGACCAAAAGATTTTCCACTGCGAAATAGTAGTAGACTCTGCCAAGGTAGATGCAGAAACCGCCAACTACAAAAAAATCCCCACCATCATCGACTTCACTGAGGACAATGGCAGGGATAATATGCAAGAGCAAATAGGCTTAAACTACGACCGCATCAAAGACGAAGTCGCAACCATTGTCTCCTCCGAACTGGAACGCATCAAGACTGACCCAGATTTGCAGCATTTGATAAAATAACAGTTTGCTTAATAAAGTTTAAAATTTTGTTAGTAACTTTGCACCATGAATGAAAATTTAAAATACGATGCTAATTATATCAAATCACTTCTTGTTGACTTGCTTATCTCTCAGAATGATAACATAGTTCTTGGAAGTGAGGTTATGTATGGAATAGAGAAGAAACTTGCGGATATATTACTCTTAAAGTCAGATCGCACTACTGCTTTTGAAATAAAATCTAAATATGATTCTTTTTCAAGATTACAATCACAACTAGATGAATATTGCAAATTGTTCAACTATGTATATGTAGTAATAGATGAATCACATATGAAAAAAATATCCACAATGGAACTACAGCAAGCAATCGGATTGATTAGTGTAACATCTAGTGGAGATTTTAAATTTATAAAGAAAGCAAAACTGCAAAAATCATTAATTAAAAGCGAAATGGCTTATACTATCAATATTGAATATATTAAGCGATATTACCCTGAGCTTAAAGGAGATTCTGATACTATTAGACTATTTTTATGCAGGAAAGCCATAAAAACGGTTGAAGCTCTATTTTATTCGTTTCTGATGAATAAAATAGAGCCTCGATTTAAATTGTTTCTAGATCAACGAGGAAGCTACACCCATACAGATGATTTATTCTTATTATCATTCCCCAATAGTATTATTTTATAGCGTTTTAATGTTCTCAACCTGTTGTTGAATATGGATATTCATACGTACTGATATCCAAAAACTTGGACTTGAAGATGATGGTTTGCCACCTGCACATCTTTCTACTTCTTCCACGCCCCAGTTTGATTTTAAAGAAGAAGGAAATCTAGCATCACTCTTTGCTAATTTGCTTACTTCTATGTAAGTTGGTGTATATTTCGTTGTGCCTTTAGGACGCCTTAATCTATAATAATAAACTTCATCTTTTATTGGTATATCAATACGTGGTATCCATCCTCTTGCCATAACAACATCATCATTACGGACTGGGTTTATTGTTCCATAATCGCCGTATATGATACCATCATGTTTATCTTTTAATTCATCAAATATTACTTTTTCAACAAGTTTAAAGGAATCTGTATAGTCATGCCCAATTTCGCTCACCTGTTTAGGAAATGATGTACCACAAATAATCGATTTTGTATTAGGAGGAAGCTGCTTTGACATTTCGGATAATCTATAATCTATCTTCTCTAAAAAAGTTTTATGAGATGCAGGAACTATATAGCCACTATCTAGTATGTAGATGAAATTAGTATTGCTACTCATTGCTGCTTTTATAAACTCAATATCATCGTAGCAATAATCATCATTCAAGTAATTACGATATGCAATACTATTAAAATTTTCGCATAGTGCTGTAACCTGTTTTTTTAGATTTTCTTCAAAATCTGGATCTTCCACGTTCATTATAATACATGGAATAATTTCTTTAATCTCACTATTGTTTTTTAGCTCGAGTAAGAAAGTAATCCATTTCTGATAACCATCAGTACTATCAAATAATCCATCAATTAAGTTATTGGACAATGGCTTATCTGCTGTCAAGTCAATACATATTGTCTGATTAACAAATATGCTCTTTATCCTTTCTATTCTTCTATCAGAAGGATAACGTTCAACCCCAGATTTGATATTTTGTGCTTTTTCCACATCATCTTTTTCTTTAATTTTACGACCACGCGTTAGTTCGACGATCGGCAAAAAATCAGAAAGTGTTTTCTGAGGTAAGTTATCAACGGCACGCAACTCTGCTTCACCTGTTTTAATTACTACTGCATATTTTTTTTCCATTACTCAGATGCTTTCGTTTTATACCCTAATGATTTGATTCTATTTTTCATTGCATCAATAGATACCTCAAATGCTTCTGCAAGTCCTCGTATAGATTTAGTTCCATCATTTATGCAACTACGAACATACTCTTCTGGCATAAGTAATTGGCTTGCAAACTCATTTGCAGCAAACTCAATTGGGGTATATGCTTCATCTCTAAAGAATGTAGTATCTTGAAATGCAGATGATGAATCTCTATGAAGAACATAGTGTGCAAGTTCATGAGCCATAGTGAACTTCTGTCGATTAGGATGATGGTTATCATTGACAGTTATTGTCCATTTGTCGCCTATCTTCTCAAGTCTGCCTGATTCAGAAGGAGGCATATCCTTGCTGTATTTGATTTCTATACCTTTAGCATTTATAATAGCCTTTATATCTGTAACATTATTAGCTATATGCCCATCTGTTTTTGCCGATGCAATTATGTCGTTTACACCAACAATTAATTGTGGTTCATCATTTGTCTTCGTCCTTGGTGGACGTATTCCTCTTACTCCCATAATTGTAATTTTTTAGTCTTCATCAATTATTTCATCAACAACATCTTCTGTAGAAGATGTTGTTGTTGAACGTATCGATCTAATATCTCTAAGAGACAAGTCTGTTGCATTTCTTAATTGATCCAATTCGTCTTTTGTCGCAAAAGTATCTGAAATTACAGCTGTTATCGACTGAGTTGTTTGTTCTCTAAAGCGAACCGAATCATCTAGCATGTCTTCGATTGTTTTTTGTACATCTTTTTTAGACAATAGTCTAATACTATAGTATCCTATGAATGAGAACAGTGCAAACAGAAATATCAAAAATGTTATGATAGTATTGTAAAAGCTAGATATTTGAGATGTATATTCGCTTGGTGTTAATAAAATACCTTTAGCCTCCATCTCTTTTAATAATTCTATTTTTGTTGACACTAGCTTCAAGCTATCCGTAGAGTATCCCTGCACACACAACGAATCAACAGGTATCGATGCTTTATTATTGCCAATAATATAAATTGGAGAATAATCATATAGCTTAAAACCGCAAGCAGCAATCAACAGTAAAACGATTACCACCATTGCTCCGACTACTCCAGATAAAAAATGTTTACCTTCCATATTAACTATAATTTTATGCGTTATATTTTACATCAGAATCTATTGATCTTTCAAAATCATCACACAACTGATTTAAAATATCCTTTGTTTCTCGTTTGAAAAAATCTCCTAGATCTTTGTTTTTAATTGTATACCTCCTATATAACCTTGAGAAGTCCAAGTAAATTTCATTTTGCGAAAATGCGGAACCTTCATCTTTAATTTTAGCAATTAGTCGCTGACCATTAGCATCCTCTTTGATATAATCAAAAAATGCAGTGATTTTATTTTCAAATTCAACAATTAGCTCTTCAATAGCCTCCTCCTCTTGATTTCTCTTTTCTATTACTTTCAAGATATTATACTTGAATTTATTAGGCTGAGTAGAGTCTGTTGGTGATGTATTCTTGGGTTTATTCTCTTTCTCTTTTGGCTCTTTTGGAGCTATAATTCCTATTCTATTGTCAAAGTATATTTCAACATCATCAATAACCTCAGCCTGCTTGTTGATTTGATTATACAGCATATTGTACTTACGCCAAAAGTCAATAAATAAAGACTCGCTAAACTTAGGGTCTAAGACAATGACAAACTCTATAAGATTTAGAATCTTAAAGTATTGGAGTACTTCACTTTTAATTCGCTTAGCTTCTTCTTTCGATCCCTTTATAAACTCATCAATGGCATTTTCGATGCCAACAATTAGAGTAACATCAGGAGTAGTATTGTGACTCTTAAACGCTGAGAAATGAGCTTTAAAGACATTGTTGCTTGAGAGTGATTTTAACAACTCAATAAGTTTTTCTTCATTTCCAAGAGGGTCAAAGTCTGATACCACAACATTACTAAAATGCTCAAAAGCATCTTTAATGTTCTTTACATTGATATTCTTGTAAGAAAAATCGACTATCTTACAGTCATTCTTATACTTTGTAGTTCTATTTACCCTTGAAATGGTCTGAATAGCGTTTATCCCTTTTATCTCCTTATCTAAGAATAACGTATGTAACTTAGGTTCATCAAAGCCTGTTTGCAGTTTATCCACAACAATGATAAGCCCATTCTTTGCCAACTTAAAGTTCTGAAGAACAGTCTTTTCGTTTAAGCCATCATTTAAACTACTGCAACTCTTATGCTCTTGACTGTCTGAATAAACAATATAAATTGGAGCTTCCGCAAATCTTTCATATTTCTTATCCTTAGCTATCTCTTTGTAATACTTATCAATGAATCCTTTGTATTTTATAGCAGCAGGTATCGAAGAAACAGCAAGCATGGCTTTTGCAGTTCCTCTAATATTATGATAAACACTACTTACTAATCGGTCAACTAAAAATTTTGATACAGCCTCTATACGTTGAGTATTTTCATAAATTTTCTTTTTCCTAATAGCATATTTTTTACCATATTCATCAATCCCAGTATCTGTATTATCAGGTATCACGTCATATCCAATGTCACCTTCAAACCCTTCTATCTCATTATCAGGAACCTCAAAATACATTTTTGCCGAAACAGGAACTATTCCCTTTATTGGATTTAGAATATATCCATCTTCAATAGCCTCACGCATTGTGTAACTATCAAATGGAACCCATATTTTTTCAGCCTCTGCATATTTGTTAAATTCTCCGAATCTTGCTAAGGTATGATCGCTTGGCGTAGCAGTAAAACCCACTATCAAATTTTTCTTAGATTGATTCTTTTGATACTCTTCGCTATTATCAAAACTACTTTGCAGTTCGTCAAATACGCTAATCATCTCTTCGTGTTGTGTTCCGCTATTGCTTCTATGAATCTCATCTATCAAAAAGGCAATACGAAGTTTCGCCATCTTCTTTATGGTATCTTTATCTAAGATATTAGTCACAGCAGTAAACTTCTGAAGGTTTACAACCACAATTCGTTTGTCACTCTTTAATGCAGTCTCAAAACTTTTACGGTCTGTTGCCTCAATGAACATTCCTTTTTGAATATTCATATTGTGCATTTTGGAATCCAACTGGTCACGTAGCTGCAATCTATCTACAACAAGCATAATCTTATCGTAGATATATTCTCCATCTCGTCTTAGGTCTTTAAGCTGCAATGCTGTCCACCCTATGATATTACTCTTGCCAAAACCTGCTGCATATTGAAGCAGTAATGAATATACTGTTTTATTGTTCTGATATTTAAGCCTTTTGTTAATTAGCTCTTGGATTTGGGTTTCTCCCAACCCCTTAGCCCTTAACTCCGCCTCTAACTTCTTGATGAAATAATCTGGCTCGCTCTCATGTGCTAAAAACTCATCAATTTTAGCAATAACCTTATCTGTACCAAACTTCTGCTTTGGTCGTGGGCTTATCAAGCGACCATCGTTATGTTTATACTCTTTGGTTTTGCTTCCCTCTTTTTTGATTAGTTCTCTCTCAATAAAGTTATAGTAGAGAATCTCCTTTTCGATCATCTTCTTATCATACAAAGCCTTAAACACCTCTTCAAAACGCTCTGTTTTAGATGCCTCTTTATTTCTTAGTGGATATGTTTTAAACTCCTTGGCAAACTTCTTTTCGTATTGCTCAAAGTCATAATTACCATCTGTAACACTAGCCTTTATATCATCAAATAGGGTTGATATATTACGAATAACAAATGTTTCCGAAAGATCTGTTGCTGTGATATGTATAGCCTTCTCAAATATCTTTAGAAAGTCTTTTCTAATTGTTTGCGAAACATCATTTCTGTCGGCAATTATTAAATATTCCTGCACCGCACTTAGATAATCTTTAGAGACCTTTTTACGTCCATTTTTGTGTGCAGTTTGATTAGCCCAATTGCTTTTTAGCTCACTATATCCTAGGAATATGCCATTGAGAAAAAATGAAAGATCTGGACGGAACGAGAAACGTTGCTTGCCATCATACTTAAAAGTATATGGCAACTCTTGAACCACAGAAAAGATATTCTGAGCAAACAGTTTATCCTCCTCCATCTCGCTACCGCTAGGATAGAAAAGATGAATCTTAACTCCTTCAAATGTGACGGACTTGTTGGTATTGATAAAGATAGCCATATTCATAGATGATTTAATCTTTTCATCTAGGAACGCAGTAAATGCCTCCAGTAGGGCTTTCTCCGAATCAAACTTCTTGAGCAACTTCCTGTAATTGGCTTTATTCAAAGAGGTTTCAGAGATAAACTGCTTTAAATCCTCCATTACGAAGAAGTTAGGCGAAACGGTATTAGCCTTTGCTTCTTTATACTGAAGACCATCTGGTCTTTCGCAAAAGAAATTCATTAAGTATTTATCTTGTAAGTCTAGCTCTTTCATTATACTACTTTTATTTTACCTGTAACCACATCATTAATCAACGTCTTGCGCAACTCTTTTAATGCGGTTATCTGTGTTTCTATATTGCCTACTATCTTATCAATAGTTAGAATTTTATTATCTAAATATTCGACTATGGAAATTTGTTCGGTAAGAGGCGGAAGAATGCAGCCCATGTTTTTTAATTCATAAACGCTAACACCACCTATTAAACCTGTGAGTTTACTGTGAAATTTATTTTCATAAGATGGAGAGCATAAGAAATAATAAAGATATTTATTTTCCAAATATGTAAATTTTGAAAAAAAACAACATAGTTTATTTACAAAAGAAACCTCTTTTTCAATAAAAGCCTTTTTTATGCCTGCACTACCTCCTTCAATACACATTAATATACTGTTTTGCGGTGCAATTCTAAACTTGACATTATTATATTTTACAAAGATGCCGTTATCGTAATTAATTGAACGATAAAATCCATTTATATCTTTTGTAGCAATATAAGGTCTAGCTAAAGAAGAATCTAAATATTTATTTTTATCTTTATCACTGATACTATTTCCTGTGTATATTTTTGAAATATCTTTCATTCTCTGCACTTTCCAATGCTCTGGTATTTTCCCTATCCAATCAATTTCACTATCTTTCAACTTAACATTCTTATCCAAACCCCTCAATACCGTTTCATTGATAACACTTTTACGTAACTCTTTGTAATATCCTATTTTCCTTTCTAAAAGATTAATTTTCTCATCAATAACTTTGGTTTTATTGTCAAGATATAGGGCAATAGCAACTTGTTCTTTTAAACATGGCAGACAAGTATCAATGCGATAAAAATCTTTGGGATAAAGTCTTAAGCGAGAATCTACTATACCTTTTGAAAAACGAGTCATTTCAATTATAAAACTAGGAGTGCGAAATAGGTAGTCAAAATAGGTTGCATCGTAACTAATACCTTTATTTGCTCTATATATGTTATAGGCAGGGCTACAAATCCCACCTTCTTTTGCCACACCTAAAGCCCCCATCCATGCCCACATTGTATTTATAACTAAATCTCCAACCTTTATTTTTTTATAACCAGCCATAGACTCTGCAAAAAACATATTCACGTTTTTTTCACTTCGTGGGGTTATACCAGTTATATGTGAAACTGTTAATAACGTTTCTTCACCTGTACTTCTACAATCTGTTATTTCCCTAAAGATATGCTTATTCCTTACAGTCTCCCATGAGTTAGGGATTTTCCCCAACCACGCAATACCACTATCTTTATATGAATCATACTTCATCATAAACTCAATTTGTTTTCAAGGTTTGCCAACTCTTTTTCTAAGCTATCTAACTCAGTTTGTATCTCCGTTACAGCCCTTAATTTCTCAGGTATATAAAAATACTTATTAAAGTTAAGTTCTACACCTATTACGTTATCTAAATATTCAAAAGGACGAGTGATATACTTCGCCATAAAATCAACAATGTTTTGCTTATTTACAACGTTATCGGGACTATAAGAAATAATCTCGTAGTCTTTCTGTAAATCTTTCGTAAGTTCAACTGTTATTGCAATACTGGCTGCTTTTGTTGCTGTTGCTTTCTTAAATGTAGCTTTGATAACAATTTTTCCACAACCCAACTCCGTTTGTTTGCCTTTTACTTCTTTAATAATCGTTTCTTTGTCTGGGTCATACCAGTAGACAGCGTCTTTTGTAAATACCTTTACATCTTGCTCTTTGTAATCAATGGCAGAAATAGTTGGTTTCACTTTCTCCAGAAAAAAGTGTTGCAAAGAGTCATATTGAAAGTCGTCGAAAGAGGTTATCTCAAACTCACTACAATTTGTAGTTACATCGTCTGCTGTAATTTCAATTTTAGAAGGTGCTAACTTTATACTTTTCTCCTCTACAATTTCACCATCTCTATTTACCTTAGTTGGCATTTGAATATACTTACCATTTTCATCCACACTGGTAAGCATAATGCTTTGTTTATTGTAATAGAAGTGCCATTTATCAAAGACCTTAGAGAATGAGTTGTCTTTAAACTCTGTAAACGCCTTAACAATCTCCTTACGATTATCTGAATTCATCTGCTTACGCTTCTTACCTTTGCTTTTATTTAGCTGTTCATATAAATCACTAGCATTGATTAGGATAACCTTGTCCTTGCGGTCTAATGGTTTGTTTTTGTTAAATACCCACAAATAGGTATAAATTCCTGTGTTAAAAAATTCATCTGTTGGCATCTGTATAATAGCTTCAACCCAATCATTATCAAAAAAGTGCTTACGAATATTACTCTCACCACTACCAGCGTCACCACTAAAGAGGGTTGAACCATTGTGAACAACAACGGCAAACCCAGCATCATTTAGTTTGTACAAGATATGTTGCGTGAAGAGGAACTGCCCATCTGAAATAGAAGGCAAAGCGACAAATCGTTCTGTGCTATCGTTTTCAACATCACTTCTATATCCTTTCCAATCCACTCCATAAGGAGGATTTGCAACGGCTATATTAAATGATTTGTCATAGAACTTACCAATTTCTGTTATGGTGTTGCCGTACTCTATATAAGTATCTTTTCGGAATCTACTCTCTATTTTAGCTAAAGCATACAAGGTATCATTCCATTCTTGTCCATAGGTTGCTGTAGGACGAGACGGCAAATCACTTGCAATCTTATCCTCTACACCAAAAAGTAAATTTCCACCGCCACAAGTTGGGTCGTATATAGTTAGGAACTTTCCATTATCTTCAAACTTTGTTACTATTAGCTCTGTAATCAAAGAGATAATATCATCAGGAGTATATTGCTCTCCTGCTGTCTCTGCCGATATGTCTGCCCACTTTCTTTTAATATGCTCTTCAAGTGTTGTAATCTCAGAGTTATTAAAGGGTGTCAAATCAATTTCACTCCAAACCTTAACAGTTTCAAATAAAATACGCTTCTTTTTTAGCAGTCCACTAACACCAGATATATCCAAAAACTTCTCATCGCCATCTCCTTTATCAACTCCTAATAGATATTTGGTCTCAGGGTCGAATGACTTTAAATAACCATCAAAGTCAACATCAAATGTTTTATCGTTTCTGCAAATATCTCTTAGTGACTTATTCTTGCGTATAACATAATCATTGTACCCCAGCCCCTCTAGTTGGAACATCTCTATAAAATCCTCAATATCATCTCTTCCGATCTCCTCTTCCAATCGTTTTGCTTCTCGAATCAATCTACTCTCCACCATTAAGAGGGCAAAGAATGGCATCATAAATTTAGGAAAATCACTCTGTTTGATACCTGCACCAATTAACAAATCAGCTGTTTTCCAAATCTCTGGTTCGTATTTTAATATATTTATGCTCATTGTCTATTTCTATTTATACAAATCGTTTCTCTGATTAGTATTACTTGTTTATACATATTCAAAAATGCAATACCCTATTTGCTACTATTAATCAAGTCTTTTCTATCAACCCCTAGTAACTTTGCTATTTTATCAAGAGTTTCTAGCGATGGTTGAACATGGTTATTGCACCAGCGAGAAACGGTTGCTGTATCTCTTTCAAGAGTTTCAGCTAACCATTTACTTGTTTTATCTTTTTCGGCTAAAACAACTTTAAGTCTATTAATTTTTGACATAATAAATCTTCTACTTTGCATTTCCTGCAAAGATAGTAATTTTAGTGACATAATGGCAAAATTTAACATCCTTTTTTTTGCAAAAGATATATATTATACTACCAGCAAATATATTAGAGATACAGATTTATCACTTCAGTGCCCTGCAAGGTGGCTTTTCGGATAGTTGAGCCAGTACCTGAGCGAGGTTTGTCATTGTGGTAGGCGTACATTTTTGTGGCGTTGGCGATTAGGAAGTCGTTGCGGTCGTGGTAGGCTTGGTTAAAATACGAGTAACCACCGATGGAGATGGGGAAATCGGCTAGGTCTAGTAGTTGCTGAAATTGGTGTTTGTCGGCAGGAGTGAATTTCTTGGGTGTCAATGCCTTTTTCAAGATATTCTTTTTCGAGCATAATCATTAGTCGATTGCAAAGCTGCGATTTTAGAGCATCTTGTGTAAGATTTTTTTCTGAGGTTAATGTACTATTGCCCGTAAAGGCTATAGTTTTGGTTTTAATTATTTCGATAGGTCTTAGGTTTTTAAGCCTTGTCGGAAAGAGAATAAAAAAGGTACGCCACCGACAAGTTTCAATACCAAGGGGTCACCATAACACCTCACAGAGATAACAAGTCAGGGCGCACCGTACCATAAGGATACAATACTTCTGCCTTTTTATTTTAATATTTACACAACGACACACGTCATTGCTTATCCAAAACTAATAAGCAAAGTTGATATAAAGTGTATTACTTGAGAACTAATCTATTTTTAGCAGGAGTAAAAGGCTACATATCGTCCTCGTCCATCTTTTCTAATAACGACTTAATCATAGATTTTAAGAATGGCACACGCTCTTTTTTTCTGTTACGACAATATCTATAAGTCTTGTAACAATCGTTAATCTTGACATTAAAACATTGTTCGAATAGCCTTATGATAGAGATAAGATCTGCATTGCCTCTATAGAACGCTCCAACAGTATAAAGTCCATATGCTAACTCTACAATGTCTGTTTCATTTTTTGACCAAGTAAGATTGCTTGCTAGTGAATTTGGAGAAAAAGCTAACTCTTCTGCCATATCTAACATATAGGTGCGATAAGATACGAATTTACCGAGCATATCAAATCGTATCAGTTGAGCACACTCTACATCAAACTCAGTTGAGAAATTTGTCAATGAACCGCAGTAGTAAGTATTATACTTAGAGTCAGAATCTGAATAGTCTCGTGTAAAGTACTGCCTATCAAATTTTGTTTCCTCGGCTCGCATATACCTCATAAATTGTTTATGGCTCTCTATAAATTCCTCAATCTCTTTATTTTTCAGATTTAGAACTTCTTTGTTAAACTCAACCATACCGCACATCTCTTGGCTTTTGATGTGAACAACATCTCTCAAGAATAGAATGCGACCTAAAATTTGAGGTTTTACTACTTTGAAACAGTATATCTCTGTTTCTGACTCTATTTCCTCTCGACATAGAAGTTCCCTTGTTTCAATCAAGAGCTTTTCAAGCTCTCTTATCAAGTTTTTTACCTCAGGAATTGATTGCTCCATTTCCCACTCTTTACAATCTCCTGAAAAGATTGTATTTGCCTTGTTGGCGATAGCTTCTAATGAATACTTCATATACATATATATTAAATTGTTAAAATGCCATCCGAGTCATTTCGGATAGTAGTATCTCTTGTAATATATCTATTTACTAAGGTGAGAGATGACTTAAAATGACGTAGTCTGACGTAATATGACTTACAGCGTTGAATAAGTGATAGTTATCAGTATAACTTACCATATCTTCGTCATCAAATCATTGATCTATGTTATATCAATGAATGAATTATTAATCATAAAAAAAGCAAAAAATGGACGCAAATGAAGATCTAAAACAAGATGTGCTACTGACCGAAGATGGAGACAGTGGCAAGATGAAAGTAGTAGCTGGACTTGATGAAGAAGGTAGGCTCAAAACTGTGCCACCTAATCAGGCACACGAACCTGATTTTATGAAGATTGATAAGCATGGCAATGTGCTTGACAACTTCCTATCTAACTATTTCGCTCAGGCGAATAATCCAAAGCACACGGGGTTCTATCGTGTTGCAAAGGAAGGAATCGAAGAGATTGCTGGAGTCATCTCCAACTTGCTCAAAAATGGCGGCAAGGAGGGCGAAGAATTCCTGAAAGATTACAAGGTCGACACCTCAAAGTATGAGAGACAAGATGTCGATATGAGTCGTGGTCCCGAAGAGGGCGAAAAGCCCCAAGAGCAGAAACGAGAGTATAAACCTCTCGATGCTGAAAAAATCGACTGGGACGCATTTGCAAAGATTGGCATCACCAAGGAGGGACTCGAAAAGAGCGGCTCATTAAATGATATGCTCAACTATCGTCGCTCGCCAAATCTGCACTCCATCTCGATGAAAGTAGACGAGGTGTCAGTAAATACCGATGCACGACTATCGCTACGCACCACTGATGATGGTCGTATTATACCAGTTATTCACGCTGTGCGTAAAGCTCCAGAACTTGACAGACCTTTCTACGGTAACACTTTCACCGCAGAAGATAAAGAGAGCCTACGTCATACGGGGCATCTCGGTAGAACTATTGATCTTAATATTAAAGGGGTAGAGAATCCTGTAAAGGCTTTTGTCAGTGTAGACCCTAAGACCAATGAGCTTGTGGCATACAGCACCAAGAATGTGCGTATCCCAAACGAGATTAAGGGTGTGAAGCTCGATGATAGACAGAAGCAGAATTTGATGGAAGGTCGTGCTGTTCGCCTTGAGGGGATGACTGCCAAGAGCGGTAAGAAGTTCGATGCAAGTGTGCAGGTTAGTGGCTCGGAGCGTGGTATTATCTTCCGTTTCGATGAAATCAAACAGAAGCAAGCCCAAGAGCAAAAGCAAGATGGTGTGCGTATTCCAACCAAGTTGGGAGGTGTAAACCTTAACGAGGAGCAGCGTGACAACCTTAGAAAAGGCGATGTTATCTATGTTGAGAATATGGTCGATAAGAAGGGACAGAACTACAACGCCTATGTTAAGGTGAATGAAGAGAAGGGTAAACTTGACTTCTATCGTTGGGATCCTCGCAAGACACAAGGTGTAAAGGCTGATAATACTTCATCTACTCAGGTTGATGTAAACACCAACGGCAAGCAGAATGAGGCTACCAAGCGTAACAACGACCCAATCAAGCAAGGTCAAGCTAATCCCGACAACGAGCAGCAACAACGCCAGAATCAATCAAGAGGAAGAAAAATGTAGATATGGAGAACATCGAAATAATCTATATTGTCATCGGAGCGCTTGTAGTACTAAATATCATAGTGATAAAATTAGCGTTGAAGTACGGCACACTTCCTCCTGATGATCTTGATTTATACAACGAAGATTGCGACCATATCTACTATGATCGCAAATTGATTAAGCACAAAAAAGAGATAAAAAAATAATGTTAGAGGGAGTATTAAATTTTAGCTACTCAGATTTATGTGAGATAGATGTTGAGTATGGTATTGATATAGAAATATATCTAAAACAAGAGACCACCGAAGTCATTAAAATTAAACCACGAAAGAGCATTGAGCTAATACCTGTACAACGGAAAGAGCAAATGCCCAAGGGTTTTGCAGTGCTATGTTATAATGTTGGTTGTATCTTCTCTAAAGATTATTGCACAGTAGAATATGAGCTTTTTTTGGGAGATAGAGCAGAAGCAAACACCATTCTCTCAAGAGAAGAGGCTGCAGCACTTGTCAGAGTTCATAATCTTGATTTGGTTATAAATAGCAGAGATGGCAAAGCGTGGGAGTAGCAAACTAATACTTTACTCATAAACCACTAATAATCCACTAATAAAACAGTAATTTAATGATAACAATATTAGCAGAGAAACCCAGCGTGGCAAGAGATATAGCCACCATTGTGGGAGCTACAAACAAGGCAGATGGCTATCTACACGGTGGAGGCTATGCTGTAACTTGGGCATTCGGCCACTTAGTACAGTTGGCTATGCCCGAGCAGTATGGAGCAATTGGTTATAGTCGAGATCATTTGCCAATTATCCCCGACAACTTTAAGTTGATAGTTCGTGAGGTGAGAGAGGGGAAAACGTACAAAAGCGACTTAGGAGCTGCAAAACAGCTACAAGTGATTAACAAGCTCTTCGAAGAGTGTGATACAATCATTGTCGCTACTGATGCAGGGCGAGAGGGAGAGCTTATCTTCCGCTACATCTATGACTACCTTGGTTGCGACAAACCTTTTCGCCGATTGTGGATTTCATCACTTACCGACCGTGCCATTCGAGAGGGTTTAAATAATCTTAAAGAGGGTGCGGAGTATGATAATCTATACTACGCTGCACGCTCACGAAGTGAGGCTGACTGGCTCGTAGGCATCAACGCATCGCAAGCTCTAACACTCTCGGCTGGAGGTGGTGCTTTTTCTCTTGGTAGAGTTCAAACCCTAACTCTCAAAATGATTTGCGAAAGGTTTAACGATAACAGAAATTTCACACCGAGTATCTATTATAAGATTGATATTGAGATAGAGGGAGTAAAAGCAAGCTCTCCGACTCAGTATGATTTGCCAACAGACTCTGAGAGTGCGTGTAAGGAATTGCGTGAGATTAGTACGCTTAAAGTTGTAAGTAATGAGCAAAAGGAGAAAAGCGAGAACTCACCATTGTTCTATGACCTTACCTCTCTTCAAAAAGATGCTAACAAGCGTTATGGATATACGGCACAGCAGACTCTCGACACCGCTCAGAAGCTATACGAGAAGAAGTATATCACCTATCCTCGTACTGGTAGCAGATATATTTCAGAGGATGTGTTTGCATCTATTAGTGATGTTATAGGCTCACTTTCAAGCGTTAGCAAATGGAGAGATTTTGCCTCTATGGTTATGGCGAATGAGTTTAATACCCACTCAGTGAACGATGCTAAGGTGACTGATCACCACGCACTACTACCAACGACTATATCACCTGCGGATCTATCATCTAAAGAGCTAGATATCTACGAAATGATTGTCCTTAGAACCTTTGAGGCACTAATGCCTAAATGCCAAAAGCTATCTACCGAGATAACTTTTGAGAGGGATTACTCTATCAAGGCTACTCAGATTTTGTCGCTTGGTTGGCGAGAGATACGAGCTGAAAGAGAAGATGAAGAGATTGATTCTCTACCTCAATTTATAGAGGGGAAAAACTACGCTATCACTTCGGCAGAGGCACTGCAAAAGCAGACTAAGCCAAAGGCTATCCATACCGAAAGTTCGTTATTGTCGGCTATGGAGGGTGCAGCAACAGAAATTGAGGATAAGTCAGAGCGTGAAGCGATAAAAGGCTCAGGGCTTGGTACTCCTGCAACTCGTGCAGCAACTATCGAAACGCTCTTTAATCGTGAATATATCGTTCGTGAGGGCAAATCGCTTGTGCCTACCGACAAAGGTTTAGCAGTATATAGAGCGGTTAAAGATATGCAAATTTCAAATGTGCAGCTCACAGGTGAGTGGGAGAATGGTTTGCTAAGTATTGAGCGAGGAGAGCTTGATAGCGACACATTCGACAATGTTAGCCGTGAGTACACTCGTCAGATTACAGCCGAGCTACTATCTAAGGAGATAGAGGGAGTAAAGCAAGCTATGCACCCTTGCCCAAAATGTAGTACCGAGAGTGTTAGATTCTTTGATAAAGTAATAAAGTGCACGAGATCGGAGTGTGGCTTTGTTGTGTTCCGAGAGATTGCATCGAAAAGACTTACCGACAATCAGATTGAGGAGCTTATCCAAAAAGGAAAAACCTCCACAATCAAAGGCTTTAAGAGTAAGGCAGGTAAGAGTTTCGATGCTGCACTTAGACTCGATAAAGATTACAAAGTTGCTTTTGTTTTCGCTGATAATAAGCGAACTACGAAAAAAGGTTGCTTAAAATCCAAATAAAAGTGCTATATTTTCATAATGTAGGATGCATTTCGGGAAAATCAAGCGAGCTTGTTTTTCCGCTCAACTTTCACTACATTTGCCACTGAATACAAGTCATAAATGGTTTAATACTGTTTTTACTTGGATTTTAGTGGTGGCACTTAGGGAGGGATACCCTGAGTGCCTTTTTTTAAACCAATTATACAAATCACTAAAATTCAAGAATAATGACACAAACAAATAATCAAGATATACTCAAAATAGATTTTGAAGTTGAATACGATACATATCAACCTCGTCCATTATCTTATTTCTTTCTTAGACTTCTCGATTACCTTAACGAAAGTTATCCATACTTAGCCGCAGATTTTGACTTTATCGCCAATCGTGATGAATTGGCTGCCATTGTATTTCAAGTTGAGAAAAGCAATGGCTCATCACACGAAGAGGCGATGGATAAGGCTGACGAAGTACTATTTAGGGATCTTCATTTCTCTTTACACGATATGATTGAGGAAGTATTAGACGAAGAATATAGTAATGTAATAGATGCATTTAGGTCTCACGAACTTGCAATAGCCCTTTACGAAGAAATAGAGCCACTGCTCGAAAATTATAATATCACTCCTGAATTTGAAGATGACGAGGATTACGACAGACTCTATTCAGAGGTAGTGGGTAAAATCCTTGAAATCTTCGACCACTATGGCATTTAATCGTAAACAGAAGATGGCGGATAACATTAGTGCTATCCGCCTTCTCTTTGAGTTAGAGAAGTCTAAGCGAGAGGCGACACCAGAGGAGCGTTCTGTACTTGAAAAGTATAGCGGCTTTGGAGCGTTAAAGTGTATTCTTAACCCTGCAAACTCTCTTGCTGATATTACTCACTGGAGCAAAACCGACTTAGAACTATTTCCGCAAACTATTCAACTGCATAGTAATATAAAAGCTAACACTACGCCCGATGAGTATAAACAGTATATGAGTAGTTTGAAGAACTCAATTTTGACAGCCTTTTATACTCCCGATGCTGTTATTGACTCTATCGCAAAGGCTCTGCACGAGAATGGAGTAAAAACAGAGAAGTTTCTCGACCCTTCGGCTGGAGGTGGTGCGTTTATGCGTTCCTTTGCTAAGGTGTCTCCAATGATGGATAGTAGCAATTTTGAAAAAGACCTTATCACAGGTAAGCTACTTTCTCACTTGCATCCAAGGGCTGATGTAAATATTAGCGGCTTTGAATCTATCCACCCCGACTATAAAGGGCACTTCGATGTTGTGGCATCAAACATTCCATTTGGTGATGTGGCAGTGTTCGACAAAGAGTATAGCAAGAGTAAGAACCCTGCCGAGGTCCAAGCGACCAAGGCTATACACAACTATTTTTTCGCTAAAGGTCTCGACACGCTTCGTGATGGTGGAGTGATAGCATTCATAACATCGCAGGGTGTAATGAACTCCCCACAAAACACACCTGTGCGCCAGCTCTTGATGGAACGAGCTAATCTAGTCTCGGCTATTCGTCTGCCTAATAATTTGTTTTCAGACCACGCAGGAACAGATGTCGATAGCGACCTTATTGTATTGCAACGCAATGAGAATAAGCAGTCGCTATCTCCCGATGAACAGCTATTTATCCAAAGTAACCTCCGCCCAAGTGGGACATATCTCAATGCCTATTTCCGTGATCTATCTCGTATAGTTCATACGGATTGGAAACAAGATACAGACCCTTACGGAAAGCCAGCTATCGTCTTTAAGCATAAAGATGGAGTCGATGGAATTGCTCGTGATATGAGTACTATGTTGAGTGCTGACCTTGCCGAGAGATTTTCGCTATCGCTATACAATAGTAATAAAGTACAAGAGGTGCAGAAACCTATAGAGGTGGAGCAAAAGCCCCTTGTAACTCTCTACGATTTGTTTGGAATGACCGTTGAACAACGAGAGGTAAAGCCTCGCCAAACCAAAGCGACTGCACCAAAAGTTGAAACTACACCTAAAGAGGAGGTAAAACCACCAACCAACCTATTTGAAGCAGCAGAGCAAGAAAATGAAGTGCGTCAGCCTAATACGCCCGTGCGGCTCGCACCTCCACGCAAATGGGAGGGTGAAATGCTATCGCACTACAAAGATGGTTCTATGGTAATGGATGCCGATAATAATGTCGGCTATCTGCGTGAGTTTAAGTTTGGAGCAGCACAGTTTCACCCTCTATCATTTAAGAATGAAATTGAATTGGAGCGTGCTCAAAGCTATATTCCTATGCGTGATAGTTACTATGAGCTATTTAATGCAGAAGGGCGCACTTTGACTGAATACCCAGATCTACGCCAAAAGCTAAATGAGCTTTACGACAGTTACCGTGACGACTTTGGAGTCTTAGGTTCTCGCAACAACAATAAATTTATCTTGATGGATGCTTCAGGCAGGGATATTTTATCCTTGGAGCGTGGTGTTAATGGTGAATTTATCAAGGCTGACATCTTCGATCACCCAGTCGCATTTTCTCAAAAAGAGATAACGGTAGTGGACGATGTGCAAGAGGCTCTATCTGCTTCGCTCAATAAGTACGGCACTGTAAATATCGCCTATATGGAGGAGATTAGCAGTGTGGACGAAAGCACCATACTATCAGAGTTGGAGGGCAAGATTTTCTATAATCCTATGGCTAAGGGCTACGAGATTGCCGATAAATTTATCGCAGGTAATGTAGTAGAAAAGGCGGAGAAGATAGAGAGTTTCTTGCTTGACAACCCCAACCACGAGCCAGCCAAAGAGTCGCTAAAGGCTCTGCAAGATGCACGCCCTCGACCAATCACATTTGAGGAGCTGGATTTTAACTTTGGTGAGCGTTGGATTCCTACGGGTCTATACTCTAAATATGCCTCATATCTCTATGACACTGAGATAAAGGTTGCATATTCTGAGAGTCTGGACGACTATTCCGTAAAACTTAACGGCTCATATAACGCTAATATTTGGGACAAATACAATGTAAAGGGCAATGGTCGTAACTACGATGGTATCTCACTTATGGGATACGCCCTGCTGAACACTGTACCTGATATTACCAAAACCATCTTGGTTGATGGCGAGGAGCGAAAGGTTAGAGATAGCGAGGCAATCCAAACTGCCAATGCAAAGATTGATGAAATCCGAAATGGTTTTACCGATTGGTTATCTGAGCAGTCACCAGAGTTTAAGGATAAACTAACTAAACTCTACAATGATAAGTTTAACTGTTTTGTTCGTCCACAGTACGATGGCTCACATCAAACATTTCCTAATCTTGATAGAAAAGCCTTAGGAATTAGTGATTTATACGGCAGTCAAAAAGATGCAGTTTGGCTAATAAAACAGAATGGCGGTGCGATAATTGACCACGAGGTAGGCACAGGCAAAACCCTAATTATGTGTACAGCAGCACAAGAGTTAAAACGCTTAGGATTAGCGAATAAGCCCTTAATAATAGGGCTTAAAGCCAATGTACACGAGATTGCACATACCTATCAAACGGCTTACCCAAACGCAAAAGTTCTCTATCCTGGGAAGAATGATTTTACACCTGCAAATCGTGTAAAGCTATTCAACGAGATTAAGAACAACGATTGGGATGTGGTGATACTTACCCACGACTAGTTCAACAAGATACCGCAGTCGCCTGAGATCCAAGAACGCATCTTGCAAAAGGAGCTTGATAGTGTCGAGGAGAGCCTTGATGTATTGAGAAATCAAGGTAGGGATATATCTCGTGCTATGCTCAAAGGACTAGAAAAGAGGAAGCAAAACTTAGAGGTGAAACTCGAAAAACTTGCCAACTCCATAAATGAGCGTACCGATGATGTTGTAGATTTTAAGCAGATGGGTATCGATCATATCTTTGTTGATGAGTCGCATAAGTTTAAGAACCTTATGTTCTCAACCCGACATAACCGTGTGAGTGGTCTTGGAACGCAAGATGGTAGCCAAAAGGCAATGAATATGTTATTTGCGTTAAGAACTATTCAAGATAAGACAGGCAAAGATTTAGGAGCTACATTCCTTAGTGGTACAACTATCTCAAACTCACTTACTGAGCTGTACTTATTGTTTAAGTATCTACGCCCAAAAGACCTTGAAAGACAAAACATTAACTGTTTTGATGCTTGGGCAGCTATATTTGCTAAGAAGTCCACCGACTTTGAATTTAGCGTTACCAATCAGATTGTACAAAAGGAGCGTTTCCGCTATTTTATTAAAGTACCTGAGTTGGCATCATTCTATAATGAGATTACAGACTTTCGTACAGCTAAAGATGTAGGAGTGGATAGACCTGAGGGTAATGAGATTTTGCACAATATTCCACCAACACCTCAGCAAGAGGAGTTTATAGATAAGTTAATGGAATTTGCAAAAACTGGTGATGCTACTATCCTTGGACGTGAGCCATTGTCGGAGACAGAGGAGAAAGCAAAAATGCTGATTGCCACCGACTATGCTCGAAAAATGGCTCTTGATATGCGTATGATAGATCAAGGGTTATATGATGACCACATCGACAATAAGGCTTCACATTGTGCTGCCAACATTGCAAAATATTATCGTAAATATGATGAACACAAGGGTACGCAGTTTGTGTTCTCAGACCTTGGAACTTTCAAGCCTGACCAGTGGAATGTGTATAGTGAGGTTAAACGTAAACTTGTGGAGGATTATAATATCCCCGAACACGAGGTGCAGTTTATCCAACAACACAAATCGGAGGCGCAGCGTAAGAAGGTTATCGCAGCGATGAATGAGGGTACGGTACGAGTTATATTTGGCTCTACGGATATGCTTGGTACAGGTGTAAATGCCCAACAGAGGGCAGTTGCAATCCATCATTTGGATAGTCCGTGGCGACCTTCTGACCTCGCTCAAAGGGACGGTAGAGCTATTAGAAAGGGTAATGAAATAGCAAAGTTATATGCTGATAATAAGGTAGATGTAGTTATATATGCCGTAGAAAAATCGCTTGACAGCTATAAATTCAATCTACTTCATAACAAGCAGATGTTTATCTCTCAGCTAAAGTCAGGTGCAATGGGTGCAAGAACTATTGACGAGGGTTCGTCGGATGAAAAATCGGGTATGAATTTTTCGGAGTATATGGCTATTCTTTCGGGTAATACTGATTTACTTGATAAGGCAAAACTTGAAAAGAAAGTCGCTGCACTGGAGTCGGAGCGTAAGGCGTTCAACAAGAACAGACATAGTTCTGTATATAAACTTGAAGAGGTTCAAAAGGGCATCGCAAGCAACAATGACACCATCAACAAGCTCGAAACAGATATGCGTATTTTTGGTGAGCGTGTGCAGGTGGGAAGTGATGGCGAACGATTAAACCCTCTTAAACTTATTGGTGTGGATAGCACAGAAGTAAAAGTTTTGGGAGCAAAACTTGCCGAGATTAACGACAAGGCACGCACCGATGGGTTACTCAAGGAGATTGGAGAGTTGTACGGATTTAAGATTTTCGTTAAGACAGAATCCTCGACTAAAGATTTATTTGAGCTATCCAGCAACAAATTTATAATTCAAGGTGTAACCACTGGCGAGAATGGCATACCTGTACGCTACAACTACAACAGTGGTAATATAGCCAGCGACCCCAAGCTCGCAACGATGAACTTCATAAATGCAATGGATAGAATCCCTCAGCTAATCGAGCAGCACCAAGCACGAGGCGAAAAACTCGCCACCGACCTACCGATACTCCAGCAGTCTGTTTCGGGTGTCTGGAAACGGGAGGATGAACTGAAAGAGCTAAAATCCGAAGTCGCAGCCCTAGAGCGCAAAATTACGCTATCGCTAAAGCCCGTAGACCAAACGGATCAATCACAGGAGGAGAAACAGAGCCAAGGGCAGAACTCCAATGACGATAGCAGCAATACTATCTCACACATACCCTCACCGCACAACGACGACAAAGTCGTTGGGGCGAGAATGAAGATGTAACCAAAAATAATAGCCAACTGCACATTAATGTAGTTGGCTATTATAGTGTCATAGTTAACCATTAAAATTTGAATTTATGTCAATTAAATCGAAGTAGAACTCATTTATGGGTTCATCATGAGGATAGAATCTTATCAACTTATACACTGATGTTTTCCACCCTCTAATATTAATGTCAATTATTGATTTGTCAAACAAAAAGCCCATTGTTACACTTGATATATCTTTATTGTCTTTGTGTCTAATTAATAATTCTATTCCTTCTTCAGATTTTGAAAAATTAGCTTTATATCTATATTTTTTTGAAAAATCTAGTATTGCGTCAACTGCTGATTTGTCAACATAAAAGCTATTGCCCTTGATACCAGTACGACTTCCACTACTTTCTATGCAGTATGCTTTGGAAAAAGCTGTATTCATCTGTAATTCTTTAGGGTTATACACTATTGTCGGATTACCATTATTCTGAGCGATACTACTTATATCACTACCTTTGGGTTTTGTGTAATTCATAACATAGTCATCAAATTTAATTTCATCTGACAGATATTCAATTCCTTCGCCAAATGCAAGAACTGTTCTACATCCTGGATGACCATTAATTAATTCATTGTGACTAATTTCTATATGTAGTTGAATAGTCGATCTAAGAAATAAACTAATGTCAGAAATAAGAGTTTTGTTTAATAATGAAGCCTCGACTTTTCGAATCTTTGTAATGCCATCATTTAAAAGAAGATTTCTCTCGTAAAATGGAGAACTGTGGTATAATACGGAGCTATGTGCTGTCTGTAATCGCTCATATATATCTTTTTGCTGCTTTTTACTTAACTGCCAGTTGTTTTCAAAGAAAATATTCCCAAATCCTAATAAATCTGACCACATACAAAAGTAATTTGAAACAGATAATTTAGGTGGATTGCCTATTTTACAAGTCAAATTACTTGACCATGAAGGATTTGCATTTTTAAATAATTTTGAAAGTGACATATTGAGATTTTTATAGTAATATAGATTTAGTAATTTGAGTAAAACTCTCCAACACCTCTATCTCATCAGGTAGCTCTGCAAAAGCCAATCCCGACAATTCATTAAGATATATCGATGCTAACTCACTCCACACTTGTTCTGTGTTATTAAATAGCGGTATATCCTTTATAGAAACATCTTGCCAGCCCTTAGGATCGGCAAACATCTCCTTGTCGTGAGCTAAAATAGCCTCAAACTCCTCTTTGAATTTAGGAGAGTTAATATACTCTTTGCACTCATCATTTTGCAATAGATAGTGAAAATCATAGAAGTGGCGAATCTTTGAAGATATGCCCTCAATTCCGTGGTGAGAGAATCGAACTAGTGACACAAGTTTCTCTATTAGAGTCTGTCTTTTATCCAAAACATTTACAGTAAATGCAGGGAGATCATATTGCTGGATAGCATCGGCTTGCCCAGTTTCTCGAAGATACTGAGCAATATAACTCTCTATTTTTAGCGAAACGAATGGATAGGGATTAGCAAACGAGTTTATTTCCACTATCAAGCTGTTTTGCGCTAGGTTGCTTTTACCCACAATAGAATTATATTCATACACAGACTTTCTGAATCGAGACCCCTTACTTGTAACTCCGTTTTTAACGATCTCTGTTAAGTCGGAGGTAATACTCTTCTCAACAGTGCGGATAATAGTTTTTATACTGTTTCCGCTTTGCTCCTCTGTATGACAAAGAGCCAAGTCAACATCTTCAGAGAAACGAGAGATTAAACCGTAGGCCTTAGAAAGCGATGTACCTCCCTTGAATACTGTCAAATCTGCATATTTGCTTTTAGACAACTTTTGAAGTATCAAAGTTATCCAATAATCTTTCTCTATAAATACAGGTCTTATGTTGTATTTCTGAGACGTGAGCATAATCAATTGCAAAAACGCCTTTTCATCACTGTGTAGTATCATATTATATTCCAGTTGCTTTTAGTTGGTAATTCTATCTCGGAAACTCCGATATTATACTTAGTTATAGGATTCAATCCCTCTTTTAGCTGTTTCAATAATTCAGGTATAGCAAGATCTTCTATTAATGCACCCAGTAAAGCTCTTGTTGCAGGAGGGTATTTCTTTGCAAGTCTAACTATTGACTGCATATTATCACCAGATAGATCTTGCAATATTCCTCTGAGAATAGGGATAGCTTCACTAGCCATTGCGCCAGGTATCTTCTTTATATTCTTTATTGAATCAAGGATTCTTAAAAGTGGAATATTCTCTTTGGTAATAGTATTCGATTGAAGAACAAACTCTATTTTGTATAGCCCCCTTTTTTTAGGATTCTTGAATTTGTTAGTTGCAATCTGAATTATGCTAGGAACTTGTGTTGTCAATCCCAACTCATTGAAAGCTCTATAACCAGTAATATAGCCAATAGGCTTTCCATCTTGCTCTAATAAATCCTTTACTACTTGATACTCAGACACGGGAATTTCCCCAAACCTAGATTGTTCGGGTTTATAATATTTTCCTTTGGAGAGTTTAACTAAACGACCTGACCTAGATAATCTATTCAGATGTTTTATCGCAGCCTCTTTTTGATTCACCTCTATATTAAAATCATTATAGGTAAACACATATCCAAAAGGAAGTCTATTTATTGTATCTTCAACTATATCAGAAACTTTCATAACAAGTGATTTTCTGCAAATATAGTACATTTGTCCAGTTTTTCCAAAATAAAACTGGACAAATATTGATAATGAATAAATAATGATGCCTATAAAAGAACTTTCATACATTCGTTTTATGTAGTCACTATGGCAATCAAAAATGCTTACAAATCATTTATATATCGGCATTCACAGATAAGGTATATTGCTACATATAAGATATTATCAAGTCGGATAGAGTCAGTAGAAAAATACCAACCATCTTCCGCACTTTTACACCTTTGTTACTGTTTTATTATCAATGATTTGATTCTGAAAATTACATCTATTTTGTCGTAAAAGTTTATTACTTTTACGACAAAACTATAATCTATAACTCCTCCCGAATAAAACGATGCAACTCCTCTGGATAATAAAAGTTCTTACCGCCAAAATTCTTATATCTCAGCTTTCCTGATTTTCGCCATAGGTAGAGCTGGCTTTGTGAAACTCTCAACATTTGCATCAAATCTTGATTGTCATACAGCAAAACTCCATCAATGCAATGACGAGCACTGATAACATCATCAATTTTTAGTGTCAATCTATCTATACTATCCTGAATACGCAGAGCGAAAAGCTCTAAATCTTCTTTTGTAATCATATCTTATAACCCTTTAATGTAATACTTTTCATTGCTTGTGTCTTGTAGAATTAAATCATTATCCTTTAGATATTTAATATAACTCTTAGCCGTTCTCTCGCTCACATCTAGTAGAGCCTGAATCTTTTCGCACAGCTCGGTCGAGGTAGCGTGTTCCACTTCACTATAAATAGTTTCGGCTGCTTTACTCAAATCCACTCGCTTGCGTTGCTCCTTATCCTCTTGCGATTTTTCGCCTCCATAAGTGTGCATACCCAAGTTCTTGTCCCAAGAGAATTGCATAAGTGGAACATCGAGAGGACTGCCATCACGCACTTTTAACGCTTTCACAACCGAGATTGCTGGATTCTTATCTTTCTCTATGGAGATAATTGTTGCCGATTTTCGTTGAAGCTCCGACCCTAAATGCCCCCTTAGCTTTAAGCCATTGGGAACATAGTGCAGCACACAGACGATGCAAGTATTATAGATACCAGCCAAGCGATATAACTCATCAACCAAAGTTACACTCTCGCCCTCGTCATTTGCACAACGCACAAGATCTGCCACGCCATCAATCACCACAAGGTGAATCCCTCCAAACTCGTAATAATACCTATCCATACTCTCAATAATGGTATTCATTCGATCCTTCCTTGACAGAGCGGTAAGGTAGTTTGCCTTGAACTCATTGGGCTTTTTATTGAGCTTGCCAGCTCTACGAAGAAGATTATTTACATTTTTATGTAACTGAACATCTGATTGCTCAGTATCATATAGTAAAACAGCTTTTCCCTCTGAGTTACGCATTACAGATGTACCCAATGTATCAATCTTCACTCCTTCATCTCTTATACTACCAGCGATGAGTGAAGCAACATAGTTACTCTTACCTGTTCCCTCACCACCTGTAATACATAGAATGTTACCACCACTACCAAGTGGCACGCTAGCTGCTGAGATAGTCTCGTATGCGTGTCTAGGCGGATTATCTAAATCAACCTCACACGATCTTATAATGCTCATTGTTGCTCGATACATAGAATCAAGTATAGTAAGAAATAGATTTATAAAATTCCTCTTTGTATAGCCAATCTTAAAATAATCCGATATATCTTTCTCACACTTCTCACCACTAAGTGGAAGTTCTATACTTTTAAGCTTGTATGCAGGGAATTTTCTGACGAACTTTTCACTCTCCTCCTTGCCAGTCTTATCTGAATCGAATAGCACAACAATATGCTTAAAGCGATGATAGAGTGATTGAATAATATTTTCACTACCTCCTGAGGTTTCGCTATTGAAACACACAGCATTAAAACCTTTGGCAGCTAGAGATAAAACATCTTTTTCGCCACTTGTTATAAAAACCATATCACCCCTTGAGGGGAGTTGTTTCAATCCAAAACAGTAAGCATCGTCTTTCTCTCCACCATACAGAAATCTCAATTTAGAGAATGGTCGATATATTTTTATAAACTTCTCATGGTTGTAGCCAAAGATAGGTTCGCTAGATGTTGATTTTATAGAGTAATTTTTGCCCTCAGCATTAACACTGACAAACTCAACCAATGATATTACCTCAAATCTATCTAATACAGATTTACCAATTCCGTATTGCTTCCAAAACTCCAATTCACACTCTCTGATAGGCTGTGTTCTGATACTATAGGGCTTTGGGTTCTTCTTTTCGATATTCTTAGGTGTTAATGCAAACTGCGATTGTGAACGAGAAATATTTACTCGCTCACCGCTTTGAGGTGAATCATCAAGACCCAGATGCAAATCTCTATTTATAATCTTCATTATCTCTATAAATTCTGTTGGCTTTCTGAAATCCAATCCATTCAAACGACCCACAAGAAAAAAACTATCACCAGAGTAATCGTCATTGCCAAAATCTTTCATTTTGTATATGCCTTTGCTATTGACATATATGCTGCACGATGCACGATTATCGTGATAGAGTGGATTGTGAAAGTTCTTCCCAACCTTACACCTCGAAGATATGTAGTGTTTGAAAATATCAAGACCATTATCTGTCAAACTTAGTATTCTGTCTTTGTCTAACATAATTCAAATGGCTTTCAATAACATCATCAATAGAAACTCTGCACCCTTTGAAAGAGTGTTTATCAAGAAATCGTCTAATATCTTCAATGCGATAGCGAATTCTTCCGCCATCATCAATAAACGCAAGTTTCCCCTCATCTCGCTTTCGCCAAAGAGTCTTGGCTGAAGTGCGTAGATACGTGCATAGATCGTAGTTATCTATGACTTGTGACTCAATGGTTAGATGTTTATTCTCATCTTCTAACTTCTTGATGTAGTCACGTATATTTGATATGTCACTCTTTAGCTCTTTAAAAGCCTCAGAGTCCATAGTTATTACATCCATAAGTAAACGCTTTATTGCTAAGTTTTACAATGCAACTGCCGACAAACCGAGTGCAATCAAGCTTAACTTGAATTGCCGAGGAGAGAATGACAGAAGAGCTATTTATGGCTACAAAGTAACAGCTTCACAAAATAGGAAATGTACTGGGTTCGCGAACCTACTATGATTTTTATGGCAACTTTTTTACTATTGCATTTAGTAATCAACCCTTTAGGTTTTAATTTGATGGGAAATGAGCCATAAATCATAGTTTTATCTCTTTTGAGGTATATCATAATCTCGATTTTCACCTCAAAAGAGTAGTGGTGGGGCAGTAACCAGACGGTAACCACTAAAAGGGAAACTTCCCGTTAAAACCTTTGAGGTTTGATTATCGGAACAGCGGTAGGTGCAAGGTGCAAGTGCAATTATATATATATTGCACTTGCACCTTGCACCTACCGCTGAAACTCTGTTTATCAAGCATTTGCATAATTCAAATATTATGCTTATCTTTGAACCCAGATAATGGAGTATATACAACGACCGATAGCAAACATATCAGTGGTCTCTAAATGGTTACTCCTTTTTCGATGTATTTTGGTAACTTATTGAGTTGTAGATATATAAGGGGCGAGGTTCACAATCCTCTCTCTCCGCCAAGTGCGGAAGCAAAACAAAGAAAAGAGCTGTAAATCAATGATTTACGGCTCTTTTTGCGTTTGGGTGTAGTGGTAAATAAGTGCGATTTTGTGGGGTTTCCACCGACAAAATCGGGGACGATGAGAACTATTGAAAAACTGTCCCCTATTTGCGTAACGTACTATTATTCAATGTTTTGCTCAGTGCGATTTCGGGAGATTCTCGTTTGTTGTTCATACCTTTGTGAAGTGAAACTCACAAAGTAAGATTATAAACTAAAAATTATAAATGTATGAAAACAGCAACATTCAAAATTCTCTTCGTAATTAAGATGAGTCGTATGGCTAAAAATGGTGAAGTGCCTATTATTCTGCGTATTACAGTCAATGGACAACGAGTTGAGACCACAGTGAACCTAAAAGTTGTCCCCTCGAATTGGAACGCTATATCGGGGACGGTTTCGGGGACGACTCGCAAAGACGTGGAATTAAACTACCGCCTCGACACTATTCGCCTCCGTATTATGCAAATCTATCGTCAGATGGAGATTGATGCACGCCCAATCACCGCAAAGGCTATATTAAACGAGTATCAGGGAAAGGATGTAAAAGAAGTGGTCACAATTTGTGACGTGTTTAGCGAGCATAATGAGCGATGTCATAAATTGATTGGTAAAGATATGTCAAAGGCTACTGTCGAGCGTTATGAGACTTGTTTGCGACACCTAAAGCAATTTTTGCAGTATACCTTTGGGCAAGATGATATTCCGATTGAGAATATAAATCACAAATTTATCGTGGATTACGAGTTTTGGTATAAGACCGAGAAGAATTGCAGCCATAACACCACTACTAAGTATCTTAAAAACTTCAAGAAGATTATTCGCATTGCTCTTGCCAATGAAATTATCACGAGAGATCCATTTGCAAATATCCGTTTCTCTCTGGAGGAGGTGGAGCGTGACTTCTTGGAGGATCACGAACTACAAGCGATAATAAATAAAGAATTTAATATTGAACGTCTGGAGCAAGTACGTGATGTCTTTATCTTCTGCTCAATGACTGGACTCGCCTTTTCTGATGTTAAGCAATTAAAGGAGGAGCATATCTCGATTGACAACAATGGTGCAATGTGGATTAGAAAACGTAGACAGAAAACCAATAATATGTGTAATATTCCTTTGCTTGATATTGCACAACAGATTTTGGAGAAATACGCCGACCACCCAGCACGCAAAAATGGCGCTTTGCTCGCTGTACCCTCGAATCAAAAATTCAATGCGTATCTGAAAGAGATTGCCGATTTATGCGGTATTAAGAAGTTGATTTCCAGTCACACAGCTCGCCATAGTTACGCAACCTCTGTATGCCTTGCTAATGGCGTTTCTATGGAGAATGTGGCTAAGATGTTGGGGCATTCAGATACCAAAATGACTCGTCACTATGCCAAGGTATTGGATAAGAGTATCAAGCGTGATATGGATATTGTGAACCAAAGATTCAGCCTTTCTTATGCGAAGTAATGTAGTAACAATTAGCGATTTAGGCGTGGTGGGTATTCCCTCTGCACCTATCCAAATGACAATCCCTGAGATTGCCGAACTGTTCGATGTTCTTGTGCCGACTGTTCGGGCAAGGATTAATGCTATTATGAAATCAAAATCTGTTACCCCTCGTACGGCAGGTAACTACAATAGCAACCTTTTAGGTAACTGCAACACACCTATATATTATGATATAGAAATGCTCATAGCGGTTGCCTTTAGCGTGGATAGTTATAGATCTGATATATTTAGGCGGTATATTCTTGGGCGTGTGACTGCTAGAAATGTACAACAGATTTATACAACCGTTGCAAAAGATAGCAATATATACAACTAAATTAATGGCTGTGCACCTCGCACCCCAATCATCACCGTTTGCAGTGGCAAGTTAGCTTTAGAGGATGGAAATAGTCAAGACCAAGCCGTGCGGTTGCTCCCTACCCTCGCAAATCTTGCCTATATCCACCTTCTACGCTTTGGGTAGCCACTGTAAACGATGACGACCGAGCCGACGATAAGGCATAGAATAAAGCAGCAGAGCCGAACAGAGTTGTGAAAACAATTCTGTTCGGCTCTGCTGTTAATGTAAACTCTGACTCTTTCGCCTCAGAACAGCATATTATATTAAAATATCTATCCCATCAATAGACTTTGATTCTAAAACAATTCGATTCTTTAGCTCCTCTGAGATTGGCAAATTGTAGTAGTCTGATGATCTCTCACTGTGAATTGGGATAATTGCAAGTCGTGGTGAAGTCATTTTGCATAGCTCGGCAAGACACTCCGAAGATGCGTGACCACTGGTGTGAATACGCTCTACATTACCTTCAAATTGGCTCACAAAATCTACGTGATTAAGGTTTCGCACCTCCTCCCTATCTAAATATCCACTCCACATCGAATATATTGCAAGGCGTTCATCTTTTGGGATTTTGTTGATGGTAAGTTGGGTGAATTTCCAATATTTTCCATCTGTAAATCCATTTGGTCGCACCATCATGCAGAATCCATGCTCTAACATCTTTTCAAGGAGTTTCTCTTGTGGAAAGACAGAGAGATTATCAAATTTATATATATCGGAATATTTTCCGCCATTGGATGAAAATATCTCTAAAATATCTCGTTGGTATCTATCACAAACAAATAAGCGACCATTTGGGTTAGCTTTATGAAATGTTGCCAATCTATCCATATCAGTTGAAGAACCCACCGCAAAAATATATCTGTATTTTGTCATCAACGATTTCAGCTCTTGTTTCAACTGACTCTCGCTTTTCACTTTCTCTGAATTGCGAGAGAGCATAGTTCCCTCTGTTATAAGCACATCAACACTCCTAATATACAACGGGACAAATTTACGCAATCCTTTACCCATATAGCCGTGATCCCTAAAATCACCCGTATGAAGAATGCGTTTACCCTCTGCCTCTATTAAAAACATATACGAATCTGCCGCTGAATGACTCACGGCAAATGGTGTTACTATTATATCCCCAATCAAGATACGCTCCTTAGATGAAAAGGTTTTAAGACAATCTAATTGTTCTCTCGTTTGATTGGGCAAGTAGTCAGCCTTTGTTTGCATAACACTTTTTGAGACAGTACCAATATACTGCTTTACTCCTTGTGGTACATATTCCATAAGCCCAACATGGTCGCCATGATAATGGGTGTATAGTATTGCATCGACACCATCGGTGAGTTTCATTATCGCCTCTTTAGTAGCCAGAGGGTCGCTATCTTCTCCTGTGCTGTCAGGTAAGTTCTGCCCCAAATCAATAAGTATGCGAGTAGAGGAGGTCGCAATCTCGGTGATGCAACCTCCTATTTGGTCTATTCCTCTGTGGATTTTTATTTGCATATGCAGTATTCGATTTCGTGTTTTGAAAGAAGCTCCTCAATTTGTAGTATTCGATTTTTTCTGCCAGAAGTCTCTTTTTTATAGGTGTTAGCTATGTGCAACAATGGTTTATGATTTACCGATTTTATGGTCACTTTTTTGCCGATGCCAAGAATATACCTTACATCACATAGCTCTTGATAGTATTCCATAATCTCTTGGGAGTACTTGCTTATAAAATTGGCGTACCGTTCTATCTGCTCAATAATATGAGGCGGAGACAAAATAGAATCCTTTGTCATTAATTCAGAGTTATATATACCTTTTAGCTCTATGAAATTAAGAACACCATCACTTAGCTGGATTATATCTATGCGTAACCTGCCAATTTCGACATCTCGATTATACGCAAACTCCGTATCTATATAGCTATCTTTGTCAGCTTGTACAATATTGCCTTGAATCCATTTCTCAGCCAAGTGCTCATCATCTTTACGACTAAGATACTCTTTATGTATTCGAGCTTTTATTTCATCAATAACAGCTTTGTTTAAAGCCTTTAGATTTAGTGTTGTATAGCTATGTCCATTTGCGATGCCTAAGTATTTTTCATGTATCTCTGCACAAACAGTGTCATTATGCAGTTTGATTTTCGCTACCGACCCACCATAATAATACACATTGATATAATTGTCTTTGCGAATATTTATGTACAAATCCGTATCATCAGTAAATAGTTTCCACCATGACTGATTAGTTAACTCCTTAAATAGCTTCGAACTTTGGTTGAGTTTATAATACATAATTTTTATTGTAAAGGTAAGAAAAGTTTCTTATACGCATAGATTATCATTGTGTTATTCTGCTGATATAATTACAAAATAGGCAATCACCTTTTCAAGTAACCGCCTATTTTATTGATTTACTTTACGCTCCCCACGCCTCACGCAAATTCTCTTGCAATATCTTCTCGATGTCGCTCTCCTTGTAGATTATTTTGCCACAAATCTTGTAGTATGGCAGGTAGCCATTGTTGCGATACTCTTGCAGTGTGCGACGATTTACGTGTAGCAGATTGGATAGCTGCACATCGGTTAAAAATCGTGTTCCTGATAGCGAGGGGCGGAGGTTATCCGCCATTTGTGCTATCTCTGTCATCATTGTCTCTACTGATGCCATAAAGTCCTTGACCCCTGCATCGTTATTTGTTATTACTTCGTTCATTTTACTTGTTGTTTTTTGTTCCTACTAATTTCATTACGTTGTCACGGTGGTAGAAATATTTTCCACCAACTGGGCTAAAGGGTATAGACCCATTACTGCGGAGCGTTTGCAGACTCCTAGTTGAGATGTGCAGCAAGTGGCACACCTCCTGCGAATCCAGCCAATCCTCTAAGCCTCGCTCCTTTGGTTTGGCGATGGTGTTAAATCTATCTCGTAGCACCGCTACCTTTTCAATCATCTGTTTAAATGTGTTCTCTTGAACAATGGTAAGTCCCATATTTTTTCTTTTTAAGTTATACAATTTTTACTACTTTTGTGGTGGTTAATTACTCCACCTTTCCGCTAGCGTAGTGCGAAGGTAAGTCAACTTTTCGGAATTAATGCATCTTTTCCTCCAAGTGAAAAACAATGAAAAGATTTGAAAAACAATGAAATGGTTGTACACCCATTTTGCCCCAAAAAAATCCCATTTTTCGCCCTTTGCGACAGCTAAATTATGACGACTTTCTGACCCCTGCAAATGCTTACGTCAAACTAAGTCATATTACGTCATTTTAAGCCATCGCTCCTGTTTTCTTCCGCAAATATAGAGGGCAAAAACTACAAAACATCGCTTTTGCTGAAAGTGTGTCTCACTATGTACCCAGTGTCTCATTATGTAGCTTCGCCCCTATTTGCTTCGACAAAATTAGGGTGCGTTTTCTTACTATTTCACCAAGGTCGCTGTGCAGAATATAGCACCGACCACACCCCAGAAAAACAATTTTTAGGCATATCAAAGAGGAACGGTGAACAGAAATACCTACCCCTCTGAAACATAGTATTTTATCGAAAGTAGCTCTATATATTTGCACCAGAAAACACGCTAGGCGTTCACTTAGGTATAACAAATAGATAGATATTGATGAATTATTTCGATTACGAGAATCATTTCTGGAGAGAGGACGAGATGCAGAGCTTCACACCTGTGCAGACTCGGATATATTTCTACCTGCTAACTCTTGCCAACCGCAACTTTTGGCAGGGCGAGATAGTAATTAGTGATGCACAATTCTCAGCTAAAGTTGGAGTCTCGCTCAACTCATTCAAAAAGGCAAAAGCTGATTTGCAAGAGAGAGGATTGATAAGCTACGAGCAGGGAGGTAAGGGCTATGCTCGGAAAACAAGGTATCGGCTTAGATGTCGAGATAGGTTACCACCTAGTAGTCAAGTTAGCTGTCAAGGAGTGACACCCCTATATAGTAATAAACATAAAACAGAAACTAAAACTTATTATAGCAAAAATGGAAATTCAAAAAGAGGATTTAATACGTCAAAGGGAGACTTTGATTAAGGGCATCATCGGTGAGATGAAAAAAGAGGCAGATAGTGCGAGGTGTCAAAATTTGACAGCAAGATTTAGAATTTGGTTAAGTTGGGGCGAGTTTATAACAATTTTCACCCAATGTGTCAATTACGTTCTGCATAGGCGTGGGCTTAAAACCAAATTTGTACTTGATGAGATAAATAAACCTGTAATTGTGCAGTTGTGGCTCTACTTAATCTACGATAATCGGTTTGAAGGCAATCTAGATAAGGGGATTTTACTACAAGGGAATGTTGGCGTTGGTAAGACTCTTTTGATGGAGAGTTTCGTTTACATGCAAAATCACTTACGAAATTACCACAAGACAGAGGCAGGCAAGAGATATCAGTCTGCTACTTTTATCCACTCTACACAGATAGCTGAGAAAATGAAGAATTTTGATGGTACAGGAGTTAATATTACCAAATGCCACTTAACTATTGACGAGATTGGTCGTGAGGCTAAACAAGTGATGGATTTTGGAAATGTGACTTGCCCGATGGCAGAGCTTATATCTGCAAGAGCCGATAAACCAATAATTACTCACGGCACAACAAATTTCAATTTTGAGACACTTATCAATGAGGATAACTATGGCGAGATGATTGGAGACCGTATGCGCTCTATGTTCAACTTTATCACACTTAAGGGAAAGAGTCGTAGAACATAGACTGAAAAATGTGTTGAAGTATATGTTAAAAGATATGTTTCAACATATGCTTAATCACACGTAACAACATATACAACAACCTATGTAGAAAGTTTTGTAATAGCAAATGTATAAATAATTAAAATCACAAATAAAATCATAATTATATGAGATCTAAAAAACTAACAGCCGACCAATATAGAGATAGATATTGCAAAGAGAAGTGTATGCGAACACGCACGCAGCTATATGTAAGCCAAGAGATGAAAGAAGCCGTAATGGAGACAGCTCGCCTATTCAAGAAAAGCCACGTAACGGCAGTATCGCTTGTAGATGCTATCCTTAGAGAGCATTTTGACCTTCATAGAGAGATGATTGAGGGCGAAAGAGAGCGTAGCTATAACGATCTCAAAAAATTCTTAGGCATCGAAGATTCCAATGACGACATTATTGTCGAGGAGGATTAAAACTTTAATATAATGTTTAATTGGCAAGGTGTGTTTTCTGCATCAGAAAACATTTCGAGGTGCTCGAAATCCTTGCCTTTTTCAAAGGAGTTGATACACTCCGAAGTCGTATATCTAATAGAAATAATGTATGAATAGAATCAAAAATAAAGCAGGTGGCAGACCACCAAAGATAGACCCTGCGACAAATCGCATAACGGTCAATTTTACCGCTAGAGAACAAGCCGATTTCCTCACTATGTTCGAGAACTCAGGCGAGAAAAGCAAGGCTTCATTTATCAAAGCACGAGTATTTGATAAGGAGTTTCGTGTGGTAACAGTCGATAAAAGTGCTATGGAATTTTGCCAAAAGTTGAGCGAACTGCACAATCAATTCCGAGCCATTGGGCGCAATTATAATCAAGTTGTAGTAGCTCTAAAGCGTAGTTATAGCAACTCAGAGGTACGAGAAAAGCTCAGTTTATTAGAAACTTTGACGATGAATTTATACAATATCTGCACTCAAATCACCCATCTTACCGACAAATTCAAACTCCAATATGGTCGCAAAAATTAGCTCAAGTGCATCACTTGGTAGTGCATTAGCGTACAATATTAACAAGGTCACAAAGGGCGAGGCGGAAGTTTTAGGCACAAATCTAATCTTCTGCCCTGCCGATGGTGCGTTTAAAACTGCCGATGTCCTGAGCGACTTAGAGACCTTTATGCCACCAAGATACCGCACCGAAAACCCAACTTTTCACGTCTCTTTGAACCCTCATCCCGATGATAATTTATCAGATGCAGAGCTTGCAGCCATTGCCGAGGAGTACATCGAGCGTATGGGATATGGCAACCAACCCTATCTAATTTTCAAACACGAGGACATCTCTCGCCATCACATCCACATCGTTTCAACTCGTGTAGATGGCGAGGGTCGCAAGGTAAATGACAAGTTCGAGAGACGAAGAAGCAAGCAAATCACCAGAGATTTAGAGTATAAATACGGACTCCACACCGCAGAAAAGCAGTCAAAAATCCAAAAATCAGAGCTTCAAATGGTCGATATTAGCAAGGGAGATGTAAAATCCCAAGTCGAAAACATAGTTCGACAAGTAAACAGCCACTACCATTTTATGAGCTTCACCGAGTACAAAGCAGTACTCTCAAAGTTCAACATAGCAGCAGAAGAGGTCAAAGGCACACGCTACGGTACTCCTTATAATGGCATAGTCTACTCCGCCACAGACAACAGCGACAAGAAAATTGGCAACCCATTTCCAGCAAGCGACTTAGGCAATTTCGCAGGAGTAAAAGCCCTAGAACAAAAATACATCACCTCAAAAACAGCAATGGAACAGGGCAAAATGCTATCGCCATTAAGACAACACATCGACACTGCTATTGCAAAATCTCGCACCAAGGAGGAGTTGCAACGCAATCTATTCGCAAACGGAGTTGGCGTAGTATTCAGGGAGAACGCAGAGGGACGATTATACGAAATAACCTACATCGACCACACCACAGGTGCAACCCTAAACGGCTCACGCCTCGGTAAATCCTACTCCGCAAACGCTATAGAAGAACAACTAAACGCCCCACGCACCCTAACAACCGAAACCTTACAACAATTCATACAACAACACCCTCAATATGAGCAACATTCACAACAAGATAGCTCACTCGTCAGCGGTAGCACTGGTCTATTCAACCTACCAGCCGACACAGCCGACGACCCTGAAGAAGCCCAATTTCGACACCGCATGCAACAAAAGAAAAAACGAGGCAGAAGAATGTAAAATAATATTGCTGTAATACATTTGGTCACGTAAAGAATTTTCAATACCTTTGTTTGAGAATCAATTATCTGAAAGAAAAATGGAAGATATAAATAGACTAAAAATAGTACTTGTTGAGAAAAAGAAAACAGGTAAATGGTTGGCTGAGAAGCTTGGCAAGGATGCATCGACAGTATCTAAGTGGTGTACCAATGTCTCTCAACCCGATCTGGTGACACTAACTAAGATTGCCAACCTCCTTGGCATTGATAGAAAGGATTTGATTAATAGTAGTAAATAGGATGAGTACAAATATATCGAAAAAGCGCAGAGAGGATTTGATTGGTAAGATCAAAGCCATTCGAACATATATAGCCAAGGCGGAGCAGGATGATAATTCGGCTAATCTTTTGGTGTACTTAAGTGAACTAGAAAAAGAGGTTAAGGGAAAGAAGTATGGGTTGGTATTCGAGGAGCACAAAGAGGCTATTGATGAAATTATGGAGACTCACACCCCTATACTTAATGAGGTCGAGGAACTTTATATTGATAATGGTGGTGAAATGAATTTTATAATTGAGGGAGATAACCTGCCTGCATTAGATATGCTACAAAAAACACATAAAGGTAAAATTGACCTTATATATATTGACCCTCCATATAATACGGGAGATAAAGATTTTATGTATAACGACACCTTTGTTGATTCCAAAGATGCTTTTAAACATAGTAAATGGTGCTCTTTTATCTCAAAGCGGTTACAAATTGCGAGGAAATTATTATCGATAGATGGAGTGTTATTTATTTCCATAAATGACATTGAATTAGCTCCACTTAGAATAATTTGCGATGACATTTTAGGGGAAAATAATTTTATTGGTCAATTAACTTGGGAATCGACAACACAGCCGATAAATGCAGGCAAAGCTAAATTTCAACTACAAAAGAAAACAGAATCTATACTTTGTTTTGCAAAAAACAAGACAAAGAGAGAGCAGTTTATTTTGGAAGAATTGAATTCTGACTTAAAATACCCTCACGATGGGAATTTAGGAAAATGCCGATTTGAAATAATTGAAAAGTCTGATTCAGGCAGATACAAGCGTGACACAATGAAATTCCCTATACTAGGACATTATCCAAGGGATGGTAAGAGATGGCAAATAGGAATTGATACAGCCAAAGAATTAGAAAGATTAGGTAAAATACAAATTGTAGATGGTATTGTCAAGAAGGCTATTTACCCTGAAGATGAAATAGACAAAAGAAAGTTTATTCCTTTTTGGTCGCATTTACCAGCAAAAATGGTTGGAACTGCACTCAATGGAAAGGATGAATTAAATAAAATCATGGAGAGGTCTGTTGGCTTTGATACTGTAAAACCTGTAAAGCTCATTATGGAACTCGTATCACATCTTTCTGATAATATTTCAATATTAGATTTTTTTGCAGGAAGCGGAACGACTGGACAAGCCGTTATGGATCTAAACAAATTAGACGAAGGAAAAAGAAAGTTTATACTTGTTACCAATAACGAAAATAATATTTGTAGAGACGTAACCTACGAAAGAATCAAAAGAGTTATAGATACCGAGGATTATAAGGCTTCTCTTAAATATTACAAAGTGGATTTTGTGCCAATTAGTGATCGTCTGTATTATGAGTATGCAGATGAGTTGCTTAAACACACTCGTGAACTTGTTGAGTTAGAAAATGGAATAAACTTTAATGGCAATGTTAAGATTGCGATAATCCTTACAGATGAAGAATTAGAGCAATTTATGCAAGATATTGACAATCACAGCAAATGTAGAAAAGTGTATCTCGGACACGATGTACTTCCATCGGGAGAGCAAGAACAATTGCTAAAAGAGCGCAGGATAAAAATAAATATTATTCCTGACTATTATTATAAAGAATTAGAGGCGTAGCGATATGAAGAATATAACACTTGCAAATTTTCAAATAAAGGCTATCAGCAATCTGATAGATGCTATGGCGACAGAAAAACGAGATATAGTATTGAAGAGTTGTACGGGCTCTGGTAAAACCATTATACTAACTCACTTTATGGATGAGTGGTGTAAAGGTAATTCAAAGAGTGTGTTCATTTGGCTCACTCCGGGCAAAGGCGATCTCGAAGAGCAGAGTAAAGATAAAATGGATAGATATATTCACGGAAGTCAAACAAAACTGCTCTCCGATGTTATGACGAGTGGTTTTGAAGAGAACGATGCCTGCTTTATAAATTGGGAAAAACTAACTAAGAAAGGTAATAATGCTCTTAAAGATAGTGAGCGTACGAACTTCGTTGAGTTTATCGATAAAGCTCACGATAACGGATTGCAATTTTATATAGTTGTGGATGAGAGTCATCAAAATGACACGGTAAAATCTGCCGATATTTTGTCCTACTTTAAAACGGAAAAGATAATTCGATGCTCTGCAACACCCAAAGGATTTACAGATGCAGTTTTGATTGAGATACCCGAAGAGGACGTTATAGCAGAGGGGCTAATCAAGAAGATGCTCATAATCAACCAAGATTTTGAACAGAATATAAGCGTTGAGAATCAAGTTTCGTATCTGTTAGATAAGGCGATGAGTAAACAGCGTGAGTTGTATGCTGAATTTACGAAACGTGGTAGTGATATAAATCCTCTTATAATTGTTCAGATACCGAATAAATCAGAGGTGTTGCAAGATAATGTAGAGCAATATTTCGAATCAAAACATATATCATACGAGAATGGGCAATTAGCAGTCTGGTTGAGCAACAAGAAGCAGAACTTAGAGGAGATTGAAGAGCCGAATGCTGCACCAATAGCGGTGATTATTAAGCAGGCTGTTGCTACTGGTTGGGATTGTCCTCGTGCACATATATTGGTAAAGTTGCGAGATAATATGAGTGAGACCTTTGAGATTCAAACAATAGGTCGTATTCGTCGTATGGTTGAAGCAAAACATTATGAAAGTGATCTATTGGATAGTTGCTATCTATATACCCTTGATGAGAAATTTACGGAGGGCGTAACACAGAGCCTTGGGAAAGGTGCGTTAAGTGCTGCAACGCTACGATTGAAACCTGAGTATAAATCTGTAACTCTTAAAAGTGAGCAAAAGACAAGTGTTCCAGCTCCCCGTGATGCCGCAGGTTCGCTAAGAATAATTAGAGGGTATTTTGAGAGTGAATATAAAATCAGCTCGAAGTTAGTAGAGAATAAAACACGACTGCAAACAGAGGGGTATATATTCTCATCGGATGTTGTTAAGCAAACCTATTCGGGAGAGATGCACACTCTTACACAGAGTGAAATTAATGATTTAAATAGGATAAACGTAACCGAAAAACTCAATACACATACGCACGGACGATATTATCATAGGAGAGTTGCAGAGATTGGCTTTAAAATCGGATTAGAGTATAATCAGATGAACACTATTGTGCGTAGGCTGTTTGACAAAAGTGTTAAATATAGCAATAAGATTTTAGCTCTTGAAACAAAAGATGTGTATGCCTTTGTATTGAATAATGCCAGCAAGTTGGCTCACGATATACAGGGGGCGATGGCAGTGAAGTTAAAAGAAACTGTTGCGCCATTTAAGAATGTTACTACTTTAGATTTTTCCATACCTCAGGAGTTCCTGTTTACATATGATGGGAAGTCTAAATCGCAGCGTTTGATGGAGAAGAATGTGTATGAAGGTTATCTATCTTCTGCCGAGCCTCGCTCTGCATCGGAACGTGAGTTTGAGAAGTATTGCGAAACCTCTAGTGCTGTTCAGTGGATATATAAAAATGGAGATAAGGGATCAGAGTACCTATCGGTTGTATACGAGGATAGTTTTGGGAAACAAAAATCATTTTACCCTGACTATGTTATTAGTGTCAATAATGAAATCTGGATAATTGAGACCAAAGGAGGATTCAGCAGAAGCGGAAAAAGTGAGGATATAGATATTTTCTCGCCTCTAAAGTTTGATGTTCTACGCAACTATCTCAGCAGATACACGCTCAGAGGAGGTTTTGTTCGATTGGATAAAAAGAGCGGTGAACTCTGTATTTGCATCGACAATTATAGTGATGATATTACTAGCGACAGTTGGGTGTTGTTGGAGGATGTGATCAAATAATATTTTATATAGTATTAATAATAAAAATTAAAGTTATGGGACACAAATGTTATATTTCATTCAAAACAGAAGATAAATATTACAAAACTGAAATTCAAGAAATGTCAGATGAAGGTAAAATAAATATGGTAGATAAATCACTTGATGAAGCAATAGATTCTGAAGATGAAGATTACATTATGCGTAAAATACGTGAAGACTATCTTTCAGATTCAACCGTTACTATATTTCTGATAGGTGCATATAGTAGCGAAAACAGAGGTGCATACGAGCAACGATTTATAAAAAGGGAGTTACAAGCATCTTTGTATAATGGTAGTGGTAATACACGAAGTGGTATACTTGGCATTGTTCTTCCTTGTATGTATAATACTATTTATCAAGGTTCGTATAATTGTTCTACCTGTGGCGGTACACACAATTATGTTGGAATAAATGATGGTACTGTCATTAAAGAATTTTCAGCTAATTACTACATACCGCAAACAGATAAATGTTCTTGGTCTGAGAGCGATAGATACTGTGTACTTGTAAAATGGGATGATTTTAAATCAGATCCAGACTCGTATATTAATAGAGCATTTGATAAAAGAACTACACCGATTGCAGATAAAGTAAAAGTTTACCCTAAATAAATAACTTGATATGAAGAAGGAAAAAATTTGTTTTGTAATAATGGGTTTTGGAGAGAAGAAAGATCCAGAAACCAATAGAACTATTAATTTAGATGAGACATATAAAAAAATAATTCGTCCTGCTGTGGAATCATCTGGAGTGAAATGTGTTCGTGCAGATGAAATTACAGAATCAGGCATTATTGATCGTAGTATGTATGCTCTTTTGTATCGTGCAGACATCGTAATTGCAGATATTTCAACAGATAATCCTAATGCTGTATACGAACTAGGAATACGACATGCTTTGAAGCATCATTCTACCATCATAATTAAAGAAGGGAATAGTCGAATACCATTTGATTTTGGGCACAATAGAGTTATGCAATACGAGCATTTGGGTAATGAAATTTCCTCTACAGAGGTTAATCGTTGCTTGAAAGTGTTAAAAAATCTTCTTGAAACAATATTAGCAAAGCCTGTACTTGACAGCCCTCTGTATACATACATACCAAAAATTTCTCTGCCAGAATTGTCGGAGGAGGATTTAAACGAAATTATTGGAGAATTAAAAAGTAATGAAAATACTATTTATGCTTTAACCGAAAAGGCAAAGGAGTATATGTCTAATAGTAAATTTACAGAAGCATCAGAAGTGTGGAGGTTGTTAAGTGATAAAGTTGAAAATGAGAATTATTACATTCAGCAGCAAGCATTATGCACATATAAAAGTGAACAACCATCTAAAATAGGAGCGCTAACAGAAGCATTAACTATCATATCTAAAATTTCAGAAGCTAATGATACGGAAACACTTGGTATAACAGGTGCAATTCATAAAAGACTATGGCATCTAACAAGTGATGCTGGCTGTTTGGACAAGGCGATAGAATTCTATGAAAAGGGATGGAATCTTTATAAAGATTACTACACTGGAGAGAACTACGCCTTTTGTATGATTGAGAAATCAAAAAAAGAATCTGGAGATGAAAGCATTTATTACAAAGTTGGGGCGAATAAAGTTATCGATGAAATTATAGTACTATTAATATCATCGATTTCTGTTGAAGATCCAGAGGAGTTAAAGTGGAAGTATGCGAGCTTATCTAATTGTTATTTAGCAAGAGGAGATGCTAAAAATGCAGCACACTATGAAGATTTGTTTCAAAAAGAATCCCCTGAAGTATGGGAAGTAGAGACATTCAACAAAACAAAAAATATTATATCTTAATAAAGTTACAATTATGGCAAAGGACTACAAAATTTTCATTAGTCACTCGTGGAGCTATCCTAGTGATATTAATAATTTGCGCTGTCTTCTGAATGAAAGAGGATACTTTAATGTTACTTTTCAGGAAGCAACTCAAGATGAACCAATAAACTCTACCAATGCACCGTATATTAAAAGTGTGCTAAGAAGTAGAATCAAATCTTCAGATATTGTAATTGCGATAGCTGGAATATATGCATCACATAGTGACTGGATAGCATGGGAGCTAGAGACTGCAAGTGATAATTCAATTCCAATTATAGGGGTTGCACCTTGGGGGCAAGAGCGTGTATCACGAACCGTAACTCAATATTCAATAGAGAATGTTAGATGGAATACTGAAAGCATTGTTAACGCAATAAGAAAACATTCGAAGTAATTACACATAACTTTGAATTATGAATGATAAAGTAATTAAACAAGACGAGATATTATTTGCAGATCTATGCAATATAATCGATAATACAAGGCATCGTGTGGCTACGGTAGCTAATAGTGGTGTGACTTTGATGTATTGGGGTGTTGGTAATCGAATTAACACCGATGTGCTTGATAATAAGAGGGCTGAGTATGGAAAACAAATTGTCGTAACAGTGTCACGACAATTACAGGAGAAGTACAACACTAATGAGTTTGAGGAGAAAAAGCTTCGTAGAATGATGCAGTTTGCCTCTCTTTTACCAGATCATCAAATTGTCGTGACACTGTCACAACAATTGAGTTGGTCTCATTTTGTGGCTACTTTGCCTCTTAAAGATGAGGTGCAGCGTGAGTTTTATCTTACTATGGCATCGTCTGAAAGATGGGGCGTCCGCACTCTTCGTGAGCGTATCGATAGTATGTTATATGAACGCACTCTTATTAGTGGTAAACCTGAAGAATTTATAAAAACAGAGCTTGCAAAACTTCGTGATGAAAATGTGCTTTCTCCCGACTGGGTTTTTAAGAGTCCTTATTTCCTAGATTTCACAGGCTTGAAAGGCTTTTATAGAGAGAAAGACTTAGAGAGTATGTTAGTTGCAGAGTTACAGCAATTCATCTTGGAACTTGGCAAAGGCTTCTCTTTCGTAGAACGCCAAAAGCGAATGACGATAGATGGCGAGGATTTCAAGTTAGATTTGCTCTTCTATCATCGTAAACTAAAACGACTAATAGCGATCGACTTAAAACTAGGCAAATTCAAAGCTGCGTACAAAGGCCAAATGGAACTCTACCTGCGTTGGCTCGACAAATATGAGCGACAAGAGGGCGAGGAATCTCCATTGGGGCTATTGCTATGTAGCGAGGGAGGACAAGAGCAAATCGAACTCCTAAAACTAGGTGATGCAGGTATTCAAGTATCGCAATACTATACCGAGCTACCCGATAAAAAGCTCCTACAGGAGCATCTGCATCGTCAGATAGAGATAGCACATGAGCGAGTTGAAATGCAGTTGGATAAGGAATAAAAGATTACTAGCCAAGGATGCATTTGAGTTGTGTAGAGTGTTTATTGGACTCGTGCTAATTTGTCAGTAGTTATTGTGTAGAAGAATGTCAAAATGAATTTAATATGAATGAAGGCTTTGAGTATAAAGGTTATTGGTGGTTGCCAGATAATCCAGACAAGACAGTTGCAGGTATGCTAAAGTATATACCTAATGAAAGTATTAAGCTTGAACTTATAGGAACTTTTGAAAGTGAGGAACAGAATATAGTGTCCTTTGAAAAATCCAATGATAAGAAAATAGATATTATTCTAGGAATAACATCAGACTCCAAAGAAGTTACATTGTGTAGCAATCATTCATATGGCAGTTTAAATCTTAGCTGTCCTTTTCCTATTATCACATTTAATTCACGATTTGTGGTAGTAGGTAAACACCTTGAAAATTTTGACCAAAAGAGTTTTTATCAGGGGTACGTTAAAATAAAGGAACTAAATGCTTGGTCTCCTCCGAGTGTTATTGAAACGTTTTATCGTTTCAATAAGAGCGAAGATGCAATAGAGTCCGTATCTATTACATTCACTTCGCCGAAAGATCCTATTGTCTCAACAACTATTGACGAAAATACGAAGTTAGCAATTACGAGTAGTGTTACATATCAAGGTGATCATTATTCTCCAAAAATAGAGCAGTATTCTTATCTTGAGATATTGAAGACAGACAATGCGTCAATAAATGATTTTCTTCGTAATGTACATATGTTTGAGCAGTTTCTTTCACTTGCGACATTGCAAGATGTAAAATGTTCATCTATCACTCTTTTCGATAAGACTATTTATCAAGAGTACAAAGAAGGAAAAAGACATTATCATCCTATTCAGCTTATATACGTACAAAGAGTATTAGGTAATCCAATAGATAATAAAAGCTGGGATTATCTTTTTGACTACTCAGCTATTAAAGATAAATATGAAGATATTATTCTGAAGTGGTTTACTGATCATGAAAACATAGCACCAATAAAGTCACATTTGCTAAACAGTATCAAAAGTAATGGAGTGTTTTCAAGTGTTGATTTTTTAATAGTAATACAGGCTATTGAGGGATTCTGTAGCAGGTGCAGGAAAGAACAAAATCTCTCTAAAATGATTGAAGATTTAATAACTGAGTTTTCAGATATTAGATTATTAAGCAGAGATAATATCATCGTTGAACAGGTAGTAGATTCAAGACACTACTATTCTCATTTCTTTGACAAGTCGAAGAAAAAGAATATAGTGGACGGAGTAGATCTATTCTATTTGACAGCAAAGTTAAGGAGATTGTTAATATGTTGTATTTTAAATTTTATTGGTTTTAGTAATGATAAGATTAATGATATATTTACAAAAAGCAATAACAAGTATATAAAGCAATATTATCCTCAAAAATAGATCGCTGTAAATTTGGAATCGTCCCCGATTTGCAGTACCTTTGGTCTTGTAATGAACAGCAGCGAAAATCTTTGATTTTCTGCATCCGAGACAAAATCGGGGACAGCTATTTTTTAAGGCTGTAACTTGTTGATATACAGAGTGGAGTTCGAGGGCTAATTGTTGCCTCTCTCTCCGCTGAACGGCGGAAGTCGAGAAATGAGGTAGTTGTCGTAACTATCTCATTTTCATTTATATACGGTCGTATAGTCGTGAAAATCAAATAGTTTCCCTCAAAAAGTGTCCTTGTTGTGTCCTTGTTTTTGGGTGTAACACCCACTTTGAAAAGACACAATAAAGATATCATTTAGTAACCTACGTGTAACCATAACCAATTCGAACCTAAAATAGGTTACTGCTGATTTAGTCCCGAACCTAAGCCCTAACCCTGCTCAAACCCTCTAAAACCGTTGGGTTCGGAACCCCTTTCGGACACTTGGGGATTAGAACCTATCATTATAACTTCTTGTTTATAATTGATTTGTAAAAGACAAATCCGATAGGTTACGTTTCGGTTACGTGTTGGTTATTTTGACCAAATTTCAAAGAACATCTCCAATGCAGTCTCAGCATCTGCACACCACTTGTTAATCAATAATTAGGGCTATAATCAACAATTACAACCCTATTTAATCAGTGCAAGTAATGCACTGCAAGTATAACACATCTTTCCCGAACAAGCCAGTGATTTTCCACTATTTACAACCTATCTTAATCAGAGATCAAACACCTTATTTTTATATCTTTTCAGTTTATTTTTTATTGCTGTCCGGTAAAACTTTTTTCACAATAAAAAAATTGGCTGAATTCCTTATTTGAAATTCAGCCTTTTTTCTTTTCTTTGTAATAACGACAAAACATTGAAAAGATATGGGCAAAAGTGCACATTTTACTGGACAGTCGGCGTATAGTAAAGTAATAAAATTACTTGATAAGTCAAAAATTAAAGAAATAAGTAGAAAAACACTAAAAAGTGAGTCTTATGTTAAACGTTTTGATGGATGTACTCATTTGATAGTAATGCTTTTTGGAGTACTTAAACACTTTGATTCCTTGCGAGAATTGGAAATAGGAATGAAAGCAGAGGTAAATAAACTTCAACATTTGGGGATTAATTATGTAGCCAAGCGAAGTACAGTTGCAGAAGCAAATATTTGTCGTTCACAGGATTTCTTTGCTAATGTTTATTCTAATCTGTTGGAGCGATATACCCCTTTTTTAGCGGACAGCAATAATTTTTAATGTGTGATAATTTGCGGATTTTTTTGTGTAAATAACGGGAATTGATTATTTGATTCCCGTTATTTTTTTTTATTAGTATAATATTTTTATTAATTTGTTATTAAATTTTTGTTAAATACTTGCTGGTTATAAAATAATTGCATATATTTGAGGTAAATAAGAAGTATAGCTATTTTTATGTAGTGCTGTATGCTATAAATGAAATTCGCTTTCTTGTTTATTTTATAGATGGTCATAATGTAGCGTACTTTCGTACGTGATTTATAAGCATTAGCAAAAGAGCCTAAGGGTTACGAGTTTATTATGAGATTTTATGATTTTGAAATTTTTACAGCACAGCAATATTTTTTATTAAATTAATTATTGTGAATATATGATAAAAGGTCTTTATGAATTAGATTCAGAGTTGTTGCCTTATAAATCAATAATCCAAAAACGACATTCTAATTATTTATTAGCTCTCGAAAATCTTGCTCCGAATGGTCAGACATTATCTTCTATATCAAATTCTTATTTGTACTATGGATTACATTTAGATGGCGAATATTGGGTGTTTCGTGAGTGGGCTCCAAATGCTTCCGAAATATATTTAGTTGGAGAGTTTTCGGGTTGGTTAAAACTTAGCGAATTTAGATTATCCAAAATATCATCTAACGGTGATTGGGAGATACGTTTGCCAAAAAGATATCTGAGGTGGGGTACACTCTATAAACTCTATGTGAAATGGCAAGGAGGAGAGGGAGAACGAATCCCCTCGCATTGTAGTAGAGTTGTGCAGGACGAGAATACTCATTTGTTTTCGGCAGAGGTCTATGATATGAATTCTTATGAGTGGAAACACTCTCAGCCAAAAGAAATATTTTCGCCAGTGGTGTATGAGGCTCATATAGGAATGAGTAGCGAAAAACTTCAAGTTGCTTCGTTTGATGGTTTTAGACGTGATGTGTTGCCACGTATTGCAGGATTGGGCTACAATACTTTGCAGTTAATGGGTATTGCTCAACACCCTTACTATGGTTCGTTTGGTTATCAGGTATCGAGCTTGTTTGCAGTTTCTTCGTGGTTTGGTAGTCCAAATGATTTGAGAAGGCTTGTGGACGAGGCTCACGCTTTGGGGATTAGGGTAATTATGGATTTGGTTCATTCTCATTCTGTGATAAACGAAACTGAGGGTTTGAGCAGATTTGACGGAACAGATGACTTGTATTTTTATTCTGGCGATAGAGGTTATCATTCGCTGTGGAATTCAAGGTGTTTTGATTACTCCAAACAACAAGTTATAAATTATCTTTTATCTAATTGTAAGTACTGGCTGGAAGAATTTAGATTTGATGGGTTTAGGTTTGACGGAGTTACGAGTATGCTTTATCTTAATCACGGAATTGATGTGGATTTTGTGGATTATTCTATGTATTACGATGGCAACCAAGACGAAAATGCAATTTGTTATTTGACACTTGCAAATAAGCTTATTCACGAGTTAAATCCCAAAGCTATTACAATAGCCGAAGATATGAGTGGGCTTCCAGCATTGGCTTATCCAATAGAAGATGGAGGTTTGGGATTTGATTATAGAATGAGTATGGGGGTACCAGATTATTGGATTAAACTCACAAAAGACCAAAAGGACGAACAGTGGCACGTGGGAAATTTGTTGTATGAGCTTACAAATAGGCGAAATGAAGAAAAAACTATTAGTTATTGTGAGAGCCACGATCAAGCAATGGTTGGCGACCAAACCTTGATTTTTAGACTTTTGGGCAGTGAAATGTATACTTCGATGAGTTTGTTTACTCCAAATGTGCTTGTGGATAGAGCTATTGCAATTCACAAAATGATACGACTTGTTACAATATCAACCTCTGGTAGTGGATATTTGAATTTTATGGGCAATGAGTTTGGACACCCAGAATGGATAGATTTTCCACGGCAAGGAAATAATTGGAGTTTTCAGTATGCACGTAGGCAGTGGAGTTTGGCAGATGATACCTCGCTGAGATATAAATTTCTATATAAGTTTGATAGGGATATGATTCATACAATCTCAAAAATAGGAATTTTTGATAAGCAGATTATCCCAAACGAACAAGATAATTACAACCAAGTGTTGATATTTGAAAGAGGAGATTATTTGTTTGTATTTAATTTCAATCCGACTAATTCCTACCGAGATTATACGGCAAAGGTCAAAGCGGGGAAATACACGGTTGTGCTAAATACAGACGATGAGGATTATGGAGGAAATGAATTGATAAATAACAAAACAGAACACTTTACACATTTTGACGGAGAGAGTAATATTATTAGTCTTTATGTCCCTTCACGTGTGGGTTTTGTGTTGAAAAGAGAATAAAACAGTAAGTGCTGTCAATTAAAATAACCTAAGAGTACAGAGTTTTAGGGACTTGTAAAACTTCTGAAAAATAAGGGCTTTAAACATTGTTTTTGTAAGTTTCTTATGAGTGAAGATGCTGTAATAAATTACAACACATTTTGAGATTTTTATGGGACAGTAATACTTAACTAATAATTTGATTATGAGCTTTTTGAAATTTAACAAAGAAAAATTAGTGAATTTAGAGTATTCGCTTAGTCGTGAGATATTAGAAACAAGTAAGTCTGGTGGGTATATGTCATCTACAATAGTTGGTTGTAATACCCGAAAATATCACGGTTTGCTGGTAGTTCCTATCAAAGAATTTGGATACGAAAAATATGTGTTACTTTCGTCCTTAGACGAAACGATTATACAACACGGTCAAAATTTTAATTTTGCAATACACAAGTATCCAAATGCTTATGAGCCACGTGGTCATAAGTATCTTGTGGATTATTCTTGCAACCCAGTGTCAAAACTAACTTATAGAGTTGGAGGAGTGCTTCTCGAAAAAGAAATAATTATTGTGGCAGAGGGAAATCAAATAATGATTAAATACACACTCGTTGATGCTCATTCTGATACTGTGCTTAGGTTAAAACCTTTTGTAGCATATAGACGTATTCACGAATTGACACACAAAAACGACATAGCAAACACTTCTTATGGAGAGATTGATGGAGGAGTTAGAGTGAATTTATATAGAGGTTTTCCAGATTTGAATATGCAGGTGAGTAAGCCTTTTAAATATAATTCTATGCCAGATTGGTACAAAAACATAGAGTATATAGAGGAGCAAAAACGTGGTTATGATTATTCAGAAGATTTGTTTGTGCCGGGATATTTTGATATTAATATATCAAAGGGTGAAAGTGTTATTTTTTCGGCTTCGACAGATGTATTTGATGTTACTAAACTTAATACCCATTTTGCACAATGGTCAAAAAAACATAGTTCACGAGATACATTTGAAAATTGTCTAAGATATTCTGCACGTCAATTTGTTGTGCGAAATGAGTTGGGGGCAGAAATTAGTGCAGGTTATCCGTGGTTTGGAGCTTGGGGGCGTGATACTTTCATAGCTTTGCCTGGGGTTACACTTTCGGCTTTTGGAGATGTTCAGACTTGTAAAGAAGTGCTTGATACTATGTTATCTCGTGTGCAGAATGGTTTGTTTCCAAATGTTGGAGATGCCTATAATTCAGTTGATGCTCCAATGTGGCTGTTCAAAGCATTGCAGGAGTATGGAAGGTTTGTTACTGACAAAGTTGTTTGGGCAGACTATGGCACAAAAATGAAAGAAATACTAATGTCATTTAGAAATGGCATAGACCAGTATATCTATATGGATACGAATGCTCTTATTTGGGCTTCGCACCCAAACAAAGCTTTGACTTGGTGTGATGCAGTGGTAGGGAACTCTGCTGTTACACCCCGAAGAGGTTATCCAGTTGAGGTGAATGCTTTGTGGTATAATGCAGTATGCTATACACTAAAATTAGCATATATGGCAAAAGATTTTGACTTTGTTGCCTCGTGGTCTGATATTCCACTTAGAATTGAGCAAAGTTTTAATAAAGTATTTTGGTTGGAGAATGAACAATATTTGGCAGATTATGTTGATGAATATGGTAAAAACTCCTTTGTTAGACCAAACCAAATATTTGCTTGTTCGTTGGAGTTTTCGCCATTATGTGATGAACGTAAACACAAAGTTCTGGAAGTCGTAAAGCGGGACTTGCTTACTGAAAAAGGTCTGCGGACACTTTCGCCAAAAAACTCTTTGTATGTGGGACGCTACGAAGGCGACCAATCACAACGTGATAGTGCATATCATCAAGGAACAGTGTGGCCTTGGTTGTTAGGAGCATATATAGAGGCTAATTTTAGACTATTTGGTTCGAAATTTGTACCAAAAGCCAAACGAATAATGACTGAAATACAAGAAGATATTTCTGTGTATGGAGTAGGCTCGATTGGAGAAGTATATGACGGAAATCCACCTTACCAAGCTGGTGGCTGTATCTCTCAGGCGTGGAGTGTTGGAGAGGTGCTTAGAAGTTTGGAAATGATTAAATCATACGAAAAAATTAATGACTAAAAAAACAATTATATGAGGACAAAAGTGTTAATGTTTGGTTGGGAGTTTCCGCCACACATTGCAGGTGGGTTGGGAACGGCTTGTTTAGGTTTGACTCGTGGTTTGGCAAAACATCAAGTAGAAGTCTTGTTTGTTATGCCCAAAGCCTCTGGTGATGAAGATCAATCGGCAGTCAAGATAATAAATGCAAGTGATACTGAGATGATGCAAGAATATGACGAGAAAAATGAATATTGGAAAAATATTGATTTTATGTCTATTAGCTCAAATCTTGTGCCTTATATGAGTCCCGAAACGTTCAAAGAAGAATTTAGCAAAAGCGTTCTTGAAGAGGGTGAGCCTAATCGTAGAATATCTTTTAGCAACAAATTTAATTTCTCTGGTAAATATGGCGAAAACCTTATGGAGGAAGTAGCTCGTTATGCAATGGTGGCTGCTACTATTGCAAAAGAACAAGATTTTGATGTTATTCACGCCCACGATTGGCTTACTTATGCAGCAGGAATTACTGCTAAGTCTGTGTCTGGCAAACCTCTTGTAATTCACGTTCACGCAACAGAGTACGACCGTAGTGGAGAAAATTATAATACTGTGGTTCACAACATTGAAAAACAAGGTATGATAGCTGCCGACAAGATTATTACTGTGAGTAATCTTACTCGTAATATTGTTGTAAATAAATATGGTATTGATCCTTCAAAAGTATTTACGGTTCATAATGCTGTGGATTTTGATTCTTTCAAAGACTACAATATAAAACGTAATTTACCAGAGAAAATAGTTACTTTTTTGGGTAGAATAACCTACCAAAAAGGACCAGAATATTTTATTGAAGCTGCAAACAAAGTTTTGAAACGTTGTGATAATGTTAGGTTTGTGATGGCTGGTAGTGGAGATATGTACAATAAATCTATCCGTAGAGTTGCTAAACTTGGAATTTCTACAAAATTTCATTTTACGGGCTTTTTGAGAGGTTCAGATGTGCAAAAGATGTTTGCTCAGAGTGATGTTTATGTTATGCCTTCTGTTTCAGAACCTTTTGGAATATCTCCTTTGGAGGCTATGCGTTCGGGTGTGCCAACGATAATATCCAAACAAAGTGGAGTTGCCGAAGTGTTGCATCACGCCATAAAAGTGGATTTTTGGGACGTTGATGTTTTGGCAGATGCTATCTATGCCCTGATTAATTACCCATCTTTGTCCCAGTTCACAGAACAGCACGGATTGGAAGAAGTAAATGCCTTAAAATGGGAAAATGCTGCTTTCAAAATAAAACAAATTTATAATGATGCAATAAACGAAAATCAATATGGAAAATAAAATTTTAAATCTGTGTTTTAATGTTTCGCAACCACTTGCGTTGCGAAAATATTATTTCTTTGATATTGGCACTGAGAGCGATTATCAAGATGATTTCAAAAATATATCTAATTTTCAACGTTTAGCAAATAATTGTTATTTACCTGCTAACAATATGATATATGATTTGATAAAAAAATATAATGGCAAGTTTAAAGTTAGTTATGCCATCTCTGGTGTAATGTTGGAGTCTTTGGAGAAATATTGTCCAGAGGTTTTGGATAGTTTTAGAGAATTAGCCAAAACATCTTGTGTCGAATTTTTTGCCGAACCTTATTCTCATTCATTGGTTTCGTTATGCTCCAAAACTGAGTTCAAAAAACAAGTAGAACATCAGTCTGATTTAGTGTTTGAGTATTTGGGAGTACGTCCAAAAACTTTCTGTAATACCGAAATGCTATATTCTGACGAGATTGGAGAAATAATACAATCACTTGGTTATAATACAATTATAACTGAGGGGGCAAAGCATATTTTGGGTTGGAAAAGTCCAAACTTTATATACGCAAATCCAATAAATCCGAAATTAAAATTGATTTTGAGAAATTATAGGCTTAGTGATGATTTATCTTTAAGATTTGATAATAGAAATTGGAGTGAGTGGCCACTCACTGCCGAAAAATACTCTAAATGGGTGGCTCAAAGCCTTGAAGACTCGCAGCTATCAACTATTTTTGTTGATTATGCAATTTTTGGAGAGAAGCTTTCGGTAGATACTGGTATATTTGATTTTATGCGTACATTGCCTAAGGAATTAATTGAAAAACACGGCATAGTGTTTGATACTCCTTCTAAAATTGCTGAAAACAAACAAGCAGTATCGACGTTGCTTGTGCCGAACCCAATATCTTGGGCTGACGAGGAGAAAGATTTATCTTTGTGGTTGGGTAATGAATTGCAAAAAGAGGCTTTTAATCAACTATATGCACTTAGTGGTAGAGTAGAGAAAATAGATGATATGTCCATAAAATATGATTATGAGATGTTACAAATGAGTACGTATTTCTATTATATGAATACTAAACTTTTTATGGACGTAGTTACAAAACATAAATCACCTTATGATACGCCGTACGAAGCATTCATTAATTATATGAATATAGTTAGTGATTTGATAACACGGATTGAAGAAAACGAAAAATAAAGCAATGCTTATGAAATCTAATTATTTGTTTGAAGTTAGTTGGGAGGTATGCAACAAAGTGGGAGGTATCCACACAGTTGTCTCTACCAAAGCCAAAAGTATAAATGAAAGATATGGAAATAATCATATTTTAATAGGACCAGATATATATAAAGATGTTAATAATCCAGAGTTTATTCCAGACGAAACATTGTTTTCGGCTTGGAAAACAATAGTACAAAAATCTGGTTTGAAAATCAAAATTGGTCGTTGGAACATCAAAACTAATCCCATTGTGGTATTGGTTGATTTTTCGGAGTTGTTTGTTCGCAAAGACGAAATTTTGAAAGAACTTTGGGATAGATACAAATTGGATTCTCTTACTGGTGGTTGGGATTATATTGAACCAGTGATGTTTGGATATGCGGCAGGAATGTTGATAGAGAGTTATTTGACTTACTATGATTTGGAATCTCAAAATAATGTTGCACAGTTCCACGAGTGGATGACTGGTTCTGGACTGTTGTATCTAAAAAAGAATATGCCATCGGTGGCTTGTGCTTTTACCACTCACGCATCTGTATTAGGTAGATGTGTAGCAGGAAATGGACTGCCATTGTATGACAAATTGTCAGATTATAATCCAGCTGAACTTGCATCTCGATTTAATGTAAAATCAAAACATTCGCTCGAACAATGCTCAGCGACAAATGCAGATGTGTTTACGACTGTAAGTGATATAACTGCAAAAGAATGTTCGTATTTCTTGTCGAAAGAAGTGGATATTGTAACACCAAACGGATTTAGTGATTGTTTTGTGCCAGAGAGTGATAAGTATTCTGAAATTCGCTCTTCGGCTCGTTCAAAACTTCTTAAAGTCGTTGAGGCTGTTACGGGTTCAAAGATTAGTTCAAATGCAATGGTTGTTGGGCTTGGAGGTAGATATGAATTTATAAACAAAGGTATTGATGTTGCTATTGAGGCACTTGCTCAAATTAATAATAGCAAAAATAAGGATAGAGAGATAGTTGCATTTTTTATGGTTCCTGCTGGATTTAGTGGTGTAAATCAGGCAGTTAAGCATAATCTTGACTTTCCATACAAAACAGCTGAAATTACTCAATCATTTGTTACTCATACTTTGACAGACGAATATAATGACCCGATTATAAATGCTTTGAAGCGTTCAGGTTTGAATAATACGAGCAAATGCAACGTTAAAGTTGTATTTTGTCCGTCATATTTGAATGGAAATGACGGAGTGTTTGATATGACTTATTGGGATTTGGTTGTTGGTATGGATTTGACATTGTTCCCATCTTACTATGAGCCTTGGGGATATACTCCTTTGGAAAGTTTGGCTTTGAGAGTTCCTACAATAACTACAACTCTTGCAGGATTTGGACTTTGGGTAAATGATAATTATATTGAATCTCACCCGTCTATTGTAGTGATAGATAGAAATGATACAAATAAAGATTATGTGGTGAGTAAAATTGCTGCCTCTATAATTGATTTATCTAAGTTGTCTGCCCAGAAAGCCGAAGAAATTTCTCAAAATGCTTATGATGTTTCTCGAATTGCTACTTGGGACAATTTGTCGGAATACTATTATAACGCTTACGAAATGGCTTTGGAGAAAGTCAAAATTAATTATAGATTTTCGCATAAAACACCAATAGATGAGGTGTCGTATAACGAAAAACAATTAGAATATAATATTCCTAATTGGGTGAGTGTGGTAATTCATAAGGCTTTGCCAGAAGTGCTTGAACCTCTCGAAAAATTGGCTAAAAACTTGTGGTGGTGCTGGAATTATGAAGCTGTTGATTTGTTTGATATGGCAGACCACAAAGTGTGGGAAGAATGTGAGCATAATCCTATTGAACTGCTTGATAGATTGTCCTTAAATGACTATAAAGTTTTGGCAGGAAATGTGGCGTTTATCGAAAAACTAAATAAAGTATATGCTCAATTTGAAGCATATATGAGCGAGAAAAACAGTGGAGAAGGCCCGACTATATCATATTTTAGTATGGAATATGGTTTGCACCCTTCGCTTAAAATTTATTCAGGCGGTTTGGGTGTGTTGGCAGGTGATTATCTGAAAGAGGCAAGTGATAAAAACACTAAGATAACTGCTGTTGGACTATTGTATCGTTATGGATATTTCAAACAACGTATTTCTACGTCGGGCAATCAAGTGTCGGAGAACGAAGCTCAAAGTTTTTCAAAATTGCCAGTTCAACCAGTGCTTTCGGCTAATGGAAAATGGAAAACTATATCGCTTTGTTTGCCAAACAGAACTCTAAAAGCTCGTATTTGGAGAGTTGATGTGGGTAGAGTAGAGTTGTATTTGCTTGATACGGATTTTGATTATAATAGAGATGATGACAGAACAATTACTTATCATTTGTATGGAGGTAATTGGGAGAATCGTTTGAAACAAGAGATTTTGCTCGGTATAGGTGGTATCAAGGCACTTAGAAAAGTGGGAATTAATACTGAGTTGTACCATTGTAATGAGGGACACGCTGCATTTATTGGTTTGGAAAGAGTACGTGAATTTGTTTTTGACGATAATTTGACTTTTTCTCAGGCGGTTGAGCTTGTTAGAAGTTCATCTTTGTTTACGACTCACACTCCTGTTCCTGCTGGTCACGATTCGTTTAGCGAATCTTTGTTATATGAATATATGTCGTCAGTGCCAGAGGAATTGAATATTACTTGGGAAAGATTTATGTCTTTGGGTAGGATATCTAAGTATGACCCTAATGCTAAATTCTCAATGAGTTTTTTGGCAGCTAATCTTTCACAATTTGTAAATGGCGTTAGTATGTTACACGGTGATGTTAGCAAAAAAATATTTAATCCTATGTGGCCTGGATATACTCCACAGGAGTTGGACGTGGTGGATTATGTAACAAATGGGGTGCATTATCCAACTTGGACGGCTCGTGAATGGAAAGATATTCATAAGGAAGTTTTTGGAAGTGAGTTCCAAACTCACCATTATGATAAATCTTGTTTTGACGGAATTTATAAAATTTCTGATGAAAGAATTTGGGCAACACGTAATTTGTTGAGGACTAAGCTTATTGAGGAAGTAAAAAGAAGAATTATGCAAGACATAACAGGTGCATATTTTACTCCTAGACAAGTTGTTACTATATGTGATAAGTTGCGTAGTGATGTGCTTACTATTGGTTTTGCACGCAGGTTTGCAACCTACAAACGTGCTCACTTACTGTTCCGTAATTTAGATAGATTAGATGCTATTGTAAATAATCCTGAGCGTCCAGTACAGTTTTTGTTTGCTGGCAAGGCTCACCCTGCCGACCAAGCAGGTCAAGATTTAATTAAACATATTATTGAGGTGTCAAAAATGCCTAAGTTTATAGGTAAAATACTGTTTGTACCAAATTATGATATGACACTTGCAAGATTTTTGGTCTCTGGGGTTGATGTATGGCTGAATACCCCTACTCGTCCCGAAGAAGCGTCTGGTACGAGTGGCGAGAAGGCAGCAATGAATGGAGTTATGCATTTCAGTGTACTTGACGGTTGGTGGGTCGAAGGTTATCGTAATGATTCTGGTTGGGCGTTGCCTCAGAAACAAACTTTTGATAATCACGATTATCAAAATGAACTTGATTCTGAAATGATTTACAATATTATCGAAGATGAAATTGCTCCTACTTACTATAATAAAAACAAAAAAGGACTGTCGAAAGATTGGGTGGCTTATATCAAAAATACTATTGCAAAAGTTGCCTCAAACTTTACTACAAATAGAATGTTGAACGATTATGAGGATAAATACTATTATCCTTTGAGCAAACGTTTTGAACTTCTCAAAGCAAATGATAATGCAAAGGCCATTGAACTTGCAAGGTGGAAACAGTTTGTTGTCAAAAATTGGGATAGTGTTGAGTTGAGTTCTATTCATATTGACAAAACTAAGGATTTGTTGGTGCAAATTGGTAATGATTATTCGGGAGAGGTAATATTGAATATTGGAGATTTTAATATCGAAGATATTTCTTTGGAATTGGTCTTTGCTGATTCAAATGCCGAAACTCAATTCAGAATCAAAAAGGTTTTTGAGTTTGATAAAGTGGGGCAAGAGGGAAGTTTAGCAACCTATCGAATACATTTTACACCAGAGGAATCTGGACTTACTCGTGTAGCTCTTAGAGCTTATCCTTATCACTCATTATTGATAACTCGTCAGGATATTGGCTTGGTTAAGTGGTTGAATAAATAGCCTAAGAGATTTGATTTTATTAGGAACTTGTAAGATTTCTGAAAGATAAAAATTTTTAGTACTGTCCGCTAAAAACGAAACTCGCCTATCTTGTCTATTTCGCCGATGCTCATAACTCACGTACGCCAGTACGCTACGTTATGACCATCAGCAAAATAGCCTAAGAGATCCGAGTTTATTGGGAGCTTGTAAGATTTCTGAAAGATAAAAATTTTAAAAATCATTTTCCAAATCCCTTACAAATTAAAACACTGTAATGCATTATTAATTAATGTATTACAGTGTTTTTTATTTCTTTGCATAATTGCCGTATATCTGTGGTGTGGGGTAAAGACCCTATTTTGGGGCTTTGTGATAGAGATAGATGGCAATGAAGGTGTAGATGATGTTTGGAACCCAGACGGCGAGTGATGCCCATTGGGTGTTGGCTTTGGCGTATTCGTTGCCAAATCTCATAATAAGTATGTAGGAGAAACATAGTGCAATACCTGCACTTATGTGGAAACCAGTGCCGCCGCGGACTTTGCGACTCGAAAGTGAAACTCCGATAAGGGTAAGTATTATGGTGGCTATTGGGTAAGCCAGTCTGTTTTGTTTTTCGACATATAGATAGGGCATAAGGTCGGAACCTTTTGCTATTTGTTCGTCGATAAATTGGTTTAGTTGAGGTGCATTTAGGGTTACTATGTGGTTGTTAATCCTACCTAATTCGGCAACAGTAAGATTTACGAGAGTGTCTAAGTCTTTGTGTTTTTGGAGAGTTTCGACACCGTTTTCGAACTTACGTACCATATACTTGTGAGCTGTCCAATGGTTGTTTTCTTTGTTGAACTGGGCTCTTTCGGCAGAAAGCATTGATACTAATTCTCCGTCTTTTTGGGTAGAAATTACTATAAAGTCGGCAGAATTTGTGCGTCGGCTGTAACCACGTATTTGGATAAATGTTCCCGGTTCAATTTGTCGGTAAACATAATCATCATATAGGTTTCTCTGGTTTTTTTTGAGGTATTTTATCTCAAATTCTATACGTTGTTGGTTTGAGATAGGAATAATATATAGATTTAGAGCCAAAGAAAAAAATGTAATAATAAGAGCTGACAAGGCATAGGGGTAGAGTAGTCTTTTGAAACTCACACCGCCTGAAAGAATTGCGATAATCTCGGTTTGATAAGCCATTTTGGAGGTAAACAAGATAACAGAAATAAATGTTATCAGACCACTAAATTGGTTCATAAAGAACGGAATGAAATTTACGTAATAGTCAAAAGCTATTTCGGAAGCGGGGGCGTGATTTTCCAAAAAATCTTCAACCTTTTCGCTCATATCAAAAATAACGACAATGACAATTAGCAAACCCAAGGTAAAGAAATATGTACCTAAGAATTTGCCCATTATATATAGGTCTAACTTTTTGACTTTCAAGTCGCTCAACTTCATATTATCTACGTTTTGATATTATAGGTAGAATGTTTTCTTTCCACGTTTTGAACTCGCCTGCAATGATTTTTTCACGTGCAGTTTTGACTAATTGCAAATAAAATGCAAGATTGTGCATCGAAGATATTTGTGCTGCAAGCATCTCGTTTGAGATAGATAAATGGCGTAAATATGCTTTTGAATATACTTTATCTACAAAACAGTCGCTATTTTCGTCTATTGGGGAGAAATCTTCTTCCCATTTTTTGTTGCGTATGTTTATTATACCGTCCCAAGTGAATAGCATACCGTTACGTCCGTTGCGTGTAGGCATAACGCAATCAAACATATCTACACCTCTTTCTATTGCCTCCAATATATTCATAGGAGTACCAACTCCCATCAAATATCGAGGACGGTCGGTAGGAAGAATATCGTTTACGACCTCTATCATACTGTACATCTGTTCGGCTGGTTCGCCAACAGCCAATCCTCCAATAGCGTAACCGTCCGCATCGAATTGTTTTACAAATTCGGCAGATTTACGGCGTAAATCTTCGTAAACGCAACCTTGTACGATTGGGAATAATGATTGGTAATGACCGTATTTTGGGTCTGTGCTATGATATTGTTTGAAACATCTTTCTAACCAACGGTGAGTCAAGTCCAATGATTTTGAGGCGTAAGACCTTTCGGCGGTTCCCGGAGGACATTCGTCAAAAGCCATCATTATATCTGCACCGATAATTCTTTGTGTATCAATCACGTTTTCGGGAGTGAAAAGGTGTTTTGAACCGTCAATATGAGAGCTAAATTTGCAACCTTCTTCGGTGATTTTGCGGTTGGCCGCCAGTGAAAATACTTGAAAACCACCACTATCTGTCAAAATAGGTTTGTCCCAGCTCGAAAATTTATGTAGTCCACCTGCTTTTTGTAGAATATCCAAACCCGGACGGAGATATAAATGGTAAGTGTTGCCCAAAATTATCTCGGCATTTACCTCTTCGACCAAATCTCTGTGAAAAACTCCTTTTACGGTTGCTGCTGTACCAACAGGCATAAATATAGGAGTATGGATAACTCCGTGGTCTGTTTCTATCTTTCCAGCACGTGCAAATGAGCCTTTGTCTATGTTTTCAAGTGTGAATTTCATTTATTTTATCTTTTTATAATATTTAACGCTTTCCTCTACGATAGATTGTATTGGCGTAAATTCAAAGTTTAGTAATTGTTTTATTTTATCAGACGAATAATATGTTTTTTTGCCAAAATCCTTAATGTTTTGGTGGGTAATGCTGGTTTTTAAACCTAATTTTGACAAAAATTTTAGGCAAAAACTCGCAATGCTAATAATGTTGTCTGGTAGTATATATTTTGCATTTGGGTGTCCAAATTGTGTATTTATCATATTGATTAAATCCTTATACGATAGATTTTCCCCATTCAGAATATATCTTTGTCCAAATGCCTTAGGGTTTTGCGAAAGGCTTTCTACTGCTCGTGCAACATCTTTTGCCGAAACATAGCCAGTAACTCCGTTTGTCGCAAACGAAACTCCTTTGGATAGGCGTTTGAAGATATTTGCAGAGCTATTACCATCAAAATTTCCAATTCCCAAAATAACAGAAGGGTTTACGATAATAATATTTGTAGAATCGTAGTGTATTCTCCAAAACTCTCCCTCAGAGTAGAACTTACTTTGAGCATAGAGACTTTTTTTGAGAATGGATTGAGGAACACTTGTTTCGCTTACTATGTTTTTTGATGAGTCCAATGTGGCAATACTGCTAATTTGGATAGCTACTTTTGCTTCCTTTTCTTTGGCAGATTGTGCAATCGCATAGGCTATCTCGATATTTGTGTGTATGATTGACTCGTCTGTATTTGATAACGAAACCTTTGCCGCTGCATTAATTACTATATCCCCTTTTTGGATAATCTCCAATACGTCTATAAATAGTGAGCAATCTGCATAAATGAAATTAATCTTTGAGAAAATATCTTTAATACCATAGCTTTCCGCTACATTTTGCATAACAGATGTGTCGCAACCTTCTCGTACAACACAGTATAGGTTTGTGTAGGCACAACAAACATAGTGTGCGGTTATATAAGAGCCAACTTGTCCGTTTGCTCCAAAAATAACTACTCTGTCTGTTTTGTTATACATATTTATTTTTCCCATTTAATTTTCTTGCCAAAACCAAGTGCGTTGTCTGTTAGTTTGGCAGTTTTCATTTCTACTACCCACAAATTTAGCTCCATAACAGCTGCGTAAGGATACTTTTTGAGATATGATTTTTTGATTAAACTCATTTCCTCTTCGCAAGGTTTGAAAATTTTGCCAGTAGCTTGTAGTCCTTGAATCTTACCAACTATGCGAGTTTCAAGCACAATATTTATTGCTACATTGTCATTTCCCTTAACGTCGTTTATGTGTTTTGTATTATCGTCGGAGGTAAACACAAAATAGCCTTTGTCCTCCACAAAACAATAAAACATATTAGATGTATATGGTATATTATTGCTTACGGTAGCCAAAGTTAAAACGTGGTGTCGTTTGATGAATTTAATTATTTCTATCGGTAATTTTTCCATTCTGCAAAGTATCTATTTTGGCATACAAAACTCCAATTATGCTGTCTTTGTAATTCATAAACTGAACTTTCAGGCTATCGCTAATTGGTTTGCCTTTTTCTTGTGTCATTCTGAGTGGATTGACTGGTTTTCCATTCTCCCAAATACGGTAATCTAAGTGTGGTCCAGTTGAAAGTCCTGTTGATCCAACATAACCAATCACATCTCCTTGGCTTACGTGTTTACCAACTGTTATTCCTTTGGCAAATGCTCGTAGGTGTAAGTAGCCAGTAGTATAGCGTCCTCCACGCACGTTGTGTTTGATTTTTATAGTGTTTCCACCTCCTCTATCAAACGAACGTCTAACCACAACTCCATCTGCAACTGCCCATACGGGAGTTCCTGCTGGTGCAGCATAATCTACACCGTGGTGAGGTCGGACAATTCTCAAAACTGGGTGTCGTCTGGCGTTTGAGAAAGTCGACGATATGCGTGAAAATTTTAGAGGTGCTTTTAGGAAAGATTTTTTAAGGCTTTCGCCATCTTGATCCCAAAATCCTTTTTTGCCTCCATCTTCGTAGCCTATTGCGTAGTAATCTTTGTTCATATGAACAAATTTTGCTGCAATTATATTTTTTATTCCTATTTCGCTGCTATCTACTTTTAGTACATCATACATCACATCAAAACTATCTCCTTTTTGAATTCCGTAAAAGTCGATTGTCCATTGATATACATCTGCCATAATAGATGTTAGTTCATCACTTCCACCTGCATTTTTGATAGCCATATATAGCGAAGAATTTATCTCTGCCGAAAGTTTTTTGCGTTCGGTAGTTATTTCTTTTGAGAACAAGCTCACCTCTACACTGTCGTTTAGTGAGCATATAGCATAGTCAATTTTGTTTTTGCCATAAATAAAATATTTTGCAGTAGGAATAGAGTCCGTAGTGCTTATCATATAGTATTTATTTCCTGCTTTTATGTTTCGTACATCAAATTTCTCTTTGTCTACATTCGCTATGTTATGAATAGTGTTTGCCGTTATTCCATAGTCAAACAAAATATCTGAGAGTGTTTGATTGTTTTGCACCGTATATTCATCGACTTGCAGAGAATCAACACAAACTCCCATAAAAAATTCGCTGACAGTTTCTGTTTCTAATGATTCTTCGGGCTTGTGTGTCAATGCAGATATTAGGAATTTGCCGACAAAAAATAAGACGATTAATAGTAATGTCCATAAAAATACTTTAACCCAAAGTTTAAGTTTAAACTTTGGGTTTGTATTTTGTGTGTTATTATTTTGGTTCATACGCAAATATTAACTTATACAGTTTGTTTTTTCTTTTTGCCTGTGTTTAATAACTTTTCAAAGCCATTTCCCCATACGCCAGAAACATTTGCAATAGATATAAATGCGTTTTCGTCAATGTCTTTTGCTATGTATTGAATCTCACGAGCTTGTTGTGCTCTACAAAAAACCATAATAACCTTTTGGTCTTTCTTTGTGTACCAGCCCTGAGCGTCCATAAGCGTAACTCCTCTACCAGTTTTGATGATTGCATCAGAAATCTCTGTGTAAAGTGGAGAAATAATTGTTATTTGGCAAGTACGTTTGCGACCACCTATGGATACATCGGCAGCATAACCCAAAACGATAGTTGAAACATAACCATAGATGATAGTTGTGATATCGTTTGTGATAAAATAAGAAGACCCTACAATGATTATATCAAATGCAACGATTATAGTACCAAAGCTAATAGTCTTGAACTTATTGATAATCATTGCCAAGATATCTGTTCCGCCAGAACTTCCTCCTTCTACTACTGCACGAGAAATACCCCAACCGCAAAGTAAACCACCAAGGATAGCAGATAATAATTTGTCGTCGCTAATCCCGAATAAATCCCCAGGGAAATACTGCTGACCAATAGTTAAAAAGAAACTTATGGCAAGGGTGCAAAAAATTGTTTTGACTCCAAATACCCAGCCGAGAACCAACGAACCAATTAGTAGCAGACAGCCATTGATGATGATGTAGGAAATACCAATAGGAATACCTCCACCTTCTTCGCCACCAGTGGCATAAAATAAAATTAATGACACACCAGTGATACCTCCTGAAATGAATTTTGCAGGGGTGATGATTGTTATCCAACTAAATGCGTACACGAACATACCTAATGTAAGTACAGAGTACGATTTTAGTTCACGGAAAACTTGTTTGTAGGACAACTGCATTTTTTAGTTTTTTAAATTATGATACAATGTTTATAATTCTTCCTTTGACGACTATAACTTTCTTAACTGCTTTTCCGTCCAAGAATTTTAGTGTGTTCTCGTCATAAAGAATGTCTTTTTCAATCTCTTTTGAATCTGAATCCAAAGCATATTGTTTTTTGAAACGTACTTTGCCGTTGAATGATATAGGGTAATCAAATGAATCTTCTATCAAATATTTTTCGTTGAATATAGGGAACGTAGCATCTATTACAGATGTTGTATTGCCTAACAAAGACCACAACTCTTCGGTAATGTGGGGAGCAAAAGATGATAACAAAACAGTGAAATCAGAAAGTATTTCACGTTTGTTGCACTTCATATCCGAAAGAGCATTAACGCAAATCATAAAAGCACTTACAGATGTGTTGAACGAGAAGTTCTCGATGTCTGTTTCTACCTTTTTGATAGTTTTGTGAAGTGTTTTGTATTCCTCTGCTGTTGGTTTTTCGTCGCTAACTGTGAAGTTTCCGTCTTTGTCAAAGAATAATTTCCAGAATTTACGCAAGAATTTGTGTACTCCGTCAATTCCGTTTGTGTCCCAAGGTTTTGATTGTTCCAATGGCCCTAAGAACATTTCGTAGATACGCAAAGTGTCGGCACCGTATTTCTCTACAATCGAGTCTGGATTGACAACGTTAAACATTGATTTAGACATTTTTTCGACTGCCCAACCACAGATGTATTTGCCATCTTCAAGTTCAAACTCACTATCTTTGAACTCTGGTCTCCAATTTCTGAAAGCCTCAATATCCAAAATATCGTTTCTCACAATATTTACATCAACGTGTAATTCTTGTGTGTCGTAATTGTCTTTTAGCCCTAATGAAACAAATTTGTTAGTATTTTTAATTCTATATACAAAATTGGAACGTCCTTGAATCATACCTTGATTAACAAGTTTTTTGAAAGGCTCGTCTTTGCAGATATAGCCCAAGTCGTACAAGAATTTGTTCCAGAAACGTGAGTAAATCAAGTGTCCTGTTGCGTGTTCGATACCACCAACATATAAATCCACATTTTCCCAATATTCGTTAGCCTCTTTTGATACTAATGCTTCGCTGTTTGTGTTGTCCATATATCGCAAATAATACGCAGATGAACCTGCAAATCCGGGCATTGTGCTTAGTTCGTAAGGGTAGCCCTCTGGTGTTTTCCAATTCTCGACACGTGCCAAAGGTGGTTCTCCCTCACTTGTAGGGCCAAAGTCTTTGATGTGTGGCAATTCTAATGGAAGTTTGTCTTCTTCCACAACATAAGAAACTCCGTCTTTGTAGTAGATTGGGAATGGTTCGCCCCAATATCTTTGGCGTGAGAAAATTGCATCACGTAGGCGGTAGTTTATTTGTTTTTTGCCAAGTCCACGTTTTTCGACTTCGTCAAACATAATTGAGATAGCTTCTTTAACATCAAGTCCGTTTATTATCTCAGAGTTTATCATTTTGCCTTCTTTTGCATCGTAGCTTTCTTTTTCTACATCTCCACCCTCTACGACTGGAACGATAGGAAGTGAGAAATGACGTGCAAAAGCCCAGTCTCTACTGTCGTGTGCTGGAACTGCCATAATAGCACCAGTACCATAACCCGCAAGTACATAATCACTTACATAAATTGGAACTTGCTCGTTTGTGAAAGGATTTATTGCGTAAGAACCTGTGAATGCACCACTAACACGTTTTGTGTCTGTCATACGTTCACGCTCTGAGCGTTTCTTTGTGTCTTGTAGGTATTGTTCAACCTCTTGTTTGTGCTGGTCTGTTGTTAGCATCATAGCCCATTCGTGCTCTGGTGCAATAACCATAAACGAAACTCCGTAGATAGTGTCAGGGCGAGTTGTGAAAATTTCTAATTTCTCGTCGTGTCCAACAATATCAAAAAACATTTGAGCTCCTTGTGAACGGCCAATCCAGTTTTTTTGAATTTCTTTTAGCGAATCGCTCCACTCCAAGTTTTCCATATCGTTTAGCAATCTTGCAGCATAGGCTGATACTCTAAGCGACCATTGTTTCATATGTTTCTGAACAACTGGAAATCCTCCACGCTCCGACAATCCGTCTTTTACTTCGTCGTTTGCCAAAACTGTACCTAATTCTTGACACCAATTCACAAGAGTATCTGCTCTGAACGCCAAACGGTAGTTTTGTAAAACTTCTTCTTTTTGTGCTTCGTTTTTCTCTCTCCATTCTTCTGCACTAAAACAAAGCTCTTTTGTACAAGCCGCATTGATGTTTTGTGTGCCGTTTTTCTCAAATTCAGCTATAAGCTCTTCGATTGGCTTTGCTTTTTGCTCGGCGGTATTGTAATAATGTTTGTACATTTTTGCAAATGCCCATTGAGTCCATTTGTAGTAGTTTGGTTCGCAAGTTCGAACTTCACGTGACCAATCATACGAAAAACCTATTTTGTCCATTTGCTCACGATAACGAGCAATGTTTTGTTCTGTTGTGATAGCTGGGTGCTGTCCAGTTTGGATAGCATATTGTTCTGCTGGAAGTCCATAAGAGTCGTAACCCATTGGGTGAAGTACATTAAATCCCTTTGTGCGTTTGTAGCGAGAATAAATGTCTGATGCAATGTATCCAAGTGGGTGTCCAACGTGTAGTCCTGCTCCTGATGGATAAGGGAACATATCCAAAACATAGAATTTTGGACGAGAGTTGTCTACATCTACTCTATAAACTTTTTTATCTTGCCAATAGCTCTGCCATTTGGCTTCTATTTCTCTGAAATTGTACTCCATAAGTCTGTTATTAATATATAAAACTTTGCAAAGATAATCATTAAAACCTATATATAGTATAGATTGAATATACTTTTTATGTTTTTTTAATATAGTTTGCTAAAAACGAAACTTGCCTATCTTGTGTATTTCGGAAAGATAAAAATTTTTGAGAATCTTTTTTTTAGCCTCCTACAAATTAAAACACTGTAAATATTATTGATTTTACTGAGAAAATATAGCCGTGAAAACCAAAATATTAAGGTATAATTTATCTAATCTATAAAAAATGAATTAAAGGTATAATTTTTAAGATATTGAATATTAAATGATTATGAAATTGTACTAAAAATATTTTTATTTTTTTTGAAAAAAAATTTGGAGGATAAAAAAAAATATCTACCTTTGCACTGCAAAACAGAAATAAGCCGATGTAGCTCAGTTGGTCAGAGCAGCTGATTTGTAATCAGCAGGTCGTGGGTTCGACTCCCTCCATCGGCTCAGTTTTATACAGCTTCACTGCATTTATTAGTGGGGTAAAGGGGGAAGATACCAAAGTGGCCAACTGGGGCAGACTGTAAATCTGCTGGCGTACGCCTTCGTAGGTTCGAATCCTGCTCTTCCCACAAAACTTTAAGAAGCTGATGTAGCTCAGGGGTAGAGTACTTCCTTGGTAAGGAAGGGGTCACGAGTTCAATTCTCGTCATCAGCTCTGCACTTTAAAATTGGTCGTTCATAATAGTTGTTTTTAATAGTTACAAGGAAAAGCTGGTTGGGGATTGTCTCTTCATCAGTCCCCAGCAAAGCATCCACTTTTGAAAACCTATTATACAAATACATATTGCGGAAATAGCTCAGTTGGTAGAGCACAACCTTGCCAAGGTTGGGGTCGCGAGTTCGAGTCTCGTTTTCCGCTCAAAAGGTCTTCATTTGAAGACCTTTTTTTGCTTTCTGAAAAAAATATTAAAAAAAGTGTTAGTTTTTAAAAAATAATTAGTAAACTTGTAAAAATGTTTTTGAACTAAAAAATAACAAATATAAAATTACAAGTAACTATGAATGACAAAATTCGTCAATTAACCGACAAACTCTATGAGGAGGGCTTGCAAAAAGGTAAGGAAGAGTCGGATAAATTAATTGCACAGGCTAAGGCAGAAGCAGCGAAAATCCTTTCTGATGCCAAACAACAAAGTCAAGAAATTGTAGAACAAGCAAAAAAACGTGATGCCGAAATGCAAAAAACTGCAATGAAAGATGTTGAGATGGCAGCTTCACGTGCAATGAACGACTTGAAAGAAAGCATTAAGGATATGCTTAGTTCAATTACAGTATCGCAAGATATTACACAAAATTTTTCGAATACAGAATTTGTAGCGTCGCTTATTTCTACAATCGTAGAGAATTGGAGCAAACAAAATCAAGAGGCTGCAATAAGCGTTTCTGTCCCAGAGAATGCACAGACTGAATTAGAAAAATATATTTCTGCAAAAACATTCAGTTCACTTAAATCTAATCTTGAAATTAAATCTGACAAAAAGGTTCTAAAAGGATTTAGAATTTCTTCGTCAGACAAGGGTTTTTATGTGAGTTTCACTGACGAGGAATTTAATAATTTCTTTGCAGAGTACTTGCGTGAGAAAGTTTCTAAATTAGTTTTCCCAAAAGAGTAAAAGGAGATATTATGGCAGGATACTATTATCTTGTTGCCACTTTAAATGAATTTACTCTATCTGGCGACTCATCACAATTAGATTTTTTGGCTATTCGTAATGAAATAGTCTCTCGTCTTTCAAAAAAAGATGAGAAATTGTTGTGTCAGGTTCTTTCGTATTGGGATATACAGAATTTTTTGAATGCACTTAATTTGCGTGACACACAATTCTCTATTATTGGAAATTATACACGTGAAGAAATTGCAGAAACAAAGAAAATATATGTCGAAATTCTGGAAAAAATAGAAAAACAAAATTCTCTAAATAATTCAGAGGAAGTTGAAGAGGAAATTGTGGAAGATGCTGAAAATAATGATAAACACAGTGATAGCGTAGAGTTATTAGATGTTTTTAAGACTGTTTTCAGAGCTTTACAAGATTCTAAATTTGCTAAACGTAAACATATAGATACAACAAAGGATATTTCTAATCTTTTGTTCACTCAGTATTACTCGCAATTAGATAATTCTGGAAAGAAATTCATTAGGGAATGGAGTAATTTTGACAGAAATGTCAAAAACCTTTCGGCAGCATACGAGGCTCGTAGAGTAAACAAGGCTATTGACTCATATATCATAGGAGACGATAAAATCGCCGAAACAATCAAGCAAAATTCTTCGTTAGAAGATTTTGGGTTGAGTGAAATTGATTGGACTACCGAGATTTTGAAAATAATTTCTATGAGTGATATTCTCAAAAAAGAGAGAGCTTTGGATAACCTAAGATGGCAATTCTTAGAAAAAATTACAATATTTGAATACTTCAACATTAACTTTATTATCAGTTATGTGCTTCGTTTGACAATCGTTAGTAGATGGTTGCTATTAGACGAAAAAATTGGTAGAGAGATGTTTGATAAATTGGTAGGAGCTATAACTTCTTCTGAACACATAGTGGTTGAAGATTAATTTGAACAAAAACTAAAAAAACAAATAATATGAAAACAGTTGGACGCATTAAAGGCATTACTTCCAACTTGGTTACAGTCTTGGTAGATGGCCCAGTGGGTCAGAACGAGATATGCTACATCAAACACGGAGATTTGAGGTTGATGGCAGAGGTAATCAAGGTTACGGGAGATATTGCTTATATCCAAGTTTTTGAAAGTACTCGTGGACTAAAATCTGGTTTAGAGGTTGAGTTTGAGCAACATATGCTCGAAGTTACTCTATGTCCCGGTGTGCTTTCACAAATTTATGACGGTCTGCAAAACGACCTTGCTCGTATTGATAACTTATTTCTTGAAAGAGGTGTTACATCTGATGCAGTAGATTTTTCGCTTGATTGGGACTTTACTCCAATAGCAAAAGTAGGCGATATAGTTACTGCTGGGGATTGGTTGGGAAGAGTTCCAGAAAACTCTATCGACCACAAGATTATGGTGCCTTTTGTGATGAAAGAAAACTATACAATTAAATCTATTGCTGAGGCTGGAACATACAAAGTAACTGACACAATGGCAGTTGTGGTGGATTCGAAAGGAGTAGAGCATACTATCACAATGGTTCAGAAATGGCCAGTGAAGGAGGCTATCACTGCTTATGCCGAAAAACCACGTCCATACAATGTGCTTGAAACAGGTATTCGTGCAATAGACACTTTCAACCCACTTGCAGAGGGTGGTACAGGATTTATTCCCGGTCCTTTTGGTGCAGGAAAAACTGTTCTTCAACACGCTATCTCAAAACAAGCGAATGCAGACGTTATCGTTATGATTGCTTGTGGAGAACGTGCTAATGAGGTGGTTGAGATTTTTGCTGAGTTCCCTCACTTGGACGACCCTTACACAGGTCAAAAACTTATCAAACGTACTACTATTATCTGTAACACATCAAATATGCCAGTTTCGGCTCGTGAGGCTTCTGTTTATACTGGTATGACTATTGGTGAGTATTATAGAGCAATGGGACTTAAAGTCTTGCTTTTGGCAGACTCTACTTCTCGTTGGGCTCAGGCTTTGCGTGAGATGTCAAACCGTTTGGAAGAATTGCCAGGGCCAGATGCTTTCCCTATGGACTTGTCGGCAGTAATCTCAAACTTCTATTCGCGTGCTGGTCTTGTAGTGCTTAGTAACAAAGAAATTGGTTCGGTAACATTCTTAGGAACAGTTTCTCCAGCAGGTGGTAACCTTAAAGAACCAGTTACAGAATCTACCAAAAAAAGTGCAAGATGTTTCTATGCTTTGTCGCAGGGACGTGCAGATAGCAAACGCTATCCAGCAATCGACCCAATAGATAGTTATTCAAAATATTTGGAGTACCCAGAAATTCAAGAGTATTTGGAACGCACTCGTAAAACTGGTTGGGTAGAAATGGTAAATGAGGCTAAAACATATATCATTAGAGGTAAAGAGGCTTACGAACAAATCAACATTTTGGGTGATGACTCTGTGCCAGTTGAGTACCACGACCGTTATTGGAAATCAGAAATGATAGACTTTGTGTTGTTGCAACAAGACTCTTTTGATGCGATAGACGCAAACTGTTCTCGTGATAGACAAAAATATATGTTTGAGTTTGTGATGATGGTTTGTAGAACAGCATTTGCCCATAGTGGTTTTGAGGATTGTTCTACTTTCTACAAAAACTTAATTAACAACTTCCGTCAGATGAACTATTCAGAGTTTGAGTCAGAAAAATTCAACGGATTTAAAGCTGAGATTGAGAAATTAATCGAAAGTAAAAAACAAAATTAGTAGGAGGAGATATAATGGAAACAAAAGCTTTTCAAAGAGTATATACAAAAATTGAAAATATTACAAAAGCCACTATTACTCTTCGTGCTAACGATGTAGGTAACGAGGAATTGGCTACTGTTGGCAATTCTTTGGCTCAGGTGGTAAAAATTGACGGAGATAAAGTAACTCTCCAAGTTTTTGCAGGTACAGAAGGTATTGCAACCGATACAGAGGTTGTGTTCCACGGTGCACCTCCAAAAATCAAAGTAGGAGATGACTTGATAGGAAGAATCTTTAATGCTTATGGTGAGCCATTGTTTGGTTCAAAAACTATTTCGGGCGAGGAGCGTGAGATTGGAGGGCCAACAGTGAATCCTTATAAGCGTATTCAGCCTTCGGAGTTTATTCCAACGGGTATTGCAGGTATCGACCTTAACAACGCATTGGTTTCTGGTCAGAAAATCCCATTTTTTGCCGACCCAGACCAGCCTTACAACCAAGTAATGGCGTCTGTGGCTCTACGTGCCAAAGCCGACCGTATTATTTTGGGAGGTATGGGTATTTCTAACGATGACTTCTTGTATTTCAAAAATGTATTTGATAATGCAGGTGCTTCGGATAGAATTGTGTTTTTTGTGAATACAACAGAAAACCCACCAGTAGAGCGATTGCTTGTGCCAGATATGTCGCTTTCGGCAGCAGAATATTTTGCAGTTGATAAAGGCGAGAAAGTTTTGGTTTTGCTTACAGATATGACTTTATATGCAGATGCTTTGGCGATTGTGTCTAACCGTATGGATCAAATTCCTTCGAAAGACTCTATGCCGGGTTCTTTGTATTCAGACCTTGCAAAAATCTACGAAAAAGCGGTGCAGTTGCCTAACGGAGGTTCAATCACTATTGTGGCTGTAACAACGCTTAACAACGGTGATATTACTCACGCAATTCCAGATAACACGGGTTATATTACAGAGGGTCAGTTGTTCTTGCGTAAGGATAGTGATACTGGTAAAGTTATTGTCGATCCATTTAGGAGCTTATCTCGTTTGAAACAGCTTGTAATTGGCAAGAAAACACGTGAAGACCACCCACAAGTAATGAATGCAGCAGTACGTTTGTATGCAGACGCATCTAATGCAAAAACTAAATTGGAAAACGGTTTTGACCTTACAGACTACGACCAGCGTACACTTTCGTTTGCAAAAGATTATTCTACAAAACTACTTGCTATTGACGTTGATATTCAGGTGGAAGAAATGTTGAATACAGCTTGGACTTTGTTTGCTAAGTATTTTGATAAAGCAGAGGTTGCAATCAAAAACGATATAGTAGAAAAATACTGGCCTAAACAATAAGTAAAATAAACTATTATGGCTATTAAATTTCAATATAACAAAACGTCGCTCGGAGAGATGGAGAAACAGCTCAAAGTGCGTACACGTGCTTTACCTACAATCAAAAGTAAAGAATCTGCTTTGAGGGTTGAGGTGAACAAAGCTCGTAGTGCCACTATTAAGCTGAATGAAACTCTTCAAAACCTGCTAAAAAGCTATGATTATATGGTTTCTTTGTGGGGAGAGTTCGACAGCGAGTTATTGAAAGTTAGTGACGTAAAGTTGGATTATTCCAAGATTGCTGGTGTACGTTTACCAAAAATCACAGAAATAATCTTTGAAGAAAAAGATTATGATTTGTTTAGTTCTCCAATATGGTATTCCAACGGAGTTGCACTGCTGAAAGGTATTGCAGAGTCTGGTTTGAACTACCATTTGGCACATAGCAAATTAGAGATTTTGGAAAATGCTCGTAAAAAAACAACTCAAAAAGTTAATCTTTACGAAAAAGTACAGATACCCGGTTATCACGACGCTATACTTAAAATAAAACGTTTTATGGAGGACGAGGAAAATTTATCCAAAGCCTCTCAAAAGATAGTAAAAACAAGACATCAACAATTAGAAGAGGAGGAATAAATTATGGTAGTACCTATGATGAAATACTCATTTCTTTTGCTTCGTAGTGAGCACGAGAAATTTCTCGATTTCCTGAGTGGATTAGGAGTAGTTGATGTTACTATCAACGCTTATAATCCTTCGCAAGTCGAGGAGAATATAATTAGCACTATCAAAGATTATCAAAATCTTGTTTTAAGACTCGAAATGATAGAAAAAGACAATAAAGAGGCTCTTGCAGATATGAAAGCCGATTTTGTTGAAAGTTCTGAGGTTTTGAGTACTTACAACAATCTAATACTCACTATTGAACGTCAGAAAGAAAAAATTAATAATCTGACAGAGCAATTGAATTTGGCTTTGCCTTGGGGAGAATTTTCTCAAAATAGCATTGACAGATTGAGCGGATTTGATATTTCTTTGAAATATTTTATTACGACAACAAAAGATTTTGAGAAAATCAAAGCATCTTTTGCTGTTTCGGAAATTAACACGCTTGGAAAAGATGTGTATTTTGTACTTGTGGAAAGAGTAGGATTTGAACAAGGAGATATTTCTGTTTTGAAATCTTGCAGAGAACTCTCTGCTCCTTCTCGTTCGCATATAGAAATCAAAACTGAACTTGATACACTTGTACAAGAAAATGTATCTGCATTGGAGGATTTAACAAAACTTGCTTTGAGTTTAAAGACCGTAAAACAAAGTATCGAAGAACTTAAATCTGAATTGCACTACAACCAAATCAAAGAAAGTAATCAAAAAATCGCCGAAGATAGTTTGGTAGTTATTGAGGGCTACGTGCCAGAGGAAAAAGCCACAGAAATGGACAAGGCTTTTGAATCTCTGACTACAACTTTGGTATTCAAAGACAAACCAACGATAGACGATAATCCTCCTGTACTGTTAAAAAACAGCAAATTTGCTCGTAGTGCAGAGTTTATCACAAAACTATATTCGCTTCCGAAATACGATGAGGTAGATATGACTGCATTTTATGCTCCATTCTTTATGCTTTTTGTGGGAATGTGTATCGGTGATGCAGGTTATGGACTGTTGATTATGGCAGGAGCTATTGCAGCTAAATTCAAAATCAAAGAGGAGAATATGAGCAATATTCTTAATTTGGTTATTTATTGCTCTATTGCAACTGTATTTATGGGAACTATTACTGGCGTATTCTTTGGAGAAGAAATGGCAACTTGGGAAGTGTTCTCCCCTATTAGCCATTTATTTATTCCTTCTAATGATATGTTTGGAATCGCTATGGCAGTGGGAGTTGTGCAAATTCTTTATGCTATTGTTTTGCGTTCGATTATCAAAATGCGAAGATATGGTTTCTTGTATGGACTTTCGGGCTTAGGTTGGGTAGTAATTGTTATTTCAACTTTGGCAGCTATTGCATTGCCAAAAGCAGGAATAGAAGGTTACGATACAAGTTCACTTGCCTATACGATAAGTGCAGGAGTAGGTTTTGCAATGATGTTTTTCTTCCAAGACCCTCGCAAAAACATATTTATTAATATAGGTATGGGTCTGTGGGACTTATACAACAATGTTACTGGTATGTTAGGCGACGTGCTTTCGTATGTCAGACTATTTGCACTTGGATTATGTGGAGGAGTTATTGCTGGGATATTCAACAAACTTGCCATTGGTATGAGTGGAGATATTCCAGTAGTCAAATACCTAATTATGATACTTATCCTACTTATTGGACACGGTATCAATATATTTATGAGTTGTATTGGCTCGTTTGTTCACCCTTTGCGTTTGACTTTCGTAGAGTTCTACAAGAACGTTGGATTTGAGGGTGGTGGACGTGGTTACAACCCTTTTAAAAAAAATAAAAACAAATAAAAATAAATAATAACTTAAAAACTAAAAAATTATGACACCGATTTTTGTCGCTTATTTGGGTATTACTATTATGGTAGCCCTAACAGGTATTGCCAGTACTTATGGCGTAACTATTGTAGGTAATGCTGCTATTGGAGCATTAAAAAAAGCACCAAATGCTTTTGGTAGCTTCTTGGTTCTTTGTGCTATGCCCGGTACTCAGGGTTTGTATGGATTCGTTGGATATTTTATCTTCCAAGGCGTTTTGAATGAGCAAATTACTATGCTACAAGCAATCGCAGTTTTGGCAGGTAGTATTTCTATGGGTCTTCTTGGTTTGTTCAGTTCTCTTCGTCAAAGCCAAGTTTGTGCTAACGGTATTGTTGCTATTGGTAATGGTCAAGACGCATTTACAAACACACTTATCTTGTCAGTATTCCCAGAGCTTTACGCTATCTTGGGTGTGGCTATTGTGTTTATGATTAATAGTGCTATTGTTGCATAATAGTATAATGGTATAAACTCGCCTCTCTTGTATATTTCACTGATGCTCATAACTCACGTACTCCAGTACGCTACGTTATGACCATCAGCAAAATATCCTAAGAGATCCGAGTTTATTAGTAGCTTACACGATTTTTATCTGACAGCGATAATAATAGTACAAACTCGCCTATCTTGTCTATTTCACTGATGCTATGCTTCACTTACGTTAGTATGCGATGTTATAGCTATTAGCAAGTAGGTATTGACAAATAAATGGGCAACTCCTAAGAGTTGCCCATTTATTGTTTAGTTTAGTTCTTCATCAAGAAAATCGACTAATTTACCGATTGTTATTAATTGTGGTAACTTTCTGTCGGGAATTTCAATGTCGAATATTTCTTCTACTTCAACGATTGATTCTACTAATCTCATCGAGTTAAGTTCTAAGTCATTTTGGAAATGTGTGTCAAAAGATAGGTCGCTAAGTTGGAACGATGTTCTTTCGCAAATCACACTTACTACTTTATCGTAGATTTCTTGTTTTGTCATAATCTATGTCTTTTAATTTTACGAGTAGTGGTTTTTTCAAACTCTTCCATTCTAAATGTTACCTTAACTACTCGTTTGTAATATGGTAGAGTTTCGTTTACTTGCTCTATAATCTTGTTAATTGTTTCTTCGTAATTTTTTATGCCTTCCGATTCTAAATAGTCAAAGTTAGGGAAAATTTCTGCTTGTATAGTTGTTTCTTTGCCTACTTCCATTGAGTTGGCAGACACTACAACTTCTTTTACTTCGTTGTGTTTGTTTATTTTATCTTCAATTTCTTCTGGATAAATGTTTTTGCCGTTGCTAAGTACAATAAGGTTTTTCTTTCTGCCAGTTATATACAAAAATCCTTCCTTATCAAACTTGCCCAAGTCCCCAGTTTTGAACCAATTTAAGTCCATAACGTCGGCAGTAGCCTCTGGATTGTCCAAATAGCCTAACATTACATTGTGTCCACGTACGCAAATCTCTCCCGAACCGTCTTCGGCAGGGTCAATTATTTTCATTTCACAGCAAGTGATTTTTGTGCCACAAGATTTAAACTTACGGTTAAATACGTTTGCAGAAATAAGTGGAGAACATTCTGTGATGCCGTAGCCTATATACATTTTGAAACCAAAATCGTACATATCCTTTGCAACATCTGCATCTACCATTGCTCCGCCGCAGAAAAATGTAGTTAATTTTCCTCCAAAAGTATCGTGAATCTTTTTGAAAAAGACTTTACGCATATCTATGCCAATCTTCATCAAAAAACGGCTTAAAGACATAATTCTTCTTACTGTTTTTTCTTTGCCAGATTCTCGGACTGCTTTCCAAATGTTTTGGTGCATAGTCTCCAAAATCAAAGGAACACAAGGAAGGTCTGTTGGGTGAAATATTTTAAGGTTTTCGGCAAAATGCTTTATGGAATTGTTTATGGCAATAGTAGTACCTTTCATAAGCGAAAGAGTACAGCCTAAACTTGATTGCATTGTGTGGTTCATTGGCAAACACGCAAACGTTCTATCTCCGACTACTTTGAGTTCGATTGCTGAATAGCAATTTGAGATAATATTTTGGTGAGATAGCATAACTCCCTTGCTTGTGCCAGTTGTGCCAGAAGTGAACACGTATGACATAACATCATTGGTGTTTGTAACAATATTATCAAATAATTCGTGATTTTTGTCGTTTATTTCAGCTCCCTTCTCGATAGCCTCTTCCATAGAATTGGCTTTTACCTTGTCTGATTTGTCTGCCAAGAATTTGTATGCTGTAATATTGTTTTGTTCGATATATGGCTCAACTAAGTCATCGTGAGTAGCTCCATAGAGTATCATATCACATTTAGCCGCACTAAGTATTGTAGCAACCTCTGGTTCGGATAATTGATTGTCGATTGGAACAACAATAGAATCTGCATAAATAGCTGCATAATAACATACTTGCCATTTATAACTGTTCTCGCCAATAACTGCACAACATTTACTGTTTGCTGTTGCAATTACAGCTGCCAGAGATTTTACGTCTGACAAAAACTTTTCATTTGTTACCTCACTGTATCCATCGCTATTTCTAAACATATAGGCAATATGTTTGGGATTTTTTGGGATAACAATATCAAAAATCTCTCTAATATTTTTAATTTTTTCCATATTGGATTTATTTTATCTCTGTAAAAGTAAAGAAAACACTTTCCACGTTAATAATTGTTGCAAATATAGTGATTTATGTTTCTTAAAAAAAATATTTTATGCAAGTTTTGTGTATAACCCTATCTTAGCCAAATACTTACGGTTTTGTAGTCTTTTCTAACAGTTTATCTATCAATATATTAGTAGGTATTTATACTGATTTTGGAAAAAATAACAAATAGGCTTTTCAAACCAAATTTTGGTCTTATAAGACAAAAAATAACTATCTTTGTGAAATAAATTAAAATAATATGTTAGATTATAAAAGCATACTTAGCGATATACAATATAGAGCAGTTAGTGATTATTCAGGTGCATCTTTGGTAATTGCAGGTGCAGGGTCTGGAAAGACTCGTGTGCTTACTTACCGAATTGCATATATGATAGAGCAGGGTGTTGCCCCTTACAATATTCTTTCGCTTACATTTACAAAAAAGGCAGCGGGAGAGATGCGTTCACGTATCCAAAGTGTAGTTTCGGAGCAGCGTGCAAAGTCGATTTATATGGGAACTTTTCACTCTATCTTTCGCAGAATTCTTTCTGCCGAGGCTGAGGCCTTGGGTTTTACAACTTCTTTTTCTATTTACCAGACTTCCGAGGCTCGTAGTCTTCTGAAAACTATTATTAGGGAAATGGGCTTGGACGACAAAAAATATGACCCCAAAAAAGTTCTTACAAAAATATCTTTGGCAAAAAACAACTTAACTACACCGCAGATTTATTCAAATAATTCTTCGCTTGTGGGAGATGACATTAAATCTGGTATGGGTGAGTTTCATAATGTGTATCGCAATTATATGGTTCGTTGCAAACAAAATAATGCAATGGATTTTGATGATTTGCTGCTTTACACAAATATTCTTTTTAGAAATTTTCCAGAAATACTATCTAAGTATCAAGATAAATTCAAATATGTTTTGGTAGACGAGTATCAAGATACAAACTATTCTCAATATTTGATTGTTAAGAAACTTTGTGAAAAACATTCAAATATATGTGTAGTAGGAGATGATGCTCAAAGTATTTATTCGTTTAGAGGTGCAAAAATTGAGAATATTTTGAGGTTTCAAAAGGATTATCCCAATGCTAAAATTACTAAATTGGAAGAAAATTATCGTTCTACACAAACAATCGTAAATGCAGCAAATAGTGTAATTTCTAAGAATCAAAATCAACTCAAAAAAACTGTTTTCTCGAACAGAGATGTGGGCGAGTGCATTGCTTTGCGAAGGGCTTACACCGAGAAAGAGGAATCTATGATAGTGCGTTCTGAAATTGCTCAGCTTGTTGCAAATGGCAAGAACTACAAAGATATTGCCGTACTTTATCGCAATAATTCTCAGGCAAGGGCTATCGAAGATCAGTTGCGTAAGGCTCAAATGCCTTATCTTATCTACAAAGGGCAGTCTTTCTATGAGAGTGCGGAGGTTATGAATGTATTGGCATATATCAAATTAGTTGTCAATCGTTCGGACGACGAGGCTTTGATGAGGATTGTCAATTTCCCAACACGAGGAATTGGCTCGACTTCTCTCGAAAAAATCAAACAATTTGCAGTAGATAACAAACAGACTATCTACAATACAATCTCTTTGTTTAATTTAGAGAGTATTGGTTTGAAAGCAGGGGCAATGCGTAGCATTAAATCCTTTGTGGATTTGATAGATGGTTTTTCGGAAAAAGCAAAGACTTTGAATGCTTATGATTTTGTGTACTCGCTTGTCAAAGACTCTGGTATAGTTGCTCATTATAGTGATTCGCACGACCCTGAAAAAATGTCTGCCTATGAGAATGTCGAAGAACTTGTGAACTCTGTTAAACAGCAATGTGTTGAACATCAAAAAGAAAACGAGAGCGAATTGATGATTGAAGAGTGGATACAAGATGTTATTTTGCTTACGACGGACGAAGCATCAGATGGAGGCGATTCCGAAAATAGAATAAATCTAATGACTATTCACGCAGCGAAAGGTTTGGAGTTTGACACTGTATTTATGATTGGAGTTGAGGAAGGTATTTTCCCAAGTCAGCGTTCTGTTGAGAGTATTACAGAAATAGAAGAGGAACGAAGGTTGTTTTATGTTGCGGTTACACGTGCTGTAAACAAATTATTTGTTTCGTACTCGTTGAGCCGTTTCCAGTGGGGCGAAACTAAAAACACTATTCCAAGTCGTTTCGTAAAAGAAATAGATAATTGTTACTATGATTGTCCAGATTTGGTTAGTGCCGAAAATGCTTATTGTGGAGCAGATGATGAGGACGAACCCAAAATATTCAAAAGGAATTACGCTGAAAATAAAACACAATTTATAAAAGAAAGATATAGTCGTAGTGTGTCAAGTCCTACACAAACACAATCTTCTCCACGTTTTGACAAACTCAAAAAAGTTAGTGTAACAACTGGCGAAAGGGTTCAGACTCAGGGAAATCTTTCGGAGGGAGATAGGGTACGTCACGATAAATTTGGAGATGGCACAATCAAAAGTTTGGAGAAAACACCAACAGACATTCGAGTATGTGTGGCTTTTGACCAAAATGGCGAAAAAAATTTATTACAAAAATTTGCAAAACTTAAAAAAATATAAAAATGAAAAAATTACTATTGACACTACTGCTTGTAGCTACTTGCTCGGTTTCGTTTGCTCAATTTGATAAGTACTTTTACAACAAAACACTTCGCTATGACTACTATCACGCTGGTAATAGTCAGCAGGAATATATTTTCTTTGACAAACTAATAGAAGAACCTTACTGGGGCGGTTCAAAAACTCAGTTGATTGACAAGTTACAGTATGGTAATCATCTTTTCAAAGTATTTGATTTGAAAAGTGGAGAGGAAATTTATTCTCGTGGATTTTGTTCGTTGTTACAAGAGTGGCAACATACGCCAGAGGCTCAAAAAACTCAAATAGCTCACCCAGAAGGGGTGGTTATGCCTTTTCCAAAGGATAAAGTTAGAATTGAGTTTTATTCGAGAAATGATAAAAATGAGTTTGTAAAAGTATCGGAAGATATTATAGACCCTAATACTTACAATGTAGAGAAGCCTTTGTATGACAGAGATGTGTTTGAGGTGCATTATAGTGGAGCATCTTCGCAAAAAGTAGATATTGTACTTGTTTCAGAGGGCTATATTGAGTCTGAAAGAGCTTTGTTTGAACAGGATTGTCAAGTATTTAAGGAATCAATACTTAAATTCTCGCCTTACAAAGAAAATGCAGATAAATTTAATATTAGAGCTGTTTGGGCTCCTTCAAAACAGCAAGGTGTTTCTATTCCGGGCGAGGGAATTTACAAAAATACTGTGTTGGGAGCAAAATTCTATACCTTTGGTTCGGAGCGTTACCAAATGACTGATGATTTGCAAAAAGTTAGAGATGTGGCTGCAAATGCTCCTTATGATTTGATATATATTCTTACAAACACCCAAAAATATGGTGGTGGCGGTGTGTATAATTACTATGGTATATCGGCTGCTCACAATACTGCAAGTACTGACAAGATATATGTTCACGAGTTTGGTCACTTGTTCTTGGGGCTTGGTGATGAATATGATTATGGCGGTGAAGGAATGACTTTATACAAAGGAAAATTTGAACCTTGGGAAGCAAATGTTACTTCTTTGGTGGATTTTGATAAAAAGTATCACTGGACTAAGTTCCTATCAAAAGGTACAAAATCTGCAACTCCCAAAACCGAAGAAAATATTGATAAGGTAGGTATCTACGAGGGTGCTGGTTATTATACAAAAGGTTTGTATCGCCCAATGCAAGATTGTCTGATGCGTAGTTTCAAAACAGATAAGTTCTGCCCAGTTTGTCAAAGTGCAATACTTGAAATGATAAACACCTACACTAAATAGTGGGGTCTTCGACCCTTTTCCCTATTTTAATATAGTGGATATTTATAGCATTTTCAAGGAACTTCGACACGTTGCATATACTCGATAGTGGATATTTATACGAGAATAGGTCTTTTTTGAACAATAATAATCCGTGATATTAAAAATTATCACGGATTTTCTATTTGTAAAATTACTCAGTATATGAGTGATTTTTTTTATAAGTATCATCAAAAAACTAAGATTTTTGGTGAATAAAAAACACTAAAAAATGCCTAAATCATTGAGTTTTAATAAAAAAAGTGATAAAAAGACAAAAAAAGTTTGCAGGTTCGGAAATTGTTTGTAATTTTGTAGCCTGAATTTGATATGGTGTGTTTTATACACATTAAACAGTAATTAATTTTTAAAGCAGTATTTTTAAAATGCCTACTATTCAACAATTAGTAAGAAAAGGAAGGGTAACTATCGAGACAACAAGTAAGTCTCGTGCGTTGGACGCTTGTCCTCAGCGACGTGGCGTTTGTGTAAGGGTTTACACAACTACCCCAAAAAAACCCAACTCTGCTATGCGTAAAGTGGCTCGTGTCCGCTTAACAAATGGTAAAGAAGTAAATGCTTATATCCCAGGAGAGGGTCACAACTTGCAGGAGCACTCAATCGTGCTTGTAAGAGGTGGTCGTGTTAAAGACCTTCCAGGGGTACGTTATCACTTAGTACGTGGTGCATTAGATGCAGCAGGTGTTGATGGTCGTACACAAAGACGTTCTAAATACGGAACTAAACGACCAAAAGCTGGAAAAACAGCTCCAGCTAAAAAGAAATAATTTTTAATTAAAAGAAATTTTAAAAAGGAAAAAAAGAAATGAGAAAAGCGAAGCCTAAAAAGCGAATTCTACTTCCAGATCCAAAATTCGGTGACTGTTATGTTACTCAATTTGTGAATAATCTTATGCTGGACGGTAAGAAGAGTATTGCTTACACTATTTTTTACGATGCAATCGAAATTGTAGGCGAGAAGATGAAGGACTCTGATAAGGCTCCTTTGGAGATTTGGAAAAAGGCATTGGAAAACATTACACCACAAGTAGAGGTTAAATCTCGTCGTATTGGTGGTGCAAACTTCCAAGTTCCAGTTGAAGTTAGACCAGAAAGAAAAGCTTCTATCAGTATGAAGAATCTTGTTCTTTATTCTCGTAAGAGAGCTGGACGTTCAATGGCCGAAAAATTAGCTGCTGAAATTTTAGCTGCATACAACGAAGAGGGTGCAGCGTTTAAACGTAAAGAAGAAATGCACAGAATGGCAGAAGCCAACAAAGCATTTGCTCATTTTAGATTTTAATCTCACATAAATATATACATACTATGGCAAGAGACTTAAAATTTACTAGAAATATCGGCATTATGGCTCACATTGATGCTGGTAAAACTACTACATCAGAGCGTATTCTTTTTTACACAGGTAAAACACACAAAATTGGTGAGACTCACGAAGGCTCAGCAACAATGGACTGGATGGCTCAGGAGCAAGAGCGTGGTATTACTATCACATCTGCTGCTACTACAGCTTTCTGGAAATACCTTGAAAACACATATCAAATCAATATTATCGACACTCCGGGACACGTTGACTTTACTGTTGAGGTAGAGCGTTCTTTGCGTGTTCTTGACGGTGCAGTTGCAACATTCTGTGCTGTTGGTGGTGTTGAACCTCAGTCTGAAACTGTATGGCGTCAGGCTGATAAATATAATGTTCCTCGTATCGGTTACGTTAATAAAATGGACCGTACAGGTGCAGACTTCTTAGGAGTTTGTGCTCAAATCAAAGAGCGTCTTGGTGCTAACGCTATGCCAATCGCTTTACCAATTGGTTCTGAGGACAAATTTGAAGGTCTTGTTGACCTTGTTCACAACCGTGCTTACATCTATTTTGATGACAAGACTACTCGTGATAACTATCATATCGAAGAAATTCCTGCTGCAATGAAAGCTGAGGCTGAAGAGTGGAGAGGAAAACTTATCGAGGAAATCGCAGCTTATGACGATAACTTGATGGAGAAATTCTTTGATGATCCAGATTCTATCACACCAGAAGAGGTTATTGCTGCATTGCGTAAAGCAACTATTGATATGGCAATTATCCCTATGCTTTGTGGTTCTTCTTTCAAAAACAAAGGTGTACAGTTGTTGTTGGATAGCGTTATTGCTTACCTTCCATCTCCACACGATTTGCCTGATACAATAGCTACAACGCTTGATGGTGAGGAGGTTACAAGAAAAGCTGACGCAAATGATAAATTCTGTGCTTTGGCGTTTAAGATTGCTACTGACCCATTCGTAGGTCGTTTGGCTTTCATCAGAGCTTACTCTGGTAAACTTGATGCTGGTTCATACGTTTTCAATAGCCGTTCAGGTAAAAAAGAGCGTATCTCTCGTATCTACCAAATGCACGCTAACAAACAAAACCCTATCGAATTTATCGAGGCTGGTGATATCGGTGCAGTTGTAGGTTTTAAAGAAATTCGTACTGGTGATACTCTTTGTGAAGAGGGTGCAGCAGTAACTTTGGAATCTATCTCTTTCCCAGATCCAGTTATCGGTCTTGCTGTTGAGCCTAAAACTCAGAAAGACCTTGATAAATTAGGTATTGGTCTTGGTAAATTGGCTGAAGAAGACCCTACATTTACTGTTAAAACTGACGAAGAGTCTGGACAAACTGTAATTAGTGGTATGGGTGAGCTTCACTTAGAGATTATTGTTGACCGTTTGAGAAGAGAGTTTGGTGTAGAAATTAACCAAGGTGCTCCTCAGGTAAACTACAAAGAGGCTTTGACTGCTACATTCGAGCATCGTGAGGTGTTCAAGAAACAGTCTGGTGGTCGTGGTAAGTTTGCTGATATTATTTTCAGCATCGGACCTTGCGAAGACAAAACTAAAGAAGGTCTTGATTTCTCAGACGTTGTAAAAGGTGGTAATATCCCTAAAGAGTTTATCCCTGCTGTTCAGAAAGGTTTTGCTTCTGCAATGGCTAACGGTCCTCTTGCTGGATTTACTGTTGATAGTATGAAAGTTGTTTTGAAAGATGGTTCTTTCCACCCAGTGGATTCAGACCAGTTGTCTTTCGAGATTGCTGCACGTCAAGGTTTCCGTCACGCTGCTGCTAAGGCACGCCCAGTGATTATGGAGCCAGTTATGAAAGTTGAAGTTGTTACTCCTGAAGAAAGTATGGGTGATATCATCGGCGACTTGAATAAACGTCGTGGACAAATCAACGGTATGGAGTCTAAAAACAACGCTCGTGTTGTTAAGGCAGAAGTTCCATTGTCTGAAATGTTTGGTTATGTAACTGTATTACGTACTATTTCTTCTGGTAGAGCTACTTCATCTATGGAGTTCTCTCACTACAACGAAGTTCCAGCTAACGTATCTGCTACTATAATCGAGAAATCATCTAAGAAAATTAACGAAGAATAATTAAAGTTATGAGCCAAAAAATAAGAATTAAACTTAAAGCATTTGACCACAATTTAGTGGACAAATCTGCTGAGAAGATCGTTAAGACTGTAAAGGCTTCTGGTGCTGTTGTTTGTGGACCTATTCCTCTTCCAACTTCAAAGAAAATTTTTACAGTTAACCGTTCTACTTTCGTGAACAAGAAATCACGTGAGCAGTTCCAACTTGAAACATTCAAAAGAATGTTGGATATCTATTCATCAACTCCTAAAACTATCGATGCTCTAATGAAATTAGAGTTACCAAGTGGTGTTGAAGTTGAAATCAAAGTGTGATAATTTGTAGAGTTTTCTCTACATAAACATACTCGGAGCAGTAGTCGTCAGGCTACTGCTCTTTTTTTTGGGTGTGTAGTTCGTTTTGTGGGAAATTCGCCTCTCTTGTATATTTTGCCTATACTCATAACTCACGTACGCCAGTACGCTACGTTATGACCATAGACAAAATATCCTAAGAGATCCGAGTTTATTGGGAGCTTGTAAAATTGTTTGTTCGAGAGATGTTTTTTTGGGGGGTGTAGTTCGTTTTGTTTGAAACTTACCTCTATTGTATATTTTGCCCATACTCATAACTCACGTACGCCGTTACGCATCGTTATGACCATAGACAAAATATCCTAAGAGATCCGAGTTTATTTGGAGCTTGTCCGATTTTCTGAATTTTTACCAGACAGCAATAAAAATTATTTGTACGGGGGATATTTTTGTTAGGTGTAGTTCGTTTTGTTGGAAACTTACCTCTATTGTATATTTTGCCTATACTCATAACTCACATACGCCGTTACGCAGCGTTACGAGCATATACAAATATGCGAGATTAGTTTTTTAGCGGACGACACTAAAAAATAATAATAAAAATTTCCTAATTGTTTGGTATATAGCAATTAAGTTCGTATCTTTGCGTCCGAAAAGTCAAAATAGCACGTTGCTATAAGACTATTATACATAATGTTTAACAACTAGTTTGTAAAAAAAATTAAAAAAATGAGTGAAATTATCGAAAACATCAATGCATCTGCTGAGGTTGAGTCTTTCAACTGGGACGCATTTGAAAACGAATTAGGTCTTTACGAAAACGAAAGTAAAGAGCAAATTGCAAACGCTTATGGCGAAACTTTATCTAATATTCAAGTTGGTGAAGTTTTGGAAGGTAGCGTAGTGGCAATCTCTGACAGAGAGATTGTTGTAAACGTTGGTTACAAATCAGAAGGTGTTATTCCTTCAAACGAATTCCGTTACAATCCTGAACTTACAGTAGGTGAAAAAGTTGAGGTTTATGTTGAAAGTGCTGAGGACAAAAAAGGACAACTTGTTCTTTCTCACAAAAAAGCACGTCAGCTACGTTCTTGGGACCGTGTTAACTTGGCTCTTGAAAATGACGAAATCATCAAAGGTTTCATCAAAGATCGTACAAAAGGTGGTATGATTGTTGACGTATTTGGTATCGAGGCATTCTTGCCAGGTTCTCAAATTGACGTTAAACCTATTCGTGACTACGATATTTATGTTAATAAAACTATGGAATTCAAAGTTGTTAAAATTAACCACGAGTTCCGTAATGTTGTTGTTTCTCACAAAGCTCTTATCGAGGCTGAACTTGAACAACAGAAAAAAGATATTATTTCTAAACTTGAAAAAGGTCAAATCCTTGAAGGTACAGTTAAAAACATCACAACTTACGGTGTATTTATCGACCTTGGTGGCGTAGATGGTCTTATCCACATCACAGACCTTTCTTGGGGTAGAGTTAATCACCCAGAAGAAATCGTTCAACTTGACCAAAAACTTAACGTTGTTATCCTTGACTTCGACGATTCTAAAAAACGTATCGCTCTTGGTTTGAAACAACTTTCAGCTCACCCTTGGGAAGCTCTTAACCCAGATTTGAAAGTAGGTGATAAAGTGCAAGGTACAGTTGTTGTTATGGCTGATTACGGTGCATTTATCGAGATTGCTCCTGGCGTTGAAGGTCTTATCCACGTAAGCGAAATGTCTTGGTCTCAACACTTACGTTCTGCACAAGAGTTTATGAAAGTTGGTGATACAGTAGAGGCAGTAGTTCTTACACTTGACCGTGATGAGCGTAAAATGTCACTTGGTATCAAACAATTAACTCCAGATCCTTGGGAAAACATCGAAGCTAAATATGCTGTTGGTACTCAACACAAAGTAACTGTTCGTAACTTCACTACATTTGGTGTATTTGTTGAAATCGAAGAAGGCGTTGATGGTCTTATCCACATCTCTGATTTGAGCTGGACTAAAAAAATCAAACACCCTAACGAATTTGCACAAAAAGGTGATGTAATCGAGGTTGTTGTTTTGGATATTGACAAAGCAAACCGTCGTTTGAGCCTTGGTCACAAACAACTTCAAGAAAACCCTTGGAATGCTTTTGAAACAATCTTTACAGTAGGTTCTGAGCACGAAGGTACAGTTTCTGAAATTTCTGAAAAAGGTTACGTTATTTCTCTTGAACACGGTGTAGAAGGTTTTGCTCCTACAAGAAACGTTGTTAAAGAAGATGGTACAGCAGTTGCAGTAGGCGATAAAATCAAATTGACTATCATTGATTTCGCTAAAACTACAAAACGTATCACTCTTTCAAACGTAGTTGTTGAAGATAAAAAAGTTGAGAAAGTAGCAACAGATAAAAAAGGTGGCAATGACACTCAAAAAGCAGTTAAAAAATTGAACTCATCTATGGAGAAAACAACTCTTGGTGATATCTCTGAACTTGCTGAAATCAAAGCTGCTCTTGAAAGCAAAAACTAAAAAATTGTATTATGAGGTTTAAGCTAACGGTCTTAGGATCAAGTTCAGCTTTGCCCACAATATCAAAATATCCAACTGCTCACGTACTCAATATACGTGAGCAGTTTTATTTGATTGATGCTGGGGAAGGAGTCCAAAAACAACTCAAAAAAGCTGATGTTTCTGTTTTAAAAATTAATCATATATTTGTTTCGCATTTGCACGGCGACCATATATATGGAATTTTTGGGTTGATATCTTCAATGGGCTTATTAGGACGTGAGAGAGTTCTCAACATTTTTGCACCAGCACCAATATCCGATATTATAGCTAATCATATTAAATTTTTTGATAATTGGTTGCCTTTCAAAATCATTTGTAACGAAATAGACACCAAAGTTGCAAAAGTAATTTACGAAACGGACTCAATTCAGGTAGAGAGTATTCCACTAAAACACTCTGTGCCGTGTTGTGGTTTTTTGTTTCGTGAGAAACCAGCAAAGCTAAATGTTGATAAATCAAAAATTCAAAAATATAATATTGGTTTAGCACAAATAGTTAGAATTAAGAATGGAGAGGATTTAGAGTTGAGCAGTGGTGAAATTATTCCAAATTCCCAACTAACTTATTTGCCTTATGAGCCACGTTCGTTTGCATATTGTTGTGATACAGCATATACCGAGCGTTTTTTGGAGCAAATTAAAGGAGTTGATATGTTGATGCACGAGGCAACTTATCTTAAAGAAGATTCCAAAACTGCTCGTAAACGTTTTCATTCAACTACTCACGATGCTGCAAATATTGCTATCAAAGCCGAGGCAAAGAAATTGATTATAACACATTTTTCTACTCGCTATAATACTCCAACTTCAAAGTTTTTGGAAGAAACAAAAGAGGTTTTTGAATCATCATATCTTGCTCGTGAATTAGAGTCATTTGAGATAGATTTTAAGAAAAATAAGTAATATTATTCATAATATGTGTTATTAATAACAAAAAGATTGTACCTTTGAGAAAATTTTAAATATGAAAAAAACTATTATAAGATATATTTTTAGTGTTGCATTTGTTGTATTGATGCTACTTGTATCTGTTCTGTTAGACGAAAAAGAATGGATTTTCCCAGAAGTTGTAGCATTGAGTATTGGTATGATCGTGATTGACAAAAGGGTTTGGGAAATTGGTCGTATCAAAATGATAATTCTGTTTGTGTTAATGTCTATTATAGGAACAGTATTGGCACTATATTCTCCGTTTAGCCTTGTTGTCAATTTGGCTACCTCTGTTGCTTGTTCAGCATTATTGCTTATGTTGTTCAAAACAAATATTTATCCACTTATATCTGCTGGTGCTTTACCGCTTGTATTGAATATGGGAAGTTGGCTATATCCAGTTGTAGTATTAGTTTTATGTAGTCTTTTAGCCTCTTTGCAGTATGTAATGGAGCAAATGGGCTTACGTGAAAAGGTTAATTTTAAAGAGATTTCTGTAAATTGGAAAAAAGATTTACGCAAATGGGCTAAATTAATTTTGGTTATTATACTTTGTTCTATTATACCAACAAAAACAGGAACAGTATATTTTATCGTTCCTCCTTTGATAGTTACGCTTGTAGAATTGTCAAACCCCTATGCAGGTGTTAGAAAATATCCAGTTTCAATTATTTTCTTGTTGATGATGGCAAGTTTGTTTGGCGTTGCTGCACACAAAATACTCCATATACAGTATGGTTTCCCAATCTATGTATCGGCACCAGTGGCATTGATAGCATTGTTCGTTTTGTTTGAGATTATGGAACGCCGTTTTGCTCCTGCCGCAGCGATTGCTGTATTACCAACGATTATAAATCAAAATCATATTGAGTTCTTTCCTATTGAGATAACTATAAGTGCAATTACTTTGGTAGTTGTAACTACTATACTTTTTAAGAAAAACAAAACACTTTTTGGCACATACTATCCAATTTGTAAAAAGGTTTTAACTCCATCGAGTTATGATTTTGCAGCTAAAACTGCGTACAAATATGTTCGAAATATTAATAGTAAGGGCAATGGGAAAAAGATTTGACAGTACTAAATTCAAATAAAAAAGCTACTCATCATTGAGTAGCTTTTTTGTGTCATTATATTGAAACATTATATTCACGTAGTGCATCATTTAAAGATGTTTTTAGATTAGTGCTTTCCTTACGGCGACCTATGATTAATGCACAAGGTACGCCATATTCACCTGCTGGGAATTTCTTCTGGTAAGTTCCGGGAATAACTACTGAGCGAGGAGGTACATAACCTTTGTATTCGATAGGTTTTTCGCCTGTAACGTCAATGATTTTAGTAGAACCTGTAATTACTACGTTTGCTCCCAACACTGCTTCACGACAAACTCTTGCTCCTTCTACAACTATTGCACGTGAGCCTACAAAACAGTCATCTTCGATAATTACTGGTGCTGCTTGAAGTGGTTCTAAAACGCCACCAATTCCAACGCCCCCACTTAGGTGAACTCTTCTGCCAATCTGAGCACAAGACCCAACTGTCGCCCACGTATCGACCATTGTTTCTTCGCCTACGTTAGCTCCAATATTTACATAGCTTGGCATCATTATTACGCCACGAGAAAGATAAGCACCATAGCGAGCAACTGCATTTGGTACAACCCTAACACCTAATTTTTCGTAGTTTCTTTTTAGAGGCATTTTGTCGTGATATTCAAATATACCTACCTCTTCTGTTTTCATTTCTTGCATTGGGAAAAATAACAAGACTGCCTTTTTTACCCATTCATTAACTTTCCAATCTCCGTCATTAGTAGGTTCTGCTGTACGAATAATTCCTTTGTCTAACAATTCGATAGCCTCTCTGACTGTATCTTTTGATGTAGATAATAAATCTCTATTATCCCAAATTTCTTCTATTTTTGTTTTTAGTTGTTCTATATTCATTTTATCTGTTTTTATAAATTAAGTCCTACTACTACTGGGTAGTGGTCGCTGTAAAGTTCTTTTCCAAGTGAATAATTTACCACATCAATACTTTTGTCTGTAAACACAAAATCTATCCGTAACATTGAAAATACTTCTTTGAAAGTGTAGCCATATCCTTTGCCTTTTTCCATAAAAGCGTCTTTAAATCCACTTCTTAGTACACCATAAGAATAAGAGTTTGGAGTATCATTGAAATCTCCGCAAACTATTACTCTGTGAGGAGATTTCTCTATTTCTTTGCGTATTAGCTTGACTTGTTTTTCACGTATTTTATTGTTTTTGAAAACTTTTGAGCTTATAAACTTTATTTTGTTCATATCCCCGTCTGAATTCATAGATGATATTATGTCTTTGTCGGACAACATTAACATATCATCTCTATTCACGTTGGTAGTTTGCAAATGCAGATTAAAAACCCTAATAGTATCCTTTTTTATACGAATGTCTGCCCACATTGCTCCATTATTAGACCCCTCAAAAGGAATTTGTTTGGAATTAATAATGGGATAGGTGCTGTAAATTGCCAAACCTAATCCACTTATACGAGTGTATTTTTTTGTGTAGAATACTCGTTTGTTGTAAAGTTTATAAAGATAGGAATTTACTTTATCATAAGTGTTTTTTCCCGTTGTTGCAAATTCTTGAAAACACAAGATATTTGGGTTTATTGTCGCAAGTTCTCTCAGTATTTCTATGTTTTTCATACGGTAAGTCTTGTCTGTAAAGTTCATTACATTATAGCTTACAACTTTTAAATCTGCTTTTTCTTCGGTATTGGTCTTGTTTTTAAAATCAAAATTATATAATTTGTTTGCAGGTATTATACATAGTAAAACTGACACAATAGAAAGAATTACAAATCTTTGCATTCTAATCACCCAATACAAAGCAATAACCACATTTAGTAGGATTATGATTGGGGCAATCAAACCGAAAAATTGAAATATTGAAACAGAGGAAGGAGCTACATAGCACGCTAATATGCAAAATACAACAGAAATTAAGCCAATAATTCCAAGTATTTTGAATATTAAATCAACAATATAAGAAACAACTTTTGAAATCATAAATTCTGTATATAACTACTCAGCCAAAGGTGGTTGAAATTATTTATTTTCCAGTTTATTGGGGTTTTATTTAAAATCTTGCTTTTGATGGTCAAAAGCAAGATTTGTATGTTATTAGTCGTTGGCTCCGTGGCAGTGTTTGTATTTTTTACCACTACCACAAGGGCAAGGCTCATTACGTCCTACTTTCTTTTCTACACGAATAGGCTCTGGTTTAGAGTTTTCTTCACGACCAGCTGCCGAGGCAATATCCCTTCGTGTTTCTTGTAGTTTAGAAACATCTGTAACTGGTCGCTTAGTTTCTTTAACTTGCTCTGGTTCGCCTTCTCTCATTGGAATGTTTGATGTCAAAAGCAAAGAAATTGTTTCTTTGTTAATTTCGTCAACCATATCCGCAAATAGTTTGAATGACTCTAATTTGTATATCAACAAAGGGTCTTTTTGTTCGTAAGACGCATTTTGTGCAGATTGACGCAAATCGTCCATATTACGCAAATGTTCTTTCCAGTTTTCGTCTATTGTGATAAGCATCATAAGTTTGCTGAACTCACGATAAACGTCGTATCCCTTAGATTCAACTGCTTTTTTGATATCTACTTTGATTTGGTAGAAACGTTTTCCGTCTGAGAAAGGAACTCCAATATAGTCTACTTTATCTCCATGTTCTTTATATACGTTTTCCAAAACTGGGAAAGCCATTTTTGCAATAGCCTCAATCTTGCGGTTATATACACTATAAATATGTTCTGCAAGCATATCTCCCAATTCCTCTTCGCCCATTTTCTCGAATTGTTCTTTTGTAAATGGTGTTTCGATAGAAAGATTTTTGATAAGTTCTAATTTGAAGTCTTCAAAATCTAAATCTTTGTTTGCTTGAATGAAGCCCAAAGCATAGTCTATCATCATATTATTGATGTCGATATCTATTTTGTCTCCGTCCAAAGCATTATGGCGACGTGCGTATATTACTTCACGTTGAGCATTCATAACGTCATCATATTCCAACAAACGTTTACGAATACCAAAGTTGTTTTCTTCAACTTTTTTCTGAGCCTTTTCTATTGCAGAGTTCAAAAGTCCTGATTGTAGGTTTTCGCCAGTTTTCATACCAAGTTTGTCTACAATACGAGCAACTCTATCCGAACCAAACAAACGCATCAAATCATCTTCAAAAGAAATGAAGAATTGTGATGAACCTGGGTCGCCCTGACGACCTGCACGACCACGCAACTGTCTATCTACACGGCGAGATTCGTGGCGTTCTGTACCAATAATTGCCAAACCACCTGCGGCTTTTACCTCGTCAGAAAGTTTAATGTCGGTACCACGACCTGCCATATTTGTTGCAATCGTAACTTGTCCTTTGCGACCAGCCTCTTGTACTACTTGTGCCTCACGAGCGTGTTGTTTGGCATTCAAAACATTATGCTCAATTCCACGCATTTTCAACATCTTAGAAAGTAATTCTGATACCTCTACGCTTGTTGTACCAACCAATACTGGGCGACCAAGTTTAACGAGTGCATCAACCTCTTCGATTACTGCCGCATATTTTTCACGTTTTGTCTTGTACAAAGAGTCTTCTTTGTCTTTACGAGAGATTGGACGATTTGTAGGGATTACTACGACGTCTAATTTGTAAATATTCCAAAATTCACTTGCCTCTGTTTCGGCAGTACCAGTCATACCCGAAAGTTTGTTGTACATTCTGAAATAGTTCTGCAAAGTAATAGTTGCAAATGTTTGAGTCGCAGCCTCTACGTTTACACTTTCTTTTGCCTCTATGGCTTGGTGTAGTCCGTCAGAGTATCTACGTCCCTCCATAATACGGCCAGTCTGCTCATCAACAATTTTAACTTTGTTGTCAATAACCACATATTCAACATCTTTTTCAAACATTGCGTATGCTTTCAAAAGTTGGTTTACTGTATGTACCCTTTCAGATTTTATAGAGTAGTCTGCCAAAAGTGCATCTTTTTGTGTGGTGCGTTCTTCGTCGCTCAATCCAGATTTTTCGATATTTGCAATTTCTTCACCTACGTTTGGCAAAATAAAGAATTTGCTGTCTTCAAAACCTTTTGCCATATGTATATGACCTTTGTCTGTAAGGTCTGCCGAGTTCATTTTTTCGTCAATCACAAAATACAACTCGTCTATAATCTCTGGCATACGTCTGTTCTTTTCTGCAATATAGATATTCTCTGTTTTTTGCATCAAAGTTTTCATTCCCGGCTCACTTGTGAATTTGATAAGTGGACCATATTTTGGTAATGCTTTATGACAACGGAACATTAATTTACCTCCCTCGTCAAGGTTGCCTTCGCTGATTAATTTTTTGGCTTGTGCGAGCATTTGTGTAACCATAGATTTTTGTTGGTTAAACAAAGATTCGATAGAAGGTTTGTATTGGTCAAACATTTGAATATCTCCTTTTGGAACAGGTCCAGAGATAATCAAAGGAGTACGTGCATCGTCAATCAAAACACTATCCACCTCATCGACAATGGCATAGTTGTGAGGACGTTGCACAAGTTCATCGGCAGAGTTTGCCATATTATCACGCAAATAGTCAAAACCAAACTCGTTGTTTGTACCATAAGTGATATCTGCCATATAGGCTTTGCGACGCTCGTTTGAGTTAGGTTGGTGTTTGTCTATACAATCTACACTCAAACCGTGGAATTGGAAAATAGGTCCCATCCACTCAGAGTCCCTTTTTGCAAGATAGTCATTCACAGTTACTACGTGAACACCTTTATGGCTTAGAGAGTTAAGGAATACTGGAAGCGTAGAAACAAGAGTTTTACCCTCACCAGTAGCCATTTCTGCAATTTTGCCATTGTGTAGAACAACACCACCAAACAACTGACAATCGTAGTGTACCATCTCCCATTTAAGTTGGTTACCACCTGCGTCCCAAGTCGTATTATAGATAGCTTTGTCGCCCTCAATGCTTACAAAATCTTTTCTTGCAGCCAAATCTCTATCAAATTCTGTTGCCTCTACCTCTACAAATTCGTTTTCTGTAAAACGTCTTGCAGTGTCTTTTACGATAGCAAAAGCCTCTGGAAGAATCTCATCATTGATATTGTTGATAGTTTCTTTGACTTTGTTGTTTAGAGTTGTTATTTTTTTAGAAATATCCTCTTTTTCAGATATTCCTAATTCTGGATTTTTAAGTTGGATTTTTAGCTCCTCAATCTCTGCTTCGTCTTTTTGTATTGCAGAGCTGATTTTGTCCATTAATGCCTTGCTTCTAAGTCTAAGTTCATCGTTAGATAATTCTGTTATTTGTGGATAAATTGCTGTGATTTTATCAACATAAGGTGTTACCTCTTTACGGTCTTTGTCTGACTTAGAGCCAAAAAACAGTTTGATTGCACCAGATAAAAAATTACTCATAGTATATATTTAATTTCGTTATTATTTTCTAAAAACATTCTACAAAAATATAAATTTTTATTTAATAAAATAACTTTTGTGGGTATTTTATTAAACAAAAAACAGTTATCTGTTATGATAACTGTTTTTAGAGGGTTTCTATTGCCTTAAAAACCTATTCTTCACTATTAATACTTTCTTCTTCGTTGTGTTCGTTTTTGTGAGTCAAACTCAAATAAGTATAACCTACTATTGCAGAGAATACTGATGCTGTGATAATACCAAGTTTGGCTTGATTGAGTAGTTGAGTGCCGATACCTTCTATGCTACCATACGAAAGGTTGCTAATAAATATCGAAACCGTAAATCCAATACCTCCCAGAATTGCAATACCAGCAATTCCTTTGAAATTAGAGTTTTTGGGCATACTAACCAAGTTAGTTTTGATTGCTATATAGCTAAACGAGAAAATACCAATAAATTTGCCTAAAACCAAACCAAGCATAATTGCAAGTGTGGTCTGTTCTGCGAAAGTGTCAATCCCAATACCGTCTAAGTTTACTCCCGCATTTACAAATGCAAAAACTGGAATAATAAAGAAAGTTACAACAGGGTGTAGCATATCTTCAAGTTTTTGAAGAGGTGAAACAACTTTATCTGAGGCACTTTCTATGCTTTTTAGAAGTGAGATTTGTTTGTTTGAAAGAATTACTGCACCATTTTTATCTGTACAAATAAATGGGAAATAAGCAATGTTTTCTTTGATTCTGTTGATGTATTTTTCTGTGTCGATTTTTGGTCTGGCAGGAATACAAAATGCTACCAAAACCCCAGCTATTGTGGCGTGAACACCAGAATTGTAGAACATAAACCAAATGATAATACCTATGATTGCATAAAACCCTTTATTGTTTACGTGAAGTTTTGAGCCAATGATAAGAAGTCCAATCAAAGCGGCTGAGATGTATAGGTACTCAGGCGAGATATGTCCTGTATAGAATAATGCAATAACCACAATACCAGCTAAGTCGTCCACAACTGCCAATGCTGTCAAAAATACTTTAAGGCTCATAGGCACTCTCTTGCCCAAAAGGCTCAAAATACCCAGAGAAAATGCAATATCGGTAGCCATTGGGATAGCTGCACCTTTTTCTACAAGTGAGTCGGTTGCAATAAATTTAAAGATTAAGATTGGCAGAATAACGCCACCTGCTGCTGCAATAATTGGTAGAAGAGCGTGTTTTCTTTGCGAAAGTTCGCCAACCATAAATTCACGTTTTATTTCAAGCCCTACCGAGAAAAAGAAGATAGCCATAAGTCCGTCATTGACAAATGTTGCTATTGTCATAGGGTGCCCATTGTGGGTAAAAATATCTAAGCCTCCTAAGATGAGTGAAAGTTCTTGGTCGCAAAACGCTCGATAGTGGATTGCAAAAGAAGAATTGGCTAAAATCACAGCAATTACTGTTGCGATAATCAACAAGACACTACCGCTAACATAGTTTTTCAGAAAACTAAGAAAACTGAAAGGAGATGTAGATTTATGAGTCATTTTTATTTAAAAATTATTATTTTCTTTGTTTGTTTCACTGTGTTGTACACTTCTTAAAACTGTGCAAAATTAATCATTTTTTTATATTTTGCCAAATAAATCGTCTATAATCGGAAAATAACTTCACTTTTTTTGTATATATACATATTTTATTTATCTTGCATAAAATATAATTAAAATCTATTATGAACAAGATATGTACAATTACAGCTTCGCAGCTATCGGAAAATGATTTTGATATTGAGTTGGGAGCAACTGTTTCGGAGATATTAAGCTCATTTGAAGTTGAGCCTACAAAATATATAGGTGTTAGAGTTAATAACGAGTACAAACCTATGGATTATCCAATTCACAAAAATAGCATTGTCGAATTTGTTGATTGCAATGATTACGAGGGGGAGCGAATTTATAGAAGAACATTGGTGTTATTGCTGAATATGGCAGTAAAAAAGGTTTTTCCAAATGCAGTTTTGAAAATGAGGTTTTTTACTCCTGGTGGATTTAATTTTGAGGTAGAAGGTTTTGATTCTTTGGTGGATTATTCTGTGGATTTGAACTACGAGATGCAGAAAATTATTAACGGGGCTTATCCTATCGACTCCAAACAGTATCATTTTGAAGATGCAGAAAATTTGTTTAAAGAGCATAATCATATCGACAAAATCCGACTTATGGGAACTCGTCGAAACCTATACTATACCGTTGTTAGGTGTCAAGATGAGGTTGGGCATTTTTATGGTACAGTAGCACAAAATACATCTGTTATTACTAATTTCAATATAATCAAAATTCGTAATACATACATAATTAGTCATAAAAACACAAAGTCCAAAGGAACTTGGGACGATTATACTCGCAGTAATTGGCTTTATGATTCTATTAACGACCAAAAAAACTTAATAGACAGATTGGGAGTTAATAATGTTAGTAGTTTGAATGAGAAAATCCAAGATGGTAGTTCAAAGGAATTAATCAAAATTGCTGAGGCTCAACAAGCCAAAAGTTTTACCCGCCTTTCAGATGCTTTCTATGAAAACTATCTGGGTGGAGCAAGGATAATTCTTATTTCTGGGCCATCGTCGAGCGGAAAAACTACATTTAGTTTCAAATTGCGTATTATGCTCAAAACATTTGGTATTGATTCCTATGTTTTGTCAATGGACGATTATTTCATAAATCGTGAGGATATTCCTGTCGGAAGTGATGGTACACGTGATTTTGAAAGATTTGAGAATGTGGATTTGAATTTATTCCAATCTCACGTTAAGGCTTTGTTGGCAAACGAAACAATAGATTTGCCTAAATATGACTTTGGAGAGGGTGTGAGAGTGAAAAGTGGTAAAAAACTTTCTATTAAAGACGGTAGTGTAATTTTGGTTGAGGGGATACACGCTTTAAATCCAAATTTAACAGAAGGAATAGATAAATCAAAAATCTTCAAAATATTTATTTCTCCACTTACAAGCGTATCAATGGATAATTCTATTATTTTTAGTACTGACGATAATCGTTTGATACGCAGAATTATACGTGATAATAGTTTTAGAGCATATTCTGCAACAAATACTCTTAAACAGTGGAAGAGTGTTAGAGACGGCGAGCGTAAAAACATTTTCCCTTACCAAGACCAAGCAGATATTTTCTTTAATACTTCGCTTTATTACGAACTAAATGTTTTGAAACCCTATATTGTAAAATTGCTTGTAGAAGTTCCAAACTCCGAGCCAGTTTATGCAGAGGCAAAACGTTTACTTTCGCTTATGGAAGTGTTTCTTCCTATTGATATTCAGGAAGTTCCGAGCGATTCTTTGATTCGAGAATTTGTGGGAGGAAGTTCATTTGACTATTAATAGATAGTATTGTCTGGTAAAAACGAAACTCGCCTATCTTGTATGATTTTTAAAATTTTAGTGAACAGCAATAACTAAAAGAATATTAATTTCCCCTCAAAATATCAAACATTTTGAGGGGACGCTAAATAATAGTATATTTTTGTAATGTATATATAGTAGCTTGTTAAAAAAATACATTATATTTGCACGCTAAATATATACTATGAAAAATATTCTGTTTTCTATGATTTTTGTTGCAGCTATGGTGGCTTGTACAAAAGATACTGAAAAAAAATACTCTGAGTTTTCTATCAAAGCTCAAACTTCTAATACAGTGAATACCAAGACTGTTCTTGAATCTTCAAATGTGATTTGGAGAGTTAATGATGAACTTGCTGTATTTGGTTCGGACGATGTTGCAAGTAAATTTGTAAATACATCAACAGAAAATTCTGAAAACGCTATATTCAGAGGCTCTTTGCCAACAAATACTTCTGATATTGTGGCTATTTATCCTTTTTCGAGCGTTGGTGCAAAGACTTTAAATAGCGTATCTATAAATTTACCAGAAGTTCAGAACTACTATTCTCAAACATCTTTTGGAGAATTGTATAATCTTTCGTGGGCAAAGGGAAAAGTATCTGAGTCTTTGACTTTCAAAAATCTTTGTGCTGTTTTGAAAATTCAGCTTATTGGAAATGTTGAGATTAGTAAAATTACTTTTGAGAGTAATGGAGCAAAATTAGCAGGATATGGGTCTGTTGATTTAGACCAAAATACAGCAAGTTTCTTAGTTAAATCCGATATTGACAGAGTTGAACTGACAAATATAAATCTAAAGCTTAATTCAGAAATATCTACTTTCTATTTGGTTGTAGCGGCTGGCACATATTCTAATTTTAAACTAACGGTCGAAGACGTTTTTGGTGTGAAAAATATTAGAACAAGTTCCAAAGCGATTGAACTTAAACCGTCTGTTATAACATCTATTCAAGAATTTAAGGTGTTCCCAACTTATCATAACCAGCCTTTTACGGAAGAGGATTGGACTTGGCAAACAGCAGAATTGTAGTGTTGTAAATTCACTATATTTTTTTTTAATACTGTTCTTTTGTTGCTCGTAGAGCAATAAAAGCTTTGTTGTGCTTTCTTTTTTAATACTAATGTCTATTTATTCAAAAAAAATATCTAAATTTGTAGAATTCAATTTAATATTAATTTTTATAAAACAATATTGTTATGCGTAAATTTCTATTAGCAGCATTTGCTGTTATGTTTACAACTATTGTTGGTGCATCACCACTTTGGTTGCGTTACAATGCAATATCTCCTGCTGGGGACAAAATTGCATTTACTTACAAAGGCGATATTTATACAGTATCTGCAAACGGTGGTGAGGCCAAACAGCTTACAACATCTCAGTCGTATGAATATATGCCAATTTGGTCGCCTGATGGTCAAAAAATTGCTTTTGCATCTGACCGTAATGGTAACTTTGATATTTATGTAGTGTCTATCGAAGGTGGCGAAGCTACTCGATTGACTACTAACTCATCTCCTGAACTTCCACGTCAATTCTCGACTGACGGTAAAGAAGTTTATTATTCAGCTGCAATTCAAAAACCTTTTGAGAGTGTTCAATTTGCTTCTGGTTGGATTACTGAGCTTTGGAAAGTTTCTATTAATGGAGGTCGCCCTTCACAAGTAGTTCCAGTTCCAGTAATGAATATGTCTTTTGCAAAAGACGGTAAATCATTTATTTATGAAAACCGTACTGGTAGCGAAAATGAATGGAGAAAACACCACGTATCGAGTGTTGCTCGTGATTTGTTCTACTATGATGCAGCAAAACAAACTCACACTTGGCTTACTAAAAACGTTGGTGAGAATCGTAACCCAATCTTTACTCCTGACGGAAAAGTAGTTTTCCTTAGCGAAAGAAATGGTGGTTCGTTCAATGTTTACAAAGCAGATATGAACGATATTGAGAATGTAACTGCTGTTACATCTTTCAAAAAACACCCAGTTCGTTTCCTTAGCCAATCACAAGATGGTACTTTGTGCTATGGTTATCAAGGCGAAATTTACACTCAAAAAGTAGGTGGTAAAGCACAAAAATTGGCAGTTACTATCAAAAATGATAATCCACAAGACCAAATCAAAACTATGACTTTCCGTAGTGGCGAAGAGTATGCAATTACTCCTGACGGAAGCCAAATTGCTGTGGTAGTTCGTGGCGAAGTTTTTGCTACAACAGATGAATTCCCTACAACAAAACAAATTTCTAAAACTGCAAGTGCAGAACGTGGCGTTACAATCTCGCCTGACGGTCGTACTATTGCTTATGCAAGTGAAAGAAGTGGTGTTTGGGCTATCTATACTGCAAAAATTGTTCGTAACGAAGAGGTTAATTTTGCAAATGCAACTTTGATAGAAGAAACTCCTTTGTTTGGAGATGAAAAAGTAGAACGTTTTGCTCCACAATTCTCTCCTGACGGTAAAGAAATTGCGTTTATCGAAGATAGACAATTCTTGAAAGTAATTAATCTTGAAACTAAAAAAGTTCGTCAAATTACTGACGGGTCTAAACACCACGATAATGACGATTGGGGTTTTAACTTTAACTGGTCGCCAAACGGTAAATGGTTTGCAATGGAGGTTATTACAAATGTTCGTGACCCTTATTCTGATATTGCTATTGTTTCGGCAGTTGATGGTGGTAAAATCTACAATATTACAAACTCTGCTTATATCGACCATTCTCCACGTTGGGTATTGGACGGAAATGCAATTATTTATACATCAAACCGCCTTGGTATGCGTGCTCACGCATCTTGGGGTAGCCAAAATGACGTCTTCATTGCTTTCTTAAATCAAGAATCATACGACAAATTCCGTATGAGTGAAGAAGAGTTGAATCTTATGAAAGAGGCTGAGAAATTAGCTAAAAAATCTGAGAAGAAAGACGAGGCTAAATCTGACAAAAAAGATGAGGTTAAAAAAGAAGAGTCAAAAGAAATTTTTATTGACTTAGAAAAATTGGAAGATAGAATTGTTCGTATCACTCCAATGTCTTCTAATCTTGGTGGTGCTATTTTGTCGAAAGATGGCGAAACACTTTATTTCTTGGCAGCTTACGAAAAAACTTTTGATTTGTGGAAAGTTTCACTTCGTGAACGTTCAGTATCTTTATTCAAAAAAGGAATTGGCTATGGTGCTTTGGAACTTTCGAAAGACGGCAAAACATTGTTCGTTTTGGGCGGAAGAGCTCAGAAAATTTCATTGGCAAGTGGTAAATCTACTCCAATTTCAATGAAAGCAACAATGGATATGAACGTTACTCAGGAGCGTGAATATATGTTTAACCACGTGTTTAAACAACAAACTAAACGTTTCTATAACACAACTTATCACGGAATTGATTTAGTCCAACTTCGCAAAGATTATTTGCCATTCTTGCCTCACGTAAACAATAACTATGATTTCTCAGAGATGTTGAGTGAGATTTTGGGAGAACTAAACGTATCTCACACAGGCTCTGGTTACCGTCCATCTGCAAAAAATGGTGCAGATAATACAGCTGACTTAGGTCTTTTGTATGATTTTAATTATACTGGTAACGGTTTGAAGGTGGGCGAAGTATTGTCTTATGGTCCATTTGATGTTAAGACTTCAAAAGTAAAAGCTGGTGATATTATCATAAAAGTAAATGGTGTAGAGATTAAAGCTGGTGAAGATTATTTCCCAATTTTCAATAAATTGGTAGGTAAAAACACATTGGTTACAATTATGAACCCAACTACAAAAGCTACTTGGGAAGAGGTTGTTAAACCTATTTCGAAAGGAATGACATCTGAGCTTATGTACAAGCGTTGGATTAAAACTCGTGCCGAAGAAACTGAAAAACTTTCTAATGGTCGTTTAGGTTATGTTCATATCCGTTCAATGGGTGATGCAAGTTACCGTGATGTTTATGCTGATATTTTGGGTCGTTACAACCAATGCGATGGTATTGTAATTGATACACGTTATAATGGTGGTGGTCGTCTTCACGAGGATATTGAAATTTTGTTTAGCGGTCAGAAATATTTGGAACAAGTAATTCGTGGTAGAGTTTCTTGCGATATGCCTTCTCGTCGTTACAACAATCCTTCTATTATGATTACTTGTGAGGCTAACTACTCTAATGCTCACGGAACACCTTGGGTTTATAGATTCAAAAAAATGGGTTCTATTGTTGGTATGCCAGTGCCGGGAACTATGACTTCTGTAAACTGGGAAACTCTTCAAGATGCTTCTATGTATTTTGGTATTCCAGTTATTGGTTACCGTACTCAACAAGGCGAATATCTTGAAAACTCGCAGTTAGAACCAGATTTCTTGGTTGTTAATACTCCTGAGAAAGTTTCAAAAGGAACTGACGAGCAACTTGAAAAAGCTGTAAAAGAACTTTTGAAACAAGTTGATGCTAAGCCACGTTGGTAATTGACTGATTAATGTAGTCTGCTAACAACGAAACTCGCCTATCTTGTCTATTTCACCGATGCTCATAACTCACGTACGTCAGTACGCTACGTTATGACCATCGGCAAAATAGTCTAAGAGATCCGAGTTTATTGGGAGTTTGTAAAATTCTTTTACCAGACAGCAATAAATTTATATAGTCTGCTATAAACGAAACTCGGATATCCTAAGATATCCGAGTTAGCAGACAGTACTAATAAAAAGAGACGGATTTTATCCGTCTCTTTTGTATTAAATTGCGTTTGGTGTTCCTTGTATTTGTATTTTGATTGCTTTGAAGTAGATATATGAAGATGAAGATTTTGTTCTTGTGCTATTTTTTTTGCTTTGAACGGTAAGTTTATCTTGATCTAATCTGATTTTTGCAGAGCTTGAATTGATGTTCATAACCTCAATTTCAATATATTCCGATGATTCTGGGTCGTAGATTTTTATTTTATTTCCAGAAATAGAATACTTTAAATTTTCTTCTAAATTTCCATTTACGTCAAAAAACTTATTATCTTCTGTAAAAATAAATATTTCATCTTTAAAATCGCTTTCATTAAACCAGTCTTGATTATTAAAGCTAAACTCTGTTAATTCCCAACCTCCAATAAGGTCTTTTTTGTCAAACGAAGAACCTTCTTCGCCATCTTTTGTACACGATACAGTTGTAAATAATACAGCCATCATCAATGTTGCAAGTTTGATAAATCTTTTCATAATTTTGATTTTTTAGTTTGTACTTGTTGTTGTTGATACAAATTTACATTAATAGTATGTTTTGTCATTATCAAAATGTACAAACTAATTGCTAAATCATAAAAAATACTTGCATTTCGTATGTACGTGAGTTATGAGCATCGGTGAAATAGACAAGATAGGCGAGTTTCGTTTTTAGCGGACAATACTATAAATATTAATCCCCTCCATTTTTAGCAAAACAGCTAAAAATAGAGGGGATAATTGTAGGAAAGTTCAGTGTAACTATCCTATTTTTAATACGTGATAATTTACAGCAATAATTCCAAAATAATTATGTTATTGCATACCGTATTTAACAAATAGTGCATTTACATCTGGCTTGTGCCCTGTAAAATTCATATAAAGCTCCATTGGGTCTTTTGTACCTCCTTTCGAAAGAATTTCGTTGCGGAATTTCATACCAGTAGCTCTGTCAAATATTCCATTTTGTTTGAAAACTTGGAAAGCGTCTGCCTCTAAAACCTCTGCCCATTTGTAACCATAATATCCAGCAGCATAGCCACCGTCAAAGATATGACCGAATGCAGGAGACATTGCAGTGCCTTTTTGATGAGCCAATATTTCAACAGATTTACGAGCCTCTTTTTCAAATTCTTCCACATTAAATTCGCCTTTCTCGCTTAGAGAATGCCACGCCATATCTGTCATAGCATAAGCTAACTGACGTGTATTTGCATAACCTGCTTGGAAGTTTTTTGCATCAACAATTTTTTTAATTAATTCCTCTGGGATAGTTTCGCCAGTTTCGTAGTGTTTGGCAAAAAGTTGTAAAAATTCTTTTTCACAAGCCCAGTTTTCCATAATTTGTGATGGAAGTTCCACAAAGTCTCTCGATACAGAAGTGCCAGAAAGTGAAGGATAAGCACCTGTTGCAAAAGTTCCGTGAATTGCGTGTCCAAACTCGTGTAGGAATGTTGTTACCTCGTCAAAAGTAAGTAGTGAAGGAGTTGTTTCTGTTGGTTTTGTAAAGTTGCAAACAATAGTAGTCAAAGGACGTTGTTCGACACCATTTTCAATTCTTTGATCTCTAATAGAATTCATCCAAGCACCACCATTTTTGCTTGCACGAGGGAAAAAGTCCATATACAAAACTGTCAAAAGTTTACCGTCGCTATCTACTACGTCATAAATCATAACATCTTTGTGGTAAGGTTCGGCAGTAGTGTTTGCAACAAACTTAATTCCGTAAAGTTTGCCAACCAATGTGAAGATACCATCTCTAACGTTTTCAAGTTTGAAGTAAGGTTTCAAAAGTTCGTCGCTTATGCTGTATTTTTCTTTCATCAACTCATTTGTGTAATAAGAACAATCCCAAGGCATAAGTTCGAAGTTAGCACCTTTTGTTTTTGCAAATTTTTGAAGTTCTGCTATATCTTTTTTTGCATAAGGAAGTGATTTTTCTGCCAAATTAGCCAAAAAGTCATTTACTGTTTGTGCAGATGCTGCCATATTTTCTTCCAAAACATAGTCTGCGTAAGTATTGTAACCCAATACTTTGGCAATATCAATACGAGTGTTTACAAGTTCATTAATTACTTTTGTATTGTCATATTTGCCACCAATGCACATTGTTGCTCTTGCTCTCCATATTTTTTCTTTTAGAGTTCTATTAGTAGAGTATTGCATAAATGAACCATAGCTTGGGCCTTGAAGAGTTATAATCCAGCCTTCTTTGTCTTTTGCCTTAGCATCTGCTGCAGCCATTTCTACTACATAGCTTGGAAGTTCTTTTGTGTCTTCCTCTGTAAGTTCAATAAAGAAATCGTTTGTAGCTGCAAGTTCGTTTTGTCCAAACTTCAAAGATAATTCAGAGCTTTTTTTAGTCAGTTCGCCGTATTTGATTTTATCATCTGCCGAAAGGTTAGCTCCGCTACGTGCAAAACTCTTATAGTAGTTTGTTGTAAGGCGTCGTTGAATATCGTTAAGTCCTGCTTCGTCCATTGTTTCATATACTTTCTTAATTCTTTGAAACAATTTCTCGTTCATAGATGAATAGTTACCAAGCTCTGTAAGCATTGGTGATACTTTCATTGAAATTTGTTGCAAAGTGTCGTTTGTATTAGAACCAAGCATATTAAAGAAAACACCTGCAATGCGAGAAAGGTCTTTGCCTCCAAACTCCATAGCCTCGATAGTGTTTTGGAAAGTTGGCTCATCAGAAGAGTTAGCTATTGCGTCAATCTCTTTTTTGGATTTTTCGATAGCATCTACAAATGCAGGATAATAATGTTCGTTTTTGATTTGAGAGTATGTTGGAGTGCCATTTGGCGTCTCAAATCCCTTCATCAACGGATTGTGTTTAGTGCCAACACAAGCAACTGTCATAAAAGTACTTGCTGCAATAAGTAATGAAGAAATAATTTTTTTCATTTTTTTTGTTATTAAATTGTTTCTAATATAGATATAATAAATTTCCAAGCATCTTGTGTGTCTTTGATGTTTAGTTTCTCGTCAGGAGAGTGAACTCCACGAAGAGTTGGGCCATAAGACACCATTTCTAATTGTGGGAACTTAGTCGAGAATAAACCACATTCTAATCCAGCGTGAATTGCTTTTACGGCTACGTCGTAACCCAATACTTTTTTATGTTCACGTTTGAATACTTCCAATAAGTGAGAATTTAATATTGGTGTCCAACCCGGATAGCCGTCAGTGTGGTGTACATCTGCACCATAAGTAGTGAAATGTGCAGCAACCACTTTTGCCCAAAATTCTTTACGACTTTCCACAGAACTACGCTGACTTGTCGAAATAACTATCTTGCCCTCAGATTGTTTTACACTTGCAAGGTTTGTAGATGTCTCAACAAAATTATCCATATCTTGGCTCATTGCCAAAATCTCGTTTGGAGCTGTGATAATTGCAGTAACAAGGTTTTGAGTAGTTTTTTTGTCCAATGCAAGTTTTGCATTGGAAGAAGTTTCTGCAAAACTAAATTCAACGTTTGCGTCAGATGTGAAATATTCTTTTTTAAGTGTTTCGTTGTATTTCTTTGCCTCTTCTTTTATGTTTGCCAAAGCAGAGTTTTTAACAGCCAACAATGCTTTTGCTTCACGAGGGATAGCGTTTCTTAGGTTACCTCCGTCAATCTCTACAATTTGGATATCTGTCAAATAATCAAACATAAAACGTGAAAGCAAAACGTTTGCATTTCCTCGTTTTTTGTTGATATCGTCGCCAGAGTGTCCGCCTTGCAAACCGCTAATCTTAATTTCTACAAAACTGCTATCTTTTTCGATATTTTCTTCTTTGTAGTTGAATGTAGCAAGAGTATCTACGCCACCAGCACAACCAACAAATACCTCACCTGCGTCCTCAGAATCAAGATTTATAAGGTATTTTGCAGTTATCATATCTTTCTCGATACCAAAAGCCCCTGTCAAACCAGTTTCTTCATCAACTGTAAAAACTGCCTCGATAGCTGGGTGAGCAAGGTCGTTTGATGCCAAAATTGCAAGAGCAATAGAACAGCCAATTCCACAATCTGCACCCAGTGTAGTGCCTTTTGCTTTTACCCACTCTCCGTCAATATAGGCTTGGATAGGGTCGTTCATAAAATCAATTTCCACATCTGAGTTTTTTTCACAAACCATATCAACGTGTCCTTGAAGTGCAACTTTTGGTGCATTTTCACGGCCTTTTGTGGCAGGTTTGCAAATAACAATATTGCCAGTTGCATCACGCTTGTATTCAAGTTTGTTTTTTTCGGCAAAATCAACCAAGTATGCTAAAATCTTTTCTTCGTGTTTTGAAGGACGAGGAGTTTGTGTGAAATCATAAAAATATTTCCACACCAATTTAGGTTCTAAATCTAAAATGTTATTCATAATATGTATTTATTTGTTATTAATTTATATAGTTTGTAATGTAAATATCCAACTATCATTCCAAATCCAAATCCAATAGCTAAATCTATTGGGAAATGACAAGCTAAATATATTCTACTGTAACACATTGTAATTGCAAAGATAATAGCAAAAACTGAAAAAAACTTGTTTTTTATAATTTTTGTTAAAAATAATGCAAGTGCGGTAGAAGTTGCGGCGTGTCCCGAAACTGTACCATACAAACTATTTGGAATGTCATTTTTGACAAAATGGCATAATAACTGAATATCTGCGGTGTAAATTGGTCGGAATTTTTCTATAAAAAATTTGGGTATTTTAGTAACATAATCACTCAAAAGAATAGTTGTAATTACCATTATGAATATCAAAATAGTTGTTCTAATACCATATTTTTTGAATATAATCGCAAGTGCTATCAACGCAAACAGTGCGAATGTTGTGTGGCTTGATATAAATTTGAATGCTATATCTGCATCAGCTCCAAAGTCTGTATTTAGAGCCAAAAATAGTTTTTTGTCTAATTCTATCATCTTCGACTAAAATAAATTTAATGCTGACAAGATAATTAAAAAAATGTTAAGAGCAAAAAACATAATCTGGATACTATACGAAATATTTTTGTTTTTTATAAATGAAGTGTTTATTGTATTGGCAATTAGTTTGTTAGCAATATAATTATTAAGCATTATTGTAGCATAACAAATTAATCCAAAAATCAATATTTTAATAAATGTGATGTCTATGAATTTTATGTGTTTTATGGATTCTGTAAAACCATCAAAATCTCCTATTACATAATGTTTGTTTAGGAAAACTACATTGAAAGAGGCTAAAAGAAATATAATAGTTCCAAAAATAAGGTATGTTTTGTATATTAAATTCATACAGTATTTTGTTTTACATATAGGCTTGGGCAGAAGTACGAGGGTGGCTGGAATAGAGCTAAGAAGAATAATCCCGTATAAGTCTTTGACAAACATATTTTGAAAATAGTTGTTTTCAGATTGATTTATAAGCATAATGCTCAGCCCCAAAATTGCACAGCAAATGGTGTAATATGCCAATAGTGCTAAAAATTGATGTACATAAGAAATATGTACAAAGCTTGTGGCTTTGTAAAAATAATTTTTTTGATACATAAAATAAATAATCTATATATTCTCGTATTCAAAATAGTAGTTTTTGAATTAAAAAGACTATTTTTGTAAACGGGAAGGAGTTTGTTTTGGTTTAGCAAATATAATAATATTAAATGATTTATATGCAATTTTTTAGATTTTTTTTGTTTCCATTATCTATAATATATTTTTGTATTATCAAGATTCGCCACATTTTATATGATTATGATGTGTTAAAATCTTGTGGAACAACTACAAAGACTATTTCTGTCGGAAACCTTAAAATGGGGGGGACTGGTAAAACACCATTTATAAATATGCTTGTTAATTCTCTGGCTGATAATAATATAGCTTTGCTTTCGAGGGGTTACGGAAGAACTACAAAGGGATTTGTGCTTGCAACAAATTCTTCTGCTACCAAAGATATAGGTGATGAGCCAAAAATGCTTTCACTTTATAATCCTACTCTCAAAATTGCAGTTTGTGAAAATAGAGTAGAGGGGGTTAAAATGCTTTCGGACAAATTCAATGATTTGGATATTATCTTGCTTGATGATGCAATGCAGCATCGTGCTATCAAGCCCACTATATCTATAATGCTTACCGAATATGATAATCCTTACTATAATGATTATTTGTTTCCAGTGGGTTGGTTGAGGGATTTGCGAAGCTCCAAAAAACGAGCAGATATAATTGTGGTTACTAAATCTCCAAAACAAATTACCCTTGATAAAATGGATAGTTTTGTTTCAAAAATCAAAGCATCTGAAAATCAACGAGTGTTTTTTACAACAACTGTTGTAAATCCTCCTTGCACAATCTATGATAATGAGCCACAAGTGCTTCCAAAATCAAGCCCAGTGGTTGTTGTTTCGGCAATAGCATCTTGTTCAAAATTTGTGTCTAAGCTTTCGCAAGACTACAAGGTGGTAAAAGTATTGGATTTCAAAGACCACCACCGTTTTACGCAAAAAGATATAAATTTAGCGTACAAAATAGCAAAAAAACACGGAGCAGTGATTGTTTTTACTGCCAAAGATAGAGTGAAAATAGAAGAAATAGAAACACTCAGTGCCGAGCAGCGTCAAATACTTTATGTACAAGATATTTCTTTTAAAATCTTGGATTATAGAGGAGCTAATATAAATACTCTTATTTTTGAACTATTAAAATAAACAATTATGAATATCGAAACTTACAATCAAACTTGTGAATATATAAAATCTCAAATTGGAGATTTTGTACCAAACGTGGGAGTTGTTTTAGGCTCTGGTTTGGGGGCTTTTGCCGACAATGTAAATTCTCTTTATGAGATTGATTACAAAGATATTCCGCATTTTCCTGTTTCGACAGTAAAAGGACACGCGGGTAAACTTATTTTTGGAACAATAGGTACAAAAAATGTAGTAGTGATGAAAGGAAGATTTCATTACTATGAGGGCTATGAGCTTTGTCAAGTTACCTATCCCATTAGGATTATGAAGATGTTGGGTGTTCACACTATTATGTTGTCTAACGCAGCTGGTGGTTTGAACAATAATTTTAATGTTGGGGATATGGTTATGCTTCGCAACCACATTAGTTTTATTCCGAACCCACTTTTGGGAACTAATATCGAAGAATTTGGAGAGAGATTTCCAGAAATGAAAGAGCCTTATGATACGGAGTTAATGGATATTGCCGAAGATTTATGCCCAACGCTAAAACGTGGTGTTTATATGGCAGTTACTGGCCCGTCGCTCGAAACGGCAAGTGAGATAGAAATGTACAAAATGCTTGGGGGAGATATGATTGGTATGTCCACTGCACCTGAATGTGTTGTGGCTCGTCATTGTGCAATGAGAGTTTTTGCTGTTTCTATAATCACTAATTCTACTTCTGCACCTACCGACCACAACGAAGTAGTACGACAAGGAGATTTAGCAAGTCGTAGAATGTCTAATTTGTTTGTTGAACTTATCAAAAAAATATAATACTATGATTAAACATATTGTAATGTGGAAATTCCACGAGGAGGCAGAAGGTCGTACAAAATTAGAAAACGCACGACTAATGAAACAAAAATTAGAGGCTTTGGTAGGAGTAGTTCCCCAGATACGTTTTCTCGAAGTTGGTGTAAACGAAAAAGAATCTGAAATGGCTTATGATGCGGTTTTGATTTCGGAGTTTGACTCTTACGAGGACTTAGCTGCATATAAAATCCACCCAGAACACCAGAAGGTAAGTGAATTTTGTAAGAAAGTCAGAGAGAGTAGAAGATTTGTGGATTATCAATTCTAAGTAAATATTGCTAAATTGCCTAAAATCCACTAAAAATCGCCATCTTCAAATATAAAATACATAGTCCTACATTTTTGTAGGACTTTTTTGTTACTTTTTTGAATAAAGTTCTGAAAATAATTATTAACTTGCAGAGTTGAAATGTTATAAATTTAAACTATAAAAATATGAACAAAAGAATTATCGAATGCGTTCCAAATTTTAGCGAGGGACGTGATTTATCTATTATCAAACAAATTACAGATGTAATTGAGGCTGTTGAGGGTGTTAAACTATTGGACGTTGATCCAGGGGCAGCTACAAACCGTACTGTTGTTACTTTCGTTGGTGAAGTAGAACCAGTTGTTGAGGCCGCATTTAGAGCAGTTAAACTTGCAGGTCAATTAATTGATATGTCACGTCATCACGGAGCTCACCCACGTTTTGGAGCGACAGATGTTTGTCCACTTATTCCTCTTTCTGGCATTACTATGGAAGAATGTGCAGAAGTGGCTCGTACACTTGCAAAACGTATTGCAGAGGAAGCTGGTATTCCTACTTTCTGTTACGAAAATGCTTGTATTCGTCCAGAGCGTCAAAACTTAGCTGTTTGTCGTCAAGGAGAATACGAAGGGCTTAGCAAAAGACTTCCTACCGAAGAAGGTCGCCCAGACTTTGGTGTAGCAGAGTTTACAGATAGTGTGGCTCATACAGGAGTTACCGCAGTTGGTGCAAGAAATTTCTTGGTAGCAGTAAACTATAATCTTAACACTACTTCGACTCGTCGTGCAAATGCTATTGCTTATGATGTTCGTGAGAATGGTCGACCAATGCGTGAAGGTGGTAGTCCAGTTGGCAAACCAATGAAAGACGAAAATGGAAAAGAAATTCGTATTTTGGGTTCTTTGAAGTGCTGTAAAGCTATTGGTTGGTATATCGAAGAATATGGTATCGCACAGGTTTCTATGAACCTTACAAATATCGGTGTTACTCCTTTGCACGTAGCTTTTGACGAGGTTTGCAAAAAAGCCAACGAAAGAGGTATTCGTATCTCTGGTACAGAAATCGTTGGTCTTGTGCCAAAAAGCTGTTTGATTGATGCTGGTAAATATTTCTTGCGTAAGCAACAACGTTCTACTGGTATTTCGGAGAGTGAAATTATCAAAATAGCTATCAAATCTATGGGATTAGATGATTTGAAACCATTTGTTCCAGAAGAAAAAATCATAGAGTATATGTTGGAGGACAAAAACTCTAAAAAACTTATTGACTTTACTTGTAAAGGCTTTGCACTTGAAACTGCAAGTGAATCTCCTGCTCCTGGTGGTGGTTCAATCTCGGCTTATATGAGTTCTTTGGGAGCAGCGTTGGGAACAATGGTTGCAAACTTATCATCACACAAAGCTGGTTGGGACGCACGTTGGGAAGAATTCTCGGCTTGGGCAGACAAAGGTCAAGAACTTATGAACGAACTTTTGTATTTGGTTGATGAAGACACAAATGCTTTCAACAAAATAATGGACGTTTTTGCAATGCCTAAGGCTACTGACGAAGAGAAAAAAGCTCGTGCAGCAGCTCTTCAAGCAGCAACAGTATATGCTACCGAAGTTCCTTTCCGTACAATCGAGGCGTCTATGCGAGTATTCCCTATCGTAAAAGAAATGGCAATGAATGGTAATCCAAATTCTGTTTCTGATGCTGGTGTTGGTGCTTTGGCAGCTCGTTCGGGAGTTATTGGTGCATTCTTGAATGTCAAAATCAATGCATCGGGTCTAAAAGACAAAGCTCTTGCCGCAGACTTTATCACACGTGCCGAAAAAATGGTAGAAGAGGCTAATCGTCTTGAAGCAGAAGTTTTGGAGATTGTTCATCAAAAAATTGGTTAAGCTATGACGTTAGAAGATTTTAGAAAAGAAATTGCAGAGGGTATTCCAGCGAATATCCCTGCAAAACGACAATACGAAAAAGAAATAAATCACGCACCTAAGCGTAAAGAGATTTTGAATGATGAGGAAAAACGTTTGGCACTCAAAAATGCTTTGCGTTATTTTCCTGTTGAACAACACGAGGAATTAGCAAAAGATTTCTTGGAGGAGTTGAATACTTATGGACGTATATATATGTATCGTTATCGTCCAGACTACAAAATCTATGCTCGTCCAATTTCTGATTATCCTGCAAAATCTGTTCAAGCAGCATCTATTATGATGATGATGTCAAACAATTTGGATTATGCTGTGGCTCAACACCCTCACGAACTAATTACTTATGGAGGAAACGGTGCAGTGTTCCAAAACTGGGCTCAATATCGTTTGACAATGAAATATTTGTCGCAAATGACTGACGAACAGACTTTGGTACTTTATTCGGGACACCCTATGGGGGTATTCCCTTCGCACAAAGATGCTCCACGTGTGGTAGTTACAAACGGTATGGTAATTCCAAATTACTCTTCACAAGATCATTGGGAGAAATTCAATGCTCTTGGAGTAAGCCAGTATGGACAAATGACAGCAGGTTCGTTTATGTATATCGGCCCTCAGGGAATAGTCCACGGAACTACTATTACAGTGCTTAATGCAGGTCGCAAAATTCTTCAAAAACGTGGAGAATACAACAAATCTTTGTTGTTTGTTTCTTCTGGTTTGGGAGGAATGTCGGGAGCTCAACCAAAAGCAGGTGTTATTGCAGGAGTTGTTTCGGTGATAGCAGAGATAAACCCAAAAGCAGCTCGTAAGCGTTTTGACCAAGGTTGGGTAGATGAAATTTTTACAGATTTGAATTTGCTTATGCCACGTATCCAAAAAGCTGTTGATAATCGTGAGAAAGTTTCGATTGCTTATGAGGGCAATATTGTGGATTTGTGGGAGCGTTTGGCAAAAGATAATATTCAAGTAGATTTGGGTTCAGACCAAACATCTTTGCATAACCCTTGGGCAGGTGGTTATTATCCAGTTGGTTTGACTTACGAAGAGTCAAACGAAATGATGGCAAACAACCCTGAACAATTCAAGAAAGAGGTTCAAAAAACTTTGGTTCGTCACGCAAGTGCAGTAAATGAGATAGCTGACAAAGGAATGTATTTCTTTGATTATGGTAATGCTTTCTTGTTGGAGGCGTCTCGTGCAGGAGCAGATATAATGAAAGATAAAGAACATTTCCGTTATCCATCTTATGTTCAAGATATAATGGGACCTTTGTTCTTTGACTATGGATTTGGACCTTTCCGTTGGGTATGTACTTCGGGCAAGGCAGAGGATTTGCAAAAAAGTGATGAAATAGCTTGTTCTGTTTTGGAAGAAATTGCAAAAACAGCTCCACAAGAGATTATTCACCAATTACAAGACAATATCCACTGGATTAAAGAGGCTCAACAAAATAAACTTGTGGTAGGTTCACAAGCTCGTATTTTGTATGCAGATAGCGAGGGTCGTATGAAAATTGCTGAGGCTTTCAACCGTGCTATTGCCTCTGGTGAGATAACAGCACCTATTGTCCTTGGTAGAGACCATCACGACGTGTCTGGTACAGACTCTCCTTATCGTGAAACCTCAAATATTTATGACGGTTCGCAGTTTACAGCCGATATGGCTATCCAAAATGTTATTGGCGATAGTTTCCGTGGTGCAACTTGGGTATCTATCCACAATGGTGGCGGAGTAGGCTGGGGCGAGGTTATAAACGGAGGCTTTGGTATGACTTTGGACGGAAGTGCTGATGCTTCACGTAGAGCCGAAAATATGTTACTCTGGGACGTAAACAACGGTATAGCTCGTCGTAGCTGGGCAAGAAACGAAGGTGCAATGTTTGCAATTCGCCGTGAAATGGAACGTCAGCCAAAAATGGTGGTAACAGTTCCTCATATTGCAGATGATGAAATGCTAAAAAAACTATTCTAACTCAAAACAACTTTAAATTTATGAAAATACATCATATTAGTAGCGAACATTTGACTATTGAACGTGTTCGTGAGATTATCGAACAAAACTACACTTTGGCTTTAAGCGATGAAGCTGTTGCAAATATCCAAAAATGTAGAGATTATCTTGACAACAAAATGAAAACACAAAAAGAACCAATCTATGGTATCACTACTGGTTTTGGGTCGTTGTGTAATATTTCTATTAGTCAAGAAGATTTGTCTACGCTGCAACGTAACCTTGTTATGTCGCACTCTTGTGGATTTGGTGAGGAAGTTCCTCACGAGATTGTCAAACTTATTATTTTGTTCAAGATACAATCTTTATCGTACGGACATTCAGGCGTTCAAGTTCAGACTGTTAAGCGATTAATAGAGTTTTTCAATAATGATATTTTCCCAGTTATCTACCAACAAGGTTCGCTTGGGGCAAGTGGCGACCTTTCTCCACTTGCACATATGTCTTTGCCTTTGTTGGGTTTGGGATATGTAGATTTCAAAGGAGAGAGAATTTCAGGCGAGGAACTTAATCGTCGTATGGGTTGGGAGTCTATTACTTTGCAGAGCAAAGAAGGACTTGCTCTTTTGAACGGAACACAGTTTATGTGTGGTTTTGGTGTATGGAGCGTTATGAATGCAATGCGTTTGTCAAAAAGTGCAGATACAATAGCTGCTGTTTCTTTGGAGGGTTTTGATGGTAGAAGAGAGCCTTTCTTCCACCATATCCACGATATTCGCCCTCATAACGGACAGCGTGAGACTGCACGTCGTATGTCAGAGTTGTTGGAGGGTAGTGAGATTGCTACACGATACAAAGCACACGTTCAAGACCCTTATTCTTTCCGTTGTATTCCTCAGGTTCACGGTGCAAGTAAAGATGCTATCGAATACGTTAAAGGAGTATTTACAACCGAGATAAATTCTGCAACAGACAATCCAAACGTTTTCCCAGACGAAGATATAGTCGTTAGTGGTGGTAATTTCCACGGACAACCTCTTGCTATTGCATTGGATTTCTTGTCAATAGCTGTTGCTGAATTGGGAAGTATCTCTGGTCAGCGTACTAACCAACTTATTATGGGTAAACGTGATTTGCCAAGTTTTTTGGTGGCAAAACCGGGTTTGAATAGTGGATTTATGATTCCACAATATACTGCGGCAAGTATTGTGAGCCAAAGTAAACAACTTTGTACACCTGCAAGTGTGGATTCTATTGAGTCTTCACAAGGTCAAGAAGACCACGTTAGTATGGGTGCAAATGCTGCAACAAAATGTCGCAAAGTGGTTCAAAATACCGAAAGAGTACTTGCAATAGAATTATTCAATGCTACTCAGGCGTTTGAGTTCCGTCGTCCACTCAAATCTTCGGCAGAAATAGAAGAAATTGTTTCAGCTTACCGCAAAGAAATTCCGTTTGTGGATATAGATAGAGTAATGTATGAATCTATGCACAAAACAGTTGAATTTATGCGTAAGAATCTAAAATTTTAGAGAATGATTTTAATAAAAAATATTAAACAGCTTGTTCAAGCAGAAGAAAATCCTCGCTTAATTGTAAAGGGCGAGGATATGAAAAATCTTCCAGTTATCGAAAATGCTTATTTGCTCATAGAGGGTGAAAGAATTAAGGATTTTGGAAAAATGGAAAACTGCCCAAATTGTGATGCACAAGTGATAGACGCCATAGGAAGATTGGTTATGCCGTCTTATTGCGACTCTCATACGCATTTAGTTTATGCAGGTAGCCGTGAAAATGAATTTATTGATAAAATAAACGGCTTGTCGTACGAAGAAATAGCAAAACGTGGTGGCGGTATTATTAATTCGTCTATACGTTTGCACAACACCAGTGAAGACGAATTGTATGATAGTGCAATGGAGCGTATTAACGAAATAATCTCTATGGGTACTGGTGCTGTCGAAATAAAAAGTGGTTATGGTTTGTCTGTTGAGGACGAGCTGAAAATGCTTAGAGTTATACGACGTATCAAAAACACTTCGCCTATCGAAGTGCGTGCTACTTTCTTGGGTGCACACGCTGTTCCTTTGGAATACAAAGGACGTCAGAGTGAGTACGTAGATTTGATTATAAACGAGATGATTCCAGCAGTTGGTCGTGAGGGTTTGGCAGAATACATAGATGTTTTTTGCGACAAAGGTTTTTTTACTGTTGAGGAAACTGAACGAATGATGATAGCAGGTGCAAAATACGGTTTGAGACCAAAAATCCACGCTAACGAACTTGCTGAGAGTGGTGGAATTGAAATAGCTGTCAAGCATAATGCTCTTTCGGTTGACCATCTTGAATATACTGGCAAAAATCAAATTGAGGTGCTTAAAAACTCCGAAACTATGCCGACTGTTTTGCCTGGTGCAGCGTTTTTCTTGGAAATGGTTTGGGCTCCTGTACGTGAAATGATGAAGGCTGGATTGCCAGTTGCTCTTGCTTCGGACTATAATCCGGGAAGTTCTCCTTCGGGAAGTATGAAATTTATATTATCTTTGGCAACTATCAAAATGAAAATGCAGATTGAAGAGGCTATCAATGCAGCTACTATAAACGGGGCTTACGCTATGGGATTGAGCAAAGAATTTGGGTCTATTGCACGTGGCAAATTTGCAAACGTGTATATAACAACTCCTATTCCTTCCTACAATTTTATCCCTTATGCTTATACTCAAAACATAGTAGATAAAGTTATTTTGAAGGGCAAAATAATAAATAATTTTTAAACAAATCTTTTAATGAAAAAATTAATGACAAAACTAACAGCAATATTGTTTGTTGTTGCACTTACTTTTGTTTCTTGTAAATCAGAGCCAAAAGCAGAACCTTGGGTAAATCACGAATTTTCGGGAGTTGTGAAGAATGAGGCAGGTGAGGTGCTTCCCGATATTAAAGTAGTTATTGATGTTGAGGATACTAACAGTAAAACCAACTACACTAATAGTGCTGGTCGCTACAATTTTGATTACAAATTGGATTATGCTTCATATACCTATAATTTGAAATTTGAGTCTACCGAAGATAGTGAAACAATGTATGAGAGTCAAAATCTATTGTTTACTGTTGGTACAGATAATCTTATTCAAGATGATAAGTATGCAAAATATGACGGCTACAAAGGTACTGCTGTTATTGTGAAAGATATTGTTTTGAAATCTGTAAGTGCTGTTTCCCAAAACTGAAATTAGACAAATAATAGTCAGTAATTTTATTAAACTGCGATATTTATTAATATCGCAGTTTTTTATATTTATTTTCCATATTAAATATTTGCTTTCATAACTATTTTTTACTAATATTGTGGTGTAAGATTGTAACTAACTAATTGTTTAAATATTAATATTTCCTAATTTATGAAAAAACACTATTATTTATTGTTAATTGCTATTTTTGCAATTTCAATGGGTTTTCCAGAAACTATTTATGCACAAGAAAGTGTTAAAATAGAGGATTTGATGACAGAAGTCTCTAAAAATTTTCATTTGAAACACTCCAAAGCTTTTGCGAGTGAATTTGTAACTTATAGAACTACTGAGCAAAATGGGCGTTATGTAGGTTTTTTAGCAAATAGTGGGATAATGACTAATATAAATTATGCTCCAACAAAAATCACACGTGCGTTTGAGGATATAAAATCAATTTTTACAAAAACAATATCTACTTTTACTACTGATAGTTTTGATGAAAATGGTCAGATGATGAAGCATAAGAGTAATGTTCCAAATAATATCCAGACAAATAAAATAAAGTTGCAAGAAAGATTAAAAAAATATTATATTATTTGCCAATCTGAAATTTTAAGTATAATGCTTAATACAATGGTTGATGGTCCTTTGAACAAAACCAAAGAATCTTTATTCAAATATAGTATAGCAAAAGAATATAGTAATTCGGATAATGATAAAATCTACGATATTAAGTTTACAAATAAAGATTGGACTTCGTTCCAAAACACAAGGATAATGGCAACTGGTAAGATTGTTTATAATAAAACAAAGGGCTATGTTGAAAAAATATTTTTTGATAAAGGATATGTAGATTATAGGCGAAAAGTTTTTGTTCCAAAAGTAAGTAGTGCAAATCCTATTTCATTAAGAGATTTTGAATTGGCTTTTGAGTTGAAAAATAATTATGTATATCCAAAATATGCAAAATCTAATGTAGAGTATGTAGTTGCTCAATCTCCAATGATTGATATAAATTATCATATTCCAGAAAGACTTAACCCAATAGAAACCAAACTGAAAATAAGTGAGGTAGTAGAGTTTAAAAATTCGGTAAATATTTCACCTAAGCAGATAAATACACTAAAATTAAAATTGCAATCTGAGTATATTACATCTTTGAACTATGCTCCTTATCAAGAACTTGTGTGGAAGGATATGGTATTTGAATATTTGGATTTTGAAAAAATTAAAAAAGATTTGAATGTTACAGGAGATGATATCTATGTACAAGCAGAGAGAAATAATGGTAAACCTTTGCCTCCATTTGACAAAAATGAAGAATTTGAATCAGAAGCTGCAAAAAAAGAAGTAATGGAAATACGTGAAAGAACAAGAAAAATGGCTGCAAGTCGATATGCTCAGATATTTGATGCCTATTATCCAATACTTTTTGGCAAGGACTATCAATACAAACTACAATACAAATAATAATATATTTAATAATGAAAAGACTAAGTTTATTTTTGTTGCCACTGTTGTTTAACTGTGCAGGAGAAGTGGCAAATGAGTATGATGGAATCAAACATAACGACGCTAAAAATATTCAGATGACAGAGTTGAATGTTGATTCTGTAAATTTTGATGGCAAAGAAATTTCAATGACAGGTTTGTGGAGTATTCGTGGCGACAAAATGTTGTTTTTGGATAGGTTTTCTCCACAGATAGTTCAATATGATTTGAACGGAAATTACGAAAATGTGTTAATTAGAAATGGTCGAGGACCTAACGAAATAGTAAACTGTGGATTGTTTGCTGCATTTTCTGATGGCAATGATTTTATGTATATTGATGGTCAAAGTTGTTTGAATATAATCAATTCGCAGAACGAATTTGTAAAAAAAGATTTATCTGTTATCGACTTTGGTCGTGAAATGACAACTGAGCAAATAAATGACTTGATAAATAATCCTGATCCAAATAGCGAGATAATGTATGAAATTAATTTTGGGTTACAAAGATTTTTGAATATTGATGGGAAAAAGATATTGTTTCCTATTGTTAGTGAACACCCAAAATTTAATGCTTTTGATACATCTATTCCAAATTATTGGGCAGATGCTTTAACGCTAAATTTATTTAATATTGAAAGTGGTAAAAATGAAAAAATATTTGGCCATTATCCCCCATATTTCAAGACCAACAAAGTCGCTTTGTTAAATGCTCCTAATTTTTGTAGTAACTCTAACGGAGAAATTCTTTTGAATTATCAACCTGACCCAATTATTTATGTCAGAGATAATAATGGGGTGTTATTGCGTTCGTTTGGTGTAGGTGCAAAAGCGTTGGAAAATATCGAATATCCTATATATAACACTTTCCAAGAAAATGTAACAAATGAGTTGAAAGCTGAGAAATGGGGATATTATACATCTATTATATCCGTTGGAGATTATGTTGTGCGAACTTACAAAAAACATAAAACTGCTGGCGGTGGCATACAGATATACAAAAACGAAACATTGATAGGCGAATTTGATTTAGCATCTGCTCCTTATATTGCAGGTGTTGATAACGAGTCAAATATTTGGCTAAATACACCAGCTGACGAAGAAAATGAGATTATTAAGTTCTATAAGTTTAAAATCAAATAACTACATTGATTCTTTTATAATTTCGTCCGCTAAAAACGAAACTCGCCTATCTTGTCTATTTCGCCGATGCTCATAACT